>DXGV01000015.1 GCA_019113745.1 Candidatus Blautia intestinavium
TTGGAGTCTACGAGTCGAAAAGGTGATGATTTCTGCCCCTTTCAGGCACTTGATCGACGCGTACAGGACGTACGCGGAGTGAAAGTAACGCAAAAGGAGCAGAAATCAGCCCTTTATCGACCGTATTGTCCCCTTGTACATCGATGCTACCGTCCTCTCTGGCATAAATTCTGCATTTTTTATTGTACTCGCAATTTCACACATTATCAAGTTAAAGTTTTTCGGACGCCTGGCCTCTTCCTGTCTTCCTGTATGCCGCGGGCGTCATGCCATAAAAACGCCGGAAGGAGGCGATAAAGGCGCTTGGAGATGGAAACTGCAGTTGAAAGGAAATATCCGTCACTGTTTTATCAGAAGATTTTAAAAGCGCCTCTCCCGCCTGCAGGCGGTATCTTAATAGATATTGACAGGGAGAATAACCTGTATACTTCCGGAAGCACCGGAGACATTCCGTTTTACTCACATTTCCGGCGGTGGCGATTGCTTCAAGGCTCAGCGGATTCTGATAATTTTCATGGACAAAGGCCAGAAGCGCACGGATACGGTCGTGATCTTTTTTACGTATACGCGGCAGATGCTCCTTTTCCATCAGAACACGGACTGTTTCCAGCCAGAGTGCGGCAATGGAGAGAGACAGTTCATATTCCCGGAAATCGTCTTCCTTCTTTTCAAAGTAAAGCCCGTCCAGTTTTTTCAGCTCTTTCAGGGCCTTCTCTGCTCTGATATTTCCCGGAGACAGAGGCAGGTACGTCACCGCCGGATTTTTAATGATCCGCTCTACCTGCTTTTCCTCCATGGCGCTTCCTGAAAAAAATCCCAGCATTTTGGGCGGTATCAGAAAACTGTGGTAATGGCAGTCCTCTTTTTCCGTGATCCGGTGCAGCACGCCGGAATTAAGAAACATACAGCTTCCAGCAGACAGATCGTATTCCTCTTCCCAGATTTTAAAATGCACAGCTCCTTTTTTGATATATACAAACTGCACTTCGTCATGCCAGTGAAGGACACGGAAACCTTCGTTATAAGGTTCACAGTGTTCTCTTCTCACATCCAGCACAAGAAGAGGAAACTTTGTGCTGTGATAAGGATTATGAGAATAAACAGGTCCGGACGGCTGTTCCCTGTAATTCACTTCATCTTCCTCCTCGAATTCATTTACGGTTTTTAATTTGGTTATTTTCATATACATATTACCACTTTATCCGCTATCATACCAGAAAATCTTGTGATAATATGATACTCGCAGCAGAGAATCAGCCACGGGTTGTCCGGAAAGAAAAATCATATAAACATAATTTTTCAACCGGGCAGTCATGAATAAGACCAAGGAGGAAAATATATGATAATTGACGGAAATGAAATTGAAAAAAGAGCTATGGAAGAATTCCATAAAGGAAACCGAAAAGAAGGCCTGCGCATCCAGGAGGAATTCGCCGCCGCTTTTCGGACAGAGTACGCGCAGAAGGATCACTGCTCCTGCACAAAAGCATGTCGTTATCATGGAAACTGCAAGGAATGCGTCGCCATTCACAGAGCCCATCAGGAACATGTGCCAAACTGTATGCGCCTTATGATCAATAAAAAAATAGCGGTACTTTCGGAACTTACCGAGCACACTTTTACAACGGAAAAATAATTTCTCCGACACCCCGGGGATCCGCTCGCACAATAGAGCCGGATCGGCCGCTTTCACCGTGCTTCCAGATCCAGCAACACCGCCGTAAAATACGGCTTCAGGACATTCAGGATTCTTTCACGATCCTGCGCCGCCTTTTCAAACTGACCCTTTGGAAGCTGTATCCTGGCGGCGTCGTGAAACACCCGGACGCGAAAATCAGAAAAACCAAGAGCCGATAAAGCGTCTTCGCTCCTTTCAATCCTTTTCAGGAGTTCTCCACTGACCGGTTCTCCTGTGGGGATTCTTGTGGCAAGGCAGGCGTAGGACGGTTTTTCCCAGGTGAAAAGTCCTGCTTCTCTGGACAGTATCCGGATCTCGTCTTTTGTAAGCCCGCATTCTCTTAAGGGAGACAGCACCTTCATCTCCCGGATAGCTTTCATACCCGGACGGTCCGAAGCGTCGTCAGAGGCGTTTGTCCCGTCAAGAAGGATTTCGTATCCGTCCTTTAAAGCCTGCTGTTTCAAAGCGCCGAACAGAGCGGATTTGCAGTAATAACAGCGGTTCGGGGGATTTTGGGCCACCTGGGTTTCCGCCAGAATATCATACTCCACAACAGTAAGCTCTATTCCAAGTTCCTCTGTCAGCCGATGCGCGTCCCGCAGCTCAAATTCCGGCTGAAAAGCAGTCTTTATGAAGTAGGGGCGGATATCCGCCCCGTATTTCTTTCCCGCGTATAAAAGATATGCAGAGTCTACGCCGCCGGAAAATCCCAGGGCAACACGGGGATACTTCTCAAAAAATTCTTTTAACTTCATTGATTTTTATTTCATAACAATATTGATGATCTTCTTCGGAACGTAGATTTCCTTGATCACATTTCCGGTGAGCTTGTCTGCAATGGCTTCTTTTCCTTTTGCGATGGCGTCCTCTTTGGAAATCTCCGCCGGGATGCTGATCACGGCGCGGGTTTTTCCATTAATCTGAACCGGGATTTCAATCTCGTCGTCCTTCATTGCCTCTTCGTCATGAGCCGGCCACTGGGCATGGAAAACGGAGTCTGTATTTCCAAGATGCTCCCAGATCTCTTCCGCTACATGGGGAGCAAAAGGCGCAAGAAGGATCGTCGCGGTGCGGATCGTTTCTTTATCCATTCCGCCTGTCTTTTTCGCAAGGTCGATCATCTTATTGGTGTATTCCATAAATCCGGAAATTACTGTGTTCAGACTGAAGGATTCCAGACGCTGGGTAATATCATACACCATCCTGTGACGGATCTTGACCATTTCCTTCGTCTCGGCCACATCTGCATCAATACTGTCAAGCGCAAGATTCCAGAAGCGCTTCAGGAAGCGGGAAACGCCGTCGATTCCTCTGTCGTCCCATTCCGCGTCCAGTTCCGGTGGACCTACAAACAGCTCGTACATTCTCAGAGAATCACAGCCGTAGTCACGCACGAGATCGTCAGGAGAAACAACGTTTCCTTTAGACTTACTCATCTTGATGCCGTTCTTTCCGGTGATCATACCCTGATTAAACAGCTTGATAAACGGCTCGTCAAAATCGATTACGCCGATATCATAAAGGAATTTTGTATAAAATCTGGAATACAGAAGGTGAAGAACCGCATGTTCCACGCCGCCGATATACATATCCACAGGCAGATATTTGTCCGCCTTTTCTCTGGAAACCAGTTCTTTGTCATTCTTATTGTCCACATAGCGCAGGAAATACCAGGAGGAACCGGCCCACTGGGGCATGGTGTTCGTCTCTCTCTTTGCGGGGCCTCCGCAGCAGGGACAGGTGGTATTTACCCATTCATCGATCGCAGCCAGCGGGGATTCTCCTGTTCCGGTAGGCTGATAGCTTTCTACTTCCGGAAGGGTAAGAGGAAGCTGATCCTCCGGCACAGGCACGGCGCCGCACTTCGGACAGTGAACAATGGGAATAGGCTCGCCCCAGTAACGCTGACGGGAGAATACCCAGTCGCGCAGCTTATAATTCACTGTTTTTCTTCCGATTCCCATTTTCTCGATCATCAGGGGGGCTTCCTTTTTCAGGACGGCCGATTCCATGCCATTCCAGTCGCCGGAGTTGATCATGGTTCCGGAAGCGTCGGTATAAGCTTCCGTCATGTTTTCAATTTCTTTTCCATCCTTGGCGATAACCTGGATGATGGGAATATTAAATTTTGTAGCAAACTCAAAGTCACGGTCGTCGTGAGCCGGCACGCACATGATCGCTCCTGTACCGTAGTCGGCCAGTACGTAATCGGAAAGCCAGATGGGGATCTTTTTTCCATTCAGCGGGTTAATGGCATAGGAGCCGGTAAATACGCCTGTTTTCTCCTTGTCCTGAAGACGGTCCACATTAGATTTCATGGAAGCGTCGTAGATATATTTGTCAACTGCTTCTTTTGTTTCCGGAGTCGCCAAAGACGTCGCCAGGGCATGCTCCGGAGCCAGAACCATAAAGGTCGCGCCGTGAAGGGTATCCGGTCTTGTGGTGTAGACAGTGATCTTCTCTTCTCTTCCGTCAACCGGGAAGTCCACCTCCGCTCCGTAAGACTTTCCGATCCAGTCTGTCTGCATCTTTTTAACTTTTTCCGGCCAGTCAAGTTTGTCCAGATCGTTCAGAAGGCGGTCCGCATACTTGGTGATGCGCAGCATCCACTGACGGAGATTCTTCTTGGTTACCGGGGAACCGCAGCGCTCGCAGCAGCCGTTTACCACTTCCTCGTTGGCAAGTCCGGTCTTGCAGGACGGACACCAGTTGATCGGAAATTCTTTTTCGTAAGCCAGTCCCTCTTTAAACATTTTTACAAAGATCCACTGGGTCCATTTATAGAAATTTGGATCCGTCGTGTTGACTTCCATATCCCAGTCGTAGATCGCCGCGATATCGTTAATCTGCTTCTTGATATTTTTTACATTTTCCGCAGTGGAGATAGCAGGGTGAACGCCCATCTTAATCGCGTAATTCTCCGCAGGAAGTCCGAACGCGTCCCATCCCATGGGGTGGATCAGATAATACCCCTGCAGCATTTTATAACGGCTCCATACGTCGGAGATCACATATCCTCTCCAGTGTCCTACATGAAGTCCGTTTCCTGACGGATATGGGAACATATCCAGACAATAATATTTCGGTTTTTTGCCGTCGTTGACGTTTACCGGATGTTTCTCCCAGTTGGCACGCCACTTTGCTTCGATTGCCTTATGATTATAAGGTACTGCCATCGCTTCTTTCCTCCTGTTGTCTATTTCAAAATTCTCCCGTAATATTTGAAGAATGATGCATATTTATTCCTTTTGTCATTCTACCCACTTGTATGAGGTTTGTCAAGATGACTTGCGTTCTGTTCCCGGTATTTTGACGGGGCCTCGCCGCATTTTTCCCGAAATATCTTCCCAAAGTATGCATTGGAGGAGAACCCACACTGCAGGCCGATCTCCGTAATGCTCATCTCTGTTTCAACAAGAAGTTTTTTCGCCATATCCAGACGGTATTCTGTAAGATATTCCGCCGGAGATTTCCGGATTGTATTCCGGAAGCAGCGGAGGCATTCCCGGGAGCTTACCGCCGCCGAGGCCGCGATTTCGTCCAGAGTGATTTTTTCCGCGAAATTCTGATGGATAAAGGCCAGCATAGTTTGAATCCGATCCTGGTTTCTGAGATTTACCTGCTGTACCGGGCGGCTGCGGATTTCATTCAGAAGGAGCAGCCAGATTTCTGAGAAGAGATTCCTTGTCTGGAATTCCGTATCCGTCTGTTCCTGCAGACGGGCCGCTGCTTTTAATTTCCCGAGGATCTGTTTCTGGGCGCTGTTCTCCCCTTTCAGTTCGATGATTTCTATATTTTTATTGTGGATTACCGGATTTATGTATTTTGTCTCAAATATGCTTTGGAAATGCCCGCCGAGAAAGACCGGATAAAAAATATGTGTCTGCAGTCTAGTCTTTCCCGCCCCGGCGCTTTTGTGCATAGAGGAAAGGACATTACTGTTCATAAAATATCCCTGCCCGGCGGAAAATTGATATCTCCGGTCTATGGTGACAATCTCCAGTTCTCCTTCCCGGATATATCCGAACTCCACTTCTTCATGCCAGTGCCAGGGAATGGACACCCGGTCAAAATCCGAATCGTGCATGACATAGGGAAACTCTGTGGTAATCCCTCCCACAGATTCTCTCTGGTTTGCCTGTACCTGTATATGTTCCGTATGAAAGATCCGGCTGTGTGGTTTCAAGATCCCGCCTCCCTGTTTATGATATAAAGCAATTTCTGTCGATATTCTAATATTATTATATGGAAATTATATATAAAATCAGATTTATGTGCAATATAATGATATCAGAATCAAAAGAAAATCTGATTGCACAAAGTTTTCGATAAAATCTTATCTGACCGAAAAGGGGGAAATATCCATTTATGAAATATGAAGTTTTCTTTTTGCTGCAGCAATATTATAAAAAATATCCTGAACGGTTCCATAAGGTAGAACCTCAGGAGCTGAAGGAAAAATATACGGAATTAAGATCGGAGCATGAAAAAAACAGCGTCAAAAGGCGCTGTTTTCCTGAATCTCATCTATGATTTTCCTGTCCTGACCTGGCGGATACCTTCCAGAATGATATTCCTCGCTTCTTTTGCCTTTTCCGGCGACAGATTCTCAAGCCCCGCAAGAGGATAATCCAGTCCGAGATTTTTATATTTTACTTCACCCATGGTATGATATGGGAGAACTTCAAGTCCTTTCAGATTGCGGAATCCTCCGATCAGTTTTCCCAGACGGAGGAGGTGTTCCCGTGAATCCGTGATCCCCGGCACGACTACGTGACGTACGATCATGGGGATTCCGGCTTTTTCCAGGGCATGGGCAAATTCCAGGATATGTTTCTGGCTCTGCGCGGTAAGCTTTTTATGGTCTTCTTCCGTACTGTGCTTGATATCAAGGAGCACAAGATCCAGAACCTGGAACAGTTTTTCATACTCTTTCTGTTTTTCTTCCTGGTACATGATTCCCGAGGTATCCAGGCAAGTTTGGATACCCTCTTTCTTCGCCGCTGAAAAAAGAGCGGTCAGAAAGGAAAGCTGCATCAGAGGCTCGCCTCCTGTGGCCGTGATCCCGCCGGATTTATAAAATACTTCGTTTCTTTTATACTCTCTCAGGATCTCCTCCACTGTCATTTCCGTTCCTTTTCCCGGCGTCCAGGTATCTGGGTTATGACAGTACAGGCACCTCATGGGACATCCCTGAAAAAATACCACAAAACGAACTCCGGGACCGTCAACGGTCCCGAAGCTCTCTGTGGAATGAATATGTCCCTTTGGGCTATATTCCTCCGTCATAATCACATTCCTTCATGGAAGGTTCTGGAAATAACCTCATCCTGCTGCTCTTTTGTAAGCTTATTGAAGTTTACCGCATAACCGGAAACACGTACAGTAAGCTGGGGATATTTTTCAGGATGGGCCTGAGCGTCCAGAAGTGTTTCTCTTGTGAATACATTTACGTTCAGATGATGGCCGCCTTTTTCTGCGTATCCGTCCAGTAAGTTTACTAAGTTATCTACCTGTGCGTCGCTGATGTTCATAATATGATTCCTCCTTATATTCTATAAATCTGGCTGCCGGAATCAGGCTCCTGGGGTTATCGTTGGCATCGGTGTACAATGGGCAATACGCTCTCCTTGTACATTGATGCTATATTTACGAAAGAGTCATCCGGCGTATTTTTCTGTGTTTTCATAGAAGCTACTACAGATTGAAGTTTCATCTGCCGCTGTTTATTACATATCGTCTTCCACAGTCAGGTTCGGCTCGCAGCATGCGCAGTCCGGCTCCATGGAGAAGCTGAGATCGCCCAGACTGATGGCTTCGTCCAGAATAACGGCGTCTTCTTTTCCGAGGGCGCCCGGAATAATGGAGAAGGTATTGGAAATACCATCCTGGCATTCTTTAAACGGAAGCTTCGCTACGGAACTTAAAGAAGCTACCGCGCCGTGGCTGTCTCTTCCGTGCATGGGATTTGCGCCTGGCGCGAAGGGTTCTCCTGCCTTACGTCCGTCCGGTGTAGCTCCTGTATTCTTTCCATATACTACGTTGGAAGTAATGGTCAGAATGGAAGTGGTGGGGATTCCGCCTCTGTATGTCTGCGTGGTTCCCACATAATGCATGAAGTCTTTTACAATCTTGTACGCGATTTCGTCCACACGGTCGTCGTCGTTTCCGAATTTCGGATAATCGCCCTCTACCTCAAAGTCCACAACAATACCATTTTCATCACGGATAGTTTTTACTTTCGCGTACTTGATAGCGGAAAGGGAGTCTGTGATTACAGAAAGTCCCGCAATACCTGTGGCGAACCATCTGGTCACATTTTTATCGTGAAGAGCCATCTGGATACGCTCGTAGCAGTATTTGTCGTGCATGTAGTGAATGATATTCAGCGCGTTCACATATACGTGGGACAGCCAGCGGCTCATATCGTTGTAGCGGTCCATAACCTCGTCGTAGTCCAGATACTCGGAAGTGATCGGACGGTATTTCGGTCCCACCTGCTTCTTGGTGATCTCATCCACACCGCCGTTGATGGCGTAAAGAAGGCATTTCGCAAGGTTTGCCCGGGCGCCGAAGAACTGCATTTCTTTTCCTACTCTCATGGAAGATACGCAGCAGGCAATGGCGTAATCGTCTCCGTGGGTAACTCTCATCAGATCGTCGTTCTCATACTGGATAGAGGAAGACGCAATGGAAGTCTTCGCGCAGAAACGTTTGAAGTTTTTCGGAAGCCTGGTAGACCACAGTACCGTAAGGTTCGGCTCCGGAGCCGGTCCAAGATTCTCCAGCGTATGAAGATACCGGAAGGACATCTTTGTTACCATGCTTCTTCCGTCGATTCCCATTCCGCCGATAGACTCTGTTACCCAGGTAGGATCTCCGGAAAACAGCGCGTTATATTCCGGCGTTCTTGCGAATTTTACCAGGCGGAGCTTCATGATAAAGTGATCGATAAATTCCTGGATCTGCTCCTCGGTGAACGTTCCGTTCTTCAGATCTCTTTCCGCATAAATATCAAGGAAGGTGGAGGTTCGGCCCAGGGACATCGCCGCGCCGTTCTGTTCCTTAATGGCTGCAAGATAACCGAAATACAGCCACTGAATAGCCTCCTGTACATTTGTGGCAGGTTTGGAAATATCATAGCCGTAAATCGTACCAAGCTGTTTTAATTCTTTAAGAGCCTTGATCTGCTCGGACAGTTCCTCTCTGTTGCGGATAACATCCTCGTACATATTGCTTCGTGTTCCGGCCTTCTGCTCTTCTTTATCCTCGATCAGCCTGTCCACGCCGTAAAGCGCCACGCGCCGGTAGTCGCCGATGATACGTCCACGGCCGTAAGCGTCGGGCAGACCTGTAATAATATGGCTGGAGCGGCAGGCGCGCATTTCCGGGGAATATGCGTCAAATACGCCGTCGTTATGTGTTTTGCGGTACTTTGTATAAAATTCAACGATTTCAGGGTCAACGTGGTATCCGTTGTCTTCGCAGGCTTTCACTGCCATACGGATTCCGCCATTTGGCTGCAGTGCCCGTTTAAAAGGTTTATCTGTCTGAAATCCGACGATTTTTTCTTTTTCTTTGTTCAGGTATCCCGGTCCATGGGAGGTGATAGTGGAAATGATGTGGGTGTCCATGTCCAGAACACCGCCTTTTTTGCGTTCCTCCTCGGACAGCTCCATTACCTGCGCCCATAATTCTTTTGTGGTTTCTGTAGGTCCGGCAAGAAAAGACTCGTCCCCGTCATAGGGGGTGTAATTTTTCTGGATGAAGTCGCGGACATTAATTTCCTTTTCCCATACGCCTCCTGTGAATGAATCCCATTCCTGTCTCATAAGTTTCCTCCTTGGCTTTAATTAAGTGCAGTTATATGTAACTCACATCTTATGCCAACAATATATAGTATATCAGTGGTTTCAGTCAAGGTATATATTGTACTAATTCAAAAACATAGGCAGGGGGGCAATGTATAAAATTAAATACTTGACAAATTTTGTCACTTATAATCCGATCGACATTCATTTTGGTGTAGTGTTCATCGTTTTTATGTGCTATTTTTACATAAGTCTATATAATTCTTTATAAATTGCCTTCAAAATGGTGTAGTAATGGTGTAGTAAACATAATATTGTTTTTTCATGGTGTAGTAGACATAACATTCTCACCTGAGTTCATAACCTTTTTCATTTGTTTAAACACATGTTCGTAATTAATATGTGAATAAACATCTAATGTTGTTGATGCCTCTGAATGCCCCATGAGATACTGTAAATATTTTATATCTATACCTTTCTCCATCAAATTTGTACAAAAGGTATGACGGAATGTATGAGGGGTAATATATTCAATTTGTCTGTCTGGATTCAATTTGTTATACCTTATTAAAGCACGGTTTGGAGCGTGTTGCCCCTTGTACACTGACGTTATATAAGTCATTTTGCTTCCATCCTTTTTATACAGGATTGATGATGATCCACGCATATTGTTCTGTTTTCAAAATCCAGATTTTTTCATTAATCCACAAAATTCACTTACCCTCATTCCAGTTCCTAACAGTATTACATAATCATCGTAATATCTGGAGAAATAGAGATCTTTTTAAAAAAATCTAGCCGCCACTTCTGTTCTTGAATACCTGTTTCTTTTTTGTATTACCCACAATAAAATCAGTAATTTTGAAATCAAAAGGATTTTTAAGGATAACATCGTCTTCATAGGCCAAACGAAATGCAGGATTAAGAATCCCTTTTCTCCTCGTATTATATAGCAGTATAGTAAACAGACCCTCTCCAATGTCTGTTTACTATACTGCTTGGAGATACTGTAGCCCTAAACAGTATCTAAATCTGTTGCTGGGGAGTGTTCTTATGATCTACGTTGGAATTGATGTTACTAAGGATAAGCATGACTGCTTTATCATTAACTCAGATGGTGAAGTCCTCTTTCCTGTTTTTATCATTCAGAATAACCGGAATGGATTTCTCTTATTCCCATATGGAAAAGCCTCACCATTATACTTTCTTAAAAAGAAAAAGGGCAGTAGGGATTTTTAATGCCCGGAAGGTTTCTTTTCCACCATATTTTTTTCTGTAGTCAGATCCGCGTGAAGCAGGGCGGCAAAAATAACGCCAAAGGGGAGCAGAGTGATCCAGATTGCTTTCCCCACAAAAAGATTGCAGAAGACGGTTCCCACTACCGCGCCGAAAAGAAAATAGAGCAGCATTCCCAGATGCCGCAGCAATTTTTCCCGGAAAGGCTTTTCTTTATCATGGAAATGCTGCAGCTCCTTGGCAAGCCCCACTCCGATCTGCCGGATATGATTTGTGGCAAAGGTAGTCGCCACCGGGATTCCTTCCGCCTGGCGGAAAGTGTTGTACTGCATGGATGCAATAAAATTTATCGTTACCTGGGCAATCTGGACAGGTGCGGATTCTGGCACAAAGCCAAGACAGGCAACCGCAAGCATCTCTATCCCGATCAGCAGGGTGTCCCAGCGCACAGGCAGATGGTGCTTGACCGGATTCGGTACCAGTTCCGACAGAAAAGCCCCCATAAGATAAGCAGTGATTGGGATCAGGTAATAAAAACCCTCTTCCCATTTCCCGGCTCCCAGCGCCATTCCCATCAGAACCACGTTGCCTGTCTGCGCGTTGCAAAATACATTTCCACGCAAAAGATATGTATACGCGCCGAAAAATCCGGCTACCGTCATCAGAGTGTAATAGATCCATTTTCGTTCGCACATGAGATAATATCTGTCTCTGGCCTGTACTTTTTTATTCATAATAATTCTCCGTAATTGTCAGTGTCAGTATACAAGGGGCAACCCGCTCCAAACTGCATAATTTCAATGATTTTCAGCTTATCCTCAGTCAGCGTATCCCCATCTTTTCAGATCATCAACTGGTTTGTCAGCATTTCTCCTGCAAACACGGCGCAGATCCCTAAAGCAACACTTAAACCCCCATATAAAATGCAGATGCCAAGATTCCCTTGCCTGATCAATCCTTCCGTTTCCAGAGCGAAAGTGGAAAAGGTGGTAAATCCCCCGCAGATCCCGGTTTTCAGAAATAGGACAAGCCGCGGATCCAGATCATGATTTTTCAGGGCTGCTGCTGTTATTACGCCGATCAGAAATGAGCCGAATATATTTATAACAAAAGTTTTTACCGGAAACAGGGTACTTTCATTTACCGGAATCAGACCGATCAGATACCGGCATACCGACCCGATAAAACCACCCAAACCTACTGCGATACATTCAATCACTGTTCTCCTCCTTCGTTCCTTTTATAGATTCTGCTGTCAGTCCTTTCCTGATTATATCATCTTTATTAAAATATGCAAATTTTTCATTCTCCGGAGATAGCATCGATAATCTTTTTATGACAAAAGAAGTGCCATGTCATGGATTGCGGTTCCTGACCTGGCACTTCTTTGATTTTGGATCACATAATCAGATATTTTATCTGCTTGTAGGCGCGCATATATAGGTATATTCTTTAAGCTTTCCACCGGAGAATACAACCTTTACCTGCCAAGCATTTGCGTTGGTATAAGTTTTACCTCCATCATAGCTTTGGATATTATATTTACGGAATTTATTTTCCATTTGCTGCTTCGTATCTCCTATCTTGACGCCATAAAACTGAACATTTGTGTTACCGCTGTTCTGGATACGGACATATTCATCCTTATACGTTCCATATAATGCATTTAGATTAACACCTACTGTCATATTATTCCCGGTATAATACAGACTGGGATATTTGGAGTTTGTACTTTTTTTCATTCCGCCAATATCCGAGATCAATCTCTGCATCTCCGATCTGGAGACTCCCTGCTGGAAATAATTTTTCATCTCCACAACTTTTCCGGGGATAGAAACGCTCAGACCATTTTTATTATATCCGCCCCAGATAACCTTTCCGTTCACCCTTCTGTATGCCCGTACCGTGTACGTATATTTCGTTCCTGGTTTTACTGTGGTGTCCGTACAAGCCCATGCGGCTGCACTTCCGTTTTTTAATGCTTTCCATCCGGAATTTCCTGTCTTCCTGTATACTCTGTACCCGCTTGCCTGAGGAACCTTATTCCAGGTCAGGCGTACTTTTGTGGAAGAAATAGTGCTGATTGTACCCAGACGTACCGTCCCCACAGATGTATTGGATGCTTTGGGAATCGTCACTGTCAGTCCTTTTTTATCATATCCGCCCCAGATAACCTTTCCGTTCACCCTTCTGTATGCCCGTACCGTGTATGTATATTTTGTTCCCGGCTTTACTGTGGTGTCCGTACAAGCCCATGCGGCTGCGCTTCCGTTTTTTAATGCTTTCCATCCGGAATTTCCTGTCTTCCTGTATACTCTGTATCCGCTTGCCTGAGGAACCTTATTCCAGGTCAGACGTACTTTTTGGGAGGAAATACGATTGACCGCACGCAGCCGCACTGTCCCCACAGATGTATTGGATGCTTTGGGAATCGTCACTGTCAGCCCTTTTTTATCATATCTGCCCCAGATAACTTTTCCATTTACTCTTCTGTATGCCCGTACCGTGTATGTATATTTCGTTCCCGGCCTCACCGTCGTGTCCGTACATGCCCATGCGGCTACGCTTCCGTTTTTTAACGCTTTCCAGCCGGAATTTCCTGTCTTCCTGTATACTCTGTACCCGCTTGCCTGAGGAACCTTATTCCAGGTCAGGCGTACTTTTGTGGAGGAAATACGATTGACCGCACGCAGCTGTACTGTTCCCACAGTATTATTTGCGGCAGATACTTCTGCGGCCCCTGATGTGAAAGTCAGACTGCCCAGCAACATCAAAGCCACAAGGAAAATCGTGCATAAAAACAATTTTTTCTTTTTCATAACATTTCTCCTTTCATAGCAAAAAGAGACAGTGAATCTTTTCTATGCCAAAATCTAACTGTCTCTTTCTACTTATTCTTTTCTATTTATCTTGTTTCACTCAATCTTCCCCATCGCTCTCTTTTGCGGCTCTCGCTTCGATCTCTTTTTTCTGGATCTCTGCCGGAGCCTGCTCATAACGGGCAAATTCATAGGAGAAATCTCCGCTTCCGCCTGTCATGGAACGAAGATCAGTGGAGTATCCGTAAATTTCAAGCTGCGGCACGTCCGCTTCGATCACTGTATTTCCATCGTGATCCGGATTCATACCAAGGACACGGCCGCGGCGTTTATTCAGATCTCCCATAACATCGCCGGTAAATTTATCCGGTACTGTGACCTTCATGCTTACGATAGGCTCAAGAAGAACCGGGGAAGCATCCATAAATCCCTTCTTGAAGGCGAGGATCGTTGCCATCTTGAACGCCATTTCAGATGAGTCTACCGGATGATAGGAGCCGTCGTAAAGCGTCGCTTTTACGCCTACTACCGGATAGGAAGCAAGGGGCCCCTTCTGAACGCACTCCTGAAGTCCCTTTTCCACTGCCGGGAAATAGTTCTTGGGAACGGCGCCGCCTACGACTACCTGCTCAAATACATAAGGCGTTTCCAAATCTCCGGAAGGCTCAAAGCGCATCTTTACATGTCCGTACTGTCCATGTCCTCCAGACTGTTTCTTATGCTTTCCTTCCACATCAGAATTCTTGCGGATTGTTTCACGGAAGGGAACCTTTGGTTTTGAAAGCTCTATATCTACTTTATAGCGTTCTTTCAGCTTGCTTACAACAATATCCAGGTGCTGGTCGCCCATGCCGTAGAGCAGCGTCTGCCTGTTGGCAGAATCGTTTTCCATGCGCAGCGTCTTGTCTTCGCTTGCCATTTTGGAAAGAGCCTGAGAAATTTTATCCTCATCGCCCTTTTTCACTGCCTTATATCTCTTACAGGTATACGGCGTGGAGATCACAGCTTTTGGATAGAGGACCGGTGCGTTCTTCGCGGCAAGGCTGTCGCCGGTCTGCACGCTGTTCAGTTTTGCGATCGCTCCGATATCTCCGGCGTGAAGCTCCGGCACTTCGTAAGGCTTGGAGCCTTCCAGCACATAAAGCTTATTCAGTCTTTCTTCCTCTCCCTTTTCTACATTCAAAAGAGTATCGTCAGATTTAAGGACTCCTGACGCCACTTTGATAAGGGAATATTTGCCAAGGAACGGATCTACGATCGTCTTCCATACATATGCGGATTTTGATTTTGCAAAATCGTAATTTGCCTCAAAAATCTCGTTTGTCTTCTGGGAAATACCGTTGCAGGCGCGCTTGTCCGGGCTCGGGAAATATCCGCAGATATCGTCCAGAAGGTTGGATACGCCCCTTAAATTCACCGGAGAACCCATGCACACAGGAACAATGCTTCCGTCCTGTACGTTGGTGGCAAGAGCTGCGGAAACCTCTGTTACAGAGAATTCATCGCCCTCAAAATAGCGGTCCATAAATTCCTCGCTGGTCTCAGCGACGGATTCCATCAGGATCTCATGATATTTTTCCAGATATTCGTTCAGATATTCCGGAATATCACATGGTTCCTTTTTGCCCTTGTCGATATATTTTCTTCCGGCCTGTTTTACGACATTGACATAGCCCACAAATTTGCCGTCTTCACGAATGGGGAAATGGAGCGGAGCGATCTTTTTGCCGTAAAGCTCTGTCAGTTCTTCCACAACCTTACGGTAGCTGACGTCATCCACATCCATGTCCGTAACAAAAAACATACGGGGGAGTTTATATTTCTCGCACAGTTTCCACGCCTTCTGAGTTCCTACCTGAACTCCCGCTTTGCCGGAAACAACGATGATTGCCGCGTCTGCCGCACTGACAGCCTCTTCCACTTCGCCTACAAAGTCAAAATATCCGGGGGTATCCAGTATATTTACTTTTATCTTATCCCACGGAATCGGAAGCAGTGATGTGGAAATTGAAAAATGTCTCTTAATCTCTTCTTTATCAAAATCGCTGACTGTATTTCCGTCCTCTACTCTTCCCAGCCGGCTTGTCATTCCGGCCAGATAAGCCATTGCCTCTGCCAAAGTTGTTTTGCCGGATCCGCCGTGACCTAATAGGACTACATTTCTGATTCGGTCAGTTCTATAAACGTCCATATGTAATACCTCCCTGTTTGTCTAATATGTTCATATTTTACTAAAAAACTATGTGTTTTTCAAGTATTTTATATAATTTTAACAACTTTTTTTCAAAAAATCCTGTATAATTTCCCCAGTATTTGACTTTTTATCCTGTATATTTTAAAATAGCTAGAGAGATTCCTGCGATGCTTTGATCTGCGCAGGTGGGAAAGGATGCTTATACATATGAAAACCATTGGTTTTATCGGGCTTGGACTGATCGGAGGATCTATTGCGAAGGCAATACGTAAGTTTCATCTGGATTATAATATCCTTGCCTATGCAAAACATAAAGAAACTCTGGCCGCCGCCCTTCAGTGCGGGGCTATTGACGGAGTACTGGACGCAGAAGACGACCGCTACCGCCTGTGCGATTACATTTTTCTCTGCGCTCCTGTGGAATATAATATAGAATATCTGAAATACCTGAAAAATGTGATCTCAGACGCCTGCATTATTACAGACGCAGGAAGTGTAAAAGGTCCCATACACCAGGCTGTAGAAGAACTGGGAATGGATCACTGTTTCATCGGCGGACATCCCATGGCAGGCTCGGAGCGTTCCGGTTTTGCCAATTCTACGGATCACCTTCTGGAAAACGCATATTATATTCTTACGCCAGGAGGAGAAGTTTCGCTGGAAAAGCTTACGGAATTTTCGGAGCTGATCGACTCTCTCGGGGCGATTCCTATGGTGCTTACCGCGGAGGAGCATGACTTTATTACTGCCGGGGTCAGTCATCTGCCTCATATCATAGCCTCCTCCCTTGTCAATCTGGTAAACGCCCTGGACAATGACGCCGAATATATGAAGACCATTGCCGCGGGAGGTTTCCGGGATATTACCCGGATCGCCTCCTCTTCTCCTGTGATGTGGCAGCAGATCTGTTTGGAAAACAGCAAAAATATTTCTTCCGTACTGGATGAATATATCCGTATGCTCATTCAGATACGCTGCTCCATCGACAATCACGAGGCGGACAATATTTATCAGATGTTTGCCAGCTCCAGAGATTACAGAGACTCTATCGACGTTACCTCCAGCGGCCTGATCACCAGGGCGTATGTGCTTTATCTGGACATTGTGGATGAAGCCGGGGGGATCGCCACTATCGCTACTATTCTGGCTATGGATAATATCAGCATCAAAAATATCGGTATTATCCATAACAGGGAGTTTGAGCAGGGCGTGCTGAAAATCGAATTCTATGAGGAAGACGCGATGAACAGAGGAGCCGCTCTCCTTCGAAAAAGAAATTACATTATATATGAACGGTAGGTAAAGACTTATGGAAATAAAAAAGCAGCAAAGTTTAAAGGGTGTTCTTTCTGTCCCCGGCGATAAATCTATTTCTCACAGGGCAGTTATGTTCGGCGCTCTTGCCAGGGGAACCACCCGTGTGTCTCATTTTCTGGAGGGAGCGGACTGTCTTTCCACAATCTCCTGCTTCCGTAAGATGGGGATTGACATAGAAAAAGACGGAGAAGAGCTGTTGATCCACGGGCGCGGTCTGCGGGGGCTGAATTCCCCCAGAGAAATTCTCAATGCAGGAAACAGCGGCACTACCACGCGCCTTATTTCCGGTATTCTGGCCGGACAGAAATTTATCTCGGAACTGGACGGAGACGCTTCTCTCCGAAGCCGTCCCATGAAGCGGATCATGGATCCCCTGACTGCCATGGGGGCGGATATAAGAAGCCTGATGGACAACGGATGTATGCCTCTTCGTATTGCAGGCCGTCCTCTTCACGCTGTCCATTATAATTCTCCGGTGGCTTCCGCCCAGGTAAAATCCTGCGTACTTCTTGCGGGCATGTACGCGGACGGTGTTACCAGTGTTACGGAACCGTTTCTTTCCAGAAATCACACAGAGATCATGCTGAATTATTTTGGGGCGAAGGTAACGTCTCAGGGCACTACTGCGTCAATCCTGCCGGAGCCGGAACTTTCCGCCCGGGAAGTCTGCGTGCCCGGAGATATCTCCTCTGCGGCCTTCTTTATCGCCGCAGGTCTTCTCACCCCCAACAGCGAGATTCTTTTGAAGAATGTGGGGATCAATCCCACAAGAGCCGGTATTTTAAAAATCTGCCGCCAGATGGGAGCGGATATTACGCTTCTGAACGAAAAACATCAGGGCGAACCGACGGCTGATATTCTTGTCCGTACAAGCAGTCTGAAAGGTACTGTCATCGAGGGGGCCGATATTCCCACTCTCATTGACGAAATTCCCGTTCTGGCTGTAATGGCCGCTTTTGCAGACGGTACTACTGTTATCCGCGACGCGCAGGAACTGAAGGTAAAAGAATCAGACCGTATTGCGGTTATGGTAGAAAATCTGAAGCGGATGGGAGCCGACATTGAAGGAACCGACGACGGAATGATAATCCGCGGCGGGAAACCGCTTCACGGAGCCGTTATCGATCCTCACATGGATCACAGAGTAGCGATGTCCTTCGCCGTAGCCGGAACTGTCTGTCAGGGTTCCATGGAGATCACAGACGGGGACTGTGTAAAAATTTCCTATCCGGGCTTTTATGAAGATCTTTACCGTCTTGGCTGATTTCCGGGAACAGACCTGGATCCCTGTGATTTAAAATCGCTGCATAAATCTCCGATTACAGGAAATCTTAAATTGTAGATCACCGCCTGAACAGGAGCGGAAAATTCATATTACAAAGGAGGCATCTTATGAAAATTCTATTCTACGGAACCAAAGATTACGACCAGCGTTTTTTTGATAAGCTGGCCCCGGAATATCCGGGAATCTCTATCAAATTTATTGAGGCGAATATTCACGAAGAGACGGCTTCCCTCGCGGGAGGATACGACGGCATATGCGCCTTCGTAAACGCCGACCTTGGCACAGAAGTAATTGAAGAGCTTCACAGACAGGGCGTAAAGGTTATCCTTATGAGATGCGCGGGTTACAATAACGTGGATCTGAAAACCGCTGCCAAATACGGGATCAGGGTTCTCCGTGTTCCCGGATACTCCCCCGAGGCGGTTGCGGAGCACGCCATGGCCCTTGTTCTCACCGCCAACCGGCATACGCACAAAGCGTATATCAAATGCCGGGAAAACAATTTTGCCCTGAACGGTCTTATGGGCGTAAATCTTTATCAGAAAACAGCCGGAATCGTAGGAACAGGAAAGATCGGCCTCGCTATGGCGAGGATCTGCCGGGGCTTCGGCATGAAAGTGATCGCCTATGATCTCTATCCCAATAAAGAACTTGATTTTCTGGAATATGTGTCTCTCGACGAGCTTTTCCAGAGAAGCGACCTGATCAGTCTCCACTGCCCTCTTACTGAGGAAACCCACCATCTTATCAACGAGGAATCCATTGCCAGAATGAAGGACGGCGTGATACTGGTCAACACCTCCAGAGGCGGTCTGATCAAAACAGACGACCTGATCGCCGGGATCCGCGATCACAAGTTCTTCGCAGTGGGTCTCGACGTATACGAAGAAGAAACTGATTTTGTCTACGAAGATATGTCAGAACGTATTCTTCAGAGCTCCACGATCCAGAGACTCCTCTCCTTCCCCAACGTGGCAATGACTTCCCATCAGGGATTTTTCACAGAGGAGGCTCTGACAAATATTGCGGAGACAACTCTTCAGAATGCAGTTGCCTTTCGTGATGGAAAAGAATTAAAGAACGAAGTCCGCGGCTGATTCCCGCAGAAGCCGGATTTCTCTTGTCCACCCTTCATCGTCATTAGGGGTTTCCAGAATAAACGGAAGCCCCTGAAGGGCCGGATGGCAGACGACTCTTACAAGGGCGTCCAGTCCGATCTGTCCTTCTCCTATCTTTGCATGGCGGTCCTTGTGGCTTCCCAGTCCGTTCATACTGTCGTTTAAATGTACAGCCTTTAATTTCTCAAGTCCGATAATCCTGTCGAATTCCTCTAATACCCCGTCAAGATCGTGAACAATATCATACCCGCCGTCCCATACATGACAGGTATCCAGGCAGACCCCCATTTTTTCTTTTTTATCTACAAGCGCAAGGATCTCCTGGATTTCCTGGAAGTTTCTTCCTACCTCGGAGCCTTTTCCAGCCATAGTTTCCAACAGCACAGTGGTGGTCTGCCCGTCTGTCAGCACTTCATTCAGAATCTCCGCGATCTTATGGATCCCGATTTCCGCTCCCTGGCCCACATGGCTTCCTGGATGAAAATTATAGTAATTCCCCGGTGTATATTCCATCCTTTTCAGGTCGTCGGCCATGGTTTCTCTTGCAAAATCGCGAAGGTTTTCCTTCGCCGCGCAGGCATTCAGCGTATAAGGCGCGTGAGCTACGATTTTCCCAAAATGATTTTCCTTTGCAAGAGCAAGAAATTTTTCTATATCCGTCTCATTAATTTCTTTCGCCTTTCCTCCTCGAGGATTCCGGGTAAAAAAGGCAAAGGTGTTTCCGCCGTTTGCGATCATCTGACGGGCCATTTTTTCATATCCTTTTGAGGATGTAGTATGATTTCCGATATATAGCATATGATTATCTCCATTTCTCCTTCTGATTTTTCTTTACAGAACCGGGGCTGTTTCTATTCGTCAAAAATCCGGCACAGCACATTCCCGGCTCTGTTTTGTTATTGTACCAGACATATCCTGATAATTCCAGTCCTGAAATATATCTGAAAAACTGCCATCGCCGGTATAATTATATTTTCTCATTGACGGGCATCAGAAAAATCCATATACTGGAATCAGTTGATATCACTTCAAATGAAACAGGGGAATTTTATGAACGACACACAAAAGAAAAAAAGAAACAATAGATCAAAGAGCGGATCAAAATATAAAACAGGGAAAAACAGCAGGCAGAACCTGTACCGGAAATCCCGCTATTATCAGAAACAGAGGCAGAAAAGACTCCGTATACTCTTTGGCGGAGCCGTTGTCCTTCTTCTTATCCTGCTGGCGCTTATCGTCCGTGGCTGCTCTCAAAAAAAACAGGACTTGGCGGAAGTCTCTTCCGACAGCGCCGGGACGGTTTCCACAACCAATGCAGAAAACGAAAAGGGCAGTGATTTCGAAAAGAAATCCCAGGATACGGACGGAGAATCTGAAGCGGATCCTTCTCTTCCAAAGGAGCCCGTTTCTCTCACCGTCAGCGTTGTAGGCGACTGTACCCTCGGCACAGATGAAAACTTCGATTACGACACCAGTCTGAACGCCTACTATGAAAGTTACGGAGCGGATTATTTTTTCGCAAATGTAAAAAGTATCTTTTCCGCAGACGATCTTACGATCGCCAATTTTGAAGGCACCCTTACTGATTCCGAAGCGCGGGAGGATAAACAGTTCGCCTTTAAAGCTCCTGCGGAATTTGCCGATATTCTCACTGCCGGAAGCATCGAAGCTGTAAACACGGCCAATAATCACAGCCACGACTACGGAGAACAGAGCTTTTCAGACACAATGGCTGCCCTGGACAGCCGCGGGATCGTTCATTTCGGGTATGACGAAACGGCGGTTATGGAAATCAAAGGGGTCAAGGTGGGACTGGTGGGGATTTATGAACTGAACGATCATCTTGGCCGTGAGGAACAATTGAAACAGAACATCGCAAAAGTAAAGGAAGACGGCGCCCAGATCATCATCGTGATCTTTCACTGGGGAAATGAAAAAGAGGAAGTTCCCGACAGTAACCAGACTACTCTTGGACGCCTTGCCATAGATGAGGGAGCAGATCTTGTCTGCGGCCATCATCCTCACGTTCTCCAGGGCATTGAAGAATACAAAGGAAAAAATATCGTTTACAGTCTGGGGAATTTCTGTTTCGGAGGCAATTCCTACCCCAGCGATATGGATTCCATGATTTTCCAGCAGACCTTTACAGTTGATCAGAACGGATTGAAAGAGGATAATGTGACGAATATTATCCCCTGCTCCATCTCTTCTGATTACGATTATAATAATTACCAGCCCACTCCTGCCGAGGGCGAGGAGGCGGACCGTATTTTGCAAAAGATCAATGAGAGAAGCTCCTGGATACCGACTGCCGGAAATACAGGAGAGGGAGATACCGGCTCTGAATAAAGCCGGCATCTTCAATATACTTCCGCGCCAAATGGCATCAATGCCAGTTTCGCCAGTTTAAAATGCTGAAGACCAAAGGGAATCCCTATAATCGTCACACACAGGATGCATCCGAATACGGCGTGTTCCAACGCCAGAGGCAGACCGGATACAATCAGCCAGATAATATTTACCAGCATGGAAACCGCCCCGCCTCCATACCGCACTTCTTTTCCAAAAGGAAAAAAGCTGAGGGAGGCGAATTTGAAGCACTGCATTCCTATGGGGATTCCCACAATAGTAACGCACCAGAGACATCCGGCCAGACACCAGCTTAATCCACTGAGCGCGCCTCCGAAAACAAACCATAACAAGTTACCAAGACAACCCATTTTATTTCCTCCATTTCTTTTATTCACTGTCCTTTGTTATCTATAACGAAATATCAGCCTGTTTTTTTTCATCTCCCTCCCCTAAAGAAAAAGAGTATCCGGGGATCCGGTCTGTCCAGACCGTTTCCCCTGCGGATACTCTTAGTTCTTTTACGTCCAAATTACTCTTTCAGCATTTATGCCACTGCATCGGATGTTCCGTCCGCTGCATCGGAGGCCTCTGCATCCGCTCCGTCTGCAGTCTCCGCCGTACTGTCTGCAGAATCAGCTGCGTCCGGTTCTTCAGTAACTGTGGCGGAACCTGCCGCTTCTTCCGTTGACCCTGATACTGCTGCCTGTAAAGCCGCGTCAATCTGTGTTACCAGCTCTTCCGGAACGCCTGCTGCCCTTGCGTTATCTAAAAGAGTGGTCCAGTCCATTCCCTGAAGATATGCCATCATATCCTCTTCGCTGTCCGCGCTTAAGGTTTCACCTACAGAAGACGGATCTGTTATTTCTGCTCCCTCTCCGTAGCCGCTGGTCATGCTCAGTGTTGCCAGGGGAGCGCCGGAACTGGTGACAGAAAGATCGATCTGGCTTGTTTCTGCTTCCGCATCGGAAATCATGTTGATCACAGCTCCGAATCCTGACAGCGGATTAGGCTCATCCTCTGTTCCATTGTTTGGGAAGGAAACTGTGATCGTTCCGTTATAATAACCAGTCTTTTCAGGGCTGATTTCCAGGTTTTCCACTTCAAAATCCGCCACCTCAACGCCGTTGTACGCAGCAAGATAACTTCCGTTTAAAAGTCCCTCTGCCGTCTGTCCGGAGCCTGTAAGGGTAAGAGATTCAGTACCGCTGGAAAGCTCGATAAGCAGTGCGGAATTGCCGTCCTGAGAGGGGTTCTTCCAGGTAAATACAGGAATACTGTCCGTTCCATCCGTTACCGCCAGTTCCCGTCCTACGATCTTTCCGTCTGCGTTGGTCCATACTTTTGAGGTAAGTATCGCATCGTCGGAGGCTTCCGGATCTTCCGACAGGTCAGCCAGCAGAGAGTCGATCCCTGTCTGCATCTGATTGTATAAATCCCCGGAAATAGCTCCGGCTTCTGTCCAGGAATCAAACAGTGATTTCAGTTCCTGGTCGTCCTTTGCCGCGGTAAGAACCGCCTCCGCTATAGTTCCCAGATTTTCTTCTGTAAGATATCCCTCATATACGGTACAGTCCTCGCTGATACCTTCCACAGACACGGCTTCTTCCATCGAAGATCCCTCTGCCAGATTGTCGATGATCAGGTTTCCGTAACGGTCAAGCAGCGTACCCACTGTTTCAGAATCGGGAACCAGATCCATGATCTCCGACATCGCCTGGAAATACTGCTGCATCGCCTCGTCAGAAATTTCCGCTCCGGACGCGTCCGTCGCTGTAACCATAAGAGGCATAGACATCCAGCTCTGAGAAAGCTCCGGAATCTGAATATACTCCGCAAGTCCCGCCATATCGACCATAACGTTCATTGTGCAGAGCGCGGAATCGTTTACCAGAAAATCTACTGCCATAGCTTCCACACTGTCTTTAATCGTCACGTCCATATCCATGGAAACGGTATTCAGCCAGGAAAAATCCATGCCGGAGGCCATTCCAAGAAGAGATTTACCGGCGTCCTCCGCTGTAAGCGTTAATGTAGCCTTACTTCCTGCTTTCGCTTTGTCCAGTTCTTCCGCATAAGTATCCAGATATGCCTCCACGCCGGAAACAAGTTTATCTAAAGCGCCTTTTTCTGTTTCCTGGTAGGATCCTGCTGCAAACACGGTGCTGCTGCCAGAAAGGATCAGTGCAGATGCAGCAATCCCGGCTGTCATTTTTTTCAAAAGCTTTTTAGTTTGATTCATTTGAATCCTCCTTCCATTCTTTCTTAAAGGTTTTTTAAGACAGCTCCATATTATCATAATTCTTATCTTCCTTCAACATAATCTGACAAATATCTTTTATTTTTCTCTTTATTCTAGTATATTTATCCAATTTAACAGAAATGCCAAAAATTCTTTTTTCCAGTCCAAAACAAATATAGCGTAAAAAATCTCATCGTCTGGGACGGTGAGATTTTCCAAAAACTCACAGACAGATCTTTTCCGTCTGGAAAGCATTGCATATTATTTTTTTAAGGCAAAGAACAGATTCATATAGATGAAACTTTTCATCCTCTCCCGGAAATCCGGCATGGTAAGTTTTATTTCCGCCATCCGCAGCGCTTCTTCCACCATCTCTCCGGCGTTGCAGTATCCGTACAGCCCTACCGCCTGATAATGGACTGTCATAAAGATTTCATAAGCTTTTTCCTGGGAAAGCCCGAAATTCAGGTGAAGAAGCTCTGTAAATGCATCTGTCTGCCGATGAAAAAATTTTTTGAATGCGGCAAGTTTTTCTATTGAAACATTTGTCTCAATAATCGAAGGAAGTATGGCGGAATATTTCAGATGGCCGTTATTGGCGTTCAGTATCCCCGCCCATACTTCCGCCGCCACCTCCGGAGAATACCTGCATCCCGGAGGAAAAGCAGACCGGAGAGCTGTAAAATAGGCGTTCCATTTGTCTCTGGTAAGTTCCAGAAAAATTTCTTCTTTTGTGGTTATATACTTATACAGATTTGCCCGGGACCAGGACAACTGCTCCGCAATGGTGGTGAGCGTGATCATATGATAAGGTCTTTCTGCAAACTGGGCGTCCGCCGCTTTTTTAATCTCCTTCATCCGCTCTTCTTTCTGGCCGCTGCTCCTGGCCCTTAAAAAATCCGCCATATATCTCCGCTCTCCTGTTTTTGTTTACTTATAAAGATTTTTGACAACTGCCTCCAGATTCTCCCGTATCCTGATATGCTGCGGACAGACTTCCTCGCATTTTCCGCATTTGATACATTCGGAAGCCGGTTTTCTGCCGTGACCGCCTACCAGCCACTCTTCCTGATGTTTTGCCATATCCATATTTCCATATAAAGTCAGATAATTCATTGCTGTAAAGGATCCTGAGATCCCAATATCCATAGGACATACTTTCGCGCAGTAGTTACAGGTGGTGCAGGGGATCAGCGGGATCTTCGCCAGCTCCGCCTGGGCTTTTTTCAGTACTTCTTTCTCTCTGTCGCTTAAGCCGTGGAAATCCTTCATATAAGATAGATTGTCCTCCATCTGGGAAAGATTACTCATACCGGAAAGAACGGTGACCACGCCTTCCAGATCCGCCGCAAACCGGATCGCCCAGGAAGCTGCCGAGGACTGAGGTTCCGCGTCTTTTAAAATCTTTTCCACAGATTCCGGGGGTGTTGCCAGCATTCCGCCTTTTACCGGCTCCATAATGATCACTGGTTTTCCATGCTTTCTGGCCACTTCATAACATTTTCCGGACTGTACCGCAGGATTTTCCCAGTCGGCGTAATTGATCTGAAGCTGTACAAATTCCATTTCCGGATGAGCGGTAAGGATCTCATCCAGTTCCTCCGGTGTGGAATGGAAGGAAAAGCCGATATGCTTTACCAGTCCCTGAGCCTTCTTCTCACGTATCCAGCTCCACATGTCGAAATCGTCAAAATAATGGGTGCGGCCTTCTCCCAGATTGTGAAGAAGGTAAAAATCAAAATATCCGGCTCCTGTCTGTTTCAGAGAGGTATCGAACTGCGCCATGGCCTCTTCTTTCGTTTTACAGTTGATCCACGCCGCGTTTTTTGTGGCAAGCTGATATTTTTCCCGGGGATATCTCTCTACAAGAGCCTGACGGATGGCGTCCTCGCTTCCTGCGTACGCCCATGCCGTATCAAAATATGTAAAACCGGCATCCAGAAACGCGTCTACCATCGCTTTTGTCTCTTCTACGTCGATCGCTTCGTCTTTCTGAGGCAGGCGCATCAGGCCAAAGCCAAGTTTTTTAATCTCTTCTCCTAAATATGACATATTGTCTCCCTTCTCTTTGTTTCAAAATGCTTCTTTTTTGTTTTATAAGTTACGTTTTGTAATTTATTTTTAATTTAACACTCTTTCTGTTATTTGTCAATCGGCAAATGCACTTTCACCTGTTTCATAATCAATTTCAACGCCAGGCTCTACGTTATAGACAAACACATGGAAACTGATCCCTTCTCCTTCATCTTCTACAGAATATCCTTCCATTTCCACGCCTCTGGCTACCAGCTCGTCTCCCTCAAATACTGGCGTCACCTGATACAGAACATGGTTGTCTGTCTCTTCTATGTAATCGGCAACCATGTTTTCAAAAGGCAGCATGCCGTCCACGTTCATATACCGCGTTCCGGTGATCAGATTTTCTTCATTGGCATTTTCGCCCGTAAGCTGGTATCCGATCAGATGACAGCGGTTATAAAGGTTTTCTCCTTCAATGAAATTGTACTGGGCCTGTTTCCATCCGGTAGGCTTTATCTGGCTGATGCTCTCTCTTTCTCCTTCCGGCATAAGATCCTGGCCGATATTGGCGCAGGCGGTCTGACAGCGGCCGAGACTGTCCAGACTGCTGTAGCTCTCAAAGGATACTTCTGTTTTCTCCTCTTCCGGAAACTGGGGGATATTATTGTTCAGATATACAAAGGGCTCTCCGCTGTACTCCGGCACATCTTCCACCGAAACGGCAGATTCATCCAGATAAACGGCTCCCTTATCGCTGTCCTGGGGAAATTTTTCATAAAATATTCCGATCAGACAGGCAAGGATCAGTACCGGGATCCTGATTTTTTTTCTTCTTCTGCCTCTTTTTTTCCGTCTGCCTGCCATCCTTTTCTCCTCCTTTTACCGATGGTCCATAGAATGTATAGGAGATCTTCAGCGGTCGTATCACAGACGCCGTGCCTCCATAACGTATAGTATACTATGATCCGGCCATATCTGCCAGAAAAATCCGAAAGCCCGGCCGGAAGCGCATACGTTGACAAGCCGTTTTCATCCTGCTATATTTAACTCGACAAATTATTTTCCTGAGAATGATCAGAAGGAGATACAGAAAGGAACCAGTGTCATGAATTCACTAAAAAAAATATATTGCAGAGGTTTTCAGAAGGTTTTCCGCATTGCCATTCCCTTCCTGCCTTACCGGAAACCGAAGATCGTCGGCAGTGTGAAAGAGCTTCCAGATATTATACGAAAACACAAATGCTCGCATATCCTTATCATTACAGACCAGGGAATTACAAAGCTTGGGCTGACAAAACGTCTGGAAAAAACATTAAACAGGGAAGAGATTCCCTATACCCTTTACGACCGCACAGTAGCTAATCCTACAACCGTCAATGTAGCCGAGGCTCTGGAGCTTTATAAACAGAACGGCTGTGACGCGATCATCGGATTCGGAGGAGGCTCCAGCATGGACTGCGCCAAGGCGGTGGGAGCCCGGGCAGTAAAACCCAATCAGTCCCTTGCCAAAATGAAAGGAATCCTGAAGGTTCACAAAAAGCTTCCTCTTTTGATGGCGGTTCCGACTACTGCAGGCACCGGAAGCGAGACGACTCTGGCCTCCGTCATTACAGATGCGGAAACACGCCACAAGTACGCTATTAACGATTTTCCGCTGATTCCACGCTATGCCGTGCTGGATCCGAAGGTCACCTTAAGCCTTCCGCCTTTCATCACAGCCACCACCGGAATGGACGCCCTGACCCACGCGGTTGAGGCATACATCGGAAATTCCAGTACCATTGATACCAGAAAGGACGCCCTGAAAGCGGTACGGCTGATTTTTGAAAATATTGACGATGCCTATACTCACGGAGACGATGTTACGGCAAGAAGAAACATGCTTCACGCTTCTTTCTACGCCGGCTGCGCCTTTACGAAATCCTATGTGGGCTATGTTCACGCCGTGGCTCATTCTCTGGGCGGGCAGTATAATGTTCCTCACGGTTACGTAAACGCAGTCCTCCTTCCTGTGGTTCTGAGAGAATACGGCTCCTGTATTTACAAAAAGCTCCACAGACTTGCAGAGGCGGCAGGCGTTGCGGAAAAAGATACTCCGGATAAAGAGGCGGCGGAAAGCTTTATCAAAGCCATTGAGGATATGAAACAGCGTTTTGGGATCGGTGATACTATTCCGGAGATCCAGGAAACAGATATTCCCATGCTCGCTCATTACGCGGATAAAGAGGCAAATCCCCTTTATCCCGTTCCAAAGCTTATGGACGCCCACGAGTTGGAAAAATTCTACTATATGCTGATGGGAAAAACAGGATCTGAAAAAGAATCAGATTCAGAAGATCAGAAAAGCCAAACCGGACAGGAGGAAGATAGTGATGAATGAAACAGAGATTAAAGATCTTGTATCCAGACAGCGCCGTTATTTTCTCACTGGAGAAACGCTTCCCGTGGAATCACGTCTGGAAGCCCTGAAAAAGCTGAAAAAGTGCATCCAGGAACATGAACAGGAAATCAATGAAGCTTTGAAAGCAGACCTGGGGAAAAGCGCCTTTGAATCCCATATGTGTGAAACCGGCCTTGTGCTCAGCGAACTCAGCTATATGATAAAAAACACTCCCTCCTATGCCCGGGAACAGACGGTGCCTACGCCTCTGGCGCAGTTCTCTTCAAGGAGCTACCGGAAACCTTCCCCCTATGGTGTAGTGCTTATCATGAGCCCCTGGAACTATCCCTTCCTTTTGAGCATCGATCCCCTTATCGACGCCATAGCCGCAGGAAACACAGCCATTGTAAAACCCAGCGCCTACTCTCCCAATACCAGCCGTGTCATTGAGAAGATCTTAAGCCAGTGCTTCGACCGCTCCTATGTGGCTGTGGTTACAGGCGGACGGGCAGAAAATACCTGTCTTCTCAACGAACATTTTGATTATATCTTTTTTACCGGAAGCCAGCATGTGGGCAGAGAAGTTATGGAAAAGGCTTCCCGCTATCTGACTCCGGTCACTCTGGAGCTTGGCGGAAAGAGTCCCTGCATTGTGGAAAAAAGCGCCAATCTGAAACTTGCCGCCAGAAGGATTGTTTTCGGAAAATATCTGAACTGCGGCCAGACCTGCGTGGCTCCCGATTATATATACTGTGACAGGGAGATCAAGGACGAGCTTATCCGCCAGATTAAAAAACAGATCAGGAAACAGTATTCAGCTTCGCCTCTTGACAACAAAAACTATGGAAAAATCATCAACGAAAAGCATTTTTCCCGGATCCTCGGCCTGATCGACAGCCAGAAAGTCGTCCACGGAGGAGAAAACAATCCCGACACTCTTCAGATAGCGCCTACTGTAATGGATAACGTTATATTTGAGGACGCTGTAATGCAGGAAGAAATTTTCGGCCCGGTACTTCCGGTCCTCACCTACGACTCGCTTGACGAGGCCATCGGCAAAATAAATTCCATGGCGCATCCTCTGGCACTTTATATCTTCACGTCAGATAAATCCGCAGCGGAAAAAGTCACTTCCCGGTGCAGCTACGGAGGAGGATGCGTCAACGACACCATCATCCACCTTGCCACCAGCGAAATGGGATTCGGCGGTTTCGGTGAAAGCGGTATGGGCGCTTATCATGGGAAAGACGGCTTCGATACTTTTACTCATTATAAGAGTATTGTAAACAAAAAGACATGGATCGATCTGCCCATGCGTTATCAGCCCTACCGGAAATTAAACGAAAAGCTTCTGAAGAAGTTCCTGAAATAAGGAGCTTCTCCGGAAGCTTTTTCTTTCTGGTATAAAGTATTCGTCCGCCTCTTTAGGAGTCCCGAAAAATGGCTACAGTATCGCCTCTGTTTTTTCTGCCCTGACCGCCTTCTCCGCCTCTCCAAGAAACGAAAGAGAACCGAAGATAACGATCACATCATCTTCCGATGCCTGGGAAAACATTTTTTTCACAGCGGAGGAAATACTTTCAGCCGCTTCCACAGACGGATTCACTTTTGCGACCTCTTCCTTTAATCTCTCCGCCGGCATAGCTCTCGGGTTGCCCGGCGTTTCCACAGTAATGATATTCTTTGCCAGAGGGGCTGTAAGCGCGATCACTTTTTCGTAATCTTTGTCTTTAAACATGCCGAATATATAACGGATGGTTCTGCCGGAAAAATACTGTTCCAGGGAATTGCGCAGCTCCCTGGCGGCTCCCGGATTATGGGCGCCGTCCAGGATCACAACAGGATCCCTGTGGATCACGGTAAATCTCCCTCTCCAGACGGTTTCCCGCATACCATCATAAACGTCGGAATCTGCGATCTTATACTCCAGTTCCCGCAAAGCGTTCACGGCTTCCAGAGCCGTCATGGCGTTCTGGATCTGGTATCTTCCCGCAAGAGATATCTCTACATCTTTCCAGTTCCGGTAACTGAGTTTCTGCCTGTCCCATCCATACACAACATCAGACAGAGTTTCCTGATCCACTGTATGGAGCGTACATTCTTTTTCTCTGCATGTCTTTTCGATCACTTCCATCGCCTCAGCTTCCTGCGGCGCGGATATCACAGTGGTATGAGGTTTGATGATGCCGGCCTTCTGTCCTGCTATTGCGGCAAGTGTATCGCCCAGAAACTCCATATGATCCATGCTGATGGGCGTAAGGATCTCCAGAACCGTCGTTTTCACAATGTTTGTAGCGTCCAGCGCTCCTCCCATTCCAGTTTCCAGTACCACGATATCACACTTCTTTTCCCGGAAATAAAGCCATGCAATGGCTGTTTCGACCTCGAAAGATGTGGGATGGGCCAGACCTTCCCGCGCCATCTTTTCTGCCGCGTCCCTGACCGTTTCCGTCAGACGGGCAAGCTCCTCTCTTTCGATCATCACGCCGTCCACCTGAATTCTTTCCCGATAGGAAAAAAGTGTAGGCGAAACGTATCTTCCTGTCCGGTATCCGGCTTTCTTAAGGATGGTGGAAAGATAAGCCAGAACAGACCCTTTTCCGTTTGTTCCGGCAATGTGGATGAATTTCAGTTCATCCTGGGGATTTCCCAGTCTCTTCATCAGTTCCCGGATATTGTCAAGTCCCGGTACGCTGCCATATTTCGTAACGTCTGCTAAATATTTTCTTGCTTCTTCGTAATTCATGATTTCACCCATCTGATATGGAATTTATACAGACTGAGAGATCCATCAGTACAACTGATGGATCTCTCCTGACTTAAGATCAGAAGATCTCAAGCATATTATTCCTGTAATTCTTATGCGTTCTTTTCAGCGATAGCTGCCTGCGCTGCTGCCAGGCGGGCGATCGGAACACGGAACGGTGAGCAGGATACATAGTCAAGACCGATCTTGTTGCAGAATTCTACAGAAGACGGATCTCCGCCGTGCTCGCCGCAGATACCTACATGCAGGTTCGGGTTAACCGGTTTGCCAAGCTCGATAGCCATCTTCATCAGCTTGCCAACGCCAACCTGATCCAGTTTCGCGAACGGATCGTTCTCGAAGATCTTCGCATCATAGTATGCGTTCAGGAACTTGCCTGCGTCGTCACGGGAGAATCCGTATGTCATCTGGGTAAGGTCATTTGTACCGAAGCAGAAGAAGTCAGCTTCTTTAGCGATCTCGTCGGCTGTCAGAGCTGCTCTCGGGATCTCGATCATGGTACCAACCTCATATTTCAGGTCGATGCCTGCTGCTGCGATCTCAGCGTCAGCAGTCTCAACAACAAACTTCTTAACATATTTCAGCTCTTTGATATCGCCTACAAGCGGGATCATGATCTCAGGATGCACATCCCAGTCTGCATGAGCTTTCTTCACGTTGATAGCCGCACGGATAACAGCTTTGGTCTGCATCTTGGCAATCTCCGGATAGGTAACTGCCAGACGGCATCCACGGTGACCCATCATCGGGTTGAACTCATGGAGAGAATCGATGATCGTCTTGATCTGCTCAACAGTCTTGCCCTGTGCGTCAGCCAGTTTCTTGATGTCCTCTTCCTCAGTGGGAACGAACTCATGAAGCGGCGGATCCAGGAAACGGATCGTAACCGGGTTGCCTTCCAGAGCTTCATACAGCTTCTCGAAGTCGCCCTGCTGTTCCGGAAGGATCTTCTCCAGAGCTGCTTCTCTCTCTTCTACTGTCTCAGAGCAGATCATCTCACGGAATGCGTCGATTCTGTCGCCTTCGAAGAACATATGCTCTGTACGGCACAGACCGATACCTTCTGCGCCAAGCTCACGTGCTTTTTTAGCGTCAGCCGGTGTATCTGCGTTTGTACGAACCTTCATGGTTCTGTATTTGTCAGCCCATGCCATGATTCTTCCGAATTCGCCGGCGATTGTAGCGTCTACAGTGGGGATGATTCCGTCGTAGATGTTACCTGTTGTACCGTCGATAGAGATCGGATCTCCTTCGTGGAATTCTTTGCCTGCAAGGGTGAATTTCTTGTTTGCTTCATCCATAGCGATGTCGCCGCATCCGGATACACAGCAGGATCCCATACCACGTGCAACTACTGCTGCGTGGGAGGTCATACCGCCACGTACTGTCAGGATACCCTGAGCGGATTTCATACCGGTGATATCTTCCGGAGATGTCTCAAGACGTACAAGAACGACTTTTTCACCTCTTGCCGCCCATTCTACTGCGTCGTCAGCAGAGAATACGATCTTACCGCATGCAGCTCCCGGGGAAGCGCCAAGACCTTTGCCCAGCGGAGTAGCTGCTTTCAGCGCAGCTGCGTCGAACTGCGGATGAAGAAGTGTATCCAGGTTACGCGGATCGATCATTGCAACAGCTTCTTCTTCTGTTCTCATGCCCTCGTCAACAAGGTCGCAGGCAATCTTCAGAGCAGCCTGTGCAGTTCTCTTACCGTTACGTGTCTGAAGCATGTACAGTTTACCATGCTCTACAGTGAACTCCATATCCTGCATATCTCTGTAATGTGTTTCCAGAGTATGGCATACTTCCTTGAACTGTTTGAATGCCTCCGGGAACTTCTGCTCCATCTCGGAGATGTGCATAGGTGTACGAACACCTGCAACAACGTCCTCGCCCTGAGCGTTGGTCAGGAACTCGCCGAACAGTCCGTTCTGGCCTGTAGCCGGGTCACGGGTAAATGCAACACCGGTACCGCAGTCGTCGCCCATGTTACCGAAAGCCATCATCTGTACGTTAACGGCTGTACCCCAGGAATACGGGATATCGTTGTCACGACGGTATACGTTTGCTCTCGGGTTGTCCCAGGAACGGAATACGGCTTTGATAGCGCCTACCAGCTGCTCCTTGGGATCTGTCGGGAAATCAGAACCGATTTTTTCTTTGTATTCAGCCTTGAACTGGTCTGCCAGCTCGTGAAGGTCGTCAGCAGTAAGCTCAACGTCCTGCTTAACGCCTCTCTTCTCTTTCATCTGGTCGATCAGTTCTTCGAAATATTTCTTGCCGACTTCCATAACTACGTCAGAATACATCTGGATGAATCTTCTGTAGCAGTCCCAAGCCCAGCGGGGATTGTTGGACTTCTCAGCCAGCACATTAACAACTTCTTCATTCAGACCAAGGTTGAGGATAGTATCCATCATACCCGGCATGGATGCTCTTGCACCAGAACGAACGGAAACAAGCAGAGGATTTTCTTTGTCACCGAATTTCTTACCGGTAACTCCTTCCATTTTGGTGATCGCTTCCATGATCTGAGCCATGATCTCGTCATTGATCTGTCTTCCGTCCTCATAATACTGAGTGCAGGCTTCTGTTGTGATTGTGAAGCCCTGGGGAACCGGAAGGCCCAGAGAAGTCATTTCAGCAAGATTGGCACCTTTACCACCCAGAAGGTTTCTCATTGTGGCGTTACCTTCTGTAAACATGTAAACCCATTTTGCCATTTTACGTCTTCCTCCTATTAATTTGTTCTTTGAACATAGAAAATGTTTTCTATACGCACATAATCATTGTATAGATTTCTTGCTGAATAGTCAAGGAGAAACTGGGAAAAAGGGGAAAAACTTTGAAAATCCTCAAAATTTTCCCCCTGATTTCTTTTTAATTTCTCAGCGTCTCTTCTTCAGATTCAGAACCAGATGTCTGGGCAGGCCGTTTACCATGATGGGCTGATAGTCTCCCTGTATCAGCGGGCTGATGTAGTCGATAAAATCTTTTGTCACATAAGTGGCGTCTCTGTTCATCCAGTTCCTCGGAACAAGCTTTTCTTCATTGGCGATCCGGTGCACGTCATAAATTCCTGTCTTTGCCATATAAGGGTCGTCGGACACACGGTCGATCACCACCATCTTTCCTGTGTCCCCTTCGTCCGCAGCCTTTACCGCAGCGCCGCCGACCATGAAAGCCTCGTCTATATCCACTCTGGACGCCATATGGGAAGCGCTTCTCTGAAGGGTGGACAGTTCCACCGCCCTTGTCTTACAGCCGCACTCGGCAGCCAGGAAGTTTGCCAGATATGTGGCGGTTCCGGTAAGCTGCTTATGGCCGAAAGCGTCCACATAGTCTCCGGAATTGCCGAGCTCGCAGACATATCTTCCGTCCTCCAGACGGATGCCCTCGGAAACAGCGATCACTACGGAGGATTTCTTTTTCAGAAGATCTTTTACTTTTACAAGGAATTTTTCAATGTCAAAGGAAACCTCCGGCAGATAAATCAGATCCGGTCCGTCGCAGTCCTCTGTTTTGGCAAGAGCCGTAGCCCCTGTAAGCCATCCCGCGTTCCTTCCCATAACCTCCATGATCGTGATCATGTTTTTCTTGTAGGTAAGTCCCTGGGCGTCCCGGATCACCTCCTTTGTGGACGCGCCGATATACTTCGCCGCGCTTCCGAATCCTGGAGTATGGTCCGTCAGGGCAAGATCGTTGTCAATGGTCTTGGGAACGCCCAGAAATTTCTGGGTCTGCCCGGTAAGGATCGCGTAATCGGACAGTTTCTTAATGGTATCCATAGAGTCGTTTCCGCCGATATAAATAAACGCGTCGATATCAAGCTTGTTCAGGATTTCAAAAATCTTTTCATAGATGGACTTATCCTCGTGGATTTCCGGAAGTTTAAAGCGGCAGGAACCCAGAAATGCGGAGGGCGTTCTTTTTAGCAGCTCAATATCCAGTTCAGAATGAATATGCGTAGAAAGGTCGATATACTGTTCGTCCAGAAGGCCCTGGATCCCGTGGAGCATTCCGTACACCTTGTCAAATCCCCGCTCGATGGCGTTTTTGTAAACTCCCGCCAGACTGGAATTAATCACAGCCGTGGGGCCTCCCGACTGTCCTACAATGATATTTCTTTTTTTCGCCATAATGACATCTCCTCCTGTATTTGGCGCCGGTATGAATAAACGTGACTGTATTCACAAACCGACGCCGCGCCTATAATAGTAAATTTTAACAATGTAATACAAGAAAGTCAAGTTTTCTTTGTACGAAATGCCATATATTATTCAAATAAATCCGACATTATCCATAAATTATAGAAAAAGTCCCCGGCACGGCTGGAACAGCCGCATCCGGAGACTTTACTTTGTATATTTATAACCGCCACCTGCTGCGGCACTTTTCTGTTAAATACAGGATCAGAAGGTGAACTTGTCTGCAAAGTAAGCGTCAAGCTCCTCAATTTTTATGCGGACCTGTTCCATGGTATCGCGGTCGCGGACAGTAACCGCCCCGTCTGTCTCAGAATCAAAATCATATGTCACACAGAACGGAGTTCCGATCTCATCCTGTCTTCTGTAACGCTTTCCGATATTTCCGCGATCGTCGTACTCGCAGTTGTACTTTTTGCTGAGATGCTGGTAGATCTTCTCAGCTCCTTCGCTCAGCTTCTTGGAAAGAGGCAGCACGCCGATCTTGACAGGAGCCAGAACCGGGTGGAAATGAAGAACTGTGCGGACGTCGTTTTTCTCAGCGTCAAGTACTTCCTCGTCATATGCGCTGCACAGGAAAGCCAGCACCATACGGTCTGCGCCGAGAGACGGCTCGATCACATAAGGAATATACTTCTGCTTCTTCTCATCGTCAAAGTAGGTCAGATCCTGACCGGACACATTCTGATGCTGCGTCAGATCGTAGTCTGTTCTGTCCGCAATTCCCCACAGCTCGCCCCAGCCGAAGGGGAAGAGGAATTCCACGTCAGTAGTCGCCTTGCTGTAAAAACTAAGCTCCTCCTTCTCGTGATCACGGTAGCGTACTTCGTCGTCTTTCAGGCCAAGAGAGCTGAGCCAGTCAAGACAGAATTTCTTCCAGTAATCAAACCACTCAAGGTCGGTATCCGGCTCACAGAAGAATTCCAGCTCCATCTGCTCGAATTCGCGGGTACGGAAAGTAAAGTTTCCGGGAGTGATCTCGTTTCGGAAAGATTTACCAATCTGGCCGATGCCGAAAGGAATCTTCTTTCTTGAGGTTCTCTGTACATTTTTGAAGTTCACAAAAATACCCTGGGCTGTCTCCGGTCTTAAATACACCGTGTTTTTCGCGTCCTCGGTAACGCCCTGGAACGTTTTGAACATCAGATTAAACTGGCGGATATCGGTAAAATTATGTTTTCCACAGGTAGGACAGGGAATTTCATGTTCTTTGATGAAATCCATCATCTTTTCCTGGGACCATGCGTCTACGCTGCCCTCAATGGCAATTCCATGCTCCTCACAGAAATCTTCAATCAGTTTGTCGGCGCGGAAACGCTCATGGCACTCCTTGCAGTCCATCAGAGGGTCGGAAAATCCTCCCAGATGTCCGGACGCCACCCATGTCTGGGGATTCATAAGGATCGCGCAGTCCACACCCACGTTATACGGGGACTCCTGGATAAATTTCTGCCACCAGGCACGTTTTACATTGTTCTTCAGCTCCACACCCAGATTTCCATAATCCCAGGTATTGGCAAGACCACCGTAAATTTCGGAACCGGGATAAACAAATCCTCTTGCCTTTGCCAGAGCTACGATTTTTTCCATTGTTTTTTCCATGGTATCTTATCTCTCCTAAAATATAATGATCATTTTCAAATCTTTTTTATTATACTAGCATCTTTCCGCTTTTTCAACCGCAATCCGCGAACATCTTAAGATCGGACAGAAAGAAATCCGGCAAGACTCTGTCTGTTCTTACCGGATCTCCTTCGATATCCCGTCTCATGCGGGAACTGTGCCGTCCTTAAAGTGTGATCTCCACCCACTGTTCCTCCGGATAATCAACCACAACGCAGTCGTTGAAATAGGTTCTCTCCGGGAGCACGATCAGCACGTGAGCCAGTTCTTTATGTACAGGGATTGCGCTTAAATGCCATACGCCGGTATTCAGAAGCACCATAGTCCCCTGGGGTACCAGAAAAGCTTCCGTAAGCTCCGGAACCGCTTCCTTTCCGGCCGGAGCCACATGAACCACTACGTCGTCGTCAAGGCAGAGAACTCCCTCCTGAGTATAATTGTGATACTCCGCGCTGCTTACCACCATTTTTTCCGGTTTACGTATCAGCAGCGGAGAAAACGCTGTCTGCAGATTTCCGGAACAGTGCATTTTCAGCCTGTCCTGATAAAAATCTCCCAGACTGAAGCCTTCCGGATTCATAAGATCCGTAAAGCTTCCGAATTCTTTAAAATTTTCTGCTGTGATCGGTTTTGCCTTGATCTGTTTCATTTACATTTCCTCCCAATATTTTATATGTTTCTGCTTTTTCAGCGCATTACCTTCAGGATTTCCAGACTTTTGAACTTTTTATCTGTATTTCTCTCCGTATATGTATAGATAACCCGTTTCAGTTCAGCCAGAACATCTTCGTTTACGGCAAAAGTATACAGTTTTCCCATTGGAGAACAGACTATATAGCGCATGGCGCAGAGAGCCGCCCCGGAAATCCTCTCCGCGTCACGGACTCCTTTGGCGCAGGAGCTGCATAAGACGCCGTGGTGCGCCTGGGAAAAAAAGAACTCATCCGGTTCAGGCCCGTCTTTTCCGCAGGATTCACAGGAAAAAAGTTCCGGGCAGTATCCCTCTTCCGCCATTGTGCGAAGCTCAAAGATACAGCGTACCAGCTCATTGTCTACATGAGGATTCAAAAGCGCCTTTACCGTAACGTACAGAAGATTCATCATCTCCTTTTCGTCCGTTCCCTCCCGGCCGAAATAATCTGCCAGTTCCAGAAAGTAATACCCATAATAGATCCCCGGCTGCGCTGCGGCCAGTTCTACAAACTGGTGAATGACACTGACCTGATTCAGGTTATAGCTCGTCCTGCCCTCATACAGGGTAAAGTTTCCAAATACAAAAGGACTGGCCGCCGCCATAAAAGGACTGTTCATCCGTCTTGCGCCTCTGGCAAAGGCGGAGATTTTTCCCCGCTCCCTTGTAAGAAGCACAATACGCTTGTCATATTCTCCCACAGGCATAGCGGAGATCACCACACCCTGTACAGTAATCAGATCACTCATTCATCAAATTTCCTTTTTGTCATATCCGAAGTTCTTGATGAGGAAATCGCTGTCCCTCCAGTCTTTTTTAACCTTTACCCAGAGCTTCAGATTCACTTTTGCCTCCAGCATTTTTTCCAGCTCATAACGGGCGTTGCTTCCGATCTTTTTCAGCATGGCTCCCTGTTTTCCGATAATGATCCCCTTATGGGACTCCCGTTCACAGATGATCGTGGCGTCAATATCCACCAGCCTGTTTTTCCCCGGCCGCTCTTTCATCCGGTCGATAGCCACGGCTATTCCGTGGGGAATTTCCGCATCCAGGGCATGAAGGGCTTTTTCCCGGATGATCTCCGCCGCGATCTGTCTCTGGGGCTGATCCGTTACCGTATCCTCATCATAAAACATGGGTCCATAAGGCAGATACTTCAGGATACATGGGATGATATCCTCTGTATTGACCGCCCGCAGAGCCGATACCGGAATGATCTCGTCAAAATCATAAAGCTTCCGGTAGGTATCAATGGCTCTGGCGATCTCTTCTCTGTCTACAGTATCCACTTTATTAATGATCAGAATAACCGGAAGATGAAGCCCCTTAAGCTGTTCCGCAATGTGGCGTTCTCCTGCCCCGATAAAAGTGGTGGGCTCTACCAGCCAGAGAATCACGTCCACGTCCTTCAGCGTTCTCTCCGCCACCTGAACCATATATTCTCCCAGCTTATTTTTCGCTTTGTGGATACCGGGAGTATCCAGGAATACGATCTGTCCGTCTTCGCAGGTGTAGACCGTCTGGATACGGTTTCTGGTGGTCTGGGGCTTTTTGGAGGTAATGGCGATCTTCTGCCCGATCAGATGATTCATCAGCGTGGATTTTCCTACGTTCGGCCTTCCGATAATAGCTGCAAAACCTGATTTAAAATTTTCTTTCATTCTGCTCCGCTCCCGATCAAAGATTTAATCTCTCCGAAAATTTCCCTTTCCTTCTGTACAGCAGTTTCACTTCCCACCACACAGATGGCATTCTCCGCCAGAATGGCTTCGATAAGGGGAGCAAGTCCGCGGATATCTTCTACATCCGCCTGAAGGATCTCATCCCTCTCTTTCTGGACCATCTCTTCCGTAATGCCGCAGAACCAGGCTGTTTTTGAAATACTGCCCTGCATCTGCGGAGTTTTCGGCACATCCTTTCCGCTGATGGTTCCAATGATATACTTTGTCATCTCCCTCTCGTCCGCCTGGAAGTTTCTCACATAATCCGGAATGCCCTGATATACCTCAAGCGTCCGTTTCAGATGAGGATCGCGGTAAGATACAAAATAGCTTTCTCCGTTTCTGCGGAATCCGCACATACATCCGTAAGCTCCTCCTTTTACGCGGAGATTGATCCAGAGATAATCGTAGCTCAGCGCCACTTTGAGGATATTTAACGCCCCGTGATAGGACAGGCCTTTTTTCCGGAAGTTTCCGGTCTGGGCGACAAACTGCACCTGTCCGGAAGTCATAAAACCTTCGTTCTTCTTTACACAGGGCATTTTCGCCTGAGACGGTTCCATTTCTTCTGTATGGAGGGTCTGTCTGAGTACTTTTACCTGCTTCCGGACCTGATCCAGTGATTCTCTTTCTCCTGTATAGCTGACAGAAAGATTTTCCGGACGCAGGATTTCTCTTGTAAGAAGCTCAAGATTTTCTACGATTTCTTCCTTTCGCTGTTCAAACTCCTGCTCCAGCTTTTCTATAAACTGATAATAGGCAATGCCCGACATGGCGTCCTGGAAAGCCGCCATGGGAAGACTGTAGGAAGACGCTCTCAGAACAGCCGTGGAATGTCCTCCGCTCACCAGATTTGCCTGCGCTCTTGATTTAACTTCCGCGATGATCTCATAAAGACGCTTTGTATCATTCAGTCTGGAAGTGTTCAGGATCTCTCTGGCCATTTTAAATAAAACGTCGATCCTGGGATACATCACTTTACCTCTGAGAGAGAAAAAGGCTTTGTAATCTTCTATAGAATCCGCCTGCTCAAAAACTTCCACGCCGCACTGGATACCGCCGGTCTGGGCGTTGATCTCGTTTGTCAGATCGCCGTAAGCGTAGCCCGCCGTGTCCACATAGCCCAGAACAGATTTCAGAAGTCCCAGATACGGAACCTTTTCCGGCGCAAGGCCCTTAAGATCAAACAGAAGATCCAGATAACCGATTCCGTTTGTGGGAACCTGATGATAGAGGAACAGACTGCCGTCTACATCCAGCGGTTCATTATAAAATCCGGCCGCCTCTTTTTTGATATCCTCCCGCTTCAGCATGGGAATACATTTCTCCGCGCCCTCAGATTCCGGCGCTTCCTGATATTCCTCAAGAGCCTTTGTCTTACGTACAAGCTCCTCCCTTTCTTCAAGGGAAAGCCCCTCCAGATGCTCCTGGAGTTTTTGCGCCAGGGCTTTTTCTTTCCGCGCCGCCAGCCCGGGGGAAGGGATCAGGGTGATCACGGAGCTATGAGGATTATCCAGAAGATACTTCTGTACCAGTTCTTCAAAATATCCTTTCCCTGTCAGGGACTTCAGCTTATCGAACACCGGCAGCACCTGGGCTGACACAAAGGCTTTTTCGTCACTGTAAAGCCATGTTCCAAGGAAAGCAAGGCTGTACATCAGTCCTTTGGGGTAGGAAGAAAAATCTGCTTCCCTGTAACGGAATTCCATGCAGTTGATCCCGGCCTCCAGAGACTTTTTGTCAATTCCTTTTTCCACAAGTTCTTTCAGGGTATCGCGGATCACGGAGAGGAACTGTTCTTTTTTGTCCGCCTCCGTTCCCTTGGCCACAATCTCAAAATACGGCTGGCGTATGCCGTCGCCGTAGGAGCCGTAGATATCCGATCCGATCCCCGCATCCAGAAGAGCCTTCTTAAGCGGCGCTCCCGGCGCGCTTAAAAGAGCGTAATCCAGCACTTCAAAGGCTGTTCCGGTAAGAGTATCCATTGCGTCTCCCACCACCACGCTGTATGCCAGGTAAGCGTTGTCTTTTTCGCTTTCATTTTCCGCAACCGGATACTCCATCACGAGATCACGCGTTTTCTCAAACGGTTTCTGCATACGGATCTCGGAATCCACTTCCAGCTTCTCAAAGGCAGAAAGATAATGACGGTCGATAAAGTCCAGCTTCTCCGCCATGTCCATATTTCCATAAAGGTAGATATAGCTGTTTGAGGGATGATAATAGGTGCGGTGAAAATCCAGGAATTCTTCATAGGAAAGATCCGGGATCACATCCGGATCTCCGCCAGACTCGCAGCCGTAGGCCGTATCCGGAAACAGAGAATCCATGATTTCTCTTTCAAGAACTTCGTCCGGAGAAGAAAAAGCCCCCTTCATTTCATTATAGACCACGCCGTTATAGGTCAGCGGACCTTCCGTATTTTCCAGGTGATAGCTCCACCCTTCCTGACGGAATATTTCTTCTTTCCTGTAAATATTAGGATAAAAAACAGCGTCCAGATAGACATGCATCAGGTTCTGGAAGTCCTGGTCGTTGCAGCTTGCCACCGGATAACAGGTTTTGTCCGGATACGTCATGGCATTCAAAAAAGTATTCAGGGAACCTTTCACAAGCTCCACAAAAGGATCTTTCAGAGGAAACTCCCTGGAGCCGCAAAGTACGCTGTGTTCCAGGATATGCGCCACACCTGTGCTGTTTTTCGGCGGGGTGCGGAAGGCAATGTTAAATACCTTGTTTTCATCTTCATTTTCTATGGCCATTACCCTTGCTCCTGTTTTTCTGTGCCGAAGGAGATACCCGGTAGAGCGGATATCCTTCAGCTCCTCCTCTTTCAGAAGCTCATAAGCAGTTATTTTATCTTTATTCATTCTTGCCTCCGGTTTTCTGTTTATTATTTCTGTTTCTGTAAATGTTATTCCGGAAGTCCCCCTTCTCCCGGGAACTGGATCTCATAAATTTCTCTGGCCGCCTTTGTGATAAGTCCCAGCTCCTCCTGCATGTTCAACTCTCCGGGGAGACGGACCGCCGTCTCGTAAATGTCTTTCTGCAGTTTTGCTTTGGCGCTGTCCTTACTGATCGTAATGATCCCGCAGATGATTGTATTGTAAGACTTATCGTGACTGCATAGATTCATATACAAGTCCACCAGATGACAGCATTCCCGGTAAAGAAGCTGTTCATGAAGCCCGCTTTTCTGCCGGATCTCATGGAATTTTACCGCTGCAAGTTCCTTGCCGATCTCTTTGCGGGCGCCTCTGGAGCCTGTAAACCACCGGTTTCCCGAATTTCTGTTAAATTCCATAGCCATCCATAATTTCAGAAACCCGTCGGCCAGACTGCCGTTTTCTCCTTTTTCATGGTAACGGGCTTCCCATATCTCTCTGCGTATTTTATTTGCCTCCGGTTCCTCTCCTGCGGCTTCAGACTGATCCAAAAGCTGCTTCCGCTTCATAGGATCCGCTTCTCTGTAATATGCTGCGATTGTTGGTGTATCCATATGTTTCTTCTCCTTTATTCAGTCTGTAGAAAAAAACCCTTTTTCTTTTAATATGCCTATTATTATAGCAAATCAAAAAGAAAAAGGGTAGCCCTTATTGTTTACTCTATGATCATCGCATCCCCCATACTCACAGGTCTACACCTAAAATAAACCAGAGGGTTTACAGGATTTACCGAGCAGTCTATTTTCCCGTGCTTATCCTCTTCTTTTGCCGTTTTTTGTTGCTTTTTCGGTAATTTCCCTTTGTACTTCAAACGCCTGCATTTCTTGATCTATTTCCTCTAAACAGCTTTTTACGAACAAACAGGTGTCGCACATGCAGTATCTTTCTCTTTCTTCTTCTGATAAAGGGCATCTTTTCGATTCAATCATATCAGCGAGCCCCCTTTACTTCTTTTACTGCAATCTTCACCTGGTCATGGAGCAGGCACAAGGCAGCGTCGAACCTTTCCCGATCCTCGTCATCGAAGTCAGCAAAATTCATTCCGAGATAGCACTGTTCGAACATTTCCAGGGCAGCTTCAGCTTTCTGGAGCTCCTTTAAACCGGTACGTGGACATAAAGAAACCTTTGTCGAGCTCTGATCTGCCAATGCCGGATACCGGTTTCTTATCTGGTTCAGGCCGTTCACCGTGTTCACGCTGTTCCTGTTTCCGTCTCTTTCCAGCAGAGCAACGAAGATCCGCAGTCCTTGCTCCGTCATTTCATATGTGCGGAACATGCGTCCCTGGCTGTTCTGGAAGAACACACGGAAAAACTCAGGCCGGTACTCCGGGTGTTGACGAACCAGACTATCTATGCGGTAACATACTTTGCAGTGTTTCCTTTTCAGCATAGCCGCAAGATCACGGGCGCCGATCAGCTTATTCTTTGTCTCCGGCTGCGCTAAAGCGTCTTCCATCTCGTGGAAACGATTGATATACCGAGCGGTGAACTCTGTCCCCTTGACTCCGGTCAGTTTGTGAGCGATAAACTCGCATCCTTTCTTTGTGATCTGATAGCATGGCAATGACCTCCCTGTGCTATCTTTGTATGTGCTTTCTCTAAAGAAATCACTGGGCGCAATCTTGCGCTCAGTTAATTGCTCCACATATCTGCGGATATCTCGCATTAAATCTTTATGATTCTTTTCTACCATATCTGCAACTTCCCTGCTATCAATCGTGTTTTCAATTTTGAACATAAAAATTCCATCCTTTCATTCTTGAATTTTCCCTCGTCGAATGATAGAATGGATTTATCATCCTTTCGAGGGTGGTATGCGGAGAATAGTCGCTAAGCTTTGGTCGGTGAAGCGGCTATTCTTTATTTTTCCAACAATTCATTAATGGCTTTTCTGATTGCTTCTGCCTTCGATACTCCATTTTTTTCGCAATATTGCAGAAGTTTATCATGCGTTTCATTATCAACGCGGACTTTAATGTCGTTTATTTTGGGATTGTTGGATATGGGTCTTCCCATCTTGGCACTCATTTTTTCACCTCACTTTTTGAGTTCCGCTAAGTTTATTATATTTATTGGAACTCAATATGTCAATGCCTTTCTTCAAACTTACCGAAAAACAATTTTTCTGTATAAAGTTGCCAAAAATACAATTCACTTATCTCTCCACAGTATGTATAATATACTGCAAAGGAGGGGGCTTTTATGGGTATATTTCATTTTTTCAAAAAATTGATATTTGGTTCAGACAAAGAATCTACTAATGATTCTTCTTCTATTACGTTGGGCCTTGATGAGCTTCTTACACTTATTCAGGAAAATACGAGCTCGGATACACCAGATCAATCACGCCCAAAATCAATCACGTTCCGCGTCGGAAATTCCAACGATTATTTTTTCTACGCGTTGTCCGAGAAAATCCGATCCGGCAATGATGTTTATGCCAAGATCGAAGCATGTGAAGAGTCTTACAATCTTCTCCCTCAATTCATAAAGGACTGGAAGAAGGACTGCAAGGATCTCCCTCCGACTATATATTGCCGCGATAGAGGACCTACTCTGTATGCCATGACCGGCCAATGGGATAAGGCTATCGAATCCGTCCAGACTTGTATAGCAGCAAGAGCTTACCAAACAAAAAAGGACGGGACAGAGGCTCTCTCCAGAATCACACGGATGTGCAATATCGGCAAGCGTGTCATCTCTTATGTGTCTGATCATCCAGGCTGCCTGCAAAAGGACATTTACAAAGCAGTTGAAATATCTCCTGACGAAAAAGACTCAGCAAAATACTTTCTGCGGTACAATGTCATTTTAAGGAAAGAGCCTTACAACAAAACCAACCGATTATTCTTAAAATAACCTCATCATCATCTTATCCTACCGGCATCTGGTGTCAAGAAAAAAGACTGCCCCTTTGGGACAGCCTTTTATGTATGCTTTTTATGCGATGGACAAACTTTGTGTTCTGGATCGTACCAGAGTACATGAAATTTTTCTCTTTCTCGGATACCGATAATTCTCAATTTATTCTGTAGCGCAAACGAAAAAATTGCATCAGAATAGTCTTCTAACTGTTTGGCTTTAACTCTATCCAGTGCTTCCCTGGAGATAGAGTCTATCGACAATAAATGGTGCTTTGATTTTCCTTCATCGTGAGTCTGTTGCTTAACTTGCGCCCATGTCATATTACTATAGTCTATCATCTTCTCCATGACTTCTTTGTGAAGGAAATCGTCTCTGTTCAAGTCAAATGCATATACTCCAGATCTATCTATCATATCAAAAAGCCAAATTACCTTTTCTCCGTCTGAACTGTACCCACTCGCTTTTACTGTATATTTACTGGCTTTGCTCCGCCCTTTCTGGTTTGTTCTCTTTGCCATTTTTATAGCCCGCCGTAATATTCTCCCATTCTTTCCTTGGTAATTACATTCTGGCATCTTGCACCTTCCGGCAAATCGCCTCTTGCATCTTTCCAGGGAGCTTCACTGTGAGACAGTTCTCTTAAAGCATACGGTTCCATATTTCCATAATCCTTCAAAACGATATCTATGGATTCTTTTTCGTCATCGTTCAAGTTATCCATGTCTCCTCTCGAAATATCGTTTTCGCTCACATTAAACATTCCACGATGTTCACGGAATAATTCCGGACACACAGGCCCGTTCGCCCATGCTTCAAAATCTTCCGGGAAGATGCTTTTTCCGGTCCACGCCAGCTGCCACGCCTGGGAATAATAGCAAAGCTTTTGTAATTTCCAAGTGCTGATATTTCCCTCTTTATGCAAAATATATTTTGCTACATCAAAAACAGTTGCCATGATCACACCTCCCTTTTTTCTGAAATCACCTAACATTTGTTGACATTTGTAGTATATTCTATTTCCGCGCCGTTATCAATATCCCAATCGCTACTTACCCAAAATATATAACCATCATTTTTTTATAACCAATTGGTAATAAATTCTTTAAAAAAGAACTCTTCTATGCTATAATTCGTTTGTCGGACAAATTATATGCCAGTTGAATGGTGGAAACACTTTCAACAAGCGACCAAGCATCTCCGGGTGCTTGGTTTTTTTCTATATAGCAAGGACCGTCCTTATTGGCGGTCCTTACTTTTCTGTATTGCATTTCTAAGTTTCCTTATAATCCTCAGCTTTTGTAAAAATGATAGACTCGGATTCCGTATTACGAGCCCTATATCTTCTTTCGTAATCGGCGGAATGCAACGGCAAAGCTCTCGTAACGCTTTTGCAAGTTCTTCCGTTTTGTAACCCACTGTATTTTCTTCTTTTTCTATTTTTTCTCTGCTTTCTTGGCATCTCTGGCAATCTCCAAAAGAGGCGCCGAAACAACCATCACAACTCCGATGTTTTTCGCAGGTATCATCCTTTTCTACCATGAAGCCGGTTCTATCGCAAAGGCCGTCGTCATAATCAATACATGACCTGCATTCTTTCTCGCTCATTCAATCCCGCCTTTCTCAACAATCTCAATCGCATCTTTAATACCATTATAATAACCATACGAAAACCCGCCACATTGTACTAAATCTGTTCCAACCAATGATTGCGCAAGTTGTGCCGAACTCATAGCTTTCT
>DXGV01000016.1 GCA_019113745.1 Candidatus Blautia intestinavium
TGTCGTTGGTTCGAGTCCAACAGGGGGAGTTAGGGCATGAAGCCTGAACAAAAGAGATTGGCTCCATGGTCAAGCGGTTAAGACACCGCCCTTTCACGGCGGTAACAGGGGTTCAAATCCCCTTGGAGTCATTTAAAATTAAAAAATATGTGATTTTCCGTGGCTTGATTCAGACATTTGGTGTATAATATATTTTGTAGATATTACACGCCGATGTGGCTCAATTGGCAGAGCAGCTGATTTGTAATCAGCAGGTTATCGGTTCGAGTCCGATCATCGGCTTTTTGGACCTTTAGCTCAGTTGGTTAGAGCAACCGGCTCATAACCGGTCGGTCCTGGGTTCGAGTCCCCGAAGGTCCACTATTTATTTTGGCCCAGTGGCTCAGTTGGTTAGAGCGCCGCCCTGTCACGGCGGAGGTCGTGAGTTCGAGTCTCATCTGGGTCGTTTTTCTTTATACATTTGGGGTCTTAGCTCAGCTGGGAGAGCATCTGCCTTACAAGCAGAGGGTCATAGGTTCGAGCCCTATAGGCCCCATATTCATATTTTAAATATGCCGCAGTGGCGGAACTGGCAGACGCCCGGGACTTAAAATCCCGTGGGTAGTGATACCCGTACCGGTTCGATTCCGGTCTGCGGCATTGGATCTTTTCCCCGAGTATTCTGAAGACATAATGTTTTCAGGATTCTCGGGGTTTTTCTTTTTTAATCTTTGGCTGACCTGCATATTTGGTAGTGGCGCATTGTTTCCCTGTACACTAACGCTCTGGATTTAACAGAAATGTTCTCGATTTTTTACAGTGTTAAGATATAATAAAATACAGAGACAGCGTCAAATGAGTCGAAAAAATGAGATATATGCCGGGATTAATGCAGTACTCCGGCAGAAAGAACATGGGGAAAGAGACGTAATATGAAGAAAAACAATATTCTGGTAAAATTATTTATTTCAACTTTATATCTCAGCGCATTTACTTTCGGCGGGGGATATGTGATCGTAACGTTGATGAAGAAAAAATTTGTAGATCAATATCATTGGATAGAAGAAAAAGAAATGCTGGACCTTATTGCCATAGCGCAGTCCTCGCCGGGAGCGATAGCGGTAAACGGCGCGATCGTGGTGGGTTATAAGCTGGCGGGAATGGCAGGGGCGGTAACAGCCATTGCCGCTACCATCATTCCGCCGTTTTTGATCATATCACTGGTTTCTGTATTTTATAATATATTCCATGATAATTATGTGGTAAGCGAAATCCTCAGCGGTATGCAGGCGGGAGTGGGCGCGGTGATCGCTTCTGTAGTATGGGAAATGGGGGAAGGGATCGTCAGAGAAAAAAAGGCTTCTTCTGTATTCATCATGGCAGCGGCTTTTGCGGCAACCTGCATTTTCCAGGTAAATATCGTTTTTGTGATACTGATCTGTATTTTTCTGGGAATTGTAAGAACCTGGCTGAAGAGAAGGAGGGCCTCTGAATGATTTTTTTGAAATTGTTTATCAGCTTTATGCAGATAGGGCTTTTCAGCTTTGGAGGAGGATACGCCGCCATGCCTCTTATTCAGGAACAGGTTGTAAATATACATGGATGGCTCAGTATGAGCGAATTTACAGATCTGATCACAATTTCCCAGATGACTCCGGGTCCTATCGCTATTAATTCCGCTACGTTCGTCGGAATAAAAACAGCAGGAATTCCCGGGGCGGCGGTGGCTACCTTCGGCTGTATTCTGCCCTCCTGCATCATCGTGACTTTAATTGCAAAAATATATTTAAGATACCGGAACGTGACAGTTTTTCAGAGCGTGCTGGATTCTCTGCGGCCCGCCGTAGTCGCGATGATTGCTTCAGCCGGTGTTTCCATTCTGGTTTCAGCGATTTGGCCGTCTGTGGAAAAGATCTGTTTTGCAGATATGAACTGGGAAATGGCAGCTATATTTGTAATTTGTCTTTTCCTTCTGAAAAAGGGAAGGCTAAATCCGGTGGCCGTCATGATCCTCGCGGGCCTTATGAAGCTCGGATGCGCAGTTTTAGCGGCTTAACGCTGCGTTTCTCCCAGTATCGTTCCGCCGCCGAGGACGGTATCTCCGTCATAGAGAACGGCGGCCTGTCCGGGGGTAACCGCTCTCTGAGGTTCACAGAACGTAATCTTAAGGAGATCGTCCCCAATCTGTTCGGCAATGGCCGGCTGTTCCGGCTGTCGGTAGCGCACCTTTACTTTGCAGGAAACAGGTCCGGGCATTTTCTCCCAGGGAATCAGATTGATGTCGTTTACATAGCAGGTATCGGTGAAAAGATCCTGCTTCCTGCCAAGGATCACCGTATTGTTTTTTAAGGACTTTCCGCATACATACAGAGATTCCGGCGCGGAAATACCCAGTCCGCGGCGCTGGCCGATGGTGTAGTGGATCTGTCCTTTGTGATGGCCGAGGATATTTCCATCCCGGTCTACAAAATCGCCGGGCCGAGAATGTTTCCCGGTATATTCCTCAATAAAAGAAGCGTAATCTCCATCGGGAACAAAACAGATATCCTGGCTTTCCGGCTTATCCGCGTTGACGAATCCCTGTTCCTGGGCAATCCGGCGGATCTCCGCTTTCGTATAGCCTCCAAGGGGAAAAAGAGTATGGGAAAGCTGATCCTGATTCATGGAATAAAGCACATAGCTCTGGTCCTTGGAGGGATCCAGACCTTTTTTAAGAAGATATCTTCCGGTATCCGGATCCTGCTCAATACGGGCATAGTGGCCGCTGGCGATATACTCCGCGCCCAACTCGCGGGCTTTCTGAAGAAGGGCGTCAAATTTTAAGAAACGGTTGCAGTCAATACATGGGTTGGGAGTCCCGCCTGCAAAATAAGTATCTGAAAATTTCTGAATTACATTTTTACGGAACTCTTCCTGCATGGGAAATACATAATACAGTATTCCTAAGCCTGCCGCCACATGCCGGGCGTCTTCCGTATCTGAGGGGGTGCAGCAGGCTCGGGTGTTGGCGGAAATATCCTGTGGTTTGTCATATAATTTCATAGTAGCGCCTGCGCACTCGTAGCCCTCTCGGATCATCAGGTAGGCCGCTACGCTGGAGTCCACACCGCCGCTCATGGCAATGATCACTTTTTTCTTCATGGATAAACCTCCTAAAATTCTGGTTTCAGGGAATCTTTATATCGTTAGCGTTAATGTACAAGGAGAGCGTGTTGCCCCTTGTATATTAACGCTAACATGGTATCATTACAGGGCAATAGTGTCAATGAAAAAACAGTTGACAGAGACAGTATATCGTGCTATCATTCAACACATAAATAGACTGAAAGAAAAGGAGGAAGAATCATGTTTACAGTTAATGCAGAACAGAAGAGATATATGTGCGGTATGATGGGTCAGGACATGTGCATGGATATGTCTATGTTTTGTTGTGCATTTATGTATCAGAGACTTCCTGAAGCATCGGCCGGTTTTAAGAGAATCCCGGACGTTGCCGGAGTGTAGACAGAACAATATCTGAACAGATATCGGCTTGACACATCTGCAGGAAGATCCCTTTGGACTTCCTGTTTTTTTCAGTTTAGGGGAAGATTCAGAGGAAAGGAAAACTAAATAAGAAAAAATTATAAGACAGGAGAGAAGAAGTTATGAAAATCAAAAAAATACTGGCAGGAACAATTACAGCATCACTTGTACTGGGAGCTTTCGCAGGGAGTTCTATCCTTGTAAGCGCCGATGATAAAACTATCACAGTAGCAGCGTCGGCTACGCCTCATGCGGAAATCCTGGAACAGGCGGCTCCGCTTCTTGAAGAGCAGGGATGGGAACTTGAAGTTACCGTATTCGAGGATTATGTACAGCCGAATCTGGTAGTAGACAGCGGAGACTTTGACGCGAACTATTTCCAGCATATTCCTTATCTGGACGATTTTAATGAGGAACATGGCACCAGCCTTGTAAACGCAGGCGGCATCCACTATGAGCCATTCGGCATTTATCCGGGAACAAAGAAGGATCTTGGAGAGCTGGAAGAAGGAGACGTGATCGCAGTTCCGAACGATACAACCAACGAAGCGAGAGCCCTTCTGCTTCTTCAGGATAACGGCGTAATCAAGCTGAAAGACGGAGTCGGCCTGGAAGCCACAGTTAAGGATATTGAGGAGAATCCGAAAAATGTGGAGATCGAAGAGCTTGAGGCAGCGCAGGTTTCCCGTGTGGCAGACGAGGTTGCTTTTGTGGTATTAAATGGAAACTACGCGCTGCAGGCAGGGTACTCTGTATCAAAGGACGCCATTGCCTATGAGAAATCAGATTCTGAGGCTGCTCAGACATATGTAAATGTGATCGCGGTAAAAGAGGGAAACGAGGACAGTGAAAAGATCAAAGCTCTGGTAGAGGTGCTGAAATCAGATGAAATCAAGGACTTTATCACTGAGAACTACGACGGAGCAGTAATTCCTTTTGATGATTCAGAAGATGCGGAAGCGGCTGAATAACTGATCAGGACAGTCTAATTGCAAGGGACGGGAGGATTTTTATCATGGAACCTATCATACAGGTAGAGCACCTGTGCAAGAGCTTTTCAGCCAGAGGCGGATCGGTAGAGGCTGCCAGGGATATCAGTTTTTGTATTGAAAAAGGGGATATCTTTGGAATCATTGGCCTTTCCGGAGCAGGAAAAAGTACGCTTGTCCGCTGTCTGAATCTTCTGGAACGGCCCACTTCCGGAACAGTCCGCGTTCATGGAAAGGAGCTGACGGCTTTGTCAGACAGAGAACTGCGCAGAGAGAGACAAAAGATCGGAATGATCTTCCAGCATTTTAATCTTCTGATGCAGAGAACAGCCCTGGATAACATTTGTTTTCCTATGGAAATCGCCGGGATAAAGAAAAAGGAAGCCAGGAGAAAAGCTATAGAATATCTGAAGATCGTAGGACTGGAGGATAAGGCGCTGTCTTATCCGGCCCAGCTCTCCGGCGGACAGAAGCAGAGAGTGGCGATTGCCAGAGTACTGGCCTCCGATCCGGATATCCTTCTCTGCGACGAGGCTACCAGCGCTCTGGATCCCCAGACGACCAAATCAATTCTGGAACTTCTGAAGGAAATCAATCAGAAGTACGGAATCACTATTGTAGTCATTACTCATGAGATGAGCGTGGTTCAGGAGATCTGCAACAGAGTGGCAGTTCTGGACGAAGGCGTTCTGGCGGAAACCGGAACAGTGGAGGAGCTGTTCCGCAATCCGAAGACAGAAGCGGCCCGCAAGCTGGTGTTCAGCGGAAGAAACCAGATTAAAGAGATGAAAGGAAAACACCTGGTAAGAGTGACTTTTGAAAATAAGTCGTCTTTTGAACCGGTAATCGGAAATCTGGTGCTGGAGTTCCGCACTCCGGTGAACATTCTCTATGCCGATACGAAAAATATCAACGGACAGGCGGAAGGAGAGATGATCCTGCAGCTTCCGGAGGACAGAGAGACTGCGAAAAAGATGATACGATATCTGAAAAATATCCGTATGGGAGTGGAGGAGCTGAATTCTGATGTTGGATAATGATACGATCATGATGCTGGTGGAAGGTACCAGAGATACACTATATATGACATTAATGTCAACATTTTTCGGATATGTCCTGGGACTGCCCCTGGGAATCCTGCTTACTGTGACAGATAAGGAAGGGATCCGTCCCAACGCCTTTGTTTATAAGATACTTGATGTGATTGTAAATATACTGAGGAGTATTCCCTTTTTGATCCTTCTGATTCTGGTTATTCCCGTGACGAAGGCAATCGTAGGAAAAAGCTATGGTTCCAGTGCCACGATCGTTCCTCTTGTGATAGCGGCAGCCCCGTTTATTGCCAGAATGGTGGAATCTTCCTTAAAAGAAGTAGATTCCGGAGTGATCGAGGCAGCCGTCAGTATGGGCGCGGGAACCGGTACGGTGATCTGGAAGGTTCTTCTGGCTGAAGCGAGAACTTCCCTTCTGGTGGGCGTTACCATTGCTGTAGGGACAATCCTGGGATATTCCGCAATGGCCGGTACTGTCGGCGGAGGCGGTCTTGGCGATATTGCCATCCGGTATGGGTATTATCGCTACCAGACGGATATCATGATTGTGACGATCGTGATCCTGGTAGTGCTGGTGCAGATCCTTCAGGGAATTGGAATGATGCTTTCCAAGAAGCTGGATAAGAGAAGAGCTTAGAGAAATAATTATTTTAGATATTTTATAATTTTATTAGAAATTATACAAATTCTCATCACATTTATATTGTATGATGTAATTGTCTTAAAGGAAAAGAACTTTAAGACCTCCGGTAACACTTCATTGCCGGGAGGGTTGCCGGAACTCTTTCCTTTCCCTAAAAATAAAAAGAAAACGAACAAACAGCCGCTCATCTGACAAGATCGTCAGATAAGCGGCAGTTTTCTTTTTGCAGACAATATTTTTTGTTTCCCCTTGTACACTATCTCCGGTAACGGTTAAAGCAGGAATAGATTTCCTGAATACGGGGCGCCGCATAGCCGCAGGCGACAGGGGATCCGTCCGTAAGAAAAGAGAAGCCTCTGGTATTCAGTTCCCTGTCCAGTTTTCGGACGATTTCGGAAATGGTGAGTTTTCCGTCTGCCAGATGTTCCAGGGCATATTTTAAAAGCATACCAAGGGCGGCTGTCTGTTCTGCATCAATAACCTGCTCCAGATACCGGAGATCTACATCCTGTTTTCCGATAAGGAAACCGTCTTTTCCGTGAACTTTTACTTTCATTCTCTCTTCACGGCCGGATCGGCGGACGTGGCAGGAGGTGCCTGCTGTCATAACGCGATGGCTTTCGGGCTCTGCGTACGGTGGAACTCCGGAAGAAGCCAGGGGGTATTCCCGGCATAATTTTTTTGTGGATTCTGTGATATCTACAGGGCGGTAGCAGTCCATCTGGATGATCGTATCCGCAATATGGAAGAAGGCTCCAGAGCTTCCCGCCACCAGGATCGTAGAGATCCCGGATTTTTCATATAAATCCCGGGCGCGTTCCAGAAAAGGCGTAATGGGCTCTTTTTCTCTGGCAATCACTTTCTGCATAAAGGAGTCTCTTACCATAAAATTCGTGGCGGAGGTGTCTTCATCCAGAAGAAAAACTCTGCTTCCAGCTTCCATTCCTTCCACAATTCCCGCCGCCTGGGAGGTGCTTCCGCTGGCGTCTTCTGTAGAGAAGCTGCGGGTGTCCTTTTTATTTGGAAGATCATTGATAAAAAGGGAGATATCCACGTCTTTGATGAAACGACCGTCCTCTGAACGGAGCTTCAGGGCAGAAGCGTCGGTAATGACATATTCTCTCCCGTCGCCGGCAATGTGATTGTAGACGCCCAGCTCCAATGCATTTAAGAGCGTAGATTTTCCATGGTAGCCGCCGCCTACGATCAGAGTGATGCCCTGGGGAATTCCCATGCCGGATATTTTTCCGTGATGGGGAAGCTCCATGATAATCCTCAGAGAATCCGGAGACTGAAAAGGAACGGAATCCTTCATGGGAAGAGCGGAAACGCCGCTTTCTCTGGGGAGGACAGACCCGTCCGCCACAAAGGCGGCAAGCCGGAGATCCTTCAGGCGGCTGCGGATGTAAGCCTGATCCTCGGCAAGAAAAACAGCCTGTTCAAGAGAACGGGGATTCATATTTTTATAGAAGAAACTTTTTTCCACACAGACAGGAAGAAATTCAAACAGAATTTTTTCAAGCTCCAGGGCGTTGATCGTCCGGCCGTTGGCCGGAAAGCCGATAAAGAAACGGGCAATAATCTCCGTTTCCGTAAGTTCGCAGGCTGTCCGGCGCAAAACTTCCTGTCCGCAGCGGCTTACAGAGATCAGTCCGCTTTTTCCGGATCCTTTTGCTTTGAAAGAAAAACGGTCAGTCTGCCGGCTGAACTGTCGCGTCAGGTAATCGCAGAGAGCTGTTCTGGTTACAGTATCCTTATAAAATGCGCCGGGGAAACCTGCATCCCGGAGAGAAATACGCAGGCTGATATGAGAAGGCGACGCAAAAGGATCGCCCTGCACATGATCGACGGATAAGATATAATGGTCAAAGCGATATGCGCCTCTCAGAGATTTATAAGCCGGATAGTTTTTTCTGTGGATAGAGCGGAGCATACGCTGAAGGTCGGATGAATTCTGCATAATCAAAATGCCTCCTTGATGAATAATTTATACTTTTGATTTTAGGATATTTGGAAAAAAATAGCAATAATATATAACGGCCCTGCCCGGAGGCGTTTTTCCGGATTCTTTAAATTTTCCTTAAGGTTTGGGTTTACGGTGGAATTTTTCTGTTTTTTGCACTATAATGTTTCCAGTGAAATATGCCTGTGCCTGACGCTGAGCGTGATGCGGCCGTTTTTTGCCGTATACTCCGCAGAAACAGAGACATATTAAGAAAGGACAGGATGATCCGTACAGAATGAAAGCCAAACAGGATGAAAGGTGGAATAAATATGGAACGCAAAAATGCATGGCTCGATTACACAGAAAAAGATGAAAAAGAAATAGAACGGACAGCAAAGGATTACCGCTATTTCCTTAATGTTGGAAAAACAGAGCGGGAATGCGTGGAAGAGCTGGTAAAACAGGCGGAGGAAGCAGGATATGTTTCCCTGGAAAAGAAAGCGGCTTCCGGAGAAAAAATCCAGGCAGGAGATAAAATTTACGCTGTGGGCATGAAAAAAATCATGGCTCTTTTCCACATCGGCCAGGAACCGCTGGAAAACGGCATGAATATTCTGGGAGCTCACATTGACTCTCCACGTCTTGACGTGAAGCAGAACCCTCTTTATGAGGATACAGATCTGGCGTATCTTGACACACATTATTACGGCGGGGTAAAGAAATATCAGTGGGTTGCCCTGCCGCTTGCCATTCACGGAGTGATCGTAAAAAAAGACGGAGAAACAGTGAAGGTTACGGTAGGCGAGGACGAGGAAGATCCGGTAGTTTATATTACAGACCTTCTGATCCATCTGGCGGGCAAACAGATGGCAAAAAAAGCTTCTGAAGTTATCGAAGGAGAAAATCTGGATATCCTTATCGGCAGCAGACCGTTAAAAGACGTGGAGGATGATAATAAAAAAGAGGCGGTAAAAGCCAATATACTGAATATTTTAAAAGAAAAATACGGGGTAGAAGAGGAGGATTTCCTCTCTGCTGAACTGGAAATCGTACCGGCGGGAAAGGCGAGGGACTGCGGCCTGGACAGAAGTATGGTGGCGGGCTACGGACAGGACGACAGAGTCTGCGCCTATACCTCTTTTCTTGCGATGCTGGAGATGGATACGCCGAAGAGAACAAGCTGCTGCCTGCTTACAGATAAAGAAGAGATCGGAAGCGTAGGCGCTACAGGAATGCAGTCCAGATTTTTTGAGAACACAGTTGCAGAGCTTCTGGAAGGTATGGATTCCTATTCAGGGCTGGCGCTCAGAAGGGCGCTGAGCCGTTCCTGTATGCTGTCCTCTGACGTCAGCGCAGGATATGATCCGGCTTACGGTGAATTCTTTGAAAAGAAAAACAGCGCTTATCTTGGACGGGGGATCGTTCTGAATAAATTTACAGGAGCCAGAGGAAAATCAGGTTCCAATGACGCCAACGCGGAATATGTGGCAAAGGTAAGAAAGATTTTTGACGACAATCATGTCGCTTTCCAGACGGCGGAGCTTGGCAAAGTTGACGTGGGAGGTGGCGGAACCATCGCCTATATCGCGGCGCTTTATGGAATGGAAGTTATTGACAGCGGCGTGGCTGTTTTAAGTATGCATTCCCCCTGGGAAGTAACCAGCAAAGCGGATATTTACGAGGCAAAAAAAGCTTACAAAGCCTTTCTTCAGGATGCGTAAATTTTTGAATCAATTTTCCGTTTGAAGTCGTTATATCAGTCAGACGGCATATAACTGTAAGAGAAAGTATTCCCCTCGTGTAAATCAGTATGCGGGGGGAATAGCGTCAGTGTATAAGGGGAGCGTGTTACCCTTTGTACACTGACGCTAATATAAGGAGAAAAAATGGGCAGCACTTTGATCAAGGTAGAAGATTTATGCAAAGTATATAATCCGGGAGAAAATGAGGTACATGCGCTGGATCATGTGAATCTGGAGATTCAGACAGGAGAATTTGTAGCTATTATCGGTCAGTCCGGTTCGGGAAAATCCACATTTATGAATATGCTGGGATGTCTGGACGTTCCTACGTCCGGCAAATATTATCTGAACGGAACAGACGTCTCAACAATGAGGGATAATGATTTGTCTGAAGTGAGGAACAGAGAAATCGGTTTTATTTTTCAGGGATTCAATCTGATCGCGAATCTGAACGCCATAGAAAATGTGGAGCTTCCCCTGATCTATCGCGGTATTGACAGGAAAACAAGGCATAAACTAGCCGTTGAATCTTTAAAAATGGTAGGACTGGAGAAGCGTATGCGCCACAAACCCAGCGAGATGTCCGGCGGACAGCAGCAGAGAGTCGCCATCGCAAGGGCAATCGCTGCAAAACCGCCGGTGATCCTGGCAGATGAGCCTACAGGAAATCTGGATTCCGCATCAAGTAAAGAAATTCTTGGGATTCTGAAAGATCTTCATAAATCAGGGCGCACAGTGATTTTGATCACCCACGATAACGGTATTGCCGCTCAGGCCAAAAGAGTGGTAAGAATTATGGACGGAAAGATTGAGTCGGATATGATAAATAAAAATTTTGACTCCATGGAGGACGCATGATGAAAAAGGGGAAGAAAAGACTTATTATTGGAATCGGCGTACTGGCGGCGGCAGCAGGAAGTATTGTCGTCCTGGGACAGCAGGCGCAGCAGGGACAGGTGACACCGCAGGTTGAGGTGGTGAAGGCTGTCAGAGGAGATATTCAGCAGACAGTGGAAGCCAGCGGCACTGTGGTAAGCGAAGAAGAAAAAACATATTTTTCTCCGGCAAACGCCAAGGTACAGGAGGTTTCCGCTGAAGAGGGAAAAGTGGTAAAAGCCGGAACAAAGCTGGTGGAGTTTAATCTGAAGGATCTTCAGAGAGAAGAAAAGAAAGCGTCTATGAATCTAGAATCCGGAAAGCTGGATATGCAGAATACCATTAATAAATCCAACAAAGCGGTACAGAAACAAAGAGACGCCCAGGGAAATGCGGCGGCGCTGAAGCAGCAGGTGGAAGACCAGAAAAATTACGTGGCCAGTCTGAAAGCGCAGATCGCCCAGGCGACTGCCGACGCGCAGGCGAGAGCGGCTCAGGAAGCGGCAAGGCAGGAGGCTGAAGCCCAGGCGGCAAAACAGGCGCAGCAGCAGGAAATCCAGAGACAGTATGCCGAGGCGATGACTGTTTATGAGAACGAGACGCTTCCTGCCTATCAGGCAAAGCTGAAAGAGCTGAACAGCCAGTCCAGTCAGGCACTTAGCAGCTATAATCAGGCGGAGAATACATATCAAATGGCTTTCCAGGTATGGACCGCCGATCCAAGTGACGAGAACACCGCCGCTCTTTCCCAGGCAGAAGAACTCAGAAGCGAGGCGCAGATCGAGCTTCAGAACGCTCAGACAGCATATGAAGACTATAAAAAAATGCAGCCTGCACCGCCGCAGCAGGAGGATTTTTCCTCTGATGTTCCCGGTACAGAATTTGTATCGGACGGGACGGAGCTGGCCGGCGGCGCTTCCGGAACAGAAGCCGGTTCTTCCGTCTCCAGTGTAACGGCAGATACTTCACAGTTGGAAGCCGCGCTGGAACAGGCCAGCAGCGACCTGGCAGAACTTCAGTCAGAACTGGCCTCCCAGGAGGCTGTTGCCGAAACAGATCCGGCTGCGGTAACTGAGGAAGAAAAAGAAAAAATGGAGATCAGCAACAATCTTTCCGAGCTTGACCAGATGTCCGCACGGGAATTAGTGGAAGAGGCAAAAAAAGGGATTTCTGCAGATTTCAACGGCGTTATTTCCGGCGTTTCTGTAGTGGAGGGAGCCACTGTCACACAGGGGACCGAGCTGTTCACCCTGCAGAATACAGACCGCGTAGATGTGGACGTGAATGTTTCCAAATATGATTACGATAAAATTGAGAAGAACCAGAAAGCGGAAATCACTCTGGCCGGAGAAATCTACCAGGGAACTGTGCGGGAGATCAGTCACATAGCAGCTCAGAATGAAAAAGGCGCCACTCAGATTCCCGTAAAGGTGAAAATTGATAACCCGGATGAAAATGTTTTTCTCGGCGTGGACGCAAAAGTAACGATCCAGGCAAAAAAAGCAGAGGATGTAATTATGCTTCCGGCAGAGGTAGTCAATATCGGAAAAGAAGGTTCTTTCTGCTATGTGCTGGAAGACGGTGTGATTGCAAGGAAAAATGTTGCCACAGGCCTCAGCTCTGACGACTATACAGAGATTCTTTCCGGCATCGGCGAGGGAGAGACTGTGATCAGAGATCTTGGAACACTGCAGGAGGGAATGCAGGCCCAGGGAGCGGATACCGGGGAAGAAACAGGAGAGGACGCCTGATGAACGGATTCGGTGAATATATAAAAATGGCTGTTCAGAATATCCGGGCAAATAAGGGGCGTTCTTTTTTGACAATGCTTGGGATCATTATTGGAATCGCATCTGTGATCGCCATCGTTTCAATCGGCGAAGGAACAAAAAACCAGATGAACAGCGAAATCAGCGATATCGGAGGCGGACAGATCTATATAAGCTGCAGCTCGGACGCCATGTCAGAGGAGGAGTGGATCCTGCCCGAGGATGTGGAAGCCGTCCGGGAGCTGGAAAATGTCGAGGGCGTCAGTATCTCTGAGAGCTATGACGGCGAGACTGTCACCGGCAAGGGTACCTTCAGCCTCATGGTGACGGCAGAGGGGCCGGACGCAAAGATGATCAATAATGCCAGTATGAAATATGGAAATTATTTCGGGGAGCAGGAGCTGGAGGAAGCGAAAAATGTCTGTGTGATTTCAGATACAGACGCCAGAAGACTCTTTGGGACAGATGATGTAGTCGGCATGAGTCTGGATATTACCTGCTATGATATGACGAAAAGCTTCCGGATCATGGGAGTTACTACGCAGAAGGAAAACGGTACTTTTGTCAGCTATACTTATGATGGAATGCCCGTATCAGTGAGCATCCCGTATACGGCTATGAATGAGCTGGTTGGAAATATGGACTTCTTTTACTCCATGACTGTGCAGGCTGACACCAGAGTGGATTCTCAGACCGTAGCGGATCAGATTATTCATCTTCTGGAAAAAAGACACCAGAGCGCAGGAGAGGATTATTTCCAGGTGGAGAATTTTCAGGATGTAATGAAAACCCTGAATCAGATGCTGGGAATGGTAACTGCTTTTATCTCTTTTGTAGCGGGGATTTCTCTTCTTGTAGGAGGAATCGGCGTTATGAACATTATGCTGGTCTCTGTCACAGAACGCACCAGAGAAATTGGAATCCGTAAAGCTCTGGGAGCGAAAACATCGTCCATTATGCTGCAGTTTCTGGCAGAAGCCGCTATTCTTACGGTAATCGGAGGAATTATCGGCATTATTCTTGGAATTGCAGGCGCTTATGGCATCTGCAGCGTGATCAGCGCCGGAATGGGAATGGCGATTTCCCCGGGGATCACCCTTCCTGTCATTTTAGTAGCTACGCTTTTTTCCTGCGCGGTAGGGGTGTTTTTCGGTATTTATCCCGCCAGAAAGGCGGCGAAGCTCAGTCCTATTGAGGCGCTGAGAAGAAACTGAAGTTTCTGTTTCACATTTTTTTCTCATTCTCATCACGAAGAGATCACATGTCCTGTCTATAGTGTTTTTTGTAAACGAAATAGCTGAAATTCCAAAATGAATGGAACGGAAGCTGAAGGAAATAAAAGCAGAAAGGATATGATCACTTATGAAACGGAGATATGCAGCAATGGTTCTGGGGCTCGCCCTTACGCTCGGTTCAGTGAATTTTGCATATGCCGCCGGGGATGCTTCAGCAGCGGCAGAGAAGACTACAGAGGCTACAACTGCGAAAGAAGACGCTTCGGAAGATACGGATGCAGAACAGGCAAAAGAAGATGAAATTTATGGAGAAGTTACGGAGGTCGGCAAGGACAGTATTACGATCAATACTGGAACGCTGAAAGAGGACGCTTTAAACGATAACGGGGCGGCGTCTTCAGAAAAATCTTCCGACAGCGCGTCAGAAGAGGACAAGGATACCGCAGATACAGACAGCACAGCATCAGAAGACACAGATACCGCGAAGACAGACAGTACGGAAACAGAAAATGCAGATACTGCGGCGTCTATCCTTGATCTGACAGGAAAGTCCCAGACAGTGACTTTGACAGATACTACCGTTTATGATCGGGAAAAGGCTCCTGCGTCAGCAGAGGACACACAAATAGGAACATCCACTGACGAGAAAGCTCAGAAGGATACATCTGAAGACACAGCTGCAGCTACGGAGTCTGAGGATAAGGAAACTGCGTCGGACAGCAAAGACGGAGCGGATCAGCAGGATAAAAGTGCCTCGGATGCGGAGCAGAAAACTGAGACAGAGAGTATAAAACTTGACGATATCAAGGTTGGCGATGTTATAAAAATTATGCTGGACGAGGACGGAAACGCGGAGACAGTAACCGTGATGAATAATAGTTCCGGCGATACGGAGAAGACTGCGGCGGCTTCGTCAGACAGCAGCGCAGGCTCCGACGACGCATCAGACAGCACGGCTTCTGACGATACATCAGACAGCACAGCTTCGGAAAAATAATATATATGGAGAGAAGCGTGAAAAGCGCTTCTCTTTTTTGAAAATATTTTAAAAAACATGTTGACAAAAACATAAATATAAAGTAAAATACATTTTGTTGCGAAGGTAATCGCAAGGATGTGCGTTTAGCTCAGCTGGATAGAGCGTTTGGCTACGGACCAAAAGGTCGGGGGTTCGAATCCTCTAACGCACGCTTCAGACGAAAGGAACCAGGGTTTTTACCCTGGTTCTTTTTCGTCTGAAGAGCGGATCGGAGTCGGTTGCTAAACGCGTGCCACAGGCACGCAGCAACCTTTAACGCACGAATTATGCAAATGAAAATTCGTACAAGAGAGAGTGCAAGCAAAGAAATTCTGATCCATGAAAAATAAAATTCTTAAAGTCTAAGGTTACTGACGAAAACCCAGTTCTTTCATTGTTCTTTTTTCAATGTGACGAGTGTGGCATTTCTGGCGTTCAATTTCTGTACGGATTTTCTTTTGCTATATTGACACATACAGACTACTGTGATAGTATATAATTACAAACAGACTATTGCAATAGTACAGGGGCGAAACAAAATGGAAATTAAATTATTTGATTCAGAATTAAAGGTGATGGAGGTTTTATGGAAGGAGGGCGATCTGTCGGCAAAAGATATTTCTCAAATACTGGGAGATAAAATCGGCTGGAATAAAAATACAACATATACAGTAATAAAAAAATGTATTGCAAAAGGAGCTATTGAGCGTTACGGAAACAATTATATGTGTAAACCGCTGATCAGTAAGGAAGAAGTGGAAGATTATGAGACAAAAGAATTAATTGATAAAGTTTTTGAAGGATCCAGAATAAAATTATTTGCTTCATTTTTAAACAGAGGGGTTCTGTCTGATGAAGAGCGGGCCCAGATAAAGAAAATGATAGATGAAAATGAATGAGGTGATGGCTATTGCTGTTCCGGATGCTTTTTAGTTCCAGTATTTTAATCTTAATAACTGTTCTATTAAGAATAATTTTCGGAAAGTATCTGCCGGGAAGACTGTTTGTTGCATTGTGGACCGTGGCGATGCTGCGGCTTATGCTTCCGGTCGCTCTGCCTGTTCCTGTTAAGACTGGCCTTCCGTTTGAAATTTCCCGAAAAAATATTACTTTTGTACAGGATACTTACAAAAATACTCGGCTGCTGACACTGGGAATTGGAATATGGGTTGTGGGAACAGTGATTTTCTGGAGTATACTGCTCGTGAAATATTACAGGTCGTATATTCTGCTGGCACAGTCGTTGCCATGTGAAGAAAAAGACAGTGTGTTATTAAAGAAACTGACGAAACGCAATATTCAGATTTGTATATCAGACAGAATTATTGCACCTGTTACTTACGGTATCCTAAAATCCAGGATTGTGTTGCCTAAAAACATTGCATGTAATAACTCGGAGCTGATAAAACATGTTATCATACATGAAGGCATACATATTATCAGGATGGACAATTTATTAAAATTTGCAGCTTTCCTGATGCTTGGATTTTATTGGTTCGATCCGTTTATGTGGCTGCTATGTTATTTTTTATCGAAGGACATCGAAATAGCGTGTGACCAGAAAGTTTTGGCTTATATCGGCATCAGTGGGAAAAAAAGATATGCTTCATCACTTTATCAGATGGCTGAGACTTATTCTGAAAATTTTCTTTTATTTTCGGGATTTGGAAAAAATCCTGCTATAGAAAGGATTGATAAAATCATGAAATATAAAAAGAGAAAAATAATACTGCCGCTTTCTGTACTGATTATTGTCATGGCTGCTTTCGGTGTCTTTGCGGCCGATAAAAGTCTTTTTACTGACGGAACAGAAAATGTTGGATTATCAGACAAAGAAAGCAGTGAACAAAGCAGTGAACAAAACAATGTGACGGAACAGAAAGCAGAAAGTTCAGGCACTAAAAGTCAGGATGATCCTGTAACTGAGGAAAATTCCCGTTATAATCTAAACAGAAAATATCGGGAATGGTATCCGGAGATGACAGATGAAGAAGCGCTCGCAATTGAAAAACTTCATGAATACAACCGGAATTTTATCAGGGAACTGACGGGTGAAATTGTCGAGCCGCCTGAAAATTGATGGTTGCGTTGTTGGACTCGTACATTCTTATGATGTAAGGAACTGAAAACGAGGAAGATGTCTGGCTTCGGAAAGTCAGCCTCTTCCTCTGTTCTTTTCGTTCTTGAAATATACAGAAAAATCCCGTATAATTGACAATATCAGAGGTAAATTGACAAAACAGGGAGGTATCCCATGAGCAGCAGAACGACAACGATCTGTTTTACAAACAACAAAGGAGGAAGCGGCAAATCAACTACCTGTTCCAACATAGGAGCCGCAATGGCCCGCACCGGAAAGAAAGTGCTGATGGTGGACGGCGATATGCAGCTGAATCTCTCCCTTTCCTTTTTTTCAGAAGAGTGGGTGCTTGAACAGGCTGCCGGAGAAAAAAATCTGTACCGCGCTATAAGAGAACAAAAAGATCTGACAGACTTTATTGTCCGGACGCCTTATGAGAATCTTGATCTGATACCCTCGTCCACATTGATGAGCTCTATCGAATACGAACTGTTTACAAAATGGCAGAGAGAATTTATTCTCAAAAAATGTCTGCAGAAGATTAAAGACGCAGGTACGTATGATTACATTCTTATTGACGCTCCGCCAACCCTTGGAGGATGGGTGATGAATATTCTGTGTGCGTCGGACTGGGTGGTGGTTCCAGTGGAAGCGAGTCCATGGGGAATGTTCGGACTTGCAAATATGTTTGATTTTCTGAACGAGGTAAAGCAGATCACTCCGGAGCTGAAGGTTGCAGGCATTGTTGTGACAAAAGTGGATACCCGCAAAAATTATTTTAAACAAACTATGGAAACTTTGCGAGAGCTGGAGGATATTCATTTGTTTGAAACCTATGTACGGGTGGACAGTTCAGTGGAATGGGCGCAGGACAACAGTATTCCGGTAGTAGAGTATAAAAAATCCAGCAGGAGCGCAAAGGAATATACAGAGTTGGCAGAGGAGGTAATGAAACGTGTCAGTAGGTAAGGAAAGCATTAAACGGGCGGCCAGCGCCGGGACAAAAAAAAGTACGGTCAATGTACTGGCAGAGGAGGTAAAGGCGGCGGCAGAAAGTAAAGCTGCGGAAGCGGCAAAAAGTACGGCCGCAGTAAAGAAGACAACCCGCACAAAGGCAGCGGCAGCCAGAAAGACAACATCCAGGACGACGAAAAGTGTGAAAACATCTGTTCTTACACCTCAAAACACACAGGAACTGCAGGATAAGGTTCTTTCCGGTAAAAAAGCAAATGAAGAAAACAGCAGGGAACCGGTACGTATTACAGAGGAACTTCCTGTATATCTTTTATAACGGAAAAAATAAAGATATTTCGGTATCAGGAGATGAAGGGGTAAAATCCCCTTCATTTTTTTGAAATGTAGCAATGGAATCCTGAAACTGTGGAAATAGAAATTTATTTTGCTGAAAAAAGTTGCCCACAAATCTTGCCACATATTGTAGAATAATGGACTGTGGATTAATATAGAGAAAGATCGGTGTGGATGAAAAAGAAAAAATAAAGATTCCCCGGCGGCCGGATTTGCGTCTGGCAGCCGGGGAATTTTTTTCAGGAAAGTTCATTTTCTAATTTTTCAATGGCATTGCGTACAAGAAGGACAGCTTCTTCCGGCTTATAAAAACTGGAATCCTCCATATGTTCCATATAGTCGCGGAAAGTATCAAGAAGGCCGGATTCTTTTATGAGGAGAAATACAACATGCCCGCTGTTATCTCTGAAAAGAATGCTTCCCTCGCCGCCGCAGATACACAGATGGAGATTATGCGGAAGATAGCTGAGAGATTCTTCCAGAATACGGTAGGTGCCGTCCTGACAGCATGTAAGAACGTCCTGCAGAACTACGATCCTCTGGCGTGGAGTAAGAGGACGATAGAAAACTTCGGGGAATTCTTCCAACCGTCCGGTCCGGGCAAAGTGAATCAGCCCGCTCAGGGTGAAATAAAGCAAAAACTGATTTTTGGATATTTTTTGAAGGCTGCATCCAAAGGCTTTCTGTCCCTGTGACAGTATGAAGGAACCGTTTTCAATATCATGATTAAAAATCTCGTCCAGAATTTCGCCGGCAATAAAGGGAGTCAGACACGGCTCAGGCTGTATTCCGATCATTGTCTCATCCTGATAGGAAAAGCGGAACAGGGAGCTGAAGATATCCACGCAGTTTTCGGGTCTTATTTGTAAAGCCTCAAAAAGAGGAGAACATTTTTCGCGGCAGGACAGATAAATTTTCCTGAGCATATCCACAATATCTTTATCCTGAAAAAAGATCCCCTCCTGATAATCAGAACTGCAGAGAATCGCGGCGTCCGTAGTAAGGATCATGTATGGAAAAAGATTAAAATTATAAAAGTGCGACTGGATTTCATCATAAAAATACCAGACCGTATATTTCAGCTCTGTCATATAAAGCGGAAAAATTTTTTTCAGACACTGCAGGTTGTACAGCTCATTTTCTGAGGTAAACTGGGTTTTGCTGCTCATGCAGAGAATATGCTGAACTTTTAAAGTCCCGGAAGGCTTCAAACTGGACAGGAGACTGAACAGGAAATCATAATCTGTCTGCATAAATAAAGATATGTTTCCGTCCTTTCTTCCAGCTTCCGTAAGAAGCATGCGGTGGAGAAAATAATTCATATGCTGGCGTGAAGATAAGGAGATACAGTTTTTCTCTCCGGTTTCCTCAGGGTTATTCTGAGAATTGATGTAGTAATTCAACGGAGGAGTAGGAAGGGCGGACGGAAAGTGACAGATAAGATTTTCCACACTCTTTCTTTTATAATAAGTTTCAGCTCCCATGCGGGTAATCTTCCATGCCTCTGTCAGCCGCTGGTTTTCTGTAGGCGTCAGACGCATGAAGTCCGTCATCTTTTTGTAGACATCCGGCGCGGGAGGATTTCGTTTGCCGTTAATGATCTTATACATTGTGGAACGGTCCAGATGACAGTGTTTCACCATGGAAAATACTTTGATTTCTTTTTGTTGGATCAATTCGCTTAAAACTTCAGAAAAAATAGACATACTGTTTCTTCCCCCTGTTCTATTGCAGTACAGCGTCAGTGTACATTGGCGCAATCTAAGATAAAGATATCATGTTCCGGCGGGGATGTCTCGCTTAAATTTGATAAAATAATGAAAAATGTCTGTCCGCGTTAATAAAAAAGAAAAAATCTCCTGGAGTCAGGAGATTTTTTCTTAACTTTTGAGGGGGGAGATAGAGAGTGGTTATTCATCTATCCAAAACATATTATATCCAAGAAATGTGAGCAAAGTGTGTATTGTTTCTAAAAGAAATAGAAAATTTATAAAGAATAATTAAAAAATATATATTATTCAGCCTGTATCTTGTGTATCCCGCAAAATCGTGGTACATTGATTCTGTCTGGAAGATGCGTTCTGCATAATCCCAAACAGCCGGAAATGATAAGAATAAAAGTCTGTTTCCGGCACGTCTTAACAGCCGTTCCGGCAAATTTTCCACAACAATGAAAAATGATAAAAGGGGGGATGCCTATGTCCTTAAAGAGACACTGACAGACAAATACGGGAAATGATCTGGTGCGAAAGGAGAAGAATATGAGAAAAACCAAATTATGTAAACATATGAAAAGGACCGTGGCCCTCCTTTTATCATTGACAATGATGTGGTATGGAGGAGCAGTCCTGCGGGTTTCGGCGTCAGCAGAATATACAGAAAAGGCTGAGGAGGAAATCATATCTTTCCCGGAAGGAGAAGACCGGGAAGCAGGGAATCTGGAGGCGGAATCTCAGGGAAGCCCTTCTCTGGAGGCAGAAGAAACGAAGGAAAGCGAGAGTCTGGAAGCAGGGGAATCTCAGGGGAACAGCGCGCCGGGGGAAGAAGATGCGAAAGAGGCCGGAATCATGGAAGTAGAGAAAGGACAGGAAAGCCAGCCTCTGGAGAATGAAGAAATGAAAGAAGGATCCCCTGAAGATATTCAGAAAAAACAGCCGGATGAAGACCCAAAGGCTGCAGATGAAGAGGAGGTTCCTGAAAAAGAGGAGCTGTTTTTTGAAGAGAATATTCCGGAAGAGGAAACAGAGATCCAGGGTGAATGGGAAAATGATAAAGAAGAGACAGCAGATTTTACAATTACGGCGCTGTCAGGCGAAACAGCGGCAAAGGCAGGGAGCACCCTGCTTTACGAAATACAGATAGAAAACACAGGAAGGATACTGCTTGAAAATCTGCAGATTGAAAGCAGGTGGCAGGAAGATGCCCTGTCCGGTCTGTGGAGCCGGGAAGAAAGTCCTGAAAAACAGGAAGAAAAGGCAGAACTGGATTTTCTGGAACCGGGGCAGAAAAAAATATTTTATTTAAAAATATCGCTTCCGGAGGAAAGAGAAGAAAAAGTAAATACTGCCCTTTGCGTCAGGGCGGAATATTCTGATGCGGAAACGGAACTGAAAAAAGAAGTATATAGAACTGCATCGCTTGTGACGGACATCATTCCCCTGAAGGCGGATTTTCAGGTGACGAAGACGGCGGACAGAAGCATGGCGGCGCCGGGAGATCAGATACTGTATCAAATCTGTATCCGCAATACGGGAGAACGTACGCTCCATTCTGTTGTGACTACAGAAAACTTCCGGATGGAAAATGTTTCGGCAGAGTTCCTTCAAAAAGAAGGAGTGCAGCTTAACCAGTCCAGAACAAAGGCGATGGTTTCCAAAATAGTCCCCGGACAGGCTGTCAGCCTCCAGGCGGCAGTAAAACTTCCGGAAACACTGGTCAGTCAGGAACTGATCAATGAAGTGACTGTCGTTGCCGCGGAAACGGGGGAGAAAGAGGCGGTATCTCAGGCGAAGGTACAGGTATTCGGAAATTCTTCTGACAGAGAAAATTACCAGGAGACGGAAGCAGAAGAAGCCGTGACAGAACAGACCGTGACAGAAAGCCGTCCTGTATCTTCTGTTCCGAAAACAGAAGACGAGACGGAAGTTCTGTTATGGCTGTACCTGTTTACTGTTTCAGCGGCTGCTGTTTTCTCTTTGTCCGGATATTTGCGTGGAAAGGATCCGGGCGGAAACCGGGGAAAGATGGCGAAAAGGAAAGATTGAAAACGCAACCCGGGTGTGCTATTCTATAAAAGAGTATTTCAGCGGCGGCAGAGGCAGGCTGCTGTATTCTGCTTGGAGGAAAAGTATATGAAATTATCAGCTTTATTGGAACGTATAGAATATACCTGCTGTCAGGGCAGCGTGGATCAGGAGATCGGCACAGTTGTATATGATTCTCGGAAGGCTGGAGAGGATTCGCTTTTTATCTGTATCCGCGGCGCTGTTTCAGACGGACATAAATTTATCCCCGACGTACTGAAAAAAGGCGTAAAGGCTCTTGTTGTGGAAGAAGAGGTAGAAGCGCCGCAGGACGTTACGGTGATCCTTGTAAAAGACACACGATACGCTATGGCCTTTATCTCGGCGGCGTATTTCGGGTATCCGGCGGAACAGCTTAAGACGATCGGCATCACAGGCACCAAAGGAAAAACCACCACAACCTATATGGTGAAATCTATTCTGGAGAATGCCGGCTATAAAGTAGGACTGATCGGAACCATCGAGGCGATCCTGGGCGACGAGGTGATACCGGCTGCCAATACGACTCCGGAATCTTATATTATACAGGAATATTTCCGGAAAATGGCGGACGCCGGCTGCGACTGCGTGGTGATGGAAGTGTCGTCACAGGGGTTGATGCTTCATCGGACCCAGGGATTTGTGTTTGATTACGGTATTTTTACCAACATTGAGCCGGATCATATAGGCCCTAACGAACACCGGGATTTCGACCATTATCTGGCATGTAAGTCCATGCTGCTTCGCCAGTGCAGAGTGGGGATTGTAAACCGCGACGACGAACATTTTGAAAAAATCATCCAGGGCCATACATGCAGTCTGGAGACTTACGGTTTTTCGCCGGAGGCTGACCTGAGAGCGGAGAACGCCCGTATGGTGAACGGAAAAGGATACCTGGGCATTTCCTATCATGTAAAAGGTCTTATGGATTTTCCTGTGGAAATTGACATTCCGGGGAAATTCAGCATCTATAATTCACTGACCGCTATTGCGATCTGCAGGCATTTCAAGGTATCTGAGGAGAATATTATCCGCGCCCTGAAGGTGGCGAAAGTAAAAGGCCGTATCGAAATGGTCAAAGTTTCCGATGAGTTTACTCTGATGATCGATTACGCCCATAACGCCATGGCGCTGGAGAGTCTTTTGACCACGCTGAGAGAGTACCATCCCCATCGGCTGGTCTGCCTTTTCGGCTGCGGCGGCAACCGCGCGCGGCAGAGACGTTTTGAAATGGGGGAAGTATCCGGCCGTCTGGCGGATCTGACGATCATTACTTCAGACAATCCCCGGAACGAGGAGCCCCAGGCAATTATCGACGATATCAAAACGGGAATTGAAAAAACTGACGGAAAATATGTGGAAATCTGCGACAGAAAAGAAGCTATCGCTTATGCTATCCATCACGGAGAACCTGGAGATATTATTGTTCTGGCAGGAAAAGGCCATGAAGATTATCAGGAAATCAAAGGGAAGAAGTATCCTATGGACGAGCGCGTTCTGATCGCGGACATACTGGCGGAAAGATAGAGAAAGAGAAAACGGATGTTATATGCGGATGTAATAGTGGATATTTCTCATGAAAAACTGGACCGCAGCTTTCAATATCTGGTTCCGGAAAATCTGGAGAAAGAAATCCGCGTGGGGATGGTGGCTGCCATCCCCTTTGGAAATGGAAACCGCGAAAGAAAGGGATATGTGATCGGGCTGTCACGGACGCCCCAGTTTGCTCCTGAAAAAATAAAGCCTCTGTCCCGGCTCTGCAGCGGAGAGGAAACTACGGAAACCCGTCTTGTTTCCCTGGCGGCCTGGATGAGAGAACGGTACGGTTCCACAATGGTTCAGGCTCTGAAAACAGTAATACCTGTCCGCGGGAAGGTAAAGCCTAAAGAAAAACGCCGTCTGTATCTGAATATAGACAAAGAAGAAGCCGAAAAGCTGGCGGAGTCAATGGAAAAAAGCCGATGCAAGGCCAGGGCCCGCCTGGTCCGCGCGCTTCTTAAGGAGTCCCCGCTGGATTATTCCAGAGCCGCCGGGGAACTGGGAGCAACCTCCAGTGTGCTGAAGCCTCTTGTACAGCAGAAAATCATAAAAGTTACCCAGAGTGAAATAAGCCGGGTGCCTGACCTTGCGGCGGATGTGACGCAGGAGCCGGACCAGGGACTGACGCCATCCCAGGAGAAGGCTCTGAATATCATCCGGAAGGAATGGAAACATCCTCCGGCCAGACCGGTACTCCTATACGGAGTTACTGGCAGCGGAAAAACCCAGATCTATATGAAGCTTATCGAAGAAACGGTGGCGGCAGGCAGGCAGGCCATCGTACTGATCCCTGAGATCGCGCTGACCTACCAGACTGTAAAGCGCTTTTGCGGGCGTTTTGGGAATAAAGTTTCTGTACTGAATTCACGGATGTCCCAGGGGGAGCGCTACGATCAGTTCAGAAGGGCGAAAAAAGGCGAGATCCAGATCATTGTAGGACCCCGGTCCGCGCTTTTCACACCATTTTCCCAACTGGGGCTTATCATTATAGACGAGGAACATGAACAGACATATAAAAGTGAAACAAGCCCGCGGTATCATGCCGGGGAGGTTGCGGTAAAAAGAGCGGAAATGGAGGGGGCGAAAGTGATCTTCGGTTCCGCCACGCCGTCTCTGGAATCTTATACAAAGGCAGTGAACGGAGAATATCTGCTTGTAAAATTAAAGGACAGATACCTCAGCCGTTCTCTTCCGGAGGTTTCTGTTGTGGATCTCAGGGAGGAGCTGAGAGCGGGAAACCGTTCTGTTCTCAGCAGAAAGCTTGAAAAAGCCATTGACAGGAGGCTGGCGCAGAGAGAACAGACAATACTTTTTCTGAACAGAAGGGGCTATGCCGGCTTTGTTTCCTGCCGCTCCTGCGGCACGGTTCTGAAATGTCCTCATTGCGATGTGGCGCTTTCAGAACATAAAAACGGCAGGATGCTCTGCCACTACTGCGGCTATGAGAGAACGGCGGTGAAGAACTGTCCTGTCTGCGGTTCGCCTTATATCGGCGGCTTTAAAGCCGGGACGCAGCAGATAGAGCAGGTGCTTCAGAAAAAATTTCCCGGGGCGAAAATACTCCGGATGGATTATGACACTACAAGGACAAAAGGCAGCTATGAACAGATTCTTTCCTCTTTTGCGGCCCATGAAGCGGATATTCTGGTGGGAACGCAGATGATCGTGAAAGGACATGACTTTCCGGATGTAACCCTGGTGGGAGTCGTTGCGGCGGATCTTTCGCTGAACGCGGCGGACTTCCGGTGCGCGGAGAGAACCTTTCAGCTTCTCACCCAGGCTGTGGGTCGTTCCGGAAGAGGCAGAAAACAGGGCGAAGCGGTTATCCAGACATATCACCCGGATCATTACAGTATACAGGCTGCCGCGAAGCAGGACTATGAAAAATTTTACCAGGAAGAAATGGGATACCGCACATTGATGGATTATCCCCCGGCAGCCCATATGCTTTCTGTTCTTGCGTCAGGACAGGATGAAGAACTGCTGGAAAAAGGAATCGGCTATATCAGGAAATTCGCGGAGCATGTGAGTGAGGAGCAGAAGGTTCATATTATAGGCCCGGCCAGCGCCGCTGTGGGAAAAATAAACGATGTATACCGAAAAGTCTTATACTTAAAGTGTACAGATGAAAAAGCGCTCCTGGAATTAAAAAATAAAATTGAAAAATATGTTGAAATAAATTCCGGATTCCGGAAATTATATATACAGTACGATTTTGAATAAAGTTATACAACAGAAGAAAGAGAGAGGATAATATTATGGCACTTAGAACAATCAGAACAGAAGGAGATCCGGTGCTTTCTAAAATCAGCCGGCCAGTTGCGGAGATGACGCCAAAGATTCGGACTCTGGTGGAGGATATGCTGGATACCATGTATGAAGCTATGGGAGTGGGTCTTGCAGCGCCGCAGGTAGGCGTACTTAAGCGCATTGTGACGATTGACGTCGGCGACGGGCCTATTGTCCTGATCAATCCGGAAATTCTGGAAACTTCAGGAGAACAGACAGGAGAAGAAGGCTGCCTGAGCGTTCCGGGCATGTCCGGAAGAGTGACAAGACCAAATTATGTAAAGGTAAAGGCGATGGACGAGGACATGAACGAGGTGATCTACGAAGGAACAGAGCTTCTTGCACGGGCTTTCTGCCATGAGATCGATCACCTTGATGGAAAAATGTACACAGAACTTGTGGAGGGCGAACTTCATAAAGTCGCTTATGAAGAAGATGAGGTGTGAAAATATGAAAATCGTCTATATGGGAACTCCGGATTTTGCCGTGCCCCCGCTGGAGGCTCTTGTAAAAGCCGGATACGAGGTGGCGGCCGTGGTCACACAGCCGGATAAACCGAAGGGCAGAGGAAAAGCGCTTATGCCTACGCCGGTAAAAGAAGAAGCGCTGAAGCATGGAATTCCTGTTTATCAGCCGGAAAAAGTACGGGAACCTGGATTTGTGGAAAAGCTGAGAGAACTGAAGCCTGATCTTATTGTAGTGGCGGCGTTTGGACAGATTATTCCGGAATCTGTTTTGAATATGCCGAAATTCGGATGTATCAATATCCACGCGTCGCTTCTGCCGAAATACAGGGGAGCCGCGCCTATCCAGTACGCGGTGATCGACGGCGAAAAAGAATCCGGAGTCACGATCATGAAGATGGGAAAAGGGCTGGATACAGGCGATATGATCGCCCGCACGGAAGTGCCGCTGGCAAAAGATGAGACAGGCGGCAGCCTGTTTGAAAAACTTTCTTCAGCAGGAGCCCGTCTTCTTGTAGAAACGCTTCCGGATATCTTTGCCGGAACGGCGGTTTACGAAAAACAGCCGGAGGAAAGTCCCACTCCCTATGCGGCGATGATCACAAAGAAGATGGGACTGATAGATTTTTCAAAAAGCGCGGAGGAACTGGAGAGACTTGTGCGGGGACTGAATCCCTGGCCCAGCGCCTATACGTTCCTGAATGGAAAAAATCTTAAGATATGGAAAGCCGAAGCAGATATGACGCAGGCGGAAAAGAATATTCCGGGAACAGTAGTCAGAGCAGACGAAGAAGGAATCTGTGTTGCCTGCGGGACAGGAAGGCTTATTTTAAAAGAGGTACAGCTTGAGGGAAAGAAGAGAATGGACAGCGCTTCGTTTTTGAGAGGCTGTAAAGTAGAACCGGGAACAAGGCTTACAGATCATAAGGAGTGATAAATAATGTACGGATATCATTACGGCTTTTATGGATTTGACTGGACATATATACTTCTGATCATTGGTATGCTGCTGTCTCTTGCTGCGTCTGCAAAGCTGAAAAGCACCTTTGCCAGATACCGCAGGGTCAGAAATGCTTCCGGCCTGACAGGAGCTGAGGCGGCGGCCAGGATCTTAAGAGCGGCAGGGATCACAGACGTACAGATACGCGCGATTCCGGGAAGCCTCACGGACCATTATGATCCAAGGACAAAAACAGTCAGTCTTTCCCAGGACATTTACGGACAGACTTCCCTGGCGGCAGTGGGAGTAGCGGCCCATGAGTGCGGCCATGCTATCCAGCACGCCGTGCATTATGTTCCCCTTGAACTGCGAAGCGCGATTGTGCCGGCCGCGAATTTTGGAAGCACATTGTCGTGGCCTTTGTTTCTTATCGGACTGATCGCGGGAATACGTCCGTTGATCACTGCGGGAATTGTGTTGTTTTCCCTTGCGGTCCTGTTTCAGCTTGTGACGCTTCCTGTAGAAATCAATGCTTCAGCCAGAGCGCTCCGTATGCTGCAAAGCACCGGTATTCTCGGAACAGAGGAAACAGGAGGCGCGCGGAGAGTGCTGACGGCGGCGGCTCTGACCTATGTGGCGGCTCTGGCTGCTTCCATACTGCAGCTTCTGAGACTTCTGATACTTGCGGGAGGAAGGAGAAATGATGACTAATGGCGTGAATACCCGGGAACTGATCCTTGAGATCCTTCTGCAGATCAATGAGGAAGGAGAACACAGCCATATTGCAATAAGGAACGCGCTGTCAAAATATCAGTTCCTTCCAAAACAGGACAGGGCTTTTATTACAAGAGTATGTGAGGGTACTCTTGAATACAGAATTTATATTGATTATATTATCGACTCTTTTTCAAAGATAAAAGTAGATAAAATGAAACCTCCTATTCGGGAGATCTTAAGAAGCGCGGTATATCAGCTCAGATTTATGGACCGGGTTCCGGACAGCGCGGTATGCAACGAGGCAGTGAAGCTCACCCAGAGAAAAGGATTTTATAATCTGAAACCTTTTGTAAACGGAGTATTGCGTACTGTGATCCGTCAGGCGGAGCAACTGGAATATCCTCCAAGAGAAAGAAACCTGGTTCGGTATCTTTCCGTAAGATATTCCATGCCGGAGACGCTGGTCCTTCGCTGGCTTAACGATTACGGGGAGCAGACCACTGAAAAAATGCTGGCGGATTTTCTGGAGGAAAAACCTCTGACGATCCGCTGCCGTACATATCTGAATTCCGTGGAGGATACCTGCGCCAGTTTGAGAAGCCAGGGAGTAACGGTGGAACCGGCGCCCTATCTTCCCTACGCCAGAAGGATTTCCAATTTCAACCATATTCTTGCGCTGGACGCGTTTATCCAGGGCAGGATCCAGGTGCAGGACGTAAGCTCCATGCTGGTGGCGGAAATAGCGGATCCAAAAAAAGGAGACTATGTGATCGATCTATGCGCCGCTCCCGGCGGCAAAAGCCTGCACATTGGCGATAAGATGGAAGGGTTCGGAACGGTGGACGCCAGGGATATCAGTCCATATAAAGTAGGCCTGATCGAGGAAAATATCCGCCGTACCGGCTCTATCAACGTACAGGCAAGAGTACAGGACGCCACAGTATTTGACGTGGATTCAGAATGTCTTGCGGATATCGTCCTTGCGGATGTTCCATGTTCCGGCTACGGCGTAATCGGGAAAAAGCCGGAGATTAAATACCGGTCTACGCTCCAGAAACAGGAGGAACTTGTAATCCTTCAGAGAAACATCCTGGATAAGGCGGCGGAATATGTGAAGCCGCGGGGGACGCTGATCTTCAGTACCTGTACTGTGGCAAAAGAAGAAAATGAAGAAAATATGATGTGGTTTATGAATAACCATCCGTTCAAACTGGAAAGTATCGATCCGTATCTTCCCGACGAGCTGAAGTCAGAAAGCACTGCGCTTGGATACCTTCAGCTTCTTCCGGGAGTTCACGGTACAGACGGATTCTTTATAGCGAAATTCAGAAGGAAGTGAAGCCATGACAGATATCAAATCAATGACGCTGGAAGAGCTGCAGGAACTGATGGAATCTATGGGAGAGAAGAAGTTCCGGGCCACACAGATTTATGGATGGCTTCACCAGCGCCTTGCCGTTTCTTATGACGAAATGGCAAATTTGCCGAAAAGCCTGAAAAAGAAACTGGAGTCCTGGCCGGTCACTGCCCTGGAAACAATAGACGTGCAGATTTCAAAGATAGACGGAACCAGAAAATATCTGTTTCGTCTCAGCGACGGAAATATGATCGAAAGTGTTCTGATGCGGTACAGACATGGAAATTCTGTCTGTATTTCCTCTCAGGCGGGATGCAGAATGGGCTGCAGATTCTGCGCTTCAACCATAGGCGGACTGGCAAGAAACCTTCTGCCTTCTGAAATGCTGGATCAGATTTACAGGATCCAGTCCTCCACCGGAGAGAGAATTTCCAATGTGGTAGTAATGGGGTCCGGGGAACCTCTGGACAATTATGACAATCTGCTGCGGTTTATCCATCTTCTTACAGCAGAAGGGGGGCTGCATCTCAGTCAGAGGAATCTGACTGTTTCGACCTGCGGTATTGTGCCGAAAATGTACGAGCTGGCAGACGAAAAGCTTCAGATGACTCTGGCAGTATCTCTTCATGCTTCCAACGATGAGAAGAGGCAGGAGCTGATGCCCATTGCAAAAAAATACAGCATTAAGGAGCTTCTGAAGGCATGCAGGTACTATTTTGAAAAAACAGGACGCAGAATTACTTTTGAGTACAGTCTGGTGGCCGGAGTAAACGACACAAAGGAAGACGCTCTGGAGCTGGCCGGGATTCTGAAGGGAATGAACTGTCATGTAAACCTGATCCCTGTCAATCCTGTGAGAGAGCGTTCTTTTGCGCGTTCCGGCAGGGAGGCGGTGGAGAATTTCAAAATAAATCTTGAAAAATGTGGAATTAATGGTACTATTAGAAGAGAAATGGGCAGCGATATAGACGGTGCCTGTGGCCAACTGAGAAAAAGATATATGGAAAAAACAGAAAGCGAGAAGTGAGATGAGGGTATATTCAGCTACGGATGTAGGGCAGAAGAGGAAAATGAACCAGGATTATGTGTTCGTATCCGAAAACCCTGTGGGCAATCTTCCAAATCTGTTTGTCGTTGCTGATGGAATGGGCGGACATAACGCGGGAGACTTCGCGTCTTCCCACGCAGTTCAGATATTAGTGGATGAGATTCGGAAGGATGCAGATTTTAACCCGATTAAGGTGCTTCGTCATGCCATTGAAACAGCCAACACGGCGATTCTGGACCGGGCGCAGAAAGAAGAAGGCCTGAGAGGAATGGGAACGACCATAGTTGCGGCGACGATCGTGGGGCATTACGCATATGTGGCAAACGTAGGGGACAGCCGCCTGTATCTTATTCAGGGGAAGATCCACCAGATTACAAAAGACCATTCTCTGGTGCAGGAAATGGTACGGATGGGTGAGATCAAGCCGGAGGAGGCGAGAAATCATCCGGACAAAAATATCATTACCAGAGCGCTGGGGGCGGAGAGAACCGTGGATATTGATTTCTTTGATCTGAAAATGGAGCCTGGAAGTACGATCCTTATGTGTTCCGACGGACTGAGCAACATGGTGGAAGACAGCAAGATCGAGGAAATTATACTGGATCAGACAAATGAGCTGCCGAAAAAGGGCGAAAGGCTTCTGAGTGAAGCAAACCGGAATGGCGGCAAGGATAATATTGCAGTAATTTTGGTAGAACCATTCACAAATGAGGTGGACAAATGTTAAAAACGGGAATGATTATAGCGGAGCGCTACGAAATTTTAGGGAAAATAGGCACCGGCGGAATGGCCGATGTGTATAAGGCAAAAGACCATAAACTGAACCGTTTTGTTGCGGTAAAGGTACTGAAACCGGAATTTCGTGAAGACACGACATTTATCAGGAAATTCCGCAGTGAGGCCCAGGCGGCGGCCGGTCTGACGCATCCGAATATTGTCAACGTATTCGATGTGGGCGATGACGAGGGCGTCTATTATATTGTGATGGAGCTCATTGAAGGCATTACGCTGAAAGAATATATCGGAAAAAAAGGAAAGCTGTCTATTAAAGAGGCTACCAGCATTGCTATTCAGGTTTCCATGGGACTGGAAGCGGCGCATAATCACGGGATCGTTCACCGTGACGTAAAGCCGCAGAATATTATTATTTCCACAGACGGAAAAGTAAAGGTGACAGATTTTGGGATCGCCAGAGCCGCGTCCTCCAATACCATCAGCTCAAACGTAATGGGATCTGTTCACTACAGCTCTCCGGAACAGGTACGGGGAGGCTACAGCGATGAAAAATCAGATATCTATTCTCTGGGTATCACCCTGTATGAGATGGTTACAGGAAGAGTGCCTTTTGACGGGGACACTACAGTAGCTATCGCCATTAAGCATCTTCAGGAGGAAATGGTTCCGCCAAGCGTTTACACTCCGGACCTGCCTTACAGTCTGGAACAGATTATTTTCAAGTGTACGCAAAAGAGTGTAGGACGCCGGTACGCAAAAATGGAAGATGTGATCGCGGATCTGAAGCATTCGCTGATCGATCCTCAGGGCGATTTTGTGAAGCTGTCCGATGTGGATAATGACGCAAAAACAGTTGTGATCTCTGATGAAGAACTGGGCGAGATCAAGCATACTCCGAAATCCAGGAACAGTTCCAGAAGAACGGAAGCGGCTCCCCTTGAGGAAGAGGAGGATTACGATACAGATTATGACGACGGCGACGATGATGAATATGAACGCCGCCGCAATCTTCAGAAAAAAGCCCGTAATCAGAAAAGAAGAACCGTAAGCAGGGCGGTGACTATCGCAGGCTTCCTGGCAGGAGCCGTACTTCTGATCGCCGTTATTTTCTTCATAGTGAGAGCCGCCGGGCTTCTTGGAACAGATTCCGGTAATGAAAATAACAGCGCCCAGCAGTCGGAAACAGACGACAGCGGCCTGGTTCAGGTGCCGGATCTGGTTGGAAAGACGGAAGAGGAAGCAAAAGAGCTTGTAGAGGAAGTGAACCTGGGAACACAGATGATCGGAGAAGAGCCTTCCACACAGGAAAAGGGAAGAATTTCTTCTCAGGATATCCCGGCAGGTACTATGGTGGAGGCGTATACGACGCTTAAATATTATATCAGCGCCGGAGAGGAAGAGATCACAATCCCCAATGTAGAGGGCCAGCCCGCGATCGAGGTACAGCACACGCTGGAAGATCAGGGACTTACTGTAAATGTGCAGAAAGAGTACAGCGAGGATGACGGCAGCGGAAATCCTGTTGTGTCGCCCGGATATGTGATCGCGGTTACGCCGGATACGGGAAGTACCGTGAACGCAGGAGACTCAGTAACGCTGACAGTCAGCCGCGGACTTGACTTCGGCGGCAGCGCAGAGGTACCCAGCGTTGTGGGAATGTCGGAAGATGACGCGCTGACTACTCTGGGAAAATGGACGGATATCGAAGTGGTAGAAGAGCAGAACTCAGAAGTTCCGGCAGGAGAGGTAATCTCTCAGAGCCTGGAAGCCTATTCTTCGGCAGATCCTGACGAACCCATCAGCATTACAGTCAGCAGCGGGGATCAGGCGCCCGGAACCACAGAAGAAAGCGCGGGAACAGAAAACACCGGCACTGCCCAGCAGAACAATACAGCGGCTGCAAATGGCGAGATCTGGAAATGTACCCAGACGCTGAATACGCCTCAGGGATACCAGGGCGGAGCTCTTCGTCTGGAGCTGGTTCAGGAATCCAACGGAGAAACAGAGTCCACCAATATTGTGGACGGGCAGGCACTTGAATTCCCGTATCAGTTGGACATTACCGGAATGCCAGGCGTCAGCCAGGGAACCTTATATGTGTACGAACTGATAGACGGAAGCTTCCAGCAGCTTGGTTCCTATCCCCTGACTTTTGAAAAGGCAGAGTAATCTATGACAGGAAAGATCATAAAAGGGATTGCCGGATTTTACTATGTCTGCGGAGAAGACGGCATAGTCTATGAATGTAAGGCAAAGGGGATTTTCCGCAAGGATAACCAGAAACCGCTTGTAGGAGACGATGTGGAGATCCATATTTTAAACCCTCAGGAAAAAGAGGGGAATCTTGTAAAAATCCTGCCAAGACGAAACGTGCTTCTCCGTCCGGCGGTTGCGAATGTGGATCAGGCGTTTGTAATCTTTGCCATGGAAGATCCCAGCCCCAATTTTCTGCTTCTGGACAGATTCCTGATCATGATGGAGCAGGCGGGGATCCCTTCGGTGATCTGTTTTAATAAGAAGGATCTGGCAGAAGAGGAAAAAGCGCAGTCCTTAGCAAAAATTTACCGTGAATGCGGATATCCGGTAATCCTCTCCAGCGCGAAGGCGGAAGAGGGAATAGAGAATATCAGGGATATCCTGAAGGGTAAAATGACAGTTGTGGCCGGTCCCTCCGGCGTGGGAAAGTCGTCCCTGACAAACCTTCTCCAGCCTCAGGTGAAAATGGAGACGGGGGAGATCAGCCGAAAGCTGAAAAGAGGGCGTCATACAACACGCCATTCGCAGGTGATCCCGGCAGGGGAAAACACATACCTTATGGACACTCCGGGATTTTCTTCTCTGTATCTGACGGGAATGGATCAGAGCGAACTTAAAAATTATTTTCCCGAGTTCCGGAAATTTGAGGATGGATGCAGGTTTCAGGGCTGCGTTCATATCCATGAACCTGACTGCAGAGTAAAACAGGCGCTGGAGCAGGGAGAGATCAGCAGGTTGCGATACGAAAATTATCTCAGCTTATATGAAGAATTAAAAGAGAAAAGGAGATACTAAATGGAATATCAGTTGTGTCCCTCAATTTTGTCAGCGGATTTTAACCGCCTTGGGGAGCAGATAAAGATTCTGGAAAAAGAAGGAGTCGAATGGCTTCATATCGACGTGATGGACGGCGATTTTGTCCCAAGCATTTCTTTTGGGATGCCGGTGATCCGGTCTATCAGAAAAGAATCAAAAATGTTTTTTGACGTGCATCTGATGGTGTCAGCTCCGGAACGCTATATTCAGGATTTTGCAGACTGCGGTGCGGATTCCATCACAGTCCATGCGGAGGCATGCGAGGATCTGGAACGCGCTATCGAGCAGATTCACGACGCGGGAGTAAAAGCGGGAGTTTCCATTAAACCGGCCACCCCGGTAAACGATATCAGCCATCTTCTGGAAGATGTGGATATGGTGCTGGTGATGACGGTGCAGCCGGGATTCGGCGGTCAGAAATATATAGAAGAATGCACGGAAAAGATCCAGGAACTTCGCGAACTGATCGAGAAGGAAGAGCTTGATGTGGATATTCAGGTAGATGGGGGAATCAACGATTCTACCATCGAAACAGTGATAAAGGCCGGAGCAAATCTTCTGGTTGCAGGCTCTTATGTATTCAACGGCGATCTTGCCGGCAACGTGAAAAAGATCAACAGAAAAATGAAGGAAATTATCGGCACACTTGAGTGAGGCACAACATGAAAAAAGCAGTTATCGTAAGCGGGGGCAATATCCAAAAAGATTTTGCCCTCGATTTTTTGAAAAAATACAGAACAGGTGATTTTTTTACTGTCGCTGCAGATAAAGGACTGGAGTTCTTCATGGAGACGGGACTGGTTCCGGATGTGGCGGTGGGAGATTTTGACAGTCTGTCCAGACAGGGGCTTGCCTACCTGGACGCTCTTTCCGGAACGGAAGTCGTCAGACTGATGCCGGAAAAAGATGATTCAGATACGCAGCACGCCCTGAATTACACTATAGACCGGGGAGCGGATGAAATCGTCATGCTTGGAGCTACAGGAAGCCGGATCGACCATCTCCTGGCAAACCTGGAGCTGCTTCTGCTGGGATGGAAGCGGGGAGTAAAGGTGATTCTTGCGGATCCCAACAATTATGCGGCTTTGATAAAAAGCGGCACAGTGCTAAAAAAGGCAGAGCAGTTCGGCTCCTATGTTTCTTTCTTTCCTATAGGGGGAAGCGTACATGGACTGACGCTGACAGGGTTTAAATACCCCCTGAGAAAGCACTGTCTCCGGGCGGAGGACTGCGGGCTTACAGTGAGCAATGAAATTAAAGAGGACAAAGCCGAGATTGTATATGACGAAGGTATTCTCCTGATGCTGATGACGAGGGACTGAGCGTATAGGATCCGCAGGAAAAGACAGGGCGCAGGCTGACCGGGGGATAATGCAGAAAAACGCTGAAATTACGCGGTTGAAAGCGTATTGCCCCTTGTACACTGACGCTATGGAGTGTTATAATATAGTTCACTGTATTATGGCTTCTTCCGGAAGAAGCTGAAATATGAGAATATAAAAAAGATCTGAAAAACACTGAAAATAAAGAGAAAGGCAGAAGGCCCGTAAAACGGGGGCTTTCTGGACAGGTAAAGATAGATATGAAATTAGGAATCGTCGGACTTCCGAACGTTGGAAAAAGTACATTGTTCAATTCTTTGACAAAGGCGGGAGCCGAGTCGGCAAATTATCCCTTCTGTACCATCGATCCCAATGTGGGCGTGGTTACAGTGCCGGATGAGAGACTGAAGCTTCTGGGAGATTTTTATCATTCCAAAAAGGTAACGCCGGCGGTGATCGAATTTGTGGATATCGCCGGACTTGTAAAAGGCGCGTCCAAGGGGGAAGGGCTGGGAAATCAGTTCCTTGCCAATATCAGAGAAGTAGACGCTATTGTACATGTGGTCCGCTGCTTTGAGGATCCCAATGTGATCCATGTAGACGGCAGCATCGATCCTCTCAGAGATATAGAAACCATCAATCTGGAGCTTGTTTTCTCAGATCTGGAAATCCTTGAGAGAAGGATCGCGAAAGTGACGAAAACGGCCAGAATGGATAAAGAGGCCGCGAAAGAGCTGGATTTTCTTCAGAAGATAAAAGCGCATCTGGAGGACGGCAAGATGGCGATCACTCTTGAACTGGAGAATGAGGACGAGGAAGGCTGGATGTCCACTTACAATCTTCTCACCTGGAAACCTGTGATCTACGCCGCCAACGTGGCGGAGGACGAGCTGGCGGACGACGGGGCCTCCAATCCCCACGTGCAGGCGGTGAAGGAATACGCCGCGGAGCAGAAAAGCGAAGTCTTTGTCATCTGCGCCGAGATCGAGGAAGAAATATCAGAGCTTGACGACGATGAGAAGAAGATGTTCCTGGAGGATCTGGGACTGAAGGAATCCGGGCTGGAAAAACTGGTGCGGGCAAGCTACCGTCTTCTGGGACTGATGAGTTTTCTCACCGCAGGCGAGGACGAAACCCGGGCATGGACGATCAAGATCGGAACAAAAGCGCCTCAGGCCGCCGGAAAGATCCATACAGATTTTGAACGCGGATTCATCAAAGCGGAGGTAGTAAATTACCGGGATCTTCTGGACTGCGGTTCCTATGCCGGCGCAAGAGAAAAAGGACTTGTAAGGATGGAAGGAAAAGAGTATGTGGTGCAGGATGGAGACGTGATCCTGTTCCGTTTCAACGTATGATGAAGGTGCTTTTATGGATATGTCGATTCGCTTTCCAAATTTACAGATATACTTTGGGTATGTAGGCAGATCAGTTTCTGTTTTCGGCTTTGAGATCACCATATATGGACTGCTTATTGCAGCGGGAATGTTTCTGGGGCTGATCTATGTACTGCATCAGGCAAAGGTGCAGAATGAAAACCAGAATCTGTATCTGGAAATGATGATCCCCGCTATGCTGGGAGGGCTTATTGGAGCCCGCGCTTTTTATGTGCTGTTCAACTGGAATCTTTTCAGCGGACAGACGGCTGCAGAAATCTGCGACATCAGAAACGGCGGTATGTCCCTGTACGGCGGAATACTGGGAGGAGCTCTTCTGGCTGCTCTGTACTGCCGGATCAGAAAGGTGTCGTTCCAGAGAATGGCAGATACTGCCAGTATAGGACTTCTTATTACGCAGATAATAGGCATATGGGGGAATTTTTTCAACAGGGAATCTTTTGGCGGCTATACAGACAGCCTTTTCGCCATGCAGATTCCTCTGGATGTAGTCCGCCCGGGCCAGATAACAGACGCGATAGAAGAGCATCTGGTTACGGTGGGGGACGTCTCCTATATCCAGGTGCATCCGCTGTTTCTTTATGAAAGCCTCTGGTGCCTGCTTTTGTTTCTGGTGCTTCTTTTCTACACCAGGAGAAAGACCTATCAGGGAGAAGTTTTCCTGAGATATCTTGCAGGAGTCAGTCTTGGCGGAGTTGGGATAGAGTGGCTGCGCACGGATGCTTTGAAAATTCCCGGAACAGATTTCCCGGCGTTTCTGCCGGTATGCGCGTTTTTGTTCATAGTCTGCGGCGTATCGGCGACGGTGCGGCGGGTTCTGTGGAAAAAGCGCGAAGCGGCGCGGAGACGCAGGAGAGAGGAGCGGTATGCGGCAGAAGAAAAAGCAACCCTTAATTATAACGATATACAGGGCTATGAAAATGTGGCCGGAGAATTCTGGAACACGGAAAACGCGGCGGAAGACAAAGAAAATGTGGAAGAAGCTTCAGGATCTGAGAAAAGCAGGGAAGAGCTTCCGGATAATACAGGAGCAGATTCCGGAGACGGTGAGGAAAATCAGCCTGTGGATGGGGAAAATTCGCAGGAACACAACCAGCCTTCAGAAGAAAATAAGGAGGCTGAAGAAACCTGTGAAGAGATTCCTGAAAATGGCGGAGATACCGGAGAGGATACAAAGGACTGCCCGCCGGATACAGAAAACCATGTGGTGGAAACAGAAGAAGAAACGGCGCCTGTACCGCCGGATCGAGAGAACGCGAAAGAAGCTGAACCGGATGGCGGGGAAGAACCAGAACCTGGGAAAATGCCTGAAGATCAGCCGGCAGCTCGACGAGATGATGAATCAAATACAGTTTGAATAAAACAGAAGGCTCTCTGGAAACAGAGGGCCTTCCTGCAGTTACAGTACAGATGCAGCCAGCAAAAGTCCGCCGGACGATCCGAAAAAAACTGAGATTCCTACTTGTAATTTCAACATAAATGGGGTAGAATGAGTTCATAAGTGGTAGAAAGTGGTGAATAGTGGTGGTGAATGGAGGGAATGTGGAAACACAATCCATCTCCGCCGGAAAGTGCGAAGGGGAGAATCGCACTTTGCGAGAGTAGGTGAGTAACATGTTCATGGGAGAATACAATCACACGATCGACGCGAAGGGGCGTCTGATTATCCCTTCCAAGTTCAGAGAACAATTGGGAGAAGAGTTCGTTCTGACTAAGGGACTGGATGGTTGTCTTTCTATCTATCCTATGAATGAATGGGAAGCCTTTGAAGAAAAACTCAGAGCCTTACCACTTACAAATAAAAACGCAAGAACCTTCTCACGTTTTTTTGTTGCGGGGGCTGCAACCTGTGAACTGGACAAGCAGGGGAGAATTCTCGTGCCTCAGACACTGAGAGAATTTGCTGGTCTTGAAAAGGATGTGGTTCTGACCGGAAATCTTAACAGAATTGAGGTCTGGAGCAAAGAAAAGTGGAGCGAGAACTGCAATTATGACGATATGGACAGCATTGCAGAGGGAATGCAGGAAATGGGTATCGTCATCTGAGAGTTACGCTGGAAGGAAATCCAACAGGAGACGGATATGGAATTTAAACACAAATCTGTATTACTGGAAGAAACCATTGAGGGTTTAAGGGTAAAACCCGACGGGATCTACGTGGATGGAACTCTGGGAGGTGCAGGGCATGCCGCCGAGGTATGCAAAAGACTTTCTGCCAAGGGGAGATTTATTGGCATAGATCAGGACCAAGATGCAATAGTTGCTGCGAGTGAAAGGTTGGCTGGCTATGGTGACCGGGTGACGATCATTCGCAGCAATTATTGTTACATGGTAAGTGAACTGAAACGCCTTGGGATTGACCGGGTGGACGGTATTCTGCTGGATCTTGGAGTTTCTTCGTATCAGCTTGACAATGAGGAGCGCGGCTTTACTTACAGAACGGACGCGCCTCTGGACATGCGGATGGATCAACGGCAGAGCCGCACAGCGGCGGACATCATCAACGGCTACGATGAAAAAGAACTGTACCGGATCATACGTGATTACGGAGAAGATAAATTTGCAAAAAATATTGCCAAACATATCGTGGCGGCAAGACAGAAAGCTCCGATCCGTACTACGGGAGAGCTGACGGAGATTATCCGCCGCGCTATACCTATGAAAATACAGGCGGCGGGAGGACATCCGGCCAAAAGGACTTTTCAGGCCGTCCGGATCGAACTGAACCGCGAGCTTGACGTACTGAGAGATTCCCTGGATGGGATGATCGACATTCTGGGAGACGGAGGACGTATCTGCGTGATCACTTTTCACTCTCTGGAGGACAGAATTGTAAAGACGATTTTCCGCAAAAACGAAAATCCCTGTACCTGTCCGCCGGACTTTCCCGTATGCGTATGCGGGAAAAAATCAAAAGGAAAAGTCATTACAAGGAAACCGGTCCTGCCGGGAAAGGCAGAGCAGGAGGAGAACCCGCGTTCGAAAAGCGCAAAGCTCCGTATTTTTGAGCGGCGCTGCTGAAAGTATGGTAGAATATGAGGCGGCAACAGCCGGCCTCTTGTATTTCATTGATTTAAAGGGAGTTTGTGATATAAAAGATGGACAGGACAAACAGAGCGGTAGCATCCAGAAGAAGCCGGACCAATGCCAGAAACGCCCGTGGAACATATATAGATGGAAATGCGGTCAGAAAAATTCAGGAAATGCCCTCCAGACAGCGCTCCTCATCACCGGGGCGCAGAGCAGGAAGGACCAGGACCGTATCAAGGCCTGCTTCGCAGTCGGAACGGCGGGTGAGACAGGTAAGCAGAGAAACGATCAGAAACCGTCAGAAAGCGAAAAGCATGGGAAGAGGGTTTGTGGTTTTTCTCACAGCGGTGTGCGTTGCGATTCTGTTTTTTACAGTGAATTATCTGCAGCTCAAATCCGATATCACAGGTAAGATCAAAGATGTGGCTGCTCTTGAAGCGGAGTATTCTGAACTGAAAGAAGATAATGACGCCTATTACAGTCAGGTAACATCCAATGTGGATCTTAATAAAATAAAAAAGATCGCCATTGGACGGCTGGGCATGAATTATCCCACTGACGAACAGAAAAAGACATATACTATGTCGAACAACAGTTATGTAAGACAGTATCAGGATATCCCGGAAAACAGGAGGTGAGAGTTTGAGCAGTACCGGCAGAAGGAACAGGCGGAAGCCCGTCAGAAAATTGAATCATCAGATGAGAGGGAAGCTAGTAGGACTATTTGGAGTGGTGCTGCTAGCTTTAGTTTGTTTGCTGGCAAGAATTACTTATATCAATGCTACAAGCGGAAGCAAATATACAAGGCAGGTGCTTACGCAGGCCCAGCAGTCCTATGAAAATAATATTATACCTGCCAAGAGAGGCAATATATACGACCGGAACGGAAATCTTCTTGCCACCAGCAATAAGGTATACAACGTTATCCTGGACTGCAAAACAGTCAATTCCGACGTGGAATATGTAGAGCCGACTATCCGGGCGCTGACAACGGTTCTGGGACTGGACGAGCAGGATATCCGCTCACGGCTGACTGACAGCGATACGAAAAACAGCCAGTATCAGATCCTGAAAAAAGAGCTTTCCATGGATGAAAAGAAAGCCTTTGAAGATTACATTACCGTAACGGAAGACAGCGCGCTTTCCGAATCGGAAAAAGCGGAACGGGAAAAGGTAAAAGGCGTATGGTTTGAGGAGGATTATCTGAGGACCTATCCTTTTAACGATCTTGCATGCGATACCATAGGTTTTACTCTGTCAAGAGACGTTGCCGATGTGGGAATTGAAAGCTACTACAACAGTACGCTGATGGGGACAGACGGCCGCCAGTACGGGTACGTCAGCAGCAATTCCAATGTGGAACAGACGATCATTGAGCCGACGGACGGGCAGAACGTCGTATTGTCCCTGGACGTAGGCGTACAGCAGATTGTAGAAAAATATGTCAATGGATTCAAAAAGCGCATGGGGGCAAAGAACATCGGCGTCATCGTGGAGGATCCCAATACAGGCGAAATTCTTGCCATGGATGGGGGAGACCGCTATGACTTAAACGAACCCCGGGACATGTCGGATGTATATTCGGAAGAAGAAATCAAGGCGATGAACGACGCGGAAACAGTAGACGCGCTGAACGCCATGTGGGGCAATTTCTGCGTGACAGACGCCTATGAACCCGGGTCGGTTGTGAAGCCTATCGTAATGGCAGGCGCTCTGGAAAAGGGAGCAATTTCAGACACGGACACTCTGGACTGCGACGGCGGAGAGTCGTTTGGAGCAAACGGAGACACCTATATCAAATGTGCGGTCTGGCCAAACGCTCACGGAACGCAGACGCTGCGGGAAGTGATCGCAAACTCCTGCAACGACGGAATGATGCAGATCGCGGCGAAAATGGGAGCAGAGCAGTTTATTAAAAGCCAGAGTCTTTTTAACTTCGGTACACGGACAGGCATTGACCTTCCGAATGAGGGTACCGGTATTATCCATACGCTGGATACCATGGGAGAAACGGAGCTGGCCTGCTCCGCCTTCGGACAGGGTTATACCTGTACCATGCTCCAGGAAATCAACGCAATGTGTTCCGTGATCAACGGCGGGTATTATTACCAGCCTCATCTGGCAACTGAAATTCAGGACAACAACGGAAATACTGTCAGAACGATTGAGCCGGTGCTTCTCAAACAGACAATCTCGTCAGATATTTCCGCGGATATCCGTTCTTACATGGAAGCCAGCGTTCTGGAAGGTACCAGCGCCCATTCCAAGGTACAGGGCTACAGCTCGGGCGGAAAAACAGGTACGGCGGAAAAGCTGCCGAGAGGAAACGGGAAATATCTGGTATCCTTTATCGGATTTGCTCCTGTAGACGAACCCCAGGTAGTGATCTATGTGGTAATAGACGAGCCGAATGCGGAGGAGCAGGCGGACAGTAAATATCCTCAGTATATCGCGCAGGGAATTCTTTCGGAACTTCTTCCGTATCTTAACATTGAACCGGATGAGGCGGAAGATGGAGTTATTCCTGAAACAGAATTGTGGGAAGGCTTTGACGGAGTGCTGGAGGACGTCTCCGGAAGCAATGTGGATGAAGCCGGAAACCTGGTAGACGCGGAAGGAAACCTGATCGATATGGAAGGCAACCGGATTGACGAAAAAGGTTATCTTCTGAATGACGACGGCGAACATATATTAAACGACAACGGCGAATATGTGATGTCCGAAAATCTGGAGGCTCTTGAGGAGGAGGGCGGCGATACTGCGGTCCAGGATTCCGGAAACAGTATGTCCGAGGATTCTGTATCCAACCCCGACGCTCCGGAGCCGCCGGAGAACGATGAAGATCCTATAATCGGAAACGATATGGAAAGCGAGGGGCTTACCAACGAGGAAGCCGGGCTGGAATAGAACTTCCGGTGGTTCCCGGGAAAAGTATAGTCCCGGAAGAAATGTCATATATTATTTATGATATTTCTTCCGGGGCTTTTTTGATGAAAAAAAATAAAACATTTCACAAAAAGAAGATTTGGGTGATATTTCTCTGCTGCTCGGCCATGCTGGCAGGGCTGTTCGGCCGTCTGGTCTATCTGATGGGATTCCGTTCCGATTATTATTACGAAAAGGCAGAGGATCTCCATGAAAGGGAACGGGATATAAAGGCGGCCAGAGGGGAGATCCTGGACGCAAAAGGAAAAGTTCTGGCAGCCAATAAAACTGTCTGTACGATTTCGGTGATCCACAGCCAGATAGAGGAGCCGGAGAAGGTGATCAGTCTTTTGACAGAGAAACTTGGTCTGGAAGAGGAGAGCGTGCAAAAAAAGGTGGAAAAAGTATCTTCTATAGAGAGGATCAGGACAAACGTGGAAAAAGAAACAGGAGACGCCATCAGAGAAGCCGGACTGAAAGGAATAAAGGTTGACGAAGATTACAGGAGATATTATCCTTACGGATCTCTGGCTTCCAGAGTGCTGGGATTTACCGGAGGAGATAATCAGGGGATTATCGGGCTTGAGGTAGAGTATGAGGAAATCCTAAGCGGCGCCCCGGGAAAAATCCTGACGACTACGGACGCCAGGGGGATTGAGATCGATGAGATCGGAGAAAGCAGGGTAGAACCGGTTTCCGGGGACAATCTGAGAGTCAGTTTGGACGTTAATATCCAGAAATATGCGCAGCAGGCGGCGATGAAGGTTATGGAAGAAAAACAGGCGGAGAGGGTGTCGATCCTGCTTATGAATCCACAGAACGGGGAAATCTATGCATGTGTAAACGTTCCGGAGTTCGACCTGAACGATCCCTTTACTCTGAACACCGGAGAGGACGTATCCGGGCTTGACCAGGAAGAAGAGCAGGATCTCCTGAACCAGATGTGGAGGAATCCCTGTCTGAACGATACCTATGAACCTGGTTCTACTTTTAAGATCGTCACAATGTCTGCCGGGCTGGAGGAAGGAGTCGTTTCCCCTGACGATACCTTTTACTGCCCCGGATACAAGCTGGTAGACGACCGGCGTATCCACTGCGCCAACAGACGGGGACACGGATCGCAGACCTTTGTGGAAGGAGCGGAAAATTCCTGCAATCCGGTGTTTATTGAAGTGGGGCTAAGACTTGGCGTGGACCGGTATTATAAATATTTCACACAGTTTGGCCTGATGAAAAAAACAGGAGTGGATCTTCCGGGAGAAGCGGGAACTATTATGCACAAAAAAGAGAATATGGGAAATGTGGAACTGGCCACCGTAGCTTTCGGACAGTCTTTTCAGATCACGCCCATCCAGCTTGCCGCCACCGTAAGCTCCCTTATCAACGGCGGGAACCGGATTACGCCTCATTTCGGCGTATCTGTGGAAACCTCAGACGGAAGCTATGTGAAAAAACTTGAATACCCGGTGGAAACAGAGATCGTTTCAGAGAAAACCTCGGAAACAGTGCGCTATATTCTGGAAAAAGTAGTCGCGGAGGGTTCGGGGAAAAACGCCGGTATCGAGGGATATTCCATAGGAGGGAAAACAGCTACTTCCCAGACGCTTCCCAGAAGCGCCAACCGTTATATTTCTTCTTTTCTCGGCTTTGCCCCTGCTGATGATCCGCAGGTCCTGGCGCTGTGTATCATTCACGATCCCCAGGGCGTGTATTATGGAGGAACTATCGCGGCGCCGGTAGTAAGGAGTATTTTTGAAAACGTTCTTCCCTATCTCGGGATAGAAAAGGAAACGGACGCCGGGGAAGACGCCGGATGAAAAGCGGAACGGTTTTTACAGTTTACACCTAACCGTTATCTGAAATTTTCAGGAACATTTGCTTAGGGTTGATAAATCCATGGAAAAGCTTTATACTAAAACAGTATAAAAAACGAAAGAATAAATAAGAGGTGTGAGGATGGATTTTCAAGTTGTAATTCCGGTGCTGATCTCTTTTGGGATCAGCGTTATTCTGGGCCCTGTGATCATCCCCTTTCTGAGAAAACTCAAGATGGGGCAGACAGAACGGGTGGAAGGCGTGCAGTCTCATCTGAAAAAAGCCGGAACCCCCACAATGGGAGGAATCATTTTTCTGATCGCAGCGGTAGTGACGGCGCTGTTCTATGTGAAGGATTATCCGAAGGTGATCCCCGTGCTGTTTCTGACCCTTGGATTTGGCATTATCGGTTTCCTTGACGATTACCTTAAGGTGGTCCTCAGACGTTCCGACGGGCTGCTTCCCTGGCAGAAATTTCTTCTGCAGATCGTGGTGACGGGCATTTTTGCTTATTATCTTATCCACTATACGGACATTTCCCTGTCCATGCGGATTCCGTTCTGGCCGGATCATTATCTGAACATGGGCTGGCTGGCGATCCCGGTATTATTTTTTGCGGTGATCGGCACTGTAAATGGGGTAAACTTTACGGACGGTCTGGATGGTCTGGCGGCCAGCGTGACTTTGATTGTGGCGGTATTTTTTACGGTTGTTTCCATAGGCGTTCAGGGCGGAGTAGAGCCCATGACGGGAGCCGTTGTAGGAGGGCTGATGGGCTTTCTTCTGTTCAACGTATATCCTGCCAAGATTTTCATGGGAGATACGGGATCCCTTGCTCTGGGAGGATTTGTGGCAGGAACGGCCTATGTGATGGAAATGCCGCTGTTCATCCTTCTGGTAGGCCTTATCTATCTGGTGGAGGTGCTTTCCGTTATAATCCAGGTAAGCTATTTTAAGGCTACCCACGGCAAAAGGATATTTAAAATGGCGCCGATCCATCATCATTTTGAACTGTGCGGCTGGTCGGAGACGCGGGTAGTTGCGGTATTTTCCGTAATTACAGCAGTGATGTGTCTGATCGCGCTGCTTGCACTGTAAAAGAAAACAAACTTCATGGCGGGCGGACCCGGAGCGGGTATCCTGCGAAGAATCGTCATGGCGATAAGGAGGAAATATGAATCTGTCAGGGAAAAAGGTTCTTGTGTTCGGTTCCGGAAAGAGCGGGATCGGAGCGGCGGATCTTCTGGGACAGGTAGGAGCCTGTCCTCTGATATACGACGGCAATGCGGAGATTGATAAAGAAGCTGTGCTACATAAAACAGAGCATGTAAAAGAGATGGAGATTTATGCCGGGGAGCTTCCCGGGGACGTACAGAAAAGCCTTGATCTCGTGGTTTTAAGCCCGGGAGTGCCTACGGATCTTCCTCTGGTAAAAAGTTTTTATGAGCAGGGACTCCCCGTGTGGGGCGAGGTGGAACTGGCCTATCGGATCGGAAAGGGAAGGGTGCTGGCGATCACCGGAACCAACGGCAAGACCACGACCACCGCTCTTCTTGGAAAGATCATGAGCGACGCGGAGGACTCGGTGTTTGTGGTGGGCAATATCGGCACACCCTATACTTCCAAAGCGTTGGAGATGAAGGAAAACTCCATAACAGTGGCGGAGATCAGCAGCTTTCAGTTGGAAACCATCGAAGAATTTGCTCCGGAGGTCAGCGCGATCCTTAATATAACTGAGGATCATCTGAACCGCCACCATACCATGGAAGAATATATCCGGGTCAAAGAACTGATCGTGAAGAATCAGAAGCCGGAAAATTACTGTATCCTGAATTATGAGGACGAAGTCCTCCGGGAATTTGGAAAGCATATCGTGCCGAAAACCGTATATTTTTCCAGTGAAAGAAAACTGGAAGAGGGAATTTATCTGGATGGAGATCAGATCATCCTGAAAACGGACAGGGAGGAGATTTCCGTCGTCCGCACCGGCGAACTGAAACTTCTTGGAAAGCATAATTTTGAGAATGTGATGGCTGCGGTGGCAATGGCGTATTATGCGGGAGTGTCCATAGAGAATATCCGAAGAAGCATCTGCGAATTTACGGCTGTGGAACACCGTATCGAGTATGTGACAGAGAAAAACGGCGTGGTTTATTATAACGATTCCAAAGGGACAAACCCCGACGCGGCTATCAAGGGGATCCAGGCCATGAACCGTCCTACGCTTCTGATCGGAGGAGGGTATGACAAGGGCTCAAGCTATGACGAATGGCTGAATTCTTTTGACGGAAAGGTGCGTTATCTGGTGCTGATCGGACAGACAAAAGAAAAGATCCGCGACGCTGCAGAGCGCCTGGGCGTCTGCCCCTGCATACTCTGCGGGGATCTGGAAGAGGCGGTGAAGGTCTGCGCCGAAAAGGCAAATCCGGGGGACGCGGTGCTTCTTTCGCCCGCCTGCGCAAGCTGGGGACAGTTTGACAATTACGAGCAGCGGGGAGATATGTTTAAGGAATATGTAAGAAATCTGAAATAACAGATCTGCCGGCGGCTGCAGGCAGGAAAAGAAAAGGTTCAAAATCTGTCAGAGCCGAAACGGGGACAGGTTATGAACCTTTTTTTGATCCTGCAGAAAACGTCTTTCTGTAAAAAACGGGCATGCATATTTCCGTCAGGTTCCCTCATATGAATGAATAACATAGTGCCGGGAGGCGGACAATGGAGAAAGGCAGAAAGAACAATACCGGCAAAGTGGATCTGGCTCTTCTGACGCTGGTTCTGCTGCTGGCGGTATTCGGGCTGGCGATTCTTTTCAGCGCAAGCTCCTACAACGGAAGGGTGCGTTTTCATGATCCGGCTTATTATTTCAAAAAACAGTTGTTTGCTACGGCTCTTGGACTGGCCGCCATGTACGCGGTGTCCAGAATCGATTATCATCTGTTTGTGAGAACTGCCCCGGCGGCTTATCTTGCCTCCATGATTTTTTCCACTCTTGTTCTTCTGGTAGGCAGAGAGATCAATGGATCAAAAAGATGGCTGGATCTGGGGCCCCTGTCTTTTCAGCCGTCGGAATTCGCGAAAGTGGCGGTGATCCTTTTTCTGGCATGGCAGATCGGGAGGACAAAAAGCAGTACCTCCGGGATATGGTTTATGTCGAGGACCATGCTGACGCTTCTTCCCATCGTGGGGCTGGTAGGCTCCAATAACCTCAGTACCGCTATTATTATTCTGGGGATCGGAGTTCTTCTGATTTTTGTCTCTAATCCCAGATATCTTCCCTTTGTGGGGATGGGGGCGGCCGGGGCCGCTTTCGTAGCCGTATTTCTGACGGCGGAAAGCTACCGTCTGGAGCGGCTGGCTATCTGGAGGAATCCGGAAAAGTATGAAAAAGGTTTCCAGACGATCCAGGGCCTTTACGCGATTGGCAGCGGCGGGCTTTTCGGCCGGGGGCTTGGGAGCAGCCTGCAGAAGCTGGGGTTTGTGCCGGAGGCCCAGAATGATATGATCTTTTCTATTATCTGCGAGGAACTGGGACTTGCGGGAGCCGGAATACTGATTTTTATCTTTGGTCTTCTCATGTGGAGACTGTGCGTGATTGCCATGCACTCGCGTGATCTGGAAGGAGCCCTGGTAAGCGCTGGAATTATGGGACATATGGCTGTTCAGGTAATCCTGAACATTTCAGTGGTGACAAATACCATACCGAATACGGGAATAACCCTGCCTTTTATCAGTTACGGAGGAACGTCGGTGGTATTCCTTCTTGCGGAAATGGGGCTGGCATTAAGCGTCAGCAGTCACAGGAAATAAAGAAACGCATATGATAAATGTAAGAGCCCCTTTGGGAGTGAACAGCATGGACGAAATTCGGGTCACAGGAGGAAAACCGCTGCGGGGGAGTGTGTCTGTGCAGGGATCCAAAAATGCGGCGCTGCCCATGATGGCGGCGTCTTTGCTTCACCGGGGCGTCAGCGTACTGAGAGGATGCCCCAAAATCGCAGATGTATACTGCATGGAAGAAATCCTGAAAGAGCTTGGGGCTTCGACATGGTGGAGGGGAAACGATCTGTACCTGGACTGCGCCGGGGCAGACAGGACGGAAGTGCCCGGGGATAAAACGGGAAAGATGCGTTCATCGGTGATTCTTCTTGGAGCTATGCTGGGAAGAAACAGGAAGGGGCTTATGGGATATCCGGGCGGCTGTGTGATCGGCAGAAGGCCCATCGATCTGCACCTGTATGTACTGAAAAAAATGGGGGCGTCCATTGCGGACGGAGAAGGATATATATCTGCTGTCTGCCCCCGCCTTGCAGGAACAGAAATCCTGTTTCCGAAAAGCAGTGTGGGAGCTACAGAGCAGGGAATCCTGGCCGCCGTTCTGGCAGAGGGGGAAACTGTCCTCTGCCGCTGCGCCTGCGAGCCGGAGATTGTCTGGCTGTGCCGCTATCTGAAGAAAATGGGGGCAAAGATCCAGGGGGAGGGAAGCAGGGAAATCCGCATCCAGGGCGTGGAAACGCTGTCCGGCGGAGATATGAAGGTCCCGGCGGACAGAATCGCCGCAGGAACATATCTCTGCGCGGCGGCGGCCACAAGAGGAAAAATCGTCATTGAGAATCCTCCTGAGGGAGAGCTGGACGCTTTCCTTCAGGTATATCGGAAAATAGGTGGACAATATGAAGGGAAGAGTGGTAAACTAATAGCTGATGGAAGCGGGGTACGCTTTCCGCTTCCATTTCTGGAAACAGAAGAATACCCGGGTTTTCCCACAGATCTGCAGTCGCCTCTTATGGCGGTGCTGGCAACGATCCCCGGGGAAAGCCATATACGGGAAAATATATTTGAAGACCGGTTCAAGCTTGCCGGAGAGTTAAATAAAATGGGCGCGTCTGTCGCGGTATCGGGACGCGACGCCTGGATCAGAGGAAACGCTTCTCTTTCCGGCTGTGAGGTTAAGGCCGAGGAACTGAGAGGAGGGGCTGCTCTGATACTGGCCGCTCTGGCCGCGCAGGGGAGTACGGTTATCAAAGGCTATTCTTTTGTCCGGCGCGGCTATGAACATATATGCAGGGATTTTGCCGCGCTGGGCGGTATAATAGAAGATACAGGAACGACATGATATGAGAACATCCAAATACAGGAAAAAAATAAAGCTCACGGAAAAGCAGAAAAAGATAATCGCAGGCGTGGCGGCAGCGGGAATTCTTGGCGGCGCTGTTTTTTTCTTTACCTATTTTCATGTGGAAAAGGTGGAAGTCATGGGCAGCGGGCATTATACAGAAGACGAAATAAAAGAAATGATCCTGCGGGGGCCGATGGCTTCAAACTCCATACTGGCCCCCCTTCTTTATTCAAGGGAAAACGCCGGAGACCTTCCATATGTAGAAGGTTTTACAGTCAGCAGGACGGACAGAAATACAATCGTGATCAGCGTCAGGGAGAAAAAAGCGGTAGGATGCATTCCTTATCTGGACAGTTATATATATTTTGACAGAAACGGAATTTTTATCGAAAGCGACAGGGCGCGGGACGAAGCTGTGCCGTTTTTTGACGGTATCCAGGTGGAGCAGGTGGTGAAGGATGAAAAGCTCCCGATTGAGGATACAGTTCTGAACACTGCCGTGGCTCTCTCTACGATCTTTGCGAAAAACGATATGATACCGGATCACATACAGTTTGACGACAACAGTGATATCAGTCTTTTGTATGGAGATATAACCGTACTTCTGGGAAAAGATGAATACCTGGAAGACAAAATGACCAGGGTGATCGCTATCCTTCCTCAGTTGAGCGGCCAGAAAGGTATCCTTCACATGGAAAATGTGACGAATTCTTCAAAAACCATTACCTTCGAGGCGGAAGTGGAAGAAGTCACGGCTGAAAACTGGACAGGCGGCTACGATGAAAACGGGGAGTATACAGGAGACGGGGAATATGACGAAAACGGCAGGTATGTAGGCCCCAGACCGATGTCAGCCCTTGATTACGCTCTGGAAAACTGGGTGGGCGGCTATGATGAAGAAGGAGACTATACAGGCGCGGGAGAATATGACGCAAATATGAATTATGTAGGACCGGCGCCTACCCAGGAGACGATCGACGCCATGGGAGACTGGACGGGCGGCTACAATGAGGAGGGCGGCTTTACAGGAACGGGAGAATACGACCGGGAAGGCAATTATGTGGGACCGAATCCCAACGACGGCTCTTCAGGAGAGGACGGTTCTGCGGAGGATGATTCCGGGGAGGAATCCGGAGATTATGGCGAAGACTATGATTATGAAGATTCCTACAGCGAAGACTCCTACAGTGAAGATTATGGTTATGATGACTCCTATGATGAAAACTATGACTATGATTCCGGGGAGGACTATGGTTACGAAGAGTCCTATGACGGGGACTACGGCTACGAAGAGTCTTATGACGGGGATTACGGCAGCGAAAACTACTGACGAAAATTAGTGAAAAAAGTATAAAAAATAAAAATAGTAGTTGATTAATTGAAAAAAAAAATATATGATATACTATATGCAGGTATATACGATAACAATCGGGGAAATAAAGGAGGAAGTACATTGTTAGAGATTATGTCAAATGAAGCCGAGTCTTCTGCCAAGATCATCGTCATTGGCGTAGGCGGAGCTGGAAATAATGCTGTGAACAGAATGGTGGAAGAAACCATCGGAGGAGTAGAGTTTGTAGGCGTCAATACAGATAAGCAGGCTCTGACTCTGTGTAAAGCTCCAACAGTACTTCAGATTGGCGAGAAGATAACGAAAGGCCTCGGCGCCGGAGCACAGCCGGAGGTTGGCCAGAAGGCTGCTGAGGAGAGCATAGAAGATGTGAAACAGATCATGGAAGGCGCCGATATGGTGTTTGTCACCTGCGGTATGGGCGGCGGCACCGGAACAGGAGCGGCTCCCGTAATCGCTGCAGCGGCGAAAGAGATGGGGATCCTGACAGTAGGCGTTGTCACAAAGCCTTTCCGTTTTGAAGCCAAGACCCGTATGAACAATGCTCTTGCGGGGATTGAAAATCTGAAGAAAGCAGTGGACACACTGATCGTTATTCCAAATGATAAACTTCTGGAGATCGTAGACCGCCGGACGACTATGCCGGAGGCTCTCCGCAAAGCGGATGAAGTGCTTCAGCAGGCAGTACAGGGTATTACGGACCTGATCAACCTTCCGGCTCTCATCAATCTGGACTTTGCGGATGTTCAGACAGTTATGACAGACAAGGGAATCGCGCATATCGGTATCGGAGAAGCAAGAGGAGACGACAAAGCCATGGAAGCAGTACAGCAGGCGGTATCCTCCCCGCTTCTGGAAACAACCATCAAGGGCGCGACCCATGTGATCATCAATATTTCAGGAGATATCTCCCTGATGGATGCAAACGACGCGGCAAGCTATGTACAGGAGCTTACAGGAGACGATGCGAATATCATCTTCGGAGCTATGTATGACGATTCTGTGGCGGACTACGCAAGGATCACCGTGATCGCGACAGGATTATCCGACGCATCTTCCAAGCCGTCATCTTCTCTTGGAGGAAGAAGCACCTCCCCGTTTTCTGTGAGAAGACCATCAAATACGGCTGGAAGCGGCAATACCCAGAGCGGTCTGAATATGCCTACCTTTACCATGCCGACGATGCATTCCTCTTTCGGAACAAAGGTACCGTCCAGCACAGTACAGAAGAAAGATATCCAGATACCGGATTTTCTTAAAAACAGATAAGGAACGAAGATAAAGAAGAAGGACGCTGCGTTCGGCAGCGTCCTTTCTTCAGCATGTGCATGCAAAAGTACTGCATTTCGTATCCTGGCAGGTACATGCATTGTGTCCGGTAATATCAATGGCGGAAGCGGTGCATCTGCAATGCTCGTTATAAGTGCATTCCTTTGCCTTGCAGTCGATGTTGATTTTTTCACAGCCGCAATGTTCGCTCCTGGCATTTGTAACGGAATCTTTTTCCTGCTCGCGGAAACTCTGGCAGCAGGTCTCATCCGCACAGCGGGCCGTGGAACCGGCGACCTCAATAGCTCCTTTTGAACAGAGCCTGTCTTTGTTGTAAATACAGGTGGTTGCGCTGCAGTTAAGAATTGTCATAATCTTGTGCCCTCCTTGTTGATCTCGGGTTCTGGAAAGCCCGTTTGCCTCACAGAAACGGCGCCCGCAAAACAGAAGAATATAAAAACAGGCGTGATTTCTGTGGGATATAACGTAGTATCTACAGAAATGCAAAAGATATTCAAAAAATACTTGACTTTGAATGTCGGCCGTGATATCGTATTACAGAACGTTAAAACAAAGCAGAGTTCCACTCTCACCTCAGCGCACGTAAGATGCGGCTCGGGTTTATATGCACACATGGATTTTCCGTGTATCAGTGGGTATAATGGGTGAGGACGCTGTCCGCGCCTTTTTTTATTTCATAAGAAATATTTTTGTCAGAGAAGGGACAGCGGCGGCAGGTTTTTACGAGGGTGACGGATAGTCATGGTTTATCATTTATCAGGTATGGAGGTGTACTACAATTAGCAATTTAATGATTAACGAACAAATTAGAGACAAAGAGGTACGTCTGATCGGAGCAGACGGCGCGCAGTTAGGCATTATGTCTGCAAGAGAGGCTATGTTTAAAGCACAGGAAGCAGGATTGGATCTGGTAAAGATCGCGCCTCAGGCGAAGCCTCCGGTTTGCAAGATCATTGATTACGGAAAATACCGCTACGAACTTTCCCGCAAGGAAAAGGAAGCGAAGAAAAAACAGAAAACAATTGATATTAAAGAGGTACGTCTTTCTCCGAATATTGATACCAATGACTTGAAGACAAAAGTAAACGCGGCCAGAAAATTCCTTTCCAAAGGGGACCGCGTGAAGGTTACTCTGCGCTTCCGTGGAAGAGAGATGGCTCATATGGCCAGCAGCAAGCATGTGCTTGACGACTTCGCGGAGCTTCTGGCAGATGTGGCTGTAGTGGAGAAAGCTCCAAAAGTAGAAGGCAGAAGCATGACCATGTTTCTCAGTGAAAAACGTTAGGCAGTTACTGTCCGCCGCGCGTTCAGAGCGGAACGGCAGTATTGTTCAATACAAAACAGAACCATTGAATTAAGGAGGAAATAGAAATGCCCAAGATTAAAACATGCAGAGCAGCAGCAAAGCGCTTCAAAAAAACCGGTACCGGAAAAATTATGAGAAATAAAGCTTACAAGAGCCATATCTTAACAAAGAAATCTCAGAAGAGAAAGAGAAATCTGAGAAAGGCCACTGTTGTTGATTCTACAAACCTTAAGAATGTAAGGAAATCACTGCCTTATTTATAAGAAATAAGAGAAGAAGAACAGGAGGAAATTAAGAAATGGCAAGAATTAAAGGCGGATTAAACGCAAAGAAAAGACATAACCGTACACTGAAGCTGGCGAAAGGTTACAGAGGAGCCCGTTCCAAACAGTACAGAATCGCAAAACAGTCTGTAATGAGAGCGCTGGCAAGCTCCTACGCAGGAAGAAAGCAGAAAAAACGCCAGTTCAGACAGCTCTGGATCGCACGTATCAACGCTGCAGCAAGAATGAATGGTCTTTCTTACAGCAAAATGATGCACGGCCTGAAGGTTGCAAACATCGACATCAACAGAAAGATGCTTGCAGAGATGGCTGTCAACGATGCAGAGGGCTTCGCAGCACTGGCTGAGATCGCAAAAAAAGCAGCAGCATAATAAGGGTTTATGCCTGATGAGAGGCCGCGGCACCGGAAGGTAGCCGCGGTTTTTCTGCTTTTCCGGAAATACATTTCTGCGCTGAAAACGCAGAATTCAGGGAATTATAAAATTTATATAAATTTCCACTTGCAATCAAAAATACATAATGCTATAATCAAATACATTAAAGCATTAGCGAACGAAAGTCAGAGGGGAAAGCCAAAGCCGGCTGGGATTCCAGTGGGCTTTTTTAACCTTATTTGTGGTATAAGTCAGATAGAACCGATGGCAGTCGTTATCATTTTTAAGGAGGAGATTTGTTATGAGAAACTGGAAAAAAGCATTTGGCGTGACAGCCGCAGTTGCTATGGCTGCAGCCGCAGTAATGCCGACCACTGTTTTTGCAGAAGAAGAGGAAACCTTCAAGATCGGCGTGATCGGACCTATGACAGGTGATTACGCACAGTATGGTACAAACGTATATAACGCAGCCTTACTTGCTGCAGAGGAAGTCAATGCAAACGGCGGCTTTAACGGATATCAGATTGAGATCCTGGATGCGGGAGACGATATGGGCGATCCGGAGAAGGCGGTAAACGCTTACAACGACCTTCTTGACAAGGGAATGCAGATGCTGGACGGCACCGTTACTTCAGCGCCCTGTATCGCGGTAGGCGCAGAGGCGGCGGAGAGCACCTTCTTGTTCACACCTTCAGGAACAGCGGTAGACTGCATCACAGCAGGCTCCAACCAGTTCCGTATGTGCTTCACAGACCCCATGCAGGGAACGAAATCCGCGCAGTTCATTTCCGAACATGACCTTGCTACAAAGGTGGCTGTTCTTTATGATTCCATGGCTGACTACAACGTAGGTATCCATGACGCCTTCGTAGAAGCGGCAGGAGAGTACGGCCTGGAAGTTGTTGCCGACGAGGCTTACACAACAGACAGCAACACAGACTTCTCTGTACAGCTTTCCAAGATCAAAGACAGCGGCGCAGAGCTTCTGTTCCTTCCGAACTACTATTCCGACAACGCCCTGATCCTTCAGCAGGCGTCTGAAGCAGGCATGGACGATATGACCATCTTCGGCGTAGACGGTATGGACGGTATCCTCAGCGTAGAAAACTTTGATACTTCTCTTGCAGAAGGCGTTATGCTTCTGACACCGTTCTCCGCAACAGGCGAGGACGAGGCTACTCAGAACTTTGTAAACGCATACAAAGAAGCATACAACGGCGAGACACCGAACCAGTTTGCGGCAGATTCCTATGACGTTATCTATGCTATGCAGCTTGCAGCGAATGAAGCCGGCATTACACCGGATATGTCCAACGAGGATATCAGCGCCGCAATGTCAGAAGCTATGCTGAACATTGAGCTTGACGGCCTTACCGGAAAAGCAAAATGGACAGAAGACGGCGAGTGCGATAAAGAGCCGAGAGCTTTCGTTATCCAGGACGGCGTTTATGTAGAGGTTGAATAATTAAGAAAGCAATTACTGCTGATTTTGGGGACGGAGGACGGTTTCCTGCAAAGAAGGAACGTCCTCCTTTCTCTATGCGGCGATAAACTTACTTTAAGAGGTGCACTATGAGTTTTATATCTTATCTGAAAGATGGAATTAACCTGGGCAGTATCTATGCGATCATCGCTCTTGGCTATACAATGGTGTACGGTATTGCAAAGATGCTGAATTTTGCTCACGGCGATGTAATCATGGTAGGAGCCTTTGTGATCCTTACCGCTATCACCGGAGCGGGAATGTCTCCCATCCTGGCGGTGCTGCTGTCTGTTGTATTCTGTACAGTTCTCGGCGTAGTCATCGAGAAAGTAGCCTACCGTCCTCTGAGGAAGGCGTCCTCCAATCTTGCTGTGCTGATCACAGCTATCGGCGTCAGCTATCTGCTTCAGAATGTGGCGCTTCTGATCTTCGGAGCAGACGCGAAGAGCTTTGTGACAGTGATCAATGTACCGTCTTTGAGCCTGTTCGGCGGAGAGCTGGTGATCAAAGGCATCACCATCGTAACAGTACTTACCTGTATTGTTATCATGGTCGCCCTTACTCTTTTTGTACAGAAAACAAAACCGGGACGCGCGATGCAGGCGGTTTCCGAAGACCGTGACGCCGCCCAGCTTATGGGAGTAAACGTAAATGCAACGATCTCCCTTACGTTTGCCATCGGTTCCGGTCTTGCGGCTATCGCAGGTCTTCTGCTCTGTTCCGCATATCCTACGCTGACTCCCTATACAGGAGCCATGCCTGGTATCAAAGCCTTTGTAGCGGCCGTATTCGGCGGCATCGGTTCTATTCCGGGAGCAATGGTGGGAGGAATTCTTCTGGGTATCATCGAAATCTTCGGAAAGGCTTATATTTCCTCACAGGTGGCGGACGCGATCGTTTTTGCCGTTCTGATCATCGTACTCCTTGTAAAACCAACAGGACTGTTCGGAAAGAACATCCAGGAGAAAGTGTAAGGTGGCCGGTATGAAGAATAAGATGAACAAAACAACAAAAAACAACTTTATTACTTATGGAATCGTTATCGTTCTGTTCGTAGTGGTACAGATCCTCTCCTCCACAGGAAATCTGTCCAGACTGCTTACCGGACTTCTGGTTCCTCTGTGCGTGTATGTCATCGCCGCAGTATCTCTGAACCTTGTGGTAGGATTTTCAGGAGAACTGAGCCTTGGCCATGCGGGCTTTATGTGTGTGGGCGCTTATTCCAGCGCGCTGTTTTCCCATATTGCCGCCGACGCTATTCCGACGATTCCCAGATTTATCCTGGCGATCCTGGTAGGAGCGGCAGTTGCGGGCGTTTTTGGAATTATCATCGGAATCCCTGTGTTGAGACTGCGGGGAGACTATCTGGCCATCGTTACTCTGGCTTTCGGTGAGATCATCAAGAACCTGATCAATATCCTGTATGTGGGTGTGGATAAAAACGGGCTCCATGTAGCGGCAAGCTCCGCGGGGATCAAGCTGGAAGCAGGCGGAAAGCAGATACTCAAGGGCGCTCTGGGTATTTCAGGGACCTCTACACTTTATAAGGATATCAAGGACTATTTCTTCCCTATCGGGGTGGTTCTTGTCCTGCTTACCTTATTCATTGTGCAGAATCTTGTTCACTCCAGAAGCGGCCGGGCGATCATGTCCACCAGAGACAACCGGATCGCTGCAGAGTCCGTAGGAATTAATGTGACGAAATACAAGCTTCTCGCTTTTACTGTTTCCGCTGCCCTGGCAGGCGTGGCAGGCGTGCTTTACGCACATAACCTTTCCATGCTTAAGGTGTCGGTATTTGACTACAACATGTCCATCCTGATTCTGGTGTATGTAGTACTGGGCGGTATCGGAAGCCTCAGAGGCTCCATGATCGCCGCGATCATTCTCTATGCTCTTCCGGAGCTGCTTCGTGGATTCTCAAACTACCGTATGCTGATCTACGCCATTGTGCTGATTGCCATGATGCTCTTTAACTGGGCTCCGGCAGCCAGAAACTGGAGAAGCCGCATGATGGAAAAGATCCGGGGCGGAAATAAGAAAAAGGAGGCGGCTTGATATGGCGATGCTGGAAGTAAATCATTTATCTATTCAGTTCGGCGGTCTTCGGGCCGTTGACGGTTTTCATGTAAATATTGAAAAAGGAGAGCTCTATGGTCTGATTGGCCCCAACGGCGCAGGAAAGACCACCATTTTCAATCTCCTTACCGGAGTATATAAGCCCACAGAGGGAATCATCAAGCTGGACGGGCAGGATATTACAGGGAAAAATACCATCGAGATCAATAAAACAGGTATTGCCCGTACTTTTCAGAATATCCGTCTGTTTAAAGATATGCCTGTGCTGGACAATGTAAAAGTGGGGCTCCACAATCATCATACCTACTCGACGCTGACAGGAATCCTCCGTCTGCCGAAATATTTCAGAGTAGAAAAAGAAATGAACGAGCGGGCCATGGATATCCTGAAGGTATTTGATCTTGACAGGGAAGCAGATACTCTTGCGGGAAATCTTCCATATGGCAAGCAGCGTAAGCTGGAAATCGCCAGGGCTCTTGCCACAGATCCGAAGCTTCTCCTTCTGGACGAGCCTGCGGCAGGTATGAACCCCAACGAGACGCAGGAACTGATGGATACCATCCGTTTTGTAAGAGAGCATTTCCAGATGACGATCCTCCTTATCGAACACGACATGAAGCTGGTAGGCGGTATCTGCGAAAGACTGACAGTGCTGAATTTCGGACAGGTTCTGGCAGAAGGCGAAACCTCTGCCGTGCTGAACGATCCGGCGGTCATCACTGCATATCTGGGAGAATAGGAGGAACGGAACAATGGCAATGTTGGAAGTAAAGGATCTCCAGGTCTATTACGGGGTGATCCAGGCATTAAAAGGCATTTCCTTTGAAGTAAATCAGGGAGAAGTCATTGCCCTGATCGGCGCCAACGGCGCGGGAAAAACAACGACTCTTCAGACGCTTACCGGAATCATTCCGTCAAAGGCCGGGAAAATTTCCTTTGAGGGAAAGGATATTACAAAAACTCCGGCTCATAAAATCGTAGAGATGGGAATGGCCCATGTTCCGGAGGGGCGCCGCGTATTTGCGGATATGACGGTTTACGAAAATCTTCTGATGGGAGCTTACACCAGGAAAGATAAGAATGAAATCGCCCAGAGTCTGGAAAATGTATACAAAAGATTCCCGAGACTGAAGGAACGTAAAAATCAGCGGGCGGGAACCCTTTCCGGAGGCGAGCAGCAGATGCTGGCCATGGGCCGGGCCCTTATGAGTAAGCCAAGGATTATTCTGATGGACGAGCCGTCCATGGGTCTTTCTCCCATCTTTGTAAACGAGATCTTCGATATTATCAAAGAGGTCAGCGAAGGGGGAACCACAGTTCTTCTTGTTGAGCAGAATGCGAAAAAGGCTCTTTCTATTGCCGACAGAGCATATGTAATGGAAACAGGAAACATTACCCTCAGCGGAAAAGCGGAAGACCTTCTGAATAATGAATCTGTCCAGAAAGCATATCTGGGTGAATAAATAAGTTGTGCACAGAGGAATGGTATCTGCGCAGGATGAAACGAGGAGGAGCAGAAATGGAAAATGTTGTAATTTCAATAGCGAGGCAGTATGGAAGCGGCGGGCGTACTGTCGGCGAGATGCTGGCGAAGAAATTAGGGATTTCCTATTATGATAAACAGATCATCCGCATGGCCTCTGACGAAAGCGGGATCGATCTCAGCCTTTTTGGAAAAGTAGAGGACGGGGCGAAGGTAAAGCCTTCTCTGTTCAATAAGACCGGTCTTTATAAGGGCGAACTGATCCAGCCTGACAGCCGGGAATTTATTTCCGATGAAAATATCTTTAATTATCAGGCAAAGATTGTCCGCGATCTTGCGGAAAAGGAATCTTTTGTGATCGTGGGCCGCTGTGTCAATTATGTGCTGCGGGATCGTCCAAACACCCTTCGCGTCTTTATTCACGCGCCCTGGGAATACCGGGTGGAACAGGCTTCCCAGAAAATTTCCGGCTCCAGGGAGGACGTGGAAAAATTTCTTCTGAAAGATGATAAGAGAAAGAAGGATTACTACCGTAAATTTGCCGGCGGAGTATGGAACGACGCCACAAATTACGATCTGTGCCTGAACAGCAGCAAGCTGGGATTTGAGAAATGTGTGGAAGCCATTGAAGCCCAGTTGAAGATCATGCTGGACAAATAAAAGCGGCAGAAGCGATACCGTCTGTTTTCTCCGGAAAGCGGACGGTATTTTCTATATATATTTTTTTCAGAAGAAAGATGAGGAACGGAAGGCTGGCAAGACTTGCTTTTTTCTCTGTTTTTCGCTATACTGTACTTTATTAAATGACTGTGTACAAAGGAGTTATAAGGTATGAATCGGTTATTCAGCATGGACAACAAGTTTTTTGTTTTTATGGGAAAGGTAGCGGATCTCTGTATTCTGAATCTGATCTGCCTGGTCTGTTGTATCCCTATTGTTACTGCGGGCGCTTCCCTGACGGCTCTGTATTATGTAACTCTGAAAATGGTGAGAAATGAGGAGGCTTATATTTTCCGGAGCTTTTTTAAATCTTTCAGACAGAATTTTAAACAGGCGACGATCATCCATCTGATCATGCTGGTAGCGGCGGCGCTCCTTTTTCTGGATACGAATATCGTAAAGGCAATGGGGGAACCGGCTTCCAGCATCATGTCGGTGATCTTCGCTGTATTTACATTGCTGTACGCCATGATCCTTCTGTATCTGTACCCGATCCTCTCGAAATTTTATAACTCTGTGAAGAATACTTTCCGAAACGCGGTTCTGATGTCCATACGTCATCTGCCGTATACGATCCTTATGCTGATCATCTGTATCCTTCCGATCCTGATCTTTTTTGTTCCGTCCCTTCAGATACAGATGACGCTGATCCTTTTGTTTATTATGTTTGGATTTGCTGTTATTGCGTACTGTAACTCTTTTTTCCTTGTAAAGATCTTTGACAAATACATTCCGGAGGAAGAAAAGGAAACAGACGGAGGAATATCCTGATGGAGAATGTAAGGGGAACGGAAAAAAGAGATCCCTGCAGGAACTGGAATGGAAAGCCCTACCGCTCCCTGGACTATATGCTCAGGGAGCGTTTTGGTGAAAAGGTATATAAGGTAACTTTGAACGGCGGAATGTCCTGTCCCAACAGAGACGGGACACTCGGGAACAGAGGATGCATTTTCTGCAGCGCGGGAGGAAGCGGCGATTTCGCGGCAGACGCTTCACTTTCTGTCACAGAACAGATAGACAGTCAGATTGCCCTCCTGTCACAAAAGCGTCCCATACAGAAATATATTGCATATTTTCAGGCGTATACAAATACCTACGCACCTGTAAGTTATCTGCGTGAAATCTATGAGGAGGCTCTTTTACATCCGGGGATCGTGGCGATGTCTGTCGGGACGCGGCCGGACTGCCTCGGGCGGGACGTGCTTAAGCTTCTGGAAGAGATGAACGCCGTCAAGCCGGTGTGGGTGGAGCTGGGGCTTCAGACTGTGCACGAAAAAACGGCCAGGTATATCAGAAGGGGCTATGAGCTGCCCTGTTTTGAAGAAGCGGTGGAGAATCTGCGCCGGATAGGGATCGAGGTAATTGTCCACACAATCCTGGGGCTTCCGGGAGAGAGCCGGAGGGATATTCTGGAGACTATGGAATATCTGAACCATAAAGATATCCAGGGAATAAAGCTTCAGCTTCTTCATGTTCTGAAAGGAACAGATCTTGCATATGATTATTCCGCAGGGAAATTTAAGGTTTATGAGAGAGACGAATATCTGGATATTGTGACAGAATGTCTGGAACATTTAAGACCGGATATTGTGATCCACAGGATCACGGGAGACGGACCTAAGGAGCTTTTGCTGGCGCCGCTCTGGGCAGGCAGAAAAAGAGAGGTTCTCAATATGCTCCATCACCGGATGAAGGAAAAGGAAAGCTATCAGGGAAAACAGTATATGCCGCGGCAGTAAGAGTTCTCCAGGAAAGAATGAGGTGAAAAGATGGCGGATGTATTTACAATTTATAAACTGATTGTTTTGTATATGGCGCAGCAGTCAAAAGAGGAATTAACAAACTCCCAGATTTCGCAGTTTGTTCTGGACAGAGATTATACAGACTATTTTCATCTGCAGCAGGTTCTGTCGGAACTGGTGGAAACCGGACTTCTGAAAAAAAGAACAAAATCCAACAGTTCTTATTATGACATTACGGAGGAAGGGAGCAAAACGCTTTTTTATTTTGAAAAGGATCTGTCGTCAGAGATTAAGAAAGAGGTGGAAGAATTTCTGAAGGACTGCGGAGTTCAGACAGAAAAGAAAATCCAGACGCCTGCGGACTATTTTGAAACGCCCCAGGGGGGATACATGGTGCGCTGCCAGTATATTGAGAAGGACGCCACTATGCTGGATCTGACGCTGAGCGCCCCGAGCCTGGAAGCTGCCCAGGCTATCTGCCGGAACTGGCCGGAGAAAAGCCTGGACGTTTATGCTGCCGTTATGGGAGAGCTGATCTAAGCTTCTCCCTTTATTTTTTTCAGACGCTCTTTAAGAGTTTTTTCATATCCCATATCGCTGAGCTCATAAAAATGTTCGCCTTCAATTTCGGAAGGAAGGTACTGCTGTTTTACATAGTGATCAGGGTAATCGTGCGCGTATTTATAGCCGATGCCCCGCCCAAGCTGTTCGTGGCCTCCGTAATGGGCGTCCTGAAGATGGGGAGGAACCGTTGTTTTTGTGCGCTTTACCGATTCCATGGCGGCGGAAATGGCATTTACAGCAGAGTTGCTTTTGGGGGCGCAGGCCATGTAAGCGGCAGCCTGTGAAAGGATGATCTGCGACTCGGGCATACCGACCCGCTCCACCGCCTGAGCCGCTGCCGCCGCTACGCAGATAGCCTGTGGATCCGCGTTGCCAATATCTTCGGAAGCGAGGATCATGATCCTTCTGGCGATGAATTTAACATCTTCGCCGGCATACAGCATTTTTGCAAGATAGTAGACGGCGGCGTCGGGGTCTGAGCCGCGCATGCTTTTAATAAAAGCGGAGATAACATCGTAGTGGTTATCCCCGTTTTTGTCATAGTGGACAACACGTTTCTGGATACATTCTGAAGCTACCTCAAGAGTCAGATGAATATAGCCGTCAGAGGCCCGGGGAGTAGTAAGAATCCCAAGCTCAACGGCGTTCAGCGCGTTTCTTGCGTCTCCTCCGGCCATATCGGCCAGGAATTCCAGCGCGTCCTCTTCAATGACAGCCCTGTAATTTCCCATTCCTTTGTCACAGTCGTTTACCGCGCGCAGGATCAGCTCACGGATATTGTCCTTGCCAAGAGGCTTCAGCTCAAAAATGATAGACCGGGACAAAAGCGCGCTGTTGACCTCGAAATATGGATTTTCAGTAGTTGCTCCAATAAGAATAAGAGTACCGTCTTCCACAAAAGGCAGAAGATAATCCTGCTGTCCTTTGTTAAAACGATGGATCTCGTCAATAAAGAGAATTGTTTTTTTGCCGTACATGCCAAGACGGTCCTGCGCTTCTTTTACGACGGCTTCCATATCTTTCTTACCGGCGGAAGTAGCGTTGATCTGGGTAAAATCAGCGCTCGTAGTGCTGGCGATCACCCGGGCCAGGGTAGTCTTGCCTGTTCCGGGAGGCCCGTAGAAAATAACAGAGGTCAGCTTGTCCGCCTTTATCGCGCGATAGAGTAGTTTGTCTCTGCCGACGATATGTTCCTGTCCCACTACTTCGTCCAGGCTGGAAGGACGCATACGGGAGGCAAGGGGGGATTCTTTATCCAGCGTTTTCGATTTTGCGTATTCAAATAGATCCATGGTGAAATCTCCGTTCCTGTTAATCGTACATTTGTTCTGTAATCAGTATACTTGATTTCGGGAAGGATTTCAACTGAAATCACACAGTTTAAAACGTGCTGCCCCTTGTACATTAACGCTATTGTCCCCTTGTACACTGACGCTATGTTCCTCTAAAGCAAAAAAGAACTTGCTTCTCACATGTTAAAGTGTTAAAATGTGAAGAGCGACATTGAGGAAAAGAACTAAAGGAGCTGACATTATGGGTAAAAAAATCAGAACTGAAGAGGTGGATCATCTATTTGAAGCGATTCTCTGTCTGAAAAATAAAGAGGAGTGCTATACATTTTTTGAAGACGTATGTACGATCAACGAACTCCTTTCCCTGTCTCAGCGTTTTGAGGTGGCAAAAATGCTTACCGATAAACGTACATACCTGGATATTTCGGAAAAGACAGGAGCTTCCACAGCCACGATCAGCAGAGTCAACCGTTCCCTCAATTATGGAAACGACGGTTATGAAATGGTATTTTCAAGACTGAGAGAGAAGGAAGCGAAGAAAAAAGAAGCGCAGGAAACTGAATAATCCTGCGTATTCCGGAAAATATATCCGGATGGATTCTTTAAAAGGCAGCGTTAGTATACAAAAAGCAGTACGCCGGTCTGGGGGTAAGATCCCAGGCTCCGGTATACTGCTTTTTTATTATGCAACAGTGCTGAAATACTCGTCAATCCCGTCTGCGATGCTCTGGGCCATAAGCGCATGGTTGGCTGTGTCTGTAATATAAAGATCGTCGCCCTGGTTGCTCATAAAGCCCATTTCCAAAATAGCTACAGGGACAGTGCTCCAGTTGGTTCCTGTCATTGTGTCGGCAGAGATCACTCCCCGGTTCTGAAGGCCCGTAGCCGAGCAGTAATGCTCCAGGATACAGGAGGCCAGCGTATTGCTGTTCTCGATCAAAACAGGATCCAGATAAGAGTTAGAAGAGGTAGGTGCCATGGTAAGCGCTCCCGCAGCCTGGGAACTGCCGTCGCTGTTTGCGTGGATACGCACGGTAATATCCGCCGCTTCTCTGGTGGCAAGCTCCGCCCGTTCCTTGTTGCTGATCGCCGTATCGTTGTCTGTCCGCGTCATGACGACTCTGTATCCCCTTGCGGAAAGTTCCTGCTCAAGAGCAAGAGATACCTGAAGGTTTACCTCGTATTCCGGAACGCCGGAATAGGAGCCCTGGGTGCCTGTAGTAGCTTTTGCCTTTGTCTCCGACGAGCCGGGAGCCATTGGTTCCTGTGCGCTCATATCTACCCAGGAGCCCTGATGCCCCGGATCAATGACAACAGTCAGCCCGTTGCTGCCGGAAGAGGGGAAGGAAGCTTCGGTAGGCGGGGCGGGAGGCCCGATCACAGCCTGCCCTTTTTCGCTTTCGTAAGGGGCGTTTGAAGCGGCTGCAACAGAAACAGGGAATGCGGCCAAAAGAACCGCAAAAAGAAGTATGTGAAAAAATGCTTTCATGCTTGATCCCTCCTGGAGAATGTTTATTTTACAGAAAATTACTGCTTTTATGATAATCTAAAATAAAGAGTTTGAAAAGTACAGATTTTCGATATTTAAAATACTTGCATCTGATATAAAATAAAATTATAATAATAATATAAAAACATACGGATATACTTTGAATATTATAGAGGTTTTGCACAAAAATCTATCAGAGAAGGAATGAAACAAAAAAGATGCGTCATTGGCCGGTAAAAACAGCGGGAATGGTTCTTGCAGCGTCCGTTCTTGCTTTTACACAATTAAGCTGCGGGACAGAAAAAACGGAGGAACCCGTCTCGCAGACGGCGGAGGCCCCGGAGATATCCGCTTCGGAAGCTGCCCGGGAGGAATCCGGAGAAACTGCCGGACCGTCGCTGCCGGGCGTCTCGGAAACTCCGGAGGCAGAGGTTTCGGAAACAGTAAAGCCTACGCAGGAAACCGGGGAAGTCTCCCCGTCCCCGGAGCAGGAAGGAGCTGCGGAAGGAGAGGGAACATTATCTCCTCCGTCTGAATCGGCGCCGGACAGCGTTTTCGGACAACCGGAGACTTCGGAACCTACTACAGACCAGAAGATGCAGACTCTATTGTCCGGTCTGGCCTTTCCAGCAGGGAATGGAACATGGTCAGCTTATGTATGCAATCTGGCGGAGAATACAGACGGAGCGGTGAATCCCCAGAGACAGCAGGCGGCCAGCCTGATCAAGCTTTTTATTATGGGAGCAGTCTATGAAAATTACGACGCGCTTGTTTCTCAGTACGGACAGGGAAGCGTGGACGGAAACCTGCATTCCATGATCACTGTCAGCGATAACGACGCGGCGAACGCCCTTGTAAGCTATCTGGGCGGCGGGGACGGAACGGCGGGAATGAATATCGTGAACCAGTACTGCAGTGCCAACGGATACAGCAGTACCCATATGGGACGTCTTCTCCTTCAGAGCAATGAATTTGACGATAATTACACTTCCGTGATCGACTGCGGATATTTTCTTAAAAGAGTATATGAAGGAAATAAAGAAGGAGATCCTGTTGCTGCCGCGGAGTTTTCCCTGCTGGCGGAGCAGACGAGACGGAATAAGATCCCCGCTCAGATGCCGGAGGGAGTCAGCGTTGCCAACAAAACAGGGGAGCTGGCAGATGTGGAGAACGACGCGGGCATTATCTATAATGTACAGAACGATCTGATCGTAGTCTTTATGTCAGAGAACGTAACGGAGGCGGGTTCCGCCCAGAGTACCATAGCTTCTCTAAGCAGGCAGGTATACGATTACTATAACGGTCCGGCCGCGGAAAGCGGAGGCGGGGGCGCCGTCGCATAAGGCCGGACGGGCTGGAGTATGCCGCTGTTATTTATAAAAAACAAAAAGGAGGTAAACATGATGAAGAAGAAAATCACGGAGATGAGCAGATTTTCCCCTGTAAAGTGGGCGGCCTTATTTATACTTGTATTCACGCTCTCCCTTCCTCTGACCGCAGAGGACAGCTATGCGTCGAATACTTATACCGTCAGCGTACAGGAAGGATATCTGGCTCTGCGCACAGCGAAAGCTTACGATTCCCGGAACGAGATCGGAGAGCTTTATACGGGGGACACCGTGGAGGTTACAGACAGCAGCGACCCGACTTACTGGTATGTGTATTCTCCCAAGTACGGCACGTCAGGCTATGTAAATAAGAATTACCTGGTGGGAACGTCCAATACCTGGACGGTGAGCGTAAGCAAGGGGTATCTGGCTCTGCGCACAGCGAAGGCGTACGACTCCCGGAACGAGATCGGAGAGCTTTATACAGGAGATACTGTTCAGGTTACAGACAGCAGCGACCCGACTTACTGGTATGTATACTCTCCAAAGCATGGGAAATCCGGCTACGTGAACAAAAATTATCTTGTCAGCAGTTCCTCTTCCGGGCAGACAAGAACAGTGAGCGTAAGTAAAGGATACCTGGCTCTGAGAACGGCGAAGGCATACGACTCCCGGAACGAGATCGGGGAGCTTTATACGGGAGATACCGTACAGCTTATAGATACCAGCGACGCTACTTACTGGTATGTATACTCTCCAAAGTACAACAAAAACGGTTATGTAAATAAAAATTATCTGACAGGCGGAGGCAGTTCCGCGTCTTATCCCACAAAGACAGTGAGCGTAAGCAAGGGATATCTGGCTTTGAGAACAGCGAAAGCGTACGATGAATCAAATGAGATCGGAGAACTGTACACAGGCGACGTGGTTCAGGTGATCGATTCCAGCGACAATGGTTACTGGTATGTATATTCGCCGAAGCTGAATAAAAACGGCTATGTGAATAAAAATTATCTCTATTGAAAATATGCAAAATACAAAAGAGGTCTTTCAGACCTCTTTTTGTGTTTCGGGTATCTGGTTGGATGAAGAAGAGAATATATGCCGGAAGATGAACCGGACAAAAGGCCCCGCATAAAAAATTTGCCAGAAAAACGCCATGGGGAAATTTAAAGCGGTGGTCTGAAGCCATACGGGAAGGAAGGCGGCACCTGCATGTTTAAAAAGTATGGTTGCCAGAAAACTCATAAGAGGGCACATCCATGCGACGGAAAGAGCAGAGATTGCAAGAACAAGATGAAACGGATTTTCTCTTTCCGGGTTTACAAGGCGCAGGGCAGTTCTCTGAGTAATCTTTCCTACCAGGAAAAAGTCCAGGAGAAAGGCGGCGGGCCCCATAATGAGAAGTTCATGAAAGGCCGCGGCAAAAACACCGGAACTCAATCCTCCGGTTTCCAGAGATATGTTGTAGCAGATCATGGCATAGACCATAACGATAACCATCAGGATGGTAAAGATAATTTCCTGAAACTTTGTTTTGGGCATAAAAAACCTCCTAAAATGAATATGAACTTACAGAAAATTGTGTTGTTCGTTATCATTCAGGAGAATGTACGTTTCCAATTAAACCAAAATTTCTATTGCCGGACTATTCTATCACGGCATTCCTAAGGCTGTCAAGAAAAACACCGGAAGATTATTTCCGGTGTTTTTTGTTGCTGTCATCCCCGGAGGGGCGTATCTCGTCGATCAGATGCTCGATCAGCATTTTCTTCATATATACGTCGAAGCTCAGAAGACAGATAAAGGAAAAGAGCTTCAGAAATTCTCTGTCCTCTTCCGGGGCGTTTTCAAAGGTGCCCTGGGCGGTCTTATACCGGGACAGCAGATCTTTTGTCAGATATTCGATCTGATTTTTTTCCATACTGAAAACTTCGTTATAAATAGTGGTAAGATCCATCTCTGAATCAGATTTAAAATACTTCTCTGTAATGGGATGCAGAAGGGTCTGGATATCGCTGATAGACAGAATACTTTTGAAATAGTAAATGAAGATCAGCAGAAGCATGTGCTCCCTGGAATACCGTTTCTTCTCAGGCGAGGGAAGCAGGTTGTTTTTCGCGTAATTGTTGATCATGGTCTTTGTAAGGATCTTATCGTCAGGATAGCGCTTGCTGGAGGCAAGCTGAGATTCCATAAAGGTCGTCACCTGATCCATATATAAGTCGATCCCGGGGATATCCTCGGGTTTGATATAATCAATCCTGGAAACGCTTTTGATGATGCTGTTCATCATATCGTGTATATCAATAGTCATTTTCTTCCTCCTTCTGCTTTATTATATAGTTTTAAAAACTACTTGTAAATAATTTTTTGCACTGTAACAATAAAAGAACTCATGGCTTGATGATCTTCGTGTTCTGCCGGTAGCTTCGCGGGGACTGGCCGTAGACATTTTTGAAGGCTCTGGAAAAATGAAGCTGATTGGGGTAGCCGACCTTAATACTGATGTCTTTTACAGAGAGATCGGTTGTTTTCAGAAACTCCGCCGCTTTTGACATACGATACCGGATCAGGAACTCCTGAGGCGACTGCCCCATTGTCTCTTTAAAAATCTTGCCGAAATAGCTGCGGTCCAGATTCAGACGGCTGGCTATATCTTCCACAGTAATAGGAAAGGAATAATTGGAAGATATAAAGGTGATCGCCTCGTTTGTATAAAACTGCGTGCGCTTGCCATTCTGGATTTTGCGCTTGGCAGCGGAACCTGAAAGAAGAGCGTCCATGATCAGGAACATGTGGCCGATAAGATGATAGGAAGTCTTTTTCTGGCAGGTGGCGAGATAGAGCAGTTCTTCCTTTAACATATTTCCCGCCTGCTCGGACTTGGGCGTATAAACGGGAGATTCCGTGGAAAGACCTGCAGTCTCAAGGATTTCCTTCACCTTCATTCCATCAAATTCGATCCAGGTGTATTCCCAGGGGTCAGCCCGGTCCGCGTAATAGGTATTGATCTGTCCGGGTTCAATGAGAAAGCCCATTCCGCCGTGGATTTCGTATTCTCTGGAATAAGTAACTTTGTCAACTGACAGGATTCCTTTTCCGGAAATGACGTAATGAAACAGATAATGATTACGCACGGCAGGACCGTAGGAGTGGAGAGGAAGGCATTTTTCATATCCGTACTGATAAAGGGTCAGATCCATGAAACGATCGTCAGAAAATATTTGAAACAAGAGATTTTCCATATTTTTACCTCCAGTCGAGAAAATGAATTTAGTAAATACTAACAAAAAAATATGGTAAAAAATGTACAATATAGACGAAATTTTGCTCTTTCACCTTATTATATACCATTATTAGTAGTAACTTCAACTATTTTCTTGAAAAACAGCAAAAAGATATAAATTGCAAAGCGTGGGAATATTTACAGTCAATTTTGCCGATGCTACAATTAGTTTACCTAATATTGAAACAGGAAAGGAGAAGAGTAATGAAAAAACAAGCATTGTTTGCTGTCGGCGCAGGCGCTGTTCTGGTGGGAGCAGGCGCGGTGCTGACAGGATGCGGAGATTCTTCCACAAGCAACGGAAAGATCCAGATTGAGATGGTTCAGTACAAGCCGGAAGCTGTCAAGGCTTTTGAGCAGATGGAAGAAAAATTCAATGCCACCCATGATGACATTGAACTGACCATCGAATCGCCGAACGAGGCGATGACGATTCTGAAAACACGTTTCATCAAGGAGGATCAGCCTGACATCATCGGAATAGGAGGAGATATCAACTACTCCAATTTCCTGGATTCAGAGATGCTGATGGATATCTCGGATTTCGACGGCCTTGCAGACGTAAAGCAGTCCTATATGGATATTCTGGAAAACCTTGAATTCGTTCCTACAGAGGGTACATATGCGGTGCCGTACGTGGCAAATGCGGCAGGTATTCTGTACAACAAGGATATGTTTGAAGAAAACGGATGGCAGATCCCCACCACCTGGGATGAATTCCTGACGCTTCTGGATACCATTCAGGAATCCGGTCAGCAGCCTCTGTATTTTGGCTTCAAGGATACATGGACCTGTCTTGCTCCGTGGAACGCCATGGCCTGCGATCTGGCTCCTGCGGATGTATGCAAACAGGTAAACAGAGGAGAAACTACTTTCTCCGAGGAGTACAGAGAAGTAGCCGAAAAGATTCTTCAGCTTCTTCCCTATGCACAGCCGGATCCCACCGCATACAGCTATAATGACGCATGTACCGCTTTCGCAAGAGGCGAATCCGCGATGTACTGCATCGGAAGCTACGCGGTTCCCCAGATCCTTTCTGTAAATCCGGATATGAACATCGACTCCTTCGTCTTCCCGGCAAATGACGAGGCGGAAGGACAGATTCTGAACTCCGGCGTCGACCTCCTGTTTTCTGTAATGGAAGACTGTGAGAACAAGGAAGCGGCCTATGAGGTTCTCCGTTTCATGATGGAGGACGAGAACATTCAGATTTATCTGGACGACCAGAACGCCATCCCCTGCAAAGAAGGCGAATTCGATCTTCCGGACCAGCTTGAGGGTATGACAGAATATATCGAAGAAGGCAAAATGGCCGACTACCAGGATCATTCCTATCCTTCCGAGATGGCAGTAGACGCCATGATCCAGACTTATATCATGGATGGCGATACAGACGGATTCCTGGAGAAATTTGACACTGAATGGAAACGCTATAACCGTGACCTGATCCGAAAGGTGCAGGCATATGAGGAAGAACACGGGGAAGGAGGAGATGAATCATGATGGATAAAGCAAAAGGCAATGAGAGAAAGCGCACGTTTATGCTGATCACCATTCCTATTCTGGTACTGTTTTTCGCATTCAATACACTGCCTCTGATCAAAGGCTTTATTTACAGTTTTACAAATTTTAAAGGCTATGGAAGCTATGAGTGGGTTGGCCTGAGAAACTATATCGACCTGTTCCAGGACGCCCGTGTAGGAAGATCCTATCTGTTTACCTTTAAATTTGCCATCGTTTCAACGATCATCGTAAATGTTGTCAGCCTGATCCTGGCGCTTGGGCTTAACAGCAAGATCAGAGCGAAAAGCGCTCTGAGAGGCATTTACTTTATTCCCAACGTACTGGGGGGGCTTGTTGTAGGTTACATCTTCAGCTTTATCTTTACCTATATCCTTCCGGCAGTGGGACAGGCTCTGGGAATCGAAGCTCTCAGCGGAAGTATGCTGGCAAGTACGAAAACCGCATGGTTTGCTATCGTGATCGTAGCCGCATGGCAGTCCATCGCTATGAATACTATCATTTATATTTCCGGTCTTCAGACAGTGCCGGAGGATGTATATGAGGCGGGATCCATTGACGGAGCTACAGGCTGGACAAAATTCAAGAGCCTGACCTTCCCTCTGATCATTCCGTTTTTTACCATCAACATGGTGCTTTGTATGAAAAACTTCCTGATGGCCTTCGACCAGATCATGGCGTTGACCAAGGGCGGACCGGCACAGAGTACGGAATCCATCTCCTACCTGATCTACAGAAACGGTATGGACGGCGGACAGTTTGGTTTCCAGAGCGCCAACGCGGTACTGTTCTTTGTAGTGATCGTGGCAATCTCTGTGTTCCAGCTTTCATTTATGAATAAGAAGGAGGAGCAGTTATGATGAAAAAGAAAAGTCAGGGCGTCGGCGGAACAAACTGGCCGATTACTATTTTACTGATCATCGGATGCGTTACTATTTTCTTCCCATTATATATGGCGGTGATCATTGCTTTCAAACAGCCCTCCGAGATGACAAACGATATTGCGGGAGCTCTTGCTTTCCCGTCAAAATGGAGTTTCAGCAACTTTGCAGAGGCGATGGAGGTTACAGATTTCTGGAACTCTCTTGGGAACTCCCTCCTTATCACGATTTTAACAGTAGTGATCGCGATCCTGCTCCATTCTCTTGCCGGATATGCCATCGGCAGAAATATGGGACACAGTAAATTTTATAAGTTTTCTTATCTTTACATCGTAAGCGGTATGTTCGTTCCTTTTGCAATCCTGATGATGCCTCTGGTAAAACAGACTTCTCAGATGGGAATCGGAAATAGGGCTGGCGTAATCATTCTTTATGTGGTATTCTATATGCCGATGAACCTGCTTTTGTACTCCGGATACCTGAAAAATATTCCGCTGGCGCTGGAGGAAGCTGCGAAAGTGGACGGAGCAAGTACCTGGAAAACGTACTGGAGCATTATCTTTCCGATCATGAAGCCCATGCACGCTACCGTAGCGGTTCTGACTGCTCTGGGAACATGGAACGATGTAATGACTCCTCTGGTAATCATGTCCGGTACAGGCAAGAACACCCTGCCTCTGGCACAGTTGAATTTCCAGACACAGTTCGGTACCAATTATAACCTGGCGTTTGCATCTTATCTGCTGGCGCTGATCCCGATCCTGATCTTCTATCTGGTATGCCAGAAACAGATCCTGAACGGCGTGGTAAACGGAGCGGTAAAATAAGTGTGTCATTGGCGGTATGTATGCAGGTGCGTTATATGATATCAGCCGGAAAAATTCTGCGCTGATATTCTGACAGACAAGTATAAAGTATAAAAGGAGAAGACAATGTCAATAGTACTGAGTGAAAAAGAATCCTTATTTACACTGTATACAAAAACCAGTATGTACCAGATGAAAGTAGACGATTACGGCGTCCTGCTTCATACTTATTATGGAAAAAAGACAGAGGTCTTTGATTATTCCTACCTGATCCAGAGACGTGATCACGGTTTTTCCGGAAACCCTTATCAGGCGGGTAATGACAGGACCTACTCTCTGGACACCCTCCCCCAGGAATATTCCTGCTTTGGAAGCGGGGATTACCGCCAGAGCGCCCTGTCTGTAAAATATCAGACAGGAGCGATGGCTCTGGAGCTCCGCTACAAAGATTATGAGATCCAGAAGGGCAAATATAAAATTCCAGGTCTTCCCGCCCTCTACGCCATGGAGGAGAACCAGGCGGACACCCTGGTGATCACCATGAAGGACGATGTGGAAGATGTGTGTGTGAAACTGTATTACGGTGTTTTGGAAGATCTGGATGTAATAACCAGGACCGTATGCGTGGAAAACAGGGGCGACGCTCCTGTTTTCCTGGAACGGGCCATGTCCCTGTGCCTTGACAGATCGTACGGCTCCTATGACTGGATAACCTTCTATGGAAAGCATGAAATGGAACGCCAGCTTTCCAGAACTCCTGTACACCACGGCCGTCAGGCTGTGGGAAGCTTAAGAGGAACCTCCAGCCATCAGTATAATCCTTTTGTGATACTGGCGGACAGCGGGGCCTCCGAGACGCAGGGAGAATGCTACGGATTTTCTCTTCTTTACAGTGGAAACTTCCTGGCGGAAGCGGAAATGGACCAGTTTAATCAGACAAGAGTAGTAATGGGAATCCACCCGGAGAATTTTTCTTACAAGCTGGAGCCGGGAGAGTGCTTCTGGACTCCGGAAGCGGCCATGGTATACAGCGACGGGGGATTTGAAAAAATGTCTCATATTTACCACCGGGCAATCCGCAACAATCTTTGCAGAGGAAGATTCAAGCATGCCAGAAGACCTGTCCTTATGAACAACTGGGAAGGTACTTATTTTGATTTTACCGGTGAAAAGCTTCTTGAGATGGCGGAAAAAGCCGTCGGTCTTGGAATTGAACTCTTTGTTATGGACGACGGATGGTTCGGAAAAAGAGACACGGACAGCAGCGGTCTGGGAGACTGGCATGTAAATGAGAAAAAGCTGGGCTGTACGCTGACGGAGCTTTCTGACAGGATCCATGGAATGGGAATGAAATTCGGTATCTGGTATGAGCCGGAAGGGATTTCCGAGGACAGCAGCCTTTACCGGGAGCATCCGGACTGGGTGCTTCATGTGCCGGGACGCCGTCCGATGCGGGGAAGATATCAGCTTGTGCTTGATTTCTCCAGAGAAGACGTCCGTAATTACATTTTTGACCAGATGTGTGAAGTTCTGGATCAGGTGAAGGTGGATTACCTGAAATGGGATTTCAACCGCAGCATCAGCGACGTCTACTCCTCCAGGCTTCCTGCGGAACGTCAGGGAGAGGTTCCTCACCGGTATGTTCTTGGTCTTTATGAATTCCTGGAGCGCCTGGGCAGAAGATATCCGGATATGCTGATCGAGGGATGCAGCGGAGGAGGCGGAAGATTCGACGCGGGAATGCTCTACTATACGCCTCAGATCTGGTGCAGTGACGACACGGATGCTGTTGAAAGACTGGAAATCCAGTACGGAACTTCATTCTGTTATCCGGTTTCCACTGTGGGAGCCCATGTTTCCGCCTGCCCGAACCACCAGACGGGAAGGACCACTCCGCTGAAGACGAGAGCGGTGGTGGCGATGGCCGGAACCTTTGGTTATGAGCTGGATCCCGGAAAACTTTCTGAAGAGGAAAAAGAGGAAGTAAGGAATCAGATCGCAGCTTTCAAGAAATATTATGAGCTGATCCAGGAGGGCGATTATTTCAGGCTGACAGACCCGGCCAGAGACGAACATTACGCTGCCTGGGAATTCGCGGATCAGGAAGGAAAAGAGGCTCTGCTTTCTGTAGTCGCCTCAAAAGTGCGGACTAACGATCCGCCGTCCAGAGTGCTTCTCCGCGGTCTTCGCGAGGATGCGGTCTACGAAATGAACGGAAAGGAATATCTGGGCGGAGCCCTGATGCACGGCGGATTCCCCCTGCCGGAAGCGTCTGAGGAGTACCAGAGCTGGATGTTCCATTTCCAGATAAAAGAAAAATAAAAGATGTTTCATATGCGGCGAAGGCTGCTTCTGTTTCCCATTCCGGGGAGATAAGAGGCGGCCTTTTTTACTTGTAAGAACGCATGTTTTTATGTATAATGAAAAAAGAGCGCCGCGGCGGATGCGGTCAAACGCTAAAGGAGAAAACATGAACATCTATGAAACATTGAACGATATGCAGCAGGAAGCTGTCCGTCATACAGAGGGGCCTCTTCTGATCCTGGCCGGAGCAGGTTCGGGAAAGACCAGAGTGCTGACTCACAGGATCGCTTATCTGATCGGAGAAAAGGGGGTAAAGCCATGGAATATTCTGGCTATCACCTTCACGAATAAGGCTGCTCAGGAAATGCGTGAGCGTGTAGACAGAATTGTCGGAAGCGACGCCGGAAGCGTCTGGGTTTCTACGTTTCATTCCACCTGCGTAAGGATCCTGCGAAGATATATCGACCGTCTCGGATACGATAATAATTTTACCATTTATGATACCGACGACCAGAAAACCCTGATGAAAGAAGTGTGCAGGAAGATGAATGTGGATACGAAGCTGTTTAAGGAGCGCGCTCTTCTGGGGGCGATTTCCCACGCGAAGGACGAGCTGGTCACGCCGGATGAGATGGCAGGGAACGCGGCCGGAGATTTCAGGGAGGAGCGGATCGCGGAAATCTACAGAGAATATCAGAACGCTCTCAGAAGGAACAACGCCCTCGATTTCGATGATCTGATCGTAAAGACGGTGGAACTTTTTCAGAACTGCGGAGAAGTGCTGGAATCCTACCAGGAAAGATTCCGCTATATCATGGTGGATGAGTATCAGGATACAAATACTGCCCAGTTTAAATTTGTAAGCCTTCTGGCGTCAAAGTACGAAAACCTCTGTGTGGTAGGCGACGACGACCAGTCGATCTATAAATTCCGGGGCGCCAATATCGGAAACATCTTGGGATTTGAAAGAGTATTTCCCCAGGCGAAGGTTGTGCGCCTGGAGCAGAATTACCGTTCTACGCAGAATATTCTGGACGCCGCCAATGAAGTGATCGCCAACAATACCGAGAGGAAAGAAAAACGGCTGTGGACGGAAAATCCGGAAGGGGAAAAGATCCACTTCCGGCAGTTCATGAACGGCTTTGAGGAAGCGGAATATGTGATAGGGGATATTGCGAAAGGCAGAAGAGAGGGAAAGCTGAATTACCGCGACTGCGCCATCCTTTACCGGACAAACGCCCAGTCCAGGCTTTTTGAGGAGAAGTGTCTTCTGGCCAATATTCCTTATAAGATCGTCGGCGGGGTGAACTTTTACGCCCGCAGGGAGATCAAAGATCTTCTGAGCTATATGAAAACAGTGGACAACGCCGCCGACGACCTGGCGGTGCGCCGTATTCTCAACGTGCCGAAAAGAGGGATAGGGGCAACCACGATCACCCGCGTTCAGAATTATGCGGATGAAATGCAGGTCAGCTTTTATGACGCGCTTCGCGCGGCGGAGGAAATCCCGTCTATCGGACGCGCTGCATCGAAGATCGAGGGATTTGTGACTTTTATCCAGTCGCTGAAAAGCAAAGCCCAGGCTTATACGGTGGAAGAGATTCTGGAAGAGATCATAGATCTTACCGGATATGTGGACGAGCTTAAGGCGGAAGATACAGAGGAATCAAGAGCCAGGATTGAAAATATAGACGAGCTGGTTTCCAAAACAGTCAGCTATCAGGAGGCTATGGCAGCGGAGGGAAGAGAGGCGTCGCTTTCGGGCTTCCTGGAGGAGATTGCTCTGATAGCGGACATTGACACTGTAGACCCGGGGCAGGATTACGTGCTTCTTATGACGCTCCACAGCGCCAAGGGACTTGAATTTCCTTATGTGTATATGGCGGGAATGGAAGACGGGATTTTCCCCAGCAGTATGTGTATTTTTTCATCGGATCTCTCTGATATGGAGGAAGAGAGGCGCCTGTGCTACGTAGGGATCACCAGGGCCATGAAGGAACTGACGCTGACCTGCGCCCAGCAGAGAATGGTGAGGGGAGAAACCCAGTATAACCGTGTTTCGCGGTTTGTGCGTGAAATTCCGAGAGAGCTTGTGGAGCTGGGGCATACCATCCGGGAGCAAAAGCCCAAAATTCCGGAGGAGTCCCCCGGAAGGAACAGCTATATGCAGATGAAGATGGCGTTCCAGGCCAGGGCCTTCCAGCCACAGAATTTTAAAGTGACGAAGGCGGAATCTCTGGATTATGACGTGGGAGATACGGTCCGTCATGTGAAATTCGGCGTGGGAATTGTAAAGAATATTGTGGAAGGCGGAAGAGATTACGAGGTGACAGTGGATTTTGACAGGGCCGGTGTAAAGAAAATGTTCGCCGGATTTGCAAAACTGAAGAAAATCTAAAATTTTAGATAATTTATGGTAAAATGAAAGGGATAGTGGTATACTAGGAGTTACAAGAAAATGAGTGCAGGTAACAGAAATCAGAAGGAAGAGAGGATGGTACGCACTATGAATATGAATGCGAAAATCGAAGAATTACTGGCGGTTTTAAAGAAAAAGGAAGACGAAAAGCAGAAAAATACAGTCCTCTGGGTACTGGCAATCATTGGTACTGTTGCGGCAGTAACCGGAATTGCATTTGCTGTATATCGTTTCTTTGCTCCGGATTATCTGGAAGACTTTGAAGAGGATTTCGATGACGACTTCGACGATTACTTTGAAGACGAAGAAGAATAAAGGATTGACCAGCGGCTCCGGTTTTACCGGGGCTGTTTTACTTGACGAAACAGCGTCAGTGTACAGGAAGCGGATATCCTGAAAATAAAAACAGGAACGGGTGAAGAATGAAAAAAGGCGAGATATATGAAGGAATTATTGAAAAAGTAGAGTTTCCCAATAAGGGATGGATTGAGACGGACGGGCAGAAAGTAATGGTAAAAAACGGGATCCCCGGACAGAAAGTTCAATTTGCGGTTCAGAAAAAAAGAGCGGGCAGATTCCAGGGCCGTATCCTTGAGGTGCTGGAAAAATCACCGCTGGAGACGAGAGAGCCGGTGTGCGGCGTTTTCCCCCGCTGCGGAGGCTGTATGTACCAGACGATGTCATATGAAGCCCAGCTCGATATGAAGGAACGCCAGATCCGGGAGCTGCTGGAACCGGTGATGATCCGGGCAGGACAGACAGACGCTCAGGGAGGCGCGGACTATATCTGGGAGGGAATCCACGGAAGTCCAAAGGAGTTCGGCTACAGAAATAAAATGGAATTTTCTTTTGGCGACGAATATAAGGACGGCCCTCTCTCTCTGGGACTGCACAGAAAGGGAAGCACATACGACGTGCTGAATACGGACGACTGTAAGCTGGTCCATAAGGACATGACAAAGATCCTGGTGTGCGTGAGGGATTATTTTCGGGAAAGAAATGTTCCCTATTATAAAAAGATGCAGCATACAGGATATCTGAGACATCTTCTCCTGCGCAGAGGAGTGACTACAGGCGAGATTCTGGTGCATCTTGTTACTACCAGCCAGGAGGATATGGATCTGGAACCACTGAAAGAGACGCTTCTGGGCCTGAAACTGGAGGGGAAGATCGTGGGGATCATGCATCTGATCAATGACTCTCTTTCAGATGTGGTAAAAAGTGATGAGACAAGGATTTTGTATGGCAGAGACTGGTTTTATGAAACGCTTCTGGGTCTGAAATTCCGGATCAGCACCTTTTCTTTTTTTCAGCCGAATTCCCTGGCGGCGGAGGTTCTTTATTCTGTTGTCAGAGAATATATTGGAGAAACGAAAGGTATGGAAGTCTTTGATCTCTACAGCGGTACGGGGACTATCGCCCAGCTTCTCGCTCCTGTTGCAAAAGAAGTAGTGGGAGTGGAAATCGTGGAGGAGGCTGTAAGGGCGGCCGGAGAAAACGCGGCTCTTAACGGACTGGATAACTGCAGGTTTATTGCCGGGGACGTATTAAAGACGCTGGACGGACTGGAAGAAAAGCCGGACGCGATCATTCTCGATCCGCCCAGGGAGGGGATACATCCGAAGGCCCTTCCAAAGATCCTTTCCTATGGCGTGGAAAGAATCGTATATGTATCCTGCAAGGCTACCAGCCTGGCCCGGGATCTGGAAAGCTTTTTTGAGGCGGGCTACCGTCTGGAAAAAGCCTGCTGCGTGGATCAGTTCTGCGAAACAGTCTGGATCGAGACTGTAGTACTGCTGAAAAAAAGCAGAGAGTGACATCATGGAGGGACAAAGTGGAGCGAAAGAAAAAATTTATTGTGAATGTTGTGTTTTATGCCTTGATTCTGGTTCTGGTGTGGGTGGGATTTAAGTATCTCGTCACGCCGATGATGCCGTTTATCATCGCGTTTTTTGTGGCAGCGCTGCTTCAGATACCTGTCAGAAAGCTGAAGATACCGCCGAAGAGGAAAAAGCTGGCGTCGATCGTTTCCTGTGTGATCTTTTACGGGATCCTGTTTCTTCTGGCAGCATGGGCAGGGCTGAAGCTTCTTGACGGACTGGAAAATCTGATACGGAAAGTTCCGTATCTTTATAATACAACAGTTGTTCCGGTGTTCGAGACGATTTCTGAATACCTGGAGGAATCCATGGACAATGTGCATCCTTCTGTGGCCCATACCATTGAAAATTCTTTTAATGAAATGACAAGCAACCTGGGAAGCTATGTATCCAGTTTTTCAATGAAGGTAGTACAGATCCTGTCCGGAGGAATCAGCGGAATCCCGGCCTTTGTGATCAAGCTTGTGATCACTGTGGTGGCGACCTTCTTTTTTGCGGGAGATTACGACGGGATACTGGCTTTTTTCAAAAAGTTTCTGAGCCCGAAACAGGAGGCTATGGTCAACAAGGCGAAATCTTATGTGAAAAATGTACTCTTTATATATATAAGATCATACACGCTTCTGTTTCTTATCACCTTCGGAGAGCTGTGCCTGGGACTTTTTATTCTCGGAATCCCCTATCCGGTGCTGATCGCCCTTGGGATCGCTGTTTTTGATATCCTTCCGGTGCTGGGAACAGGAGGTATCCTTCTCCCCTGGGCGGCCATTCTTTTCATTATGAAGGAACATGGCCTGGCGTTCGGCGTACTTTTGCTCTATCTGATCATTCTGGTGGTAAGGAATATGCTGGAGCCCCGTATCGTAGGCAAGCAGATAGGACTTCATCCGCTGGCTACTCTTGCGGCTCTGTTCCTTGGCCTGAAACTTCTCGGACTGGTAGGGCTGGTGGCTTTCCCGGTTGCCCTTACCGTGCTTGTGAATTTCAGCAAAGAAGAACTGCAGGAAAAGCTGTAGAGAAGAACACGAAAGGAAAATAGCAGGAAAGGCGGGGAACATTTATGGCGGAAGAAAAAGAAATCCTGTGCTGTGAGGCAGAAGAGATACATGAGGAGCTGTTAAAAATTGTAAATGAAACCATGCCGGAAGGCCGGGAAATGGATGCTCTTGCAGAACTTTTCAAAGTTTTTGGCGATCCTACAAGGATCCGTATTCTTTTTATCCTTTTTGAGACGGAGGTTTGCGTCTGCGATCTTGCCAAAGCGCTGAATATGACCCAGTCCGCAGTATCTCACCAGCTCAGGATACTGAAGCAGAGCAGGCTGGTGAAGAACCGGAGAGAGGGAAAGTCTGTTTTTTACTCTCTGGCGGATGAACATGTGAGAACGATCATCGCCCAGGGCCGCGAGCACATTCTGGAATAACGGCGGGCGGCTTTATCAGGAGGATTCGGAGAAAAAGAGGTGACGAAAGCTGAACAAACAGGAAATATACAGGCTTTTATGGGAAAACAGAGAAAGAGATAATATTCTGGCAACAGTTGTAGAAGGAGAGGGAAAGGGCGCCAGATTTTTCTTCTCAGACGGAAGGCTTTTGGGAGCAACAGAGGAGAACCTGCTTTCTGAGGAGGAAAAAAAGCTTTTGGCCTGCTGTAAAGAAAGCGGAATAATGGAGATGGGAGGGCGGAAAATTTTTGCGGAGCGTTTAAGAAGACCCGACCATCTGGTGATCTGCGGCGGCGGCCATGTGGCGCAGCAGACGGCTCTCCTGGCAAAACAGACAGGATTCCGTGTGACGGCGCTGGAGGACAGGCCCCTTTTTGCCGACGCGATGCGCAGAGCAGGAGCAGATGAAGTGATCTGCGATAATTTTGAAAGCGGTCTGAAAAAGATAGCCGGAAGCAGCAGCACCTGTTTTCTGATCCTTACCAGGGGGCACCGTTACGACGGGATCTGCCTGCGTGCCGTCCTTCAAAAAGAGAGGGCGTATGTAGGAATGATGGCAAGCAGAGGGCGCGCCGCTGCCATGAGAAAAGAGCTGGCGGGAGAGGGGACGCCCCGGGAGGCGCTGGAAGAACTTCATTCCCCGGTGGGACTGTCCATTCATGCGGAAACTCCGGCGGAAATAGCGGTGTCTGTCATTGCGGAGCTGATCATGAACAAAAATAAGACAAAAAAGACCAGCGGCTATGATGACGCGCTTCTAAAATGCCTTACGGCAGACCCTGCGGAAAACAGGAAGATGGCTCTGGCAACGATCATTTCCCGAAGAGGCTCCGCTCCCCGGGAGATCGGGACGAAGATGATCGTGACTCCGGACGGGAAGACGGTGGGAACTATCGGCGGGGGCTGTATGGAAAGCAGGATCATACATCAGTGCCTCAGTCTTCTGAGGGAAGATACGTCCGCCTTTCAAAGCCGTGTAGTCCAGGAAAACATGACTGCGCAGGAGGCCGGGGAAGAAGGACTCGTCTGCGGAGGCGCCATTCAGGTTTATCTGGAGGTGTTTTAATTTTCAGAAAACTGTTTCTGCCTGAAGTTCCTGCCGAAAAAAGAAATTAAATAATACAAGAACAGAGAAACCTGTGCTATAATAAGGACATCTGGTACAGAACGAGTACGAACGGCGCTTTTTTACAAGCGGTGTGAATGAATGGAGGACAGAATTTATGAAAAGAAGAAGTATGATAGCGGCTCTGCTCTGCAGTATGTGCCTGACCGCAGGGACGACGATTCCGGTTATGGCGGATTCCGCCAAGGTAGTGACGCTTGGAGCGGATCTGACGCAGGAACAGAAGAATACGATGATGAACTATTTTAAGGCGGACGCCAGCCAGGTGCAGATTCTCACGGTTACAAACGCTGATGAAAGAGAATATCTTGGCAACTATATCCCTCTGGAACAGATCGGAACAAGGACTCTTAGCTGCGCTTATGTAAAGCCCACCCAGTCCGGAGGAATTAAGGTGCGTACCGCTAACCTGAATTATGTAACGGGCAGAATGATCGCCAATGCCCTTTCTACTGCCGGAATATCCAACTGCGAGGCTGTGGCAGCCTGCCCCTACGAGGTATCGGGAACGGGCGCTCTTACAGGCGTAATGATGGCTTACGAATCTGCCAGCGGACAGAAGCTTGACAGCGCCAAGAAAGATCTGGCGACAAAAGAAGTGGTTGTTACCGGAAATCTCGCCCAGCAGGTAGGCGAAGACAACGCCACGAACATCATTAACCAGGCGAAGCTGCAGATCATCGGAAAGAATGTGCAGAATGCAGATGAGATTTATAATATTGTCAATAATATTGCCGTAGAGAACAACGTTACCTTCAGTTCAGACGAAATGGACGCCATTGTATCCCTTCTTCAGCAGATCGCTCAGCAGAGCTATGATATCGAGCAGATGAAGACTACTCTGGAGGAGATCCAGGAGAGCATCGACAAAGAAGACGAGCCCCAGACAGAAGAAACTCCGGCTCCGGAAGAAGACGGAACTGAGGAAGGCGGAAATACGGACGAGGGAACTGAAGAAGGTTCAGACGATGAAGAGGATATCACCCAGAATGTAGATCCGGACGTTCTTGGAGACGATGTAAAACAAAGCTCCACAGAAGATCCTTCTCTGGCAGAAGAGACAATGGGAGACGATACCGATAATGCGGGAGACAGCTCATCTGAAGAGGAGACGGGAATTCCGGAAGCGACAGACGACGGAACGATCCCTGAGGCGACAGATGACGGAAGCATGCCGGAGGGAGACGGAACAGAGCAGTCTGTAGACGGAACAGGAATCCCGGAAGCGACAGACGACGGAACAATCCCGGAGGCATCCGCAGACGGAACGACCGCGGACGGAGGACAGGCAGTTCCTGAAGCTTCGGCGGAAAATACATTGAACATTGATTCTCTCAGTGATGAAGCAAAATCACGTTATGAAAATATGAAAACCTTCTGCGCAGGAGAATTTGAAGGAGACGCGGCTTCCCTTCAGGCAGCTACGGGAGATCCGGCGGCTGTAGCGTCCGCTTCCGTTGATCCTGCAACAGGAAGTTCTCTTACCCAGAAGGTTCTGGAAGCATACGTCAGTGTTCTTCAGGACGGAGGAATGTCTTATGTGCCTTCCGGAAGTGAGAAATATATGTCTTCAGAGCTGAACATGATGGATTCCAAACTGAAAGGAATTTTCAGCATTGATGCAGAGCCGGCGGCAGACGACCTGCTTGCGGCGCAGACTCCGGAGACAAGACAGGCGCTTTATAACGACACCATGAAATTCCTGGAGGGGCTGTACGGCGAAACAGCGTCTGCAGAGACTGTTCCGGCAGAGGAAGGAACAGGAGAACAGGCATATACAGAAGAAGCAGTATATTAAAAAATACAGCGTCCGGAATGGATGCATGAGAAAAATGAAAAGGAGAGGCAGCGGCCTCTCTTTTTCGTTTCCGGAAATACTGGAAAATCTGTCGTATCTGTGCTAGAATATAGAGAAATGTTGGCGAAAAAGTAAGAAAATGTTTCCGAAAGGAGAAAGTGACATGAGTCTGGCAGTGGTAACGCTGAAAAAGGGTGAGGGAAGGCTGCTGAAAGCAGGCGGTATGTGGGTGTTTGACAATGAAATTGCCTCTATCATGGGAAGCTTTTTAAACGGAGATATTGTCCTGGTGAGAGATTTTGACGGATATCCCCTGGGAAAAGGCTTTATCAATACGAATTCCAAAATCACAGTAAGGCTTCTGACAAGAGACGAAAACAGGAAGATTGACAGTAAATTTTGGGAAGACCGTGTAAGAGACGCCTGGGAATACAGAAAAAAAGTGACGGAAACAGGATGCTGCCGTCTGATATTCGGGGAGGCGGATTTTTTTCCGGGACTGGTTGTAGATAAATTTTCGGACGTGCTGGTAGTACAGTCTCTGGCGCTGGGTATTGACCGGTGGAAAGAAGAGATCCTGGAGCTTCTGAAAAAGGTTCTGAAGGAGGACGGAATAGAGATCAGGGGCGTTTATGAGAGAAGCGACGTGAAGGTACGGCGCCAGGAAGGAATGGAGCTGTATAAAGGCTTCATCGGGCCGGAGTTCCCTACATTGGTGGAAATCACAGAAAACGGAGTAAAATATCAGGTGGATGTATAGGACGGGCAGAAAACAGGATTTTTCCTGGACCAGAAATATAACCGTCTGGCAATACAGAAATTATGCAGGGATGCGAGAGTTCTGGACTGCTTCACCCACACAGGCTCCTTCGCCCTGAACGCAGGTTTTGCCGGAGCCAGGGAAGTCACAGGGGTGGACGCGTCCCAGCTTGCCGTGGATCAGGCTTCGGCAAACGCCCGCCTGAACCATCTGGAAGACAGGGTACGGTTTATCTGCGAGGACGTTTTTGAGCTTCTGCCAGAGTTAGAGGCGGAAGGGGGGCAGTACGATGTGGTCATCCTCGATCCTCCGGCGTTTACAAAATCCAGAAGCTCTGTAAAAAATGCGGTCAAAGGCTACCGGGAGATCAATCTGAGAGCTATGAAGCTTGTGAAAGACGGCGGATTTCTGGCTACCTGCTCCTGCTCGCATTTTATGACATATGAGCTGTTTACAAAGACCATCGCCCAGGCGGCCCGCAGCGCTCACCGGCGTCTCAGACAGGTGGAGTACAGAACGCAGGCTCCGGATCATCCGATCCTCTGGTCGGCGGACGAGTCCTATTATCTCAAGTTTTATATTTTTCAGGTAACCGTTGACAGATAAAGCCGTATGAACGGCGGCGTATCAGAAGAAAAGATAAAAAATCAGATCATCCGAAGGATTTAAACGAACAGGAGATGGAAATGATATGAAAGATAAGTTTTTTAAGTTTATGGAAGGCAGATATGGAGTAGACTCTTACTCGCGTTTTACAATAGGGCTGGCTCTCGTGTGCATCATAATATCTATATTTTTCCCGGGCAGAAGCCTGATCGGCGCTGTTCTGAACACAGTCGGCCTTCTTGCGATCATTTACACATATTTCAGGATACTGTCCAGGAATATTCAGAAGCGGTATGCAGAGAACCAGAAGTATCTTGCCATGACGGAAAAATTAAGACAGCGTTTTAACCGGGAAAAGAATCTGATGAAACAGAGAAAAACACATCATATCTACTCCTGTCCGAACTGCGGGCAGAAGATCAGAATTCCCCGGGGAAAGGGACGTATCGAAATCGACTGTCCGAAGTGTCATACGAAATTTATCAAGAACAGCTAACTGAAAGAACAGGCACAGAAAAGCGACATACAGCAGGAGGTATTATGTTTGGGTATGTGGTAATGAATAAGCCGGAAATGAAATTTAAAGACTTTGAAATGTATCGTTCCTTTTACTGCGGGCTGTGCAGAGAGCTGAGGGAGCGCTATGGAATATCAGGGCAGATCACGCTGACTTATGATATGACGTTTGTTATCCTTCTTTTAAGCGGATTATACGAACCGCCCACAAAGAAAGGAACTACAAGATGCATCATTCATCCGGTTCAGAGCCAGACGGTGAGAAAAAACGTCATTACGGAATATGCCGCGGATATGAATGTGTTTCTGACATACTATAAATGTGTGGACGACTGGAAAGACGACAAAAATCTGGCGAAGCTTGCCCTGGGACGACTGCTGAAAAATAAAGACAGAAAAGCGGAGGCTTTGTACAGAAAAAAAACAAAAGCCATTATACATGATCTGGATGAATTGTCGGCCATGGAAAAGGCCGGTGAGAAGAATCTGGATAAAATGGCAGGCTGTTTTGGCAGGATCATGGAAGAAATATTTGCCTATAAAGAAGACCCATGGGAGGGAGCCCTGCGGCGGATGGGATTTTACATGGGCAAGTTTATCTATATTATGGACGCGTTTGAAGATGTGGAAGAGGATGTGGAAAAGGGAAATTACAATCCTTTTTCAGAAGAGTATATAATGGAAGGGTTCCAGGAGCGGGTGAGACAGATCCTGATCATGATGATGGCGGAGGCCTGCCGGGAATTTGAGAAACTTCCTATTATAAAATATGCGGATATACTGAGAAATATTTTATATTCGGGAGTATGGTGCCGGTTTGAAACGGTATCGGGGAAGCGGAAGGAAAAACAGGAGAAATAACATGTTTGATCCATATAGTGTTCTGGGTGTATCCAGAGATGCATCCGACGAAGAAATCAAGAAGGCATACCGGAGACTGAGCCGAAAGTATCATCCGGATGCAAACATTAATAATCCAAACAAAGCGCAGGCAGAAGAGAAGTTCAAAGAGGTTCAGCAGGCATACGACCAGATCATGAAAGAACGGGAATACGGTTCCTCTTCCTATGGCGGCGGCTATAACGGCGGAGGCTTTGGCGGCTTCGGAGGACAGAGCAGCGCCGGCTATCAGGATGAGGAAGCTATCCGGAGGCAGGCGGCTTCTAATTATATACAAAGCGGGCACTACCAGGAGGCCATGAACGTGCTTTCTTCGCTGAAGCAGAGAAACGGACAGTGGTATTATCTTTCATCCATTGCCAATATGGGACTGGGAAATAATATGAACGCGCTGAGCGACATACGGGAGGCGGTTCGGCTGGAACCGGATAATATGCAGTACAGAATGATGCTTCAGAGGATGGAAAGCGGCGGTACATGGTATCAGGAACAGCAGAATCCATTTGGCGGGATGCCTTCGGACGGAGATAATTTCTGTATGAAACTTTGTCTGGCGAATATGGCGTGCAGCATCTGCTGTCCGGGAAGCGGCATACTCTGCTGCTGACAGACGGAGAGAAGTTCTCCGGCAGGGTTTTGCGTAATTGACAAGATCCGGCGGAGAGGCTAAGATAATGAATAACTGCTGAGAAGGGCTCGGCAATAAAATTTCACTGTAAATGACGAGGAGGAAATGAAAATGAGTATTCGAATTGGCATAATGGGATACGGAAATCTGGGACGGGGCGTGGAATGCGCCATTAAACACAATCCTGATATGGAGCTTGTGGCAGTCTTTACCCGCAGGGATCCTGATACAGTAAACATTCTTACGGAAACGGCAAAAGTTTATCATGCGGATGAAGCGGAAAACATGAAAGACGAGATCGACGTGATGATCCTCTGCGGGGGAAGCGCCACGGATCTTCCGAAACAGACTCCCAAATATGCGCAGTGGTTTAACGTGGTAGACAGCTTTGACACCCACGCAAAGATCCCGGAGCATTTTGCAGACGTGGATAAGGCTGCTTCTGAAAATAATCATGTGGGAATTATTTCTGTAGGCTGGGATCCGGGAATGTTTTCGCTGAACAGAATGTACGCAAACGCGATCCTTACTAATGGAAAAGATTATACCTTCTGGGGAAAGGGCGTAAGCCAAGGACACTCAGACGCTATTCGGAGGATCGACGGCGTAAAAGACGGCAAACAGTACACGATTCCTGTGGAGGCTGCTCTGGAAGCGGTGAGAAACGGAGAGAACCCGGAGCTGACTACAAGACAGAAGCATACCAGAGAATGTTTTGTAGTGGCAGAGGAGGGAGCGGATCTTGCCCGCATTGAACAGGAAATCAAAACAATGCCGAACTATTTCGACGAATATGACACTACTGTACATTTTATTTCTGAGGAAGAGCTGAAGAGAGATCACAGCGGAATCCCTCACGGCGGTTTTGTGATCCGTTCCGGTAAGACAGGATGGAATGATGAGAACAGCCATGTGATCGAATACAGTCTGAAGCTGGATTCCAATCCGGAATTTACTTCCTCCGTCATTGTGGCTTACGCAAGAGCGGCATACAGAATGAGCCAGGAAGGACAGAAGGGATGTAAGACAGTCTTTGACGTTCCTCCCGCATATCTGAGCGCGCTGGACGGCGCTGAGCTCAGAAAACATCTTCTTTAAAAAATTACGGCAAAATACCAGAAAGCTTCCAATATATATAGGAAAGAAAAAGGGTGGAGAAAAATCTTCACCCTTTTACATTTGTTATAAAAATATTGACGGGTAGAAAAACATGAGATATAATACCTACATACTCTTGTAACAAGATTGTAAAGAATTATAAGAGAAAAGTAATAAAATGGGGCAGGAAGAGGAAAGAGATATGAAGAAGGTAAGGAAAAGCTGGAAATTCTGGGGGATTTTGCTGGGGCTTTTAATTTTTGCCGCCGGATTTACCGTTCAGGCGTCTGCTGTGGAAGCAAAAGCGGCTACAACGGGATTCCGGACCATCGGAGGAAAGACTTATTACTACGAAAACGGGAAAAGGGTAAAAGGCTGGCTGACGCTTAACGGAAAGAAGTATTATCTGAATGCGAGAACGGGAGTTCTCTACAAAGGATGGTATAAGATTTCCAATGGAAAACGCCGCTACTTTGACCCTAAGACCGGCGCTATGAAAACGGGACTTCAGAAAATCGGAAGCTACCGTTATTATTTTGATGGAAAGACAGGATGGGCGCAAAGCGGCTTTTTGCGGGCGGCAAATGGAAATACCCGCTATTTCCGGGGCGGGCTCTATCGTATGGCCACCGGATGGATGAAAAATTCCAAGGGACAGAGATGGTATTTCCATCCAAGGACCGGTGTAATGTATAAGGGCCTGAAGAAAATCGGGGGATATTCTTACTATTTTGATGGAAATACCGGCGTGGCGAAAAGCGGTTTCCTGACGGCGGCAAACGGAAATACCCGTTATTTCCGGGGCGGAACTTATCGTATGGTTATCGGATGGATCACTTCCAGAGATAAGAAGACGAGAAGATATTTTACCAGCGCGGGCGTGATGATGAAAGGCCTGCGGACCATCAGGGGAAAAACATATTACTTCGATCCCAGCACAGGTGTGGCCGCGCGGGGATGGGTTTCCGACAGCGGCGGAAAGAGGTATTTTAATCCGGATACAGCCGTTATGGTAACGGGAACAAAGACCATTGACGGAGAGAGATACAAATTTGGTTCAGACGGGTATCTGATCGTGTCAAATTCTTCAGAGGGTACTACGGCTGACCTGGATGCGGCGATCCGGCCGAACCAGCCCGGATCAGAGAAGACTGTAAAGAACTTCCTGCTGGCGGCCATGCAGCCTGTCGGACGGACCCTCTATGTGTGGGGCGGCGGACATAACAGCGACGCCACAAGAAAAGGAGTCAGTCCGGTATGGGCGTCCTGGTACAACAGCCACAACCGCAGCTATGATTATGATGATTACCGCTTTTACAGCGATAAGGGCCTTGACTGCTCCGGATATGTGGGCTGGGCTACATATCAGGTAATGAACAGCTACGCTACAGTGGTATCCGGTGAGATTGGAAGCTATTATAAGGGAAAAGGCTGGGGAACTGTATATAACCAGAACTATCTGTCAAAAACAGACTGGAAATTATATCCGGGAGATATCGGATTTGACGACGGACATACCTGGATCGTGCTGGGACAGTGTGCGGACAAGAGCGCGGTCGTTCTCCATTCTACGCCCCAGGCGGGAGTTCAGATATCCGGAACCACAACTCCGTCAGGAGGTTACGACAGTCAGGCTGTAGCTCTGGCAAAACAGTATATGTCGAAGTTCAAGGGATATACAAAATATAACTACAGTCCATCCTGTGGAAACTATATCAGACGTGGAAATTATCTGCGCTGGACAGCGCTGAATAATAATTACAAGAATATGACGGCAGATCAGATCCTGGCGGATCTTTTCCGTTAAACACAGCAGAGATAAAGAAAGGAGATTTCTCTCGGAAGAGAGAAATCTCCTTTTCTTTATCTCTATCCACCGTATTGTTTTTTTATTTATATGTTCCTGCAATACCTGCGCCTGCCGCCGCAGGAAAAAGGACTGTTGCGTAATCTTTAATAAATGTTACAAAATTTTAAAGTTTTTAAAGATTTACTCTTGCAATCCGGAAAGTCCTGTGGTAATATGTAAAAGAAGTTCAGAAAGATATTTCGCAATTGTTACATAAGTTGTTAAAATATGAGGTGAGAAACATGAAAAAAAGAATTGTATGTCTGATGTTAGCGGTAATGATGACAGTAGGGCAGGCAGCGACAGTAAGTGCTTCCCGCGAACAGGAACTGAGAGAAGAGCAGGCATGGACCAGCGCTCAGCTTGACGCGACCTACGCCCAGATCGATCAGTTTTACGCTGCAAAGCAGCAGCTTGAGAATGAGATTGCCGCATTAGACGCGAATCTTGTAAATGTAATGGTTTCTATCCAGACTCTGGAAGGCGACATCAGCAATAAGCAGGCTGATATCGAGCAGACACAGGCGGATCTGGACAAGGCGCAGAAAGCAAAAGATAAACAGTACGAAGCTATGAAGCAGCGTATCCAGTATCTGTATGAAAAAGGCGGAAGCGACGCCTGGTTCCAGATGATGGTGAACGCGGAAAACCTTTCCGAGCTCCTTACAAAAGCTGAGTACACTCAGAAAATGTACGAATATGACAGGGACAGCCTGGAAACATATGTAAATACCATCGAGCAGGTTACACAGCTTGGCCAGCAGTACGAGCAGGAGAAGGCAGAGCTGGAAGGAATGAAGCAGGAATACGAAGCAGAATCTGTAAACCTGCAGACTGCTATCGACGAGAGAAAAGCCACATCTGCAGACTATGACAATGAGATTGCATATGCTCAGCAGATGGCAAATGAATACGCAGCCCTGATCCAGCAGCAGCAGGCAGAGATCGAACAGCTTGAAGCGGAAAGAATCGCGGCTGAAGAAGAAGCAAGACGCCAGGCAGAGGCAGAAGCCGCTGCGGCCGCTGCAGCAGCAGAGGAAGAAGCACAGCAGGAAGAAGAAACTGTTGTATATGATGAAGAAGGTAATGAAGTAGACGCAAGCGAAGCCGCAGAGAACGGCGAGACTGTATATGACGAGGAAGGCAACGAGGTAGACGCGGAAGAAGTTGCAGCAGAGGAAGACTACAGCGGATCCGAGGAAGATTATGAGTACGACGAATACGGCAATGTGATCGATACCGCTAATACGGTAGATCCCTCTGAGTATGAATCCTCATCAAGCTCCAGTTCATCAGGTTCCGGTTCTTCTGTAGTTGATTACGCGACACAGTTTGTAGGAAATCCATATGTATGGGGAGGCACAAGCCTGACAGACGGCGCCGACTGCTCCGGTTTTGTACAGAGCGTGTATAAGAATTTCGGCGTTGACCTTCCGAGAACATCCTATGAGCAGCAGAACGCAGGAACAGAAGTTTCCTACGAGGACGCTCAGCCTGGAGATCTGATCTGCTACGGCGGACATGTTGCAATTTATATGGGCGATGGAAAGATCGTACATGCTTCCAACGCGAAGGATGGAATCAAGATCAGCGATAACGCTGCATACAGAACAATCCTTTCTGTAAGACGTCTCGTATAATAAATAATAAGAAATTACATAAAGAAGCTGCCCGATTATCGGCCAGCTTCTTTTTTCGACAAAATGTTACAAAACCTTGACTTTCTTACCATAAAGTATTAAAATGATGCAAAAGCGCAATGGAGCCCTTGGGTTTTTTTGCGCTGCTTTTTTGTCGATAAGGAAAAGTAACAAAGAATACTATGAGGAGGAAATGAGAAATGAGAAAGAACAAAATGTGGAAGATGCTTACAGTTTCCGCAGTTGCGGCGGCAATGACCTGTGGTATGATCGGCGCGCAGAGCGTCAGCGCAGATGAGAAGAAGACTTTGAAAGTAGCGATGGAATGCGGATATGCGCCTTATAACTGGACACAGCCGGATGATTCAAACGGAGCGGTGCCGATTTCCGGAAGTTCCGACTATGCCAACGGCTACGATGTTATGATGGCGAAGCATATTACAGAAGAACTGGGATATGATCTTGAGATCGTAAAGCTTGACTGGGATTCCCTTGTTCCGGCGGTACAGTCCGGACAGGTAGACTGCGTGATCGCAGGCCAGTCCATCACTTCTGAGCGTTCCCAGATGGTTGATTTTACAGAACCGTATTACTACGCTTCTATCATCACCCTTGTAAAAGCGGACGGAGATTATAAAGATGCGGCAAGTGTGGAAGATCTGAAAGGAGTTACCTGTACTTCCCAGCAGAATACCGTATGGTACGACACCTGCCTGCCTCAGATCCCGGATGCAGATATCCTTCCTGCCCAGGAAAGCGCTCCGGCAATGCTGGTTGCCCTGGAATCCGGCAAATGTGACGCTGTTGTAACGGATATGCCTACCGGAAAAGCTGCCTGCGTAGCTTATCCTGACCTGAAGCTTCTTGATTTCAGCGATACGGACGGCGCTTTTGAGGTTTCTGACGAAGAGATCAATATCGGTATTTCTCTGAAAAAAGGCAACGATGAGCTGAAGGAAGCTATCAACGGCGTACTTTCAGAGATGACAGAGGATGATTATTCTGAAATGATGGATGAGGCGATCGCTGTTCAGCCTCTGTCCGAGTGATAAGGAGGGGCCGGAATGCTGCCTGAGAGTTTTTGGGGGCGGATCGTTTATCTGCTCCAGCAATACGGACCATCTTTCTTAAAGGGAGCGGGAGTGAGCCTGTGGCTTGCTCTTGTAGGTACCCTGTTCGGCTGTATCATCGGATTTGTGGTAGGTATCATCCAGACGATACCTGTGGACAAAAATGATTCTCCGGTGAAACGTGTGATCATTAAAGTAATAAAATTCATCATGGCCTGCTATGTGGAATTCTTCCGCGGCACGCCTATGATGGCCCAGGCGATGTTCATTTATTTCGGAAGCTCGTATCTTTTTGAGATCAACATGTCCATGTGGTTTGCGGCGATCCTGATCGTATCCATCAATACAGGCGCGTATATGGCGGAGACTGTCAGAGGCGGAATCCTTTCTATTGACGAAGGACAGACGGAAGGGGCGAAAGCCATCGGTATGACTCATGTTCAGACCATGGTAAACGTGATTCTTCCCCAGGCGTTAAGAAATATCATGCCGCAGATCGGAAACAACCTGATCATTAATATCAAGGACACCTGCGTGCTTTCCATTATCGGAACAGTAGAGCTGTTTTACACCACCAAGGGCGTGGCGGGAGCTCTGTACACCTATTTTGAATCCTTTACCATCGCAATGGTGATCTATTTTGTGATGACCTTTACCTGTTCCCGCCTTCTGCGCCTTCTGGAGCGCAAAATGGACGGACCGGACAACTATGATCTGGCGACTACGGATACCCTGGCCTATACCAGCGGTATGTATTCTTACAAGGAAAGGAAGGTTAAGTAACCATGAGTGAAGAAATCCTGAATGTGCGTCATCTGGGAAAATCATTCGGAAATAATGAAATCCTGAAGGATATCGACTTTTCGGTGAAGCCCAAGGATGTTACCTGCATTATCGGACCCTCCGGTTCCGGAAAATCCACTCTGCTGCGCTGCATGAACCTTCTGGAAACACCCTCCACAGGCGAGATTCTTTACCACGGGAGGAATATTACAGAAAAGGGAGTCAACGTGCCGGAATACCGCTCAAAAGTGGGAATGGTATTCCAGAGCTTTAACCTCTTCAACAATATGACCGTACTGAAAAACTGTACGGTAGGGCAGGAAAAGGTTCTGAAAAAGAGTAAGGAAGAGGCGGAGAAAAACGCCATGATGTATCTGGAAAAGGTAGGGATGGCGCCTTATATCAACGCCAAGCCCAAGCAGCTTTCCGGAGGGCAGAAGCAGCGTGTGGCCATTGCCAGAGCTCTTGCCATGGAACCGGAAATGATCCTTTTCGACGAGCCGACTTCCGCTCTGGATCCTCAGATGGTAGGAGAAGTTCTTGAGGTCATGAGGGCGCTGGCAAAGGACGGCCTGACCATGATCATTGTCACCCATGAGATGGCCTTCGCCAGAGATGTTGCAAAGCATGTGATCTTTATGGGAAACGGTGTGATCGTGGAAGAAGGAACTTCCAAAGATATTTTTGAAAATCCGCAGAAGGAACTGACAAAGGAATTTTTAAGCAGATTCCGGAATTCCTGAAACGGAGAAAAAGGCGGCGACAGTTTGTAAGGAGCTGTACGCTCCTTAGAATACTGGAAAATATACAAGGGACAGTCTGTCGGGACAAAGAGTTCTGCGGGCTGTCTTTTTTGCTGCCCGTTTTACATGTTTGAAAGTCTGTTTTTTCAGGAGAAAGATCCCGGCTCCTGATTTGTCCGGTGAATTAAATGTGGACTGAAATTGTAAAATTGTAAGAATTTACTAAAAATAGAAAAATAATGATAATAAAATCTGGACATATTGGAGAGAATCATTTATGATATAGATAGTTAATTTTTTGAATAATACAAAAATAATCTTTTATATAAAAATATTTATCGACAAAAAAGGAAAGGGGAATGAAGTGTGGCAAAAGAGACGATGGACGCTATCCGCCGCGCGGAAGAAAAGGCTGACGAGACAGTCCGGGAAGCCAGAAAAGAAGCGGAGCGGATCATAGAAGCCGCGAAAACAGAAGGGGCTGCCCGGCGCAGAGAAGCGGAAAAACAGGCTGTTGAACTGCTGGAAAAGACAGAGCGGGAAGCAGCGGCCGCCGCGGAGAAAGAGGCGGAAAAAACAGCGGAAGAAAGTGCGCGCATGAAAGCGGATATCAGAGAAACAGCAGAGAAAAAAAGGGAAGAAGCAGTAAAAATGGCGATCAGCGAGCTGAACTGATCCGCCGGAAAAGCTCAGCAAAGAAGGTGATGATTATATGGCAGTACTGCAGACGCAGAAAATCCATATCTGCGCCCTGAAGAAAAACCGCAAACAGATACTGGAAGAGCTACAGAGAACAGGCAGGGTCCAGATCGAGCCGGGGGGACAGGAGGACGAAATCTTCCGTCATATGGATACGGCGTCCGCCTGCAGCGCTTTTGAAAAAAGAGCTCAGAACGCGGAAGCGGCGCTGAAGGTATTGGAAACCTACGCCCCTGAGAAACAAAGCCCTCTTGCATTTCTGGAGGGGAAAAAGATCATTTCCCGCAGGGAGTATGAGAACGGGACTCTGGAACGGGAGCAGGTACTGAAGGATATCAGCGCGGTACTTTCCTGCCAGAAAGATATCGGAGAAGCAAAAGCCGCCAGGGTCCGGGCGGAAGCGGCATTGGAAAGCCTTGTTCCGTGGATGAGCCTGGACATTCCCATGAACAGCAAAGGCACAAAAAAGACGGCCGTGTTTATCGGGAGCCTTCCGGGAAGGTGGACGGTGGAACAACTGATGCCGGCGCTGGCGGGGGCCAGACCGGATCTGGACGTCTGCAGTCTGGAGATCCTGGGAGCGGACAGGGACCAGACCTGTCTTTTCGCGGTAACATCAAGAGACAGGGCGGATATTCTGGAAGACGCGCTGAGGGTAAACGGTTTTGTGCGGCCACAGGTAAACTGCGGTACAGTTCCGGCAGAATACGCAAAGACGCTGGAACAGCAGAAGGAAGAAGCCGTTCAGGCGGAGAGAGAAGCGGCGGAAAAAATCCGTTCCCTTGCAGGAGAGAGGGAAAAGATACGGTTTGCTGCCGACTATTACCGGATGCGAACGGAGAAATACAGGGTTCTGGGAAATCTTCTTCAGTCAGGACATGTGTTTTTTATTGAAGGCTTTGTACCTGTAGACCAGGGAGAAAAAATCAGAGAAAGACTGGAAAGCAGATACCCCTGTCAGGTGGAGCTTGAAAAAGTCCCCGAAAATGAAGAGGCTCCTGTGCTGCTCAGGAACAACAGCTTCGCGGAGCCTACGGAAAGCGTGGTGGAGGCCTTCGGCCTTCCGCAAAAGGGGGAGATCGATCCCACCGCCATCATGGCTTTTTTCTATTATTTCCTGTTCGGACTGATGCTTTCCGATGCAGGATACGGGATCCTGATGGTGATCGTGTGCGCCGTTGCCGTTAAGAAATTCCCAAATATGGACGCGGGCCTTAAGAAAATGCTGCGGATGTTTTTCTACTGCGGTATCTCCACCATTTTCTGGGGCGTTATGTTCGGAGGATATTTCGGCGACGTGATCCCGGTGGTGGCGGAGACTTTCTTCCACAAAGAGGTGGTCGTACCGGCCCTCTGGTTCGCCCCTCTGGACGATCCTATGAAGCTTCTGATGTTCAGCTTCCTGTTCGGCATCATCCATCTTTTTGTGGGCCTGGGGGCAAAAGGGTACATGCTTGCGAGAGATCGCGACTGGATGGGCTTTTTCAGCGGCGTGGCCTGCTGGTACGCCCTTCTTATAGGGCTGATCCTTCTCCTTTTGCCAAGCGACATGTTTGCTTCCATGGCGGGAGTGACTATTGTCCTTCCTGCATGGGTAGGGACGCTGGCAAAATGGATGTCCATTGTTTCCGCCGTGTGTATTGTGCTCTTTTCAGAAACAGGCACAAAGAATATTGCCGCAAGGCTGGCTCTTGGAGCCTACGATCTGTACGGGGTGTCAGGATGGCTTTCCGACGTGCTGTCCTATTCCAGGCTTCTGGCCCTGGGACTTGCCACAGGAGTCATCGGAACGGTGATCAATACAATGGGAAGTATGCTGGGAGGCAGCGTCATAGGATTTATCCTGTTCTGGGTGATCTTTGTCGTAGGGCATCTTCTGAATATGGCGATCAATCTTCTGGGCGCTTACGTGCATACCAACAGACTTCAGTTCGTGGAGTTTTTCGGAAAATTTTATGAAGGCGGAGGAAGGCCTTTCCGGCCGTTTTCCGCAGCTTCAAATAAATATTTTAAATTCAAGGAGGAAGAATAGGATGGATAACGTGGGATTAATTTTGGCATTGGCGGGAGCAGTCAGCGCAGCGCTTTTTGCGGGAATCGGTTCAGCTTACGGCGTAGGTCTTGCGGGCCGCGCGGGAGCGGGAGCTATTACGGAAAACCCTGATCTTTTCAGCAAGGTGCTGATCCTTCAGCTCCTTCCCGGAACACAGGGTATCTACGGCCTTCTGGTGGCCTTTGTTACACTGAGCCAGATCGGTCTTCTCGGAGGAGGAGCTTCTGAGATCACGCCGGGACAGGGGCTGATGTATCTGCTCGCCTGCCTCCCCATTGCAGTGGTAGGACTGATCTCCGCTATTTATCAGGGACAGACGTCTGTGGCGGCCATCGGCGTTGTGACAAAGAAACCGGATCAGTTTGGTAAAGCCATGCTGTTCCCGGCAATGGTAGAGACATATGCGATCCTGGCTCTTCTGATTTCTATTCTGGCCGTATTTTCTTTATAAGCAGATTAAGGCCGCGCCGGCAGGCGCAGAAAGAAAGTCAGGAGGTTCAGAATGAGCGGATTAGAAAAAATCATCAGTCAGATTGAGGAAGACGCCGGCCATTCTGCAGAAGAGATCATCCGGGAGGCCAGGGAACAGGCGCAGGCCATTCTCGGCGCAGCGGATGAGGAGTGTGAAAAAATAAAAACACAGGCCCGGCAGAAGGCAGAAGCCCGCAGAGAAGATATTCTGCGGAAAAGCCGCTCCGCCGCGGCCATGCAGCAGAAACGGGAGCTTCTTTCAGAAAAGCAGCGACTGATCAGTGAAATTATAGAAGAAGCAAGAGAAAGTCTCTACAGGCTGGACGGAAAGAGCTATTTCCTGTTAATAGCCCAAATGCTTAAAAAGCATGTTCAGCCGGGAAACGGGACGATCTGCTTCAGCCGGAAGGATCTGGACAGACTTCCGGAAGGTTTTGAAAAGACCATACAGGAAACTGCCGCGGCAAAAGGCGGAAATCTGGCGGTAAGCAGGGCTCCTGCCGACATCGACGGAGGATTTATTCTGGTGTACGGGGGAATAGAAGAGAACTGTTCTTTTGCCTCAGTCTTCGCGGACAGCAGGGAAAAACTCCAGGATCAGATCCATGCCCTGCTCTTTGGACACAGGTCCCGGTAAGGAGGAGTTTTATGGGGAAAGACTATACTTATGCGGTGGCCCGGATCCGGGGAAGAGAGCTGTCTCTGTTCGGAGGGCCGGTAATGGAGCAGCTTTTGGCGTGTAAGACCTGCGAGGAGGCTCTTCGGTTTCTGGCGGATAAAGGCTGGGGAGATCCGGACAAAGCTCTGACAGCAGAAAATATTCTGGACGCGGAGACGGAGAAGACCTGGAACCTGATCGGCGAAATGGTAAAGGATATGTCGGTGTTCGATGTGTTCCGTATCGCGGACGACTACCATAATCTCAAGGCGGCCTTAAAGCTTGTCTACGTCCGGTCAGAAATTGACAGAAACCGCGTATTTGTCACAGGAGGACGGATTCCCCCGGAAATCATAGAAAAAGCCGCCCGGGAAAGAGACTTCAGCAGTCTTCCCGAGGATATGGAAAAAGCGGCGCAGGAGGCGCAGGATACGCTTCTCCACACAGGGGACGGACAGTTATGCGACATCATACTGGACAGAGCGTCTCTGGAAGCAGTGTACCGGGCGGGGATGGACTCTTCAGAGGAAGTGCTGAAAAGATACGCGCAGCTCACTGTAGCCGCCGCGGATATCCGGATCGCCGTACGGTGCGGCAAGGTGGGGAAATCTCTTGATTTTATCGAAAGAGCTCTGGCGCCCTGTCCCGGCATTGATATGGAAGCCCTGGCTCACGGGGCGCTTGGCGGAACAGAGAGTGTGGCGGCCTGTCTGGAAGGAACAGAATATGCACAGGCTGCGGAGGCGCTGCGCAAATCTCCGGCGGCTTTTGAGAAGTGGTGCGACGATCTGATCATAGAGGAGATCAGGCCCCAGAAATATAATCCCTTTACCCTGGGTCCGCTGGCCGCCTATATTCTGGCCCGCCGCAATGAGATCAAATGTGTGCGCATGATACTCACCGGCAGACAGAATGAGCTGCCGGACAATGTAATACGAGAAAGGCTGAGAGAAATGTATGTATAAGATAGCAGTGATGGGTGATTACGACAGTATTTACGGTTTTGCCGCACTGGGACTTTCCGTCTTTCCGGTGGAGGACGAAGAAAGCTGCAGGTCGACCCTGAACAGACTGGCGCAGAGTGGTTATGCGGTGATTTATATTACAGAGTCGAAAGCCGCCATGGTGGAGGAGGAGATCAGCCGGTACCGTGAACAGCGGCTTCCGGCCATTATCCTTATTCCCGGCATCTCTGGCAATACAGGAGCCGGGATCGCCCAGGTGAAAAAATCCGTGGAGCAGGCGGTTGGCTCTGATATTATTTTTACAGAATAGAAAGACAGGTAGGTGATGGGAAAATGAGCACAGGCATCATAAAAAAAGTAGCGGGGCCGCTGGTCATTGCGGAAGGTATGCGGGACGCCAATATGTTTGACGTGGTTCGCGTCGCCAGACAGCGTCTGATCGGCGAGATCATCGAAATGCACGGAGATCAGGCTTCCGTTCAGGTATATGAGGAGACTGCGGGACTGGGACCGGGAGAACCGGTGGAGTCTACAGGAGCTCCTTTAAGCGTGGAGCTGGGGCCGGGACTTATAAAAAGCATATACGACGGGATACAGCGTCCCCTTGACGATATTCTGAAGGTGTCGGGAGGAAATCTTCTAAAGCGCGGAGTGGAGGTTCCCGCTTTGAAAAGAGATCTGGTCTGGCATTTTGTTCCCACAGTGTCTCCAGGCGAGGATGTGGAAACGGGAGATGTGATCGGCACTGTACAGGAAACGCCGATCGTGGTTCACAGGATCATGGTTCCCTATGGGATTAAGGGAAAGATAAAATCTATAAAAGAGGGAGACTTTACTGTAGAACAGACGGTAGCCGTTATTGAATGCGCGGAAGGGGAAAAAGAAATGACCCTGATGCAGAAATGGCCTGTGCGTACAGGACGGCCGTATAAAGAAAAGCTGCCCCCGGACAAACCTCTTGTGACGGGGCAGAGAGTGATCGACGCCATGTTTCCCATTGCGAGGGGCGGCGTGGCTGCGGTACCGGGTCCTTTCGGGTCCGGCAAAACAGTGATCCAGCACCAGCTGGCCAAGTGGGCCGAGGCTGATATCGTGGTCTATATCGGATGCGGCGAGCGCGGCAATGAGATGACGGACGTTCTCAATGAATTTCCGGAATTGAAGGATCCCGCCACAGGATATTCGCTGATGGAGCGTACAGTTCTGATCGCCAACACCTCAGACATGCCTGTGGCTGCCCGTGAGGCGTCCATCTATACCGGCATCACCATTGCGGAGTATTTCCGCGATATGGGATATTCCGTGGCGCTGATGGCGGATTCCACATCCCGGTGGGCGGAGGCGCTCCGCGAGATGTCGGGCCGTCTGCAGGAGATGCCCGGCGAGGAAGGCTATCCCGCGTATCTGGGAAGCCGTCTGGCGCAGTTTTATGAGAGGGCCGGATGCGTGATCTCCCTTGGCAAAGAGGGAAGAGAGGGCGCGCTTTCCGTGATCGGAGCCGTATCTCCTCCGGGAGGCGATATCTCCGAGCCGGTTTCCCAGGCAACGCTCCGCATCGTCAAGGTGTTCTGGGGACTGGACTCCAATCTTGCCTATAAACGTCATTTCCCGGCCATCAACTGGCTTACCAGCTATTCTCTGTATACAGACAACCTGGAAAAATGGTTCAACGCAAATGTCCATGAAGACTGGATGGATTGCCGGAACCGGCTGATGCGGCTTCTTCAGGAGGAGGCGGAGCTGCAGGAGATCGTCCAGCTTGTAGGTATGGACGCGCTGTCCGCTCCCGACCGGCTGAAACTGGAGGCCGCGAGATCTATAAGAGAGGATTTCCTTCATCAGAATTCTTTCCACGAGATCGATACCTATACGCCTCTGGAAAAGCAGTATCTGATGATGAAGCTGGTAACCGCCTATTACGATCAGTGCGCGGACGCTCTGGAAAAGGGAGTGGGTATCGAGGAGCTGGTCAGCCTTGCCGTGCGGGAACAGATCGGACGTTATAAATATACAGAGCCAGATAAGATCCATGAAGTTTATGATCAGATTATAAAAGAACTTGCCGCAGAGCTTGCAGGTCTGGAAGCAAAGGAGGGAAGATAAGATGTCCAGGGAATACAGAACGATCCAGGAGGTTGCCGGCCCTCTGATGCTTGTAAAGGGAGTGGAAAACGTCACCTATGACGAGCTTGGGGAAATAGAGCTTGCCAACGGAGAGACAAGACGGTGCCAGGTTCTGGAGATCAATGGAGACACCGCCATGGTGCAGCTTTTCGAGAGCTCCACAGGCATCAATCTGTCAAACAGTAAGGTGCGCTTCCTGGGAAGAAGTATGGAACTGGGAGTTTCCGAGGATATGCTGGGCCGTGTATTCGACGGTCTGGGCCGCCCGGTGGACGGCGGTCCTGAGATCCTTCCTGATGCCAGAATGGATATCAACGGGCTTCCCATGAATCCGGCCGCGAGAAATTATCCCCAGGAGTTTATCCAGACAGGAATTTCAGCAATCGACGGTCTGAACACCCTTGTCAGGGGACAGAAGCTTCCCATCTTTTCCGCCAGCGGACTGCCCCACGCCCAGCTTGCGGCGCAGATCGCCCGCCAGGCAAAAGTAAGGGGGACTTCAGAGCCATTCGCGGTTGTGTTCGCCGCCATGGGGATCACTTTTGAGGAATCCAATTATTTTGTGCAGAGTTTTAAGGATACGGGCGCCATTGACAGGACGGTAATGTTTGTAAACCTTGCCAACGATCCGGCGGTTGAACGTATCGCCACGCCCCGTATGGCGCTGACCGCCGCGGAGTATCTGGCTTTTGAAAAGGATATGCATGTGCTGGTGATCCTGACGGATATCACAAACTATGCGGACGCTCTCCGCGAGGTGTCGGCGGCCCGCAAGGAGGTTCCGGGACGGAGAGGCTATCCGGGATATATGTATACAAACCTTGCGTCTATTTATGAGAGAGCCGGACGGCAGAAGGGAAAGAAAGGGTCTATTACCATGATCCCCATCCTGACCATGCCGGAGGATGACAAGACGCATCCGATCCCGGACCTTACGGGATATATTACAGAAGGTCAGATCATCTTAAGCCGCGATCTCTACCGGAAAGGAGTCATGCCTCCCATCGACGTTCTTCCCAGCCTGTCCCGTCTGAAGGACAAGGGAATCGGCGAGGGAAAGACGAGGGCGGATCATTCCAATACCATGAACCAGCTTTTTGCCGCTTATGCCAGAGGAAAAGAGGCGAAAGAGCTGATGGTAGTTCTTGGCGAGGCGGCTTTGACGGATATGGATAAGCTGTACGCGAAGTTTGCCGACGCTTTTGAACAGGAATATGTATCCCAGGGTTACGATACGGACAGGGATATCGAAGAGACTCTGGATATCGGCTGGAAGCTTCTTTCCATCCTTCCCAGATCCGAGCTGAAACGTATTGACAATAAATTCCTGGATCAGTATTACGGAAAATAAGGGAGGGGTGAAAGCATGGCATCTACACAGGTGAACCCTACCCGTATGGAGCTTACGCGGCAGAAAAAGAAACTTGCCACAGCCACCAGAGGACACAAACTTCTGAAGGATAAAAGAGACGAGCTGATGCGCCAGTTTCTGGAACTTGTGAGAGAAAACAAGGCGCTCCGGGAAAAAGTGGAAAAAGGTCTGGAAGCAGTGAATAAAAATTTTGTCCTGGCAAGAGCCGCCTCCTCGGATCAGGTACTGAATACGGCCCTTCTGGCGCCGAAGCAGGAGGTTTATCTTAACGCGGATACGCGCAACGTTATGAGCGTGGAGATCCCGGTGTTTACCACCAGTACCAGAAGCGCCGACGAGGGCGATATCTATTCCTACGGTTTCGCTTTTACCTCCGGGGATCTGGACGACGCGGTAAAATCCCTTCAGGAACTTCTGCCGGATATGCTCCGGCTTGCCGAAGTGGAGAAATCCTGCCAGCTTATGGCGGCGGAGATCGAGAAGACCCGCCGCAGAGTAAACGCCCTGGAATATGTGATGATCCCTGACGCTCAGGAGAAGATCCGGTATATCACCATGAAGCTGGACGAGAACGAGCGCAGCACCCAGATCCGCCTGATGAAGGTGAAGGATATGATGCTGGAGGAAGCCCGCCAGGAAAGGCTGAAAGAAGATTACGGAACCGCGGGGTGATGCTCCCGGGGCTTATGATAAAGGAGATTTGGCATTAACTTATAGTGCCAAATCTCTTTTTCTATTCCTTGAAAACCTGGATCCTGCCTCTGTATAATAAAGGCAGAAACAAAAGAGTGATTGACCGGTCATACCTCTGATGCGCGTAAACTTATGAAAAAGAGGTGTGAAAATGAAAGAAAAAGTTCAGCTTTTCGGAAGATTTTTGAGCGGAATGGTAATGCCGAATATCGGCGCGTTTATTGCATGGGGGCTTATCACTGCGCTGTTCATCGAAAGCGGATGGTGTCCCAATGAAAAATTTGCCAGGCTGGTGGATCCCATGTCTTCCATGCTGCTTCCTCTTCTGATCGCCTATACCGGCGGGGAAGTGGTCGCGGGAAAAAGAGGAGGCGTAATCGGGGCCATCGCCACAATGGGCGTGATCGTCGGATCAGACATCCCCATGTTTATCGGCGCCATGATCGTCGGACCTCTGTCCGCCTGGATCATCAAAAAATTTGACAAAATGGCGGAATCTAGGATCCCGGCCGGTTTTGAGATGCTGGTCAATAATTTCTCTCTGGGGATCATCGGCGCGGTTCTGGCGCTGCTGGCCATGGTGGGCGTGACTCCGCTGGTAGACGGACTGAACTCTGTAATGAGAGCGGGAGTCGGTTTCTTTGTGGATCACGGCCTTCTTCCTCTGGCAAGCGTGTTTATCGAACCGGCCAAGGTGCTGTTTTTGAACAACGCGATCAATCACGGGATTCTGTCGCCCATGGGGATCCAGCAGGTGGAGGAATTCGGAAAATCGGTCTTCTTCCTTCTGGAAGCTAATCCCGGCCCGGGCCTGGGCGTGCTGCTTGCCTATTGTATCGCGGGAAAAGGGAACGCGAAGAGCTCCGCTCCGGGCGCTGTGATCATCCATTTTCTGGGCGGAATCCACGAGATCTATTTTCCGTACATACTGATGAATCCCTTCCTTATACTGGCGTCTGTAGCCGGAGGCGCATGCGGGATTTTCATATTCAATCTTTTTGACGTGGGTCTGACTTCCGCCGCTTCGCCGGGAAGTATTATCGCTCTTCTGATGATGGCGGAAAGACACAGCTATTTGGGCCTGATCCTTGGAGTGGCGGTATCCGCGCTGGTGTCTCTTCTGATCGCCCTGCCGCTTTTGAAATTCATGGGCAAAGATACCACCCTGGAAGAGGCGCAGCAGAAAAAAGACGCTATGAAGAGACAGGCAAAAGGCGCCGCGCTGGAGTCTGCCGCCGCCGCTGAGAAGAAACCTTCCGTGAAGGAAGTTCCTGCAGGCGGCGATAAAACGGGCAGGATCCAAAAGATCGCTTTCGCCTGTGACGCGGGAATGGGAAGTAGCGCCATGGGTGCGACGGTCCTGAAGAAAAAGATCCAGGCAGCCGGCCTTGAGGGAATTGAAGTGATCCATACCCCGGTTTCCTCGATCCCCGCCGACGTGCAGATCGTAGTAACCCATCAGGAGCTGGGAGAAAGAGCGGCGCTCAGTAATCCCAATGCGGAAAGGATCCTGATCACCAATTTCCTGGCGGCTCCGGAGTATGATCTTCTTATTGAGGAGCTGAAAAAAAGGAACCGGTGACAGAATCCGGTTGTCGGTAAAAAAAGACCATGATATACTTTCAGTAAAAGCGATCGAGGGTATATTATGAAGCTGCTGCGCAAAACCGGAAAATTTTATACAGATATCATTATCAGCAATATCGGCATATTTATCTTCATTGGAATCCTTTCCTCGGTTTTTCAGAGCCGGGGATGGATTCCCAATGAGGAGATGTATGCCGTTTCGCAGTTGACATACAAATACCTGCTTCCGTCGCTGCTTGCCTATGAGGCGGGGAAACGCTCCTCCGGCACTACAGGAGGAGGGGCGCTGGGACTGATGACCGCAGCAGGCGTTCTGGCCGGGGAAAACGACGGAGGGATCCTGGGAGCTCTGCTGTTGGGAACACTGGCAGGGATCCTGTGGAAAAAAGAAGAAAGAATTTTTGAGAGAAATGCCAGTCCCGGCCTCCAGATGCTGACAAGAAACCTGGGACTTGCCTTTACCGGGCTCGCGGCCGCTTTTGTAGGATACGGCCTGTTCGGCCCGGCGCTCTCCTGTGTGGAGAACGTCCTTTACAGAGGCGTCGACTGTCTGACCGGCAGAGGGCTGACTGCTTTTCTCTGTGTGATCGTTGAGCCTGCCAAAGTATTCTTCCTGAATAATATCGTGAACCACGGGATCCTGATCCCCCTCGGGATGAATCAGGTGCAGGAGGCGGGAGAATCGGTTCTGTTTCTCCTGGAAGCCAATCCCGGTCCCGGACTTGGCGTTCTTCTGGCGCTCTTATGGGCGGGGAAGAGAAAGCGGGGAGAGTATCTTGCGGCGGCTGTGGCGGAAACGGCCGGCGGGCTTCATGAAGTGTATTTTCCCTATGTGCTGTCAGACCTCCGCCTTCTGCTCCCGCTGATCGCCGGAGGCGCGGCGGGAACGGTCTGTTTCGGAGTCTGGAACGCCGGAGTGCAGGGAGCGGTTTCTCCCGGAAGTGTTTTTCTTATCCTGCTGCTTTCCGGCAGGGAGAATATGGCCGGAGTGGCGGGCGGGATCCTGGTGTCGGCGGCGGTTTCTTTTGCCATAAGCCTTCTGATCCTGAAAAAGAGATCCCCGGAAGCGGAAAATACGGTCCCGGAAGAAAAGAGGGAAGTTATGGAACCGGAAAAAACAGAACTGAAAAAAACAGAGTCCATACAGAAAATTGTTTTTGTGTGCGACGCCGGCGTGGGAAGCAGCGCCATGGGAGCCGCCATCCTGAGAAGGCTTCTGCGGCAGCGGGGAACCGGGGAGATCACGGTGGAAGCCTGCGCGTCAGATATGCTTCCGGACGAGACGGATCTGATCGTGTGCCAGAAGGAAATCCGCAGGCTTCTGCCTGACGGGATACCGGAAGAAAAATTTTATCTGGTGGAAAGTTTTGTAGATCCGGCGGAATATGATAAGCTGGTTTCGCTGGTGAGCGGGGAAACGCTTTGAAACGCGATAATACCGAAGCAGAGAAGGACTGAGGAAGAATGAATGAATTTTCGCCAAGGATGAAACAGATCCTGCAGGTGCTGCTTAAACAGAATAAAGAAATTTCCGTAAAAAATCTCGCGGAACAGGTCGGGGTAAGCAAAAGGACGGTTCAGCGGGAACTGGGGTATGTGGACAGAAGCCTGAAAAAATACGGAGTATCTTTTCATTCGCGCACCGGAGTGGGCGTGTGGCTGACAGGAGACGACGGGGCCAGGGCGGAACTTGCCGCGGCGCTTACAGAAAGTGGAGATTACGACGCCGGAAACCGGGAGGAACGGCGCAGGCGCCTGATACTGGAGATCCTGAAAGAGAAAGGCCTTAAAAAACTGTTCTATTACAGCAGCCAGTTCGGAGTCAGCGAAGCTACCGTCAGCGCGGATCTGGCCGAGGCGGAGAAGTGGCTGGAAAGATACGGCCTTCGTGTGAGCCGCAAGCCGGGAAGCGGAGTCAGCGTGGAGGGGACAGAAGAAAACTACCGCCGCGCCATCCGGGCTTTTATCAGTGAAAATATCGATACCAGGACAGTGAAAGAAGCCTATGAGGGAGGCGCCGCGAGAAGCTATGATATTCTGGGAAGGGAAAGCATAAGCCGTATTCTGAACCAGGATATCGTCAGGCGTGTGATCGACTGCATTATGCGGGTGGACGATCCCCAGATACAGACGCTTACAGAAAATTCCTATATGGGGCTTGTGATCCATATTTCCATAGCGGTGAACCGCATTATGAAAAACGAGGTGATCGAGGAAGAGGAACTGCCGCAGGAGGAAAAAAAGGACGGGGCCTGTCGTCTGGCAGAAGCCATCGTATCTGAACTGGAAAAGGAGTTTGAGATTGCGATACCCAAAGTGGAACTTTCCTACATCTGCCTTCACATCAGAGGCTCCAAGCATGAAAAGGTGGAGTGGGACGCCGCGGCGGGAAGGACCATAGACAGCCAGGAGATCCGGCAGACGGTAAACCGGATGATCGACGCTTTCGGCGGAGAGAACGCGTATCTTCTCAAGCAGGACGACGAGTTCATACAGGGCCTCCTGGCCCATCTCCAGCCTACCCTGGTGAGGCTTCTTGGCGGAATGCAGATCAGGAATCCGGTTCTGGATGAGATTAAGGCCAATTACGCGGATATTTACGAGAGGTGTCTGAACGTATCGAAGGTTCTGGAGGATTTTACCGGTAAAAAGGTGCCGGAGGAGGAGACGGGATTTCTCACCGTACATTTCGGCGCGGCCCTTGTGCGGCTGGAAGGAAGAAACGAACAGATCCGGAAGGTCCATATAGGAGTGGTGTGTTCCAGCGGGATCGGAATCTCCCGTCTGATGGCCACCAAACTGAAACATGTTTTTCAGGGGAGGATATCCATCGCCACATATGGAAAAAACGATGTGACGCCCTTCGTGGCGGGGAAAACGGATTTTTTCGTATCCAGCATTTCCCTGGAAAATGTGGATACTCCGGTGATCTATGTAAATCCGCTTCTGAACGATAAAGATATGGAACAGATCCGAGGGATGATCTTCCAGTACGAACGGACGCCGGAAGCTTCCGGGGAGGCGGAGGGATTTTCCAGGGAACTGGAAGAGATCAATATTATGGCGGCGCAGATCAATGCGGTGATCAAATATATGGAGTTTTTCAAGGTGGACAATTACATAACTTTTGACGAACTTCTGATCGCCGTGGGGGAAAAACTTTCCCCGTATAGAGACCAGGGAGAAATGATCCAGGAGGATATCAGACGGAGGGAGAAAATCTCTTCACAGATTTTCGCGGAATTCGGATTCGCCCTTCTCCACACCAGGACAAAAGGCGTGGTGCGGCCCAGTTTCACTGTGTGCATGACAAAGGACCTGAAGCCTTTTTTCGATCCGTATTTCCGGAATATCCAGGTGGTGTTTATCATGCTGCTCCCCGCAGACAGTAATGTGAAGACCAACAGCGCGATCCTGGGTTATATCAGCACTGTGCTGATCGAGGATCCCGCTTTTATGGATACGGTGCTGACAGGAGACCGGGAAAATATCCGGCGCGCCCTGTCCGCGCATCTGAAGAAGTTTTTTAATACATATCTTTCAAAAATCTGATAAGGGGAAAGGGACGGCCGGCGAGGCTGTCCCTTTTTTGGTAAATGGGATTTGGCGCTATCTGATGGTGCCAAATCCCATGTTCTTTAAGTTGAATTTCATGAGAGCGGGATCCTATAATAAAACCATAAAGAACAGCGGACAGGAAGAAGCGGAAAAAAATCACAGGGAGGAACGGATATGTTTTTCAGAAAGAAAAAAGAAGAGGCGAAGCCTGAACAGACAAAAAAAGAACTTCTGTACCGGGAAAACATTAAAGTGGGATGCAGGCCGGACACACAGGAAAATGTGATCCGCCAGGTAGGCCAGATGCTGGTGGACAGCGGATATGTGGATCAGCCTTATGTGGAGGCGATGCTGGAAAGAGAAAAATCTTTTTCCACTTTTATGGGGAACGGGCTGGCGCTGCCTCACGGCGTAGAGGCCGCCAAGAAAGATATCAAAGCCTCCGGGATCGCCGTGATGGTGTTTCCCGAGGGAACGTCCTGGGGTGATGAAAAGGCGAATATCGTGATAGGCATCGCGGGCGTGGGAGAAGAACACCTTCAGATACTGGCGGTGATCGCGGACAAGATGCTTGCCCCGGAGGCCGCGGAAAAACTTGTAAACGGAGACGCGGATACGGTTTACGAGATGCTTGCGGGCAACTGACATGGAAATCTCCGGACGATATAACGAAAAGGTCCGGGAAAGGAGCAGAAAATGATCATTACAGTTACGATGAATCCGGCTATTGACAAAACAGTGGAAATCGACTCCCTGATCCAGGGAGGTCTGAACCGGATCAGCAAAGTGGAATACGACGCCGGGGGAAAAGGGATCAATGTTTCCAAAACCATCAGAGAACTGGGCGGAAAAAGTATTGCGACGGGATTTCTTGGAGGAAATAACGGAAGGACCATAGCCAGCGTTCTGGAAGAGAAAGGGATCGAAAGTGATTTTGTACGGGTAGATGGAGAGACCAGGACAAATACCAAGGTTTATGAAAAAAACGGCGCGCTGACAGAACTGAACGAACCGGGCCCGGTGATCACGGAAGAACAGATGGAAGCGCTGAAAGATAAGCTTCTGGGTTACGCCGGAGCGGACACGCTGTTTGTTCTCTCGGGAAGCATTCCGGCAGGAGTCCCCAAAGATACATATGCCCGGATCATCCGCGCGGTACATGAAAAAGGCTCGAAGGTTCTTCTGGACGCGGACGGCGAGCTTTTCCGCCTGGGAGTGGAGGCCGCCCCGGATATCATCAAACCAAACCGGGTGGAACTTGAGGAATACGCGGAAATGGATTACAGGGCGTCTGAGGAAGAACTGGTACATATCGCGGAGAAATTTAAAGATAAAGGAATCGGAAGTATCGCCGTTTCCATGGGACAGAGCGGCGCGATGTTCCTTCTGGACGGACAGACGGCGCGATGCCCGGCGCTGTCCGTAAAAGCGCACTCTACCGTAGGAGCGGGGGACGCCATGGTGGCCGGCCTGGCGCTTGCCTGGGACCAGAAACTCGCGGCGGAGGAGACGATCCGTCTCTGCATGGCGGTGTCCGCCGGCGCGGTGACTACCATCGGAACCAAACCTCCGTCAAAAGAACTGGTGGAAGAACTGAAAAAGCAGGTTGTAATTGCGTATCTTAAATAAAAGAGGAGAAAAAATCATGAAAACAAAAGCAGTGAGACTTTACGGCGTCAGAGATTTAAGACTGGAGGAGTTTGAACTTCCGGAGATCAAAGAGGACGAGATCCTTGTAAAGGTTATGAGCGACAGTATCTGTATGTCCACCTACAAGCTGGTGGAGCAGGGCAAAAAGCATAAAAGGGCGCCCCAGAATATCGATACGAATCCAGTGATCGTAGGACATGAGTTCGCCGGTGTGATCGTGAAAGTGGGAGAAAAATGGAAGGATCAGTTCAAACCGGGTATGAAATTTGCCCAGCAGCCTGCGCTGAATTACAAAGGAAGCCTCGCCTCTCCGGGATATTCCTATGAATATTTCGGCGGCGCCTGCACCTACTGCATTATCCCTCATGAGGTAATGGAACTGGGATGCCTGATGCCATACGACGGAGACAGCTTTTTTGAAGCTTCGCTGGGAGAACCCATGAGCTGCTGCATCGGAGGTTATCACGGAAACTATCATACCAATAAGAGAAACCATGATCTTGCCACGGGAACAAAGCCGGACGGAGACATCCTGGTGGCCGGCGGATGCGGTCCCATGGGTCTGGGTATGATCACCTACGGGATCCAGATTGAGAACAGACCGAAGAGAATCGTAGTTACCGATATTGACGACGCCAAGATCGCCCGCGCCGCGGAAGTGATCTCCCCGGAAAAGGCCGCGGCCCACGGCGTGGAGCTTCTGTATGTGAACACCGCGAAGATGGCGGATCCGGTGAAAGAATTAAGGGATATTACAGGCGGAAAAGGATATGACGACGTGTTCGTTATGCTTCCCATCAAACCGGTTGTGGAAATGTGCGATAAACTTCTTGCTTTTGACGGCTGCATGAACTTCTTCGCAGGACCTACGGACAATCAGTTCTCCGCGGAGATCAATATGTACAACGTGCATTATATCAGCACTCATATCGTGGGAACCACCGGAGGGAACAATGACGATCTTATTGAGGCAAATACGCTGGCGGCGGCGGGAAAGATCGAACCGGCCGTTATGGTGACCCACGTGGGAGGAATCAACAGCATCGTGGACGCTACGCTGAATCTTCCCAAGATCCCCGGCGGCAAGAAGCTGACCTACACACAGTTCGATATGCCGCTTACAGCCATTGAAGATTTTGGAAAACTGGGGGAAACAGATCCCCTGTTCAGAAAACTGGACGAGGTGTGCTCCAGGAACCGGGGACTCTGGTGCGCGGAAGCGGAAAAAATTCTTTTTGAACATTTTGGCGTGGAAGTTTAACACAAAAAACAGGAGGAAAACGATATGGTATCACAGAAATTTATCATAAAAAATGAGTCCGGCCTTCATGCAAGACCGGCAGCAGTAATGGCGAAAGCTGCCGGAAAATGCAGGTCGGATGTGATTATCAAATATGGTGAGAAGACGATACAGGCAAAAAGCATCCTGAATATTATGGCGGCGGCCATAAAGTCCGGCTCGGAAATTGAAGTACAGTGTACCGGAGAGACGGAAGAAGCGGACCTGAAAACTCTCGGCGAACTGATCGAAAGCGGTCTGGGAGAATAAGAAGTAAATTATAATCGATATCTTACCGGGGTTCTTTTCCTTCAGCGAAGACCAGCATCATTTCGTTGGTCAGGCTGGAGGAATTTCCCTGTCCTCTGATCTCGCTCCGGTGGAACCATTCCGCCATGGCAAGCTCGCTGTGATCTACAGTGAGAGTGTCGTCTCCATCCACATCACAGAAAAATCCGAAGAGCAGAGTGCCGCTGAAAGACCAGGGCTGGCTCTTGTAGTAGCGGATATTCTTTACCCGCAGTCCCACCTCTTCCATCACTTCACGTCTTACCGTATCCTCTATCGTTTCGCCGATCTCCGCGTAGCCGGCGATCAGGGCGTAGTTCGTAAAGGCCCGTCCTTCATATTTTGACATTACCAGCCGGTCGCCGTTGGTGATCCCTACGATCACAGCGGGGGAAAGCACCGGATATTCATAGTGTCCGCAGGCGGGACAGTACATCTGGCGTTCCGTTTTGCTGTGAGCCATGGGAGCGCCGCAGTAGCCGCAGTATCTGCGGCTTTCATACCAGCGGAAAAGCTGATACCCGGTGATTCCCGCGAAAGCAAGATACCGGGGATGCACAAGCCTGAGAGAGCGGATCTCCTGAAAGGAGCAGCCGGGAAAATCATTTTCCTCTGCGTTTCCAAGCAGATAAAAACGGTCTTCATCAATGGTAAAAAGGTAAATCAGTTTTCTGGCGTGTTCCTCTTTTTCTTTCAGTTCCCGGAAACGGGGAAAACTGATCTCTCCTTCCGGCTCTTTCTGCCGGAGAAGGATTTTTCCCTCCTGATAGCACAGAAGATAACTGTCCTCCGCCGGAGCTGACGGATGATATTCATTATGGTAAATATGGGGTGCGATATCCTGGATCATATGTATGCCTCGATTCTTTTTTGTTTATTGCCGCAGTCTGTATAAGATTCTGCTTCTGTTTTCTTCTGACGGATACCTGCGGTAATCCTGTATGTATCATACCATACAGAAATCTGAATATCTATCGGAAACCAGAAAGAATTTTCTCTTTTCCCGCGGCCGGATTTGTGGTAATTTTTATATATATGATGCCGGATTTTCGGGAGGAAAGTTATATGAGTACAATGGGTACGTTTTCAGGCAGAAGATTTGATCCCCTGATGATGACGCCGGAGGACGTTGTCCTGGAGGATATCGCCCACGCCCTGAGCCTTCTGTGCCGGGGCGGAGGACAGCTTAAGTATTTTTATTCTGTGGGACAGCACTGTATAAACTGTATGAAAGAGGCAAAAGCGAGAGGCTGGTCCCAGAGGATGCAGCTTGCCTGCCTTATTCATGACGCCAGCGAGGCGTATATCTCGGATATCATAAGGCCGGTTAAGGTGCATCTGTCCAATTATATGGAGATAGAAGAACGCATAATGGATAAGATCTGGCGGCGGTTCGGCCTGGACGACCTGACGGAAGAGGAGAACCGCCGGTGGAAGCAGGTCGACGACGATGTTCTTAAGCTGGAGCTGATGGTTCTGATCGAAGGGGAAGAGAATGCTGTCTGCGAAGAACTGTGTTCCTGCCCGGATCTGTCCGAGAGGTCCTGGAGGGATGTGGAGGAAGAATTCAGAGATCTGGCGGAGAATCTGGCGGAAACGGCGGATGGGAAACAGTGCGGCTGATAAGAGTCCGGTCTGTGCCGCCATCAGACGCCGGAGGAAGAAACAATCGGGAAAAGGAGTGAGGGAAAATATATGAACCCAGAAAATACTACATATACTGTGCGCTTTCCGGAAAGCGGTAAATCTGTAACGGTAAAAGCGGGAACCACCGTCCTTCAGGCGGAGATCGCGGCGGGTATGGTTCCCGACGCGCCCTGCGGCGGACAGGGAAAATGCGGGAAGTGCCGGATCCTGCTGGACGGAGAAGAAGTCCTTGCCTGCCGGACGCAGGTTGAGAAAGACTGCGAGGTGCGCCCGGTCCTGGAAGGAAAAAAACACGCGCAGATATTAAACGACGGCCTGTTCCGCAGTGTTGCCTGCGAACCGGGATCCCTGCCGGAAGGGACGGAAGCTCCGGTCCTTGCGGCTGTGGATCTGGGATCTACCACGGTGGTAGCCTATCTCATGGACGGCAGGACAGGAGAACTGTTAAATACCAGAAGCACGCTGAATCCTCAGCGCCAGTACGGCGCGGATGTAGTCATGCGGTGCAGCTATGTTCTGGAACACGGGCCGGAGGCTCTGAGCAGCTGTATCCGGGAGGCCATAGACCGCCTTCTAGGAGAGGCGGCGGCAGAAGTCGGGCGAAGGAAAGAGGACATTGTAAAGATCGTTATGGCAGGGAACGCCTGTATGCATCATCTTTTCCTGGAGCTTCCTGTGGACACGCTGGTGAGGGCGCCCTATGTGCCGAAAGTGAAGGATGCGGTAAAGACGGAGGCTTCCGGCTGCGGCATCCATGTGTGCCAGGACGCGCAGCTTATATGGCTTCCCAACATCGGGGGATTTGTGGGAGCGGATACCACCGCCTGCATGCTGGCGGCGGAATTCGATAAAAGAGAAGAACTTACCCTTATGGTGGATATCGGGACCAACGGGGAGATGGTTCTGGGAAACCGTGAGGGATACACGGTCTGCTCTACCGCGGCGGGCCCCGCTTTCGAGGGGGCGAAGATCACCTGCGGCATGCGGGGGAGCGACGGGGCCATCGATCATGTATATCTGGAAAACGGCGAGGTGAAGTTCCACGTGATCGGAGACGGAAAGCCTGCCGGGATCTGCGGTTCCGGCCTTCTGGACGCAGTGCACTGTCTCCTTCAGACAGGATGGATCCGGGAGGACGGATATATGAAGGAATCCTGGCATTTCTCTGACGAGGTATTTCTGTGCCAGAAGGATGTGCGGGAACTGCAGCTGGCCAAGGCGGCTATTGCGGCGGGCGTACAGCTTCTCTGCAGAAAGAGAGGATGCCGCATAGAGGAGATCAGGACGCTTCTTCTGGCGGGAGCTTTCGGCAATTATCTGGATCCGGACAGCGCCTGCGGGATCGGTCTCCTTCCGGAAGTTCTCAGAGACCGGATCGTTCCTGTGGGGAACGCGGCGGGAGCGGGAGCCAGACTGGCGGTTCTCTCGGAAAGGGAATTTGCCCGGGCGGAAGATATGGCTTCGAAGGCCGGATTCCTGGAGCTTGCCACGGAACCGGATTTTATGGACGTCTATGTGGACGAGATGAGTTATGCCAAGGAGGATTGTTATGGAATATAAGGAACTGGAAAAACTTGCCCTGGATACAGGGTTCAGTTATGCGGCGGAGCTGGACGTATCTACGCTGGAGCTTCGCCAGGAGGTGCGGGATATGTGCGGCGCCAACACCTGCGGTATGTACGGCAGAAACCTTGCCTGTCCTCCTGCCTGCGGAACTCTTGAAGAGTGCCGGAAACAGGTGGAAGGGTACGGCCATGGGATCATTGTACAGACTGTGGGAGATGTGGAGGACAGTATGGACTTTGAAGGCATGGTGGAGACAGAACAGAGGCACAAGAAATATTTTTATGAAATGACAGAAAAGCTTCGGAAAGCCTGCCCGGACGTCCTTCCGCTGGGAAGCGGATGCTGCACTGTCTGTAAAGAGTGCGCCGGTCCCGGGGCGCAGTGCCGGTTTCCGGAGAAAAGGATCTCCTCCCTGGAAGCGTACGGGATCGTGGTCAGCGATCTCTGCAGCCGAAACGGGATGAAATACTATTACGGACCGCAGAAGATCGCTTATACGTCCTGCTTTCTTTTGAAATGATATTTGCGCCTGCTTGTCTCTTCTGCCGGAGGAAGCGGGCGCTTTTTGTACCGGCTGTCGCTTACAGTCCAGGAATATGCGTTTGGATATTTCCGGTGGTTATTTCTGCTCTTCCATATCGATAAGCCGGAAGGAAAGCATCAGATAAAGCAGCTCGTCCGGGTCGGACAGATCAGATTTCAGGTGTTGGCTGATACGGTCCAGGCGGTACAGAAGCGTGCTGCGGTGGATAAAAAGTTCCTGTGCTGTCTTTGTGGCGTTCTGATGGTTTTCCAGATAACAGCGGAGCGTCTGGTAGAGCGGGGACTGGCTGTTTTCTGATTCATATTTTAAACTGAGAAGCTTCTCGTGGCATATCATGTACGCGGGAAGTTTTTTTGTAGTCTGTTCCAACAGGTAAGGCAGGGCGATATCGTTGAAGCGATGGATCCAGCGGTGGGGAAACTTGCGGCTTCCAACCTGAAAAGAAAGAGAAGCCTGGACATACTGACGGTGAAAATTAAAATGCCCCAGCATTCGGCGGCTATATCCGGCATTGAGGAAACTGTCCCGGATAAAACTGGCAAGTTTCTGTTCGATCTCTGATTCCGAGAGCTGACACAGATCCAGATTAATATAGATCACGATATTTCCTTTGTGCTCCAGGGCGCAGGAAGCGGGAACGATATTTTCGATGTAACTTATGATGGAACGGTGAGTCAGGTTTTTGTAATCCAGAAGCTCTGTTTTCAGGAAAATACAGAGATAATAATGGGAGGAGAGCCATCCGTAATCTGTAAGCCTGCGGCTGACTTCCACATAGTCTGCGCTGGAATCTGTCAGAATGGTGTGGAAAATCTGATGGAGCTGATGCCGGACGTCGTGGCTGTCTACAATGTTGGTGGACAGGGCGTGAGAGATAACGCGCGCCAGATATTCCAGAATAAAACCGAAGGTATCGTCCAGAGGCGCTTCCCCTTCTGTATAAAGAAGACGGTAAAGTGTTCTGTCAAAGCGGCGGATATTGACGCAGAGACTGGGAAGAGCCACGTTGTTTCCGGAATAGTAGAAGTATCCTACACGGTGAAAGGCTTCTTCATACTGAGGATCCTGCTTCAGCGCAAGGATAAGATCTGCGGTTTCATCCGTGGAACCCAGGACAGAATTGGGGAGCTGTCCGAAAGAGAGATCCCGGGACGCGATGATAGTGAAATCCATGCCTATTACCATCATGGGATTGGGGATCACCGGGGCTGTCAGATCCAGGAGCGCCTGGATGGATCCGTTCATTAGCCGGGATTCAAACAGGGCCTGACTCCATTCCTCATATGTTTGGAAAACTTTCTCCGCTGCTTCCATAAGAACAACAGGATCCGCTTCGGGAATTATACAGATGTTGGGAATCTGCGCCGGAATATCCTGATCCGGAAATCTGGTCAGGATCATCATGCTGTGAAGTGGATTTCGGAGAAAATCTTCCGCCGGTTCTGTAGAAATGTAGATGAGGCCGCCGGAAAAAGGCTGTTCCGGTTTGTGATGGACAGCATATTTCAGACAGGGCTCGCTGGTAAACGTTTCCGCGGCCTGAAGGTGGAATTCCTGCTTCAGATGCCATAAAATCAGTTTCGGACTAAGCTGCATATCGTTCTCCTTTGATAAATCTATTGTCGTGTGATCTGAGCTGGTTGTACGGTTAAAAAAGAGCAAGTGTTCAAGTTAGCTGTATGAATCGGGCAATTGTACAGTCGAAAAAGGGCAAGTGTACAAATTAACCGTATGATGCGGGCTGTTTGTACGGTTGAAAGAGAGCAAGTGTTCAAATCAACCGTATAGTCCAGCCTGTTATACGGTCGAAAAAGAAGAAAAGTCCAAATCAACCGTACGAATCGGGCTGCTGTACGGTTGAAAGAGAGTAAGTGTTCAAATCAACCGTATAGTTCAACCTGCTGTACAGTTGAAAAAGAAGAAAAGTCCAAATCAGCCGTACGAATCAGGCTGCTGTACGGTTGAAAGAGAGCAAGTGTACAAATTAACCGTATGATGCGGGCTGTTTGTACGGTTAGAAAAGAGCAAGTGTACAAATAAACCGTATAGTCCAGCCTGTTATACGGCCGAAAAGAAGAAAAGTCCAAATCAACCGTACGAAGTGTGCTATATATACGATTAGAAAAGAGCAAGTGTCCAAATCAACCGTATAAGTACCGCCGGATACAGTGTAAAAATTATCTTGTTTCATTTTAACATCCATTCTTTAAAAACACAAGAATGTATCTCCTACAAAGTGTAGGAAAACATATCTGTAAAATAGAATATATGTGTAAATAGAAAAACAGTTTTCCCTGTGATACAATAGATTCATAGCGAAAGTACGGCTTTCCTTTAATTTGTAGAATAAAGGAGGAGAAAGTAACATGATCATTATCGGTGAAAAGATAAATGGTTCCATCCCGGCAGTGGCGGAGGCCATCGCCAACAGGGATGCGGAATTTATTAAAAACCGTGCCCGGATGCAGGACGAAGCGGGAGCTACCTACATAGACTGCTGCGCATCTGTTCCGGAGGAAGTAGAAGTGGAGACCCTGAAATGGATGATTGACTGCATCCAGGAAGCGACAGACCTTCCGATCTCCGTGGACAGCCCCAGCGCCAAGGTTCTGGCGGAAGTGATTCCCTACTGTAAGAAGCCGGGTCTTGTAAACTCGGTATCCGGCGAGGGAGATAAGATGGACGTGATCTTCCCGCTGATCGCGGATACGAAATGGGAAGTGATCTGTCTTCTGTCCGACGACACGGGTATTCCCAAGAATGCGGCCGACAGGCTGAAAGTATTCGACAAAGTGATGGCAAAGGCGCAGCAATACGGTATCGCTCCTTCCAGGATGCATATTGACCCGCTGGTTGAGATGCTCTGCACGTCTGAAAACGGAATCGACACCAACGTGGAAGTGATCAGCACGGTAAGGAAACGTTATCCGGATATCCATATCACAGCGGCGGTGAGCAACATTTCCTTTAACCTTCCGGTAAGGAAGATGATCAACCTGGGCTTCACGGTCCTGGCAATGAACGCGGGACTGGACAGCGCGATCCTCGATCCTACCAACAGGGACATGATGGGCGTGATCTACGCCACAGAGGCGTTGCTGGGCGAGGACGACTACTGCATGGAATATATCGGCGCGTACAGAGAGGGAATCTTCGGGCCGAAGAAATGATCAGGGCTGATACAGGATTCAGCGAAAATTCCGGAAAAACACCGGGTTCTCTATGCGGAAGAGACCCGCTGCAAAAGATTTTAAGTAAAAAAGAGGAGGTAGACAAAAATGGCAGGTATTCAGGAAGTTTATGATCTGGTAGTAAAGGGAAAAGCAAAAAAAGTTGGAGCAGCCGTAACGGAAGCGCTTGACGCAGGCTGCGATCCCACAGAGATCCTTAACAAAGGTATGATCGCGGCTATGGACGAGGTAGGAGCCAAATTCAAAAACGGCGAGATCTTCGTTCCGGAGATGCTGGTAGCGGCAAAGGCTATGAAGAACGGCGTGGAGATTCTGAAACCCCATCTGGCATCCGGCGTTGCAGGCGCGGCAGGCAAAGTTATCATCGGCACAGTAGCCGGCGACCTTCATGACATCGGCAAGAACCTGGTTGCCATGATGCTGGAATCCTCAGGATTCGAAGTGATCGACCTTGGCGTGGACGTACCAAAGGAGAAATTCGTGGAAGCTTATGAGGCGAACCCGGATACGAAGCTGATCTGCTGTTCCGCCCTTCTGACCACGACCATGAACGCAATGAAAGAGACTGTGGCGCTTCTGAATGATTCCCCGTTCCGCGGAAATATCAAGGTAATGGTAGGCGGAGCGCCCATCAGCCAGGCATTTGCAGATGAGATCGGAGCAGACGCATATACAGAGGACGCCGCATCCTGCGCACAGAAAGCGAAAGAGCTTGCTGCATAAAAACGGCGGAGTGAAAGGAGGGTTTTTACATGTTAACAGCAAAACAGAATATGATCGAATGTATGAAGGGAGGAAATCCCGACAGATTTGTAAACCAGTATGAAGCTATCCGGCTTCTGTTCCATCCCTTTATGTTTGCCAGCCCCCTTCTTCAGGAGGGGCAGGAGAACGTGAAGAATGCCTGGGGCGTAACCCAGAGCTTCCCCAAGGGAACTCCCGGAGCTTTCCCGGTACATACTCCCGATAAGATCGTGGTAAAAGATATCGAGCACTGGAAAGACTATGTACATGCTCCTTCACTGGATTTTTCACAGGAACAGTGGGATCAGTGCAAGGCAATGTATGACGCTGTGGATACAGATAAAGCGTTTAAGGCGGTATTTGTGGCTCCCGGAATCTTCGAGCAGACACATTATCTCTGCGAGATCGTGAACGCTCTTACCTATTATGTGGAATATGAAGACGAAATGCATGATCTCATTAAATATCTGACAGAGTGGGAGTTGAAGCTGGCGGAAGGCATCTGCAGCAATCTCCATCCGGACATGCTTTTCCATCATGACGACTGGGGCAGCCATGACAGCACATTCATGAGCCCGAATATGTTCAACGAATTCCTTCTGGAGCCATATAAGGAGATCTACAAATACTACAAGGATCATGGAGTAGAATACATTGTTCATCATTCCGACAGCTATGCCGCTACTCTTGTTCCTTCCATGATCGAGATGGGCATCGACGTATATCAGGGCTGCATGGAGACAAACCATGTGGACGAGCTTATTAAGAAATACGGCGACAAGATCAGCTTCATGGGCTGCATTGAGAACGCAGACGTGGACAAAGAAGACTGGACAGACGAGGCGTGCGAGAAGGAAGTGCGCAGAGTATGCGATACCTACGGCATGAAGCACTTCATCCCCTGTATCGCACAGGGTGGCCCCGGCTCCGTATATCCGGGCGTATATCAGTCTCTGACCAACGCTATCGACAAATTAAATAAAGAGAAATTCGGTATTGAAGATCCTGAATCCGCACGTATGCCGATTGAGATCATGTTCTGATATCAGAATTTTTTTCGGAAAGAAAGGTGCTGTCGTATCAATGATTAGAAAATCACAGATGCGGCAGCATCTTTTTGCCATTTTCAAGCCGGAATATCCGCATCTTTGAAAAATCAGGAGTGTCAATAAATAAGAAATAAACAGCATAAATTTCAAGAAAATATTGAATTTTTTGACGGGGGGAGACTGTCCGAAAACTAAGATGAATGTTCATCGAAATTAAGATTGAGCCACTCTTATGAGTGTTCAATATAGATATTTATACTGCACATTGAAAACTGAATAAAGTACACAGAAATCATGCATCTAT
>DXGV01000017.1 GCA_019113745.1 Candidatus Blautia intestinavium
TTTGCTTCACAGACATGAAATAAATAAAATAGAAGGAAAGCTGAAAGAAAAGGGCCTGACTTTGGTGCCTCTGAAAGTTTATTTCAGGGACAGTCTTGTAAAAGTGGAGATCGGCGTTGCCCGGGGCAAAAAATTATATGACAAGCGTCAGGATATTGCCAAGAAGGATCAGCGCCGGGAGGCGGAACGTGATTTCAAGGTGAGAAATCTCTGAAACATTGAGATGTCTAAAAATTGTATGAATTTCAACAACACTTGGTTGACAAGAAAGCGATACCTAGTATAATTATGGTAATGAAACTATCATATCGGATATTCCATTATATGAACGAGAGGAGTAATTATAATGAAAAAACGATATCTGGCTTTTGCCGGTCTGCTTGCGTTTGCACTTGCCGCGGCAGGCTGTGGTGATAAAAAAGAAGAACAGCCGCAGAAAGCAGAGGCCACCCCGGCGACTGAGCCGACAGTCACGGCGTCTGCAGATCTGGTGGATATGGAAGTCTCCGAGGAGCAGAATGTGATGGGTGAGCAGACTGCAACTGCATCGAAGGTGACGATCATAAACCAGACGGGCTCTGAGATCGGCGCAATATATGTGCGGGAACATCCGGAGGACGAGAACGACGACCAGTGGGGCGAGGATCTCATTGACGGAATGTTCACTGTGAAAAACGGAGATCAGGCAGTTTATTATTTTGAACCGGCGTCCGACTCCGGTATTACTTACGATATCAGGATTACTTATACGGAAGAGGACCGGAACGAGTGCTTTTTCCGGGATCTGCCGCTGGGTACGATCAGCCAGATCACACTGCGGATGAAAGGATCCGGCGAGAATTCCGTTCCTTACGCCACATACCGTACCGGTACAGGCACCAGCGAAGTATCCACGCTGAAAGATGTGCTGGAGAGACTGGGAATGACGGAAGACGACCTGGACAGCGGGGAAGAGGATACGGAGGATACAGAAGATACGGAAGATACAGAGGACGCGGAACCAACGCCTACGGCCGCTCCTGAGGATACTTCCGCTCCGGAACCGACCAGTGCGCCGGAACCGACCAGTGCGCCGGAACAGCCTTCAGATCCGGACGAGAATCCTTCTGATCCAGACGATACGACGCCTACGGATGATACGATCACTCAGGCGGAGGGATACATCGGACAGAATTTTGAAGATCTGGTAAGCGGTCTTGGAGAACCGCAGTCCAACGAATATGAGGACGAACCGGAGACAGGAAGAACGGGATATCATTATTATCCAAACTTTACAGTGTCTACCACAGTAGACGAATACGGCAATGAAACGGTTGCCGGAATATGGTAAAATATAACGCCAGTAGAAAAAACAGAGGGAAAGGATAAAAGTATGAAACGTATATTACTGAAGCTGAGCGGAGAGGCTCTGGCCGGACCGAAAAAGACAGGATTCGATGAGAAAACAGTGCTTGCTGTGGCGAAACAAATCCGTACGATCGCGGAGGAAGGCACTCAGGTCGGAATTGTGATCGGCGGGGGGAATTTCTGGAGAGGACGTACCAGCGAGACGATCAACCGGAATAAAGCGGATCAGATCGGAATGCTGGCTACGGTGATGAATTGTATTTATGTTTCCGATATCTGCAGGTACACTGGCCTTTCAACGGAAATTTTTACACCCTTTGTCTGCGGAGCTTTTACGAAGCTGTACTCCAAGGACGCGGTGGAAGAGGAATTCGCAAAGGGAAAGATCCTGTTTTTCGCAGGCGGGACAGGCCATCCTTATTTTTCCACCGATACGGCTACCGTCCTGAGAGCGGTGGAAATTGAAGCGGAAGCGATCCTTCTCGCCAAGGCGGTGGACGGCATTTATGACAGCGACCCCAAAACAAATCCGTCCGCGGTTAAATACGATGAAATCTCCATTGAGGAAGTAGTAGATAAGAAGCTGGCAGCTATGGACCTTACAGCGTCTATTATGTGCCTGGAACAGAAGATGCCGATGCTGGTGTTCGCACTTGAGGAAAAGGACAGCATTGTCAATGCGGTCCATGGGAATTTTTCCGGTACGAAAGTAACGGTTTAAATGAAAAAAACAAAAAGGGAGAATTGACAAATGGATGAAAGAGTTCAGAAGTATGACAGCAAAATGACAAAAACGTTAAAGGGGTTTGAAGCAGAACTGGCTACAATCCGGGCGGGCCGTGCCAATCCGCATATTCTTGATAAAATTACCGTAGATTATTATGGAAGTCCTACGCCGCTGCAGCAGGTTGCCAATATTACGGTCCCTGAAGCGCGCATGATCCAGATCCAGCCCTGGGAGGCAAGCCTGATAAAGACTATCGAGAAGGCGATTCTTACCTCCGATCTGGGACTGAACCCAAGTAACGACGGAAAGATCATCCGCCTTGTCCTTCCGGAACTGACAGAAGAGCGCCGTAAGGAGCTTGTGAAGGATGTGAAGAAAAAAGGCGAAGCTGCAAAGGTTGCTGTCCGCAACATCCGCCGTGACGCCAACGACGCTTTTAAGAAGCTGGTGAAACAGGATGTATCTGAGGACGAAGTGAAGGATCTCAGCGATGAGGTTCAGAAGCTGACAGATAAGTATATGAAAGATATCGAAGCGGCAGTTGAGAAAAAATCAAAAGAGATCCTGACTGTATAACAGGGAACAGACAAGAAGGAGAGCCATGAAACAGAGGGCTCTCCTTCTATTGCAGAGTATACGGAAAGCTCCGGCTTTCCAGAGAAGAGAGGGAATCTTATATGAAAGTACCGAATCATATCGCCATTATTCTGGACGGCAACGGACGCTGGGCGAAAGCAAAAGGGATGCCAAGGGGCTACGGCCATGTAAAGGGATGCGCCAATCTGGAGTCTATCTGCGACGATATTAAGGATCTGGGCGTAAAATATCTGACGGTCTATGCTTTTTCCACAGAAAACTGGAAACGTTCCAGAGAAGAAGTGGAGGGGCTGATGAAGCTGTTCCGCAGCTATCTCAAAAAATGTATGAAAAGTGCGGAAAAAAACAAAATGCGTGTAAAGGTGATCGGAGACATTTCTGCCTTTGACAGCGATATACAGGAGAAGATTCGCCGTCTGGAAGACTTTTCAAAAGATTATAACGAACTGTTTTTTCAGATCGCCCTTAATTACGGAAGCAGGGACGAAATTGTCAGGGGCGTGCGCCGTCTGGCAAAAGATGCTGTGGACGGTAAGCTGAAGCCGGAAGAGATCGACGAACATGTTTTTGAGAGTTATCTGGACACTGCCGGGATTCCCGATCCGGATCTTCTGATCCGTACCAGCGGGGAACAGAGGCTTTCCAATTATCTTTTGTGGCAGCTTGCCTATACGGAATTTTATTTTACTGATGTGGCGTGGCCGGATTTTCATAAACCGGAACTCTTGAAGGCTATTGAGAAATATAATGAAAGAGACCGTAGATACGGGGGAGTGAAGGAGGAGTAGAAAAGATGTTCAAGACAAGGCTCTTAAGCGGGATCCTGCTGGTGGCGGCTGCGCTTCTGACGATCATAAGCGGGGGAGCTGTCCTGCTGACTGTGCTTCTGTGTGTTTCCGTCATCGGCGCGACGGAGCTGTACAGGGCTATGGGAGTGCATAAGGAGGGATACGGGCTTCTGGAAACGGCGGCTTATCTGGGAATCCTTCTGTACTATGGAGGAATGGCCCTGGATTTTCAGCGGTACGGGATGATGGCAGTGATCCTGACACTTGTACTCCTGATGTTTGTTTACGTGTTCACTTATCCGAAATATGAGGCTTCCCAGGTTATGGCGGCGGCCTTCGGTGTTCTGTATGTAGGCGTTATGCTGTCCTTTATTTTCCTTACAAGGAATCTTCCGTCCGGAAAATATATCGTATGGCTTATTTTTATCTGTTCCTGGGGCTGCGACACCTGCGCTTACTGTGTGGGGATGCTGATCGGGAAGCATAAAATGGCGCCTGTGCTGAGCCCGAAAAAATCTGTAGAGGGCGCTGTGGGAGGCGTTGTGGGAGCCGCGCTTCTGGGAGCGGTCTATGCGGCGGTATTTCATGAACCGGCGGCGGAATACGCCGTTATCTGCGCTATAGGCGCTCTGATATCTATGGTAGGAGATCTTGCCGCCTCGGCCATAAAACGAAACCAGGGCATCAAGGATTACGGAAAGCTGATCCCGGGTCACGGAGGGATCCTGGACCGGTTTGACAGCGTGATCTTTACGGCGCCTGTGATCTATTACATGTCGCTGTTTCTTCTGGTGAGATAGCAGAGGGGAGGATTTTTATGAAAAAAATAGCAATTTTAGGTTCTACCGGCTCCATCGGGACCCAGACTCTGGACGTAGTACGCTCCAACGGAGATATTGAGGTTCTGGGGATCAGCGCGGGGAAAAATATCGATAAACTGGAAGAACAGATCAGGGAGTTTTCCCCGAAGCTGGCCGCTGTGTGGGACGAAGAGAAAGCCAGGGAACTGGCGGTAAGAACAAAGGATACGAATACCCGTATTGTGGCAGGAATGGATGGACTTCTGGAACTGGCGTCCATGGAGGGCTCGGAGATCCTGGTGACGGCTATAGTGGGAATGCTGGGCATCCGGCCTACCATAGAGGCGATCCGGGCAGGAAAAGATATTGCCCTTGCCAATAAGGAAACACTTGTTACAGCAGGACACCTGATCATGCCTATGGCCAGGGAATACGGGGTACGGATCCTTCCTGTGGACAGTGAGCACAGCGCCATTTTTCAAGCGCTGAACGGAGAGTACCGCAAAGAAATACATAAACTTCTGATCACTGCATCAGGCGGCCCCTTCCGCGGAAGAAAAAGGAAAGATCTGGAAAAGGTAACGCTTCAGGACACACTGAAGCATCCCAACTGGGTGATGGGACAGAAGATTACGGTAGATTCCGCTACTCTTGTCAATAAAGGCCTGGAGGTTATGGAGGCCAGATGGCTTTTTGACGTGACTCTTGATCAGATCCAGGTTGTAGTGCAGCCTCAGAGCGTGATCCATTCCATGGTGGAATTTGAGGATGGAGGAATTATCGCCCAGCTTGGTACGCCGGATATGCGTCTTCCTATCCAGTATGCTCTTTACTATCCCCACAGAAGATATCTTGATGGAGAAAGACTGGACTTTGCAAAGCTGGGAAGCATTACCTTTGAAGAACCGGATATGGACACTTTCCTCGGACTTCCTATGGCTATACGCGCCGCAGAAGAAGGCGGTTCCATGCCGACTGTGTTTAATGCGTCCAACGAGCTGGCGGTAAAGAAATTTCTTCGTCAGGAAATAGGTTTTCTGGATATTTACGAGATTATCGGGCAGTCTATGGAAAGACATAAGAAGATAGAGAATCCGGATCTTGATGAAATTCTGGCAGCAGAGAACGAGACTTATCAGTGGATTGAAAGCAGGTGGTAGATTGAGGATTTTAATTGCAGTGATCATATTCAGCGCAATTATTCTGATACATGAACTGGGACATTTTCTCCTGGCAAAGAAAAACGGGATCGTTGTAACGGAATTCTCTCTTGGAATGGGTCCAAGGCTTCTCAGTACGGAGAAAGGCGGGACACGGTATTCGATCAAACTGTTTCCTATCGGGGGATCCTGCGCCATGCTGGGAGAGGATACCGCAGAAGAGGATTTGCCCGGGACGTTTAACGCGGCTCCCGTATGGGGGCGGATATCTGTGGTGGCGGCAGGACCGGTGTTTAATTTTATTTTAGCTTTTATCCTGTCCGTGATCATTACTGGTTTTGTGGGATATGATCCTGCGGAGATTATGGAGGTGACGGCGGGTTCTTCAGCGGAAGAAGCCGGACTGCAGGAGGGCGATGTTATCACCGGGTACAACGGATATCATATTGATGTGGCCCGGGATCTTTATGTATATACCTACCTGAATCAGCTTAAAGAGGAACCGGTTACGATTTCTGTAGACCGTGACGGAGAAGAAAAAACTGTGACGTTTATGCCGGATGTGGAGGTCAGCTACCTTCTCGGTTTTAACCGTTCAGACGCAGATTCCATGGAGGTGGCGTCTTTGATCGAAGGAATGCCGCTCCAGGAGGCCGGACTGCAGGAAGGGGATGTGATCACCTCCATCAACGGTACGCCAACGCCGGACGGAGCGGCGTATGAGGCCTATATTGAGAAATATCCGCTGTCTGACCAGCCGGTGGAGATTACTTATGAAAGAAACGGGAAAGAATATACGGCGGAGATCACGCCCAGAGAGTACCGTTCGCCCAGTCTCGGGTTTTCCTATAATATGGGATATACGAAGGCCGAAGGCCTTACGGTGTTGAAATATGCGGCTCTGGACGTAAAATATATGATACGGACCACAATCCTCAGCCTGAAGGAGCTTGTGACAGGCGGCCTTGGGGTAAAGGATCTCAGCGGCCCTGTAGGAGTGGTGGACGCCATTGGAACGGCCTACGAGGAAAGCCGGGACGAAGGCGCTCTGATGGTATGGATGAACCTTCTGAATATGGCTGTGTTGCTGTCTGCGAATCTGGGCGTGATGAATCTTCTTCCTCTTCCGGCTCTGGACGGCGGAAGAATTGTATTCCTTTTGCTGGAGGCAGTCCGCCGAAAGCCTGTGAACCGGGAAGTGGAGGGAATGGTACACTTTGCCGGACTGATGCTTCTGATGGTACTGATGGTGGTCGTCATGTACAACGATATCCTGAAGATCTTCTGAAAAGAAGGATAGATTCGCTTCAAAGTTCAAACGTATATTTTCAAAGATCGGCACATACGTTTCTGTAAAGGGTTTTTTCAGGAGAATGGAATGTATCAGACAGATCCATACAGAAGGGCAGTGCGGGCGCAGCAGGAGCAGGGAGGCAGAGGGCGGCTCCAGGTAACGGTGGTGACAGAGGACGGAGCGAAACCTGTAGAAAACGCACTGGTAAAAATTTCCTATACCGGCGTTCCGGACAGTGTGCAAGAAGAAGTGCGTACAGATTCTTCCGGACAGACCCCGGTGCTGGAGCTTCAGGCTCCTCCGCTGGAATACAGCATGGAACCATCAGAGGAACAGCCTTATGCGGAGTACACTGTCCAGATCCAGGCAGAAGGATATGAGCCGGAAGAAATAGCGGGGACAGAAGTTCTTCCCGATACTCTGGCGCTGCAGCCGGTGCGGCTTCGCGGACGGGACGCAGGAGATTTTGAAAGGATCGTTATCGGTCCCCATACGCTGTTCGAGGAATACCCGCCCAAGATACCGGAGGCGGAAATAAAGCCTGTGGACGAGACGGGAGAGATTGTACTGAGCCGGGTGGTGATCCCGGAATATATCGTGGTACACGACGGGCCTGTGGGAGATTCCGGAGCGAAAAATTATTATGTGAAATATAAAGACTATATCAAAAATGTGGCGAGCAGCGAGATATACGCTACCTGGCCTGCCGATACTATCAGGGCAAACGTGCTTGCCATTATGTCGTTTACTTTAAACAGGGTTTACACGGAATGGTACCGGAACAAAGGCTATGATTTTACAATTACATCGTCTACGGCATACGATCACAAATGGATATATGGCAGAAATATTTTTGAAAGCATTTCAAGAATTGTAGATGAACTTTTTGAAAATTATCTTTCCAGACCAGATGTGCGTCAGCCTATCCTGACCCAGTACTGTGACGGACAAATGTCAAAATGCCTGGATAAAGGATGGATGACCCAGTGGGGAAGTAAGTCGTTAGGCGATCAGGGATTTTCAGCCATAGAGATCCTGCGGTATTTTTACGGGAATGATATGTATATAAACGTAGCGGAGGCGATTTCCGGAATCCCGGCGTCCTGGCCGGGATATGATCTGGATATCGGCGCTACGGGGCAGAAGGTGCGGCAGATACAGGAGCAACTGAATACCGTTGCAGGCTCCTATCCGGCGCTGCCGACTATCGCGGCAGACGGGATTTACGGAGAAAAGACGAGAGACGCCGTAAAGAAATTTCAGAGTGTCTTCGGCCTTCCTTCCACGGGAATTGTAGATTATCCTACCTGGTATAAGATCCAGGAAATCTACGTGGCCGTCAGCCGGATCGCGGAGCTGAACGGATGAGAACAGAGCTGGTTTAGCGGCGCTGTGGAGCTAATGAAGAAAAAAATGAAAAAGTTTAAAAAAATTTGAAAAAAAGTATTGACTTTGTCTGCGGCCTTTGCTATACTAACACATGTCGCGAGGGGAAAGAAAAAAGAATCCCCAAGGAAATGCGATATGCGGAAGTGTCGGAACTGGCAGACGAGCAAGACTAAGGATCTTGTAAGCATTGCGCTTGTGTGGGTTCAAGTCCCATCTTCCGCATTAGAAATCCCTTGATTTTCAAGGGATTTTTTAATGTAGAGAAGTTTTTGAAAATATCAGGAAAATATGATCATCAACTCGAAAGACAGGGGGCGGTCTTAAAGCAGGCTGCTTCCTTTTTTGTACTCTAAAAGAGAAAAATTATTAATTATTTTTTTGAAAAAAAGAGGAATTTGCTACTTTGTGTAGAATATAATTTATAAGAGGTATTTTTTCAGCGGGTGGAGGAGTTGCCTATGAATATCAGAGAAACCATGGAACAGAGAGAGCTTGAGCTTCTGAGTCCCTATGCTTCCCACAGTCTCCATTCCAGAGGAAGGGAGCGGCCGGAAGAGGAATGTGATATCCGGACCGTATATCAGCGGGACAGGGACAGGATACTGCACTGTAAGGCATTTCGCCGCCTGAAGGACAAAACCCAGGTGTTCCTGGCACCTCAGGGGGATCATTACCGGAACCGGCTGACACATACACTGGAGGTTTCCCAGATCGCCAGGACTATTGCCAAAGCGCTCCGCCTGAACGAAGATCTGGTGGAAGCCATTGCTCTGGGACATGATCTGGGACATACGCCCTTTGGACATGCGGGAGAACACGCCCTGAACCAGATCCATCCGGGAGGTTTTGCCCATTACCGGCAGAGTATCCGTGTAGTCCAGGTACTGGAAAAGGACGGAGAGGGGCTGAACCTTACCTGGGAGGTCCGGGACGGGATACTGAATCACCGGACAAGCGGGAGCCCGGCTACTCTGGAGGGACAGGTGGTCCGTTTTTCCGACAAGATCGCCTATCTTCATCATGATATGGACGACGCCCAGAGAGCGGGGATCATCACAGAGGACAACATTCCTGTCACGCTTAGGATGCTTCTGGGATATACCACAAGAGAGAGATTGAATACCTTTGTCCATGACATTATCGAGAACAGCCTGGGAAGGGACAGCATACAGATGTCCCCTGAGATCCAGGAAGGACTGACGGAGCTCCGGGCTTTGATGTTCCGGAACGTATATACCAATTATGAGGCAAAGCGGGAGGAAACCAAGGCCATCAATATGCTGAAACAGCTTTATCAGTACTACACAGAGCATCCGGAGGCCATGTCCAGAGAATACAGGGATCTCCTGCAAAGGGGAGAATCCAGGGAGCAGACGGTCTGCGATTATATTTCCGGTATGACGGACCAGTACTCCATGGCGAAATTCAGGGAATTATATATACCCCAGTCATGGGAGGTATATTGAAAGGAAGAGGAGGAAGGATAATGCGGTATTCGGACGATATCATTGAAGAAGTAAGAAGCAAAAATGATATTGTAGACGTAGTATCCCAGTATGTAAAACTGACAAGAAAGGGAAGCTCCTATTTTGGGCTTTGCCCTTTTCATAACGAGAAAACGCCGTCTTTTTCCGTGACCCCCGGAAAGCAGATGTATTATTGCTTCGGCTGTGGGGCAGGAGGAAACGTGTTTAATTTTATTATGGAATATGAGAACTTCACCTTTGGGGAAGCCCTGAAATATCTTGCGGACAGGGCCGGAGTGGAGCTCCCGAGGATCGAATATTCCAGAGAAGTAAGAGAAAAAGCAAAAGAAAAGTCCGAGCTTCTTGAGATCAACAAGCAGGCGGCGCAGTACTATTATTATCAGCTCAGGACAGAAAAGGGAGCGGTGGGATATCAGTATCTTTCCGGCAGAGGACTGACGGAGGAAACTATGCGCAGCTTCGGGCTTGGATATTCGGATAAATTCAGCGACGGTCTGTACAGGTATCTGAAATCAAAAGGATATAAAGACGACAGGCTGAGAGAATCCGGCCTTTTCAACGTGGACGAGCGTCACGGCATGTATGATAAATTCTGGAATCGGGTGATCTTTCCGATCATGGATGTGAACAACCGGGTGATCGGTTTCGGAGGAAGAGTGATGGGAGACGGAAAGCCCAAGTACCTGAACTCTCCGGAAACGAAGATTTTTGACAAAAGCCGGAATCTTTACGGACTGAATGTGGCGAGGAAAACAAGAAAAAATTATATCATCCTCTGCGAGGGGTATATGGATGTGATTTCCATGCACCAGGCAGGCTTTACAAACGCGGTGGCCTCCCTGGGAACAGCGCTTACTTCCGGCCACGCAAGCCTTCTGAAGCGTTATACCCAGGAAGTGCTTCTTCTTTACGACAGTGATGAAGCGGGAGTGAGAGCGGCCTTAAGAGGTATTCCCATACTGAGAGAGGCGGGAGTCAATTCCCGGGTAGTGGATCTGAAGCCTTATAAGGATCCGGACGAATTTATTAAAAATATGGGGGCGGAAGCCTTTGAGGACCGTCTGAACCGGGCTTCGGACAGCTTTATGTTCCGCGTCCGCATAGCGGAGGGAGAGTTTCCAATGGAGGAGCCTCAGGGACAGAACCGGTTTTTTGAACGGTGCGCGGAAATGCTTCTGGAGCTGAAGGACGAGCTGGAGCGGAATCTGTATATTGACGCCATTGTAAAAAATTATGGAGGACGATACGGAATCAGCAGCGAGGATCTCAGAAGAAGAGTGAATACGCTGGCTATGAAGGGTACTCCGGCGGAACACAGGCTCCAGCCGAAAACAGGTTCTCAGGAGAAGAAAAAGAAAGATACAGCCTCCGCCCAGGCCCAGAAGCTGATGCTGACCTGGCTGGTGAGCTACCCGAAGGTTTTTGACAAAGTTACACAGTATCTTTCGCCGGAGGACTTTACGGTGCCTTTGTACCGGGAGGTGGCGGAGATGCTTTTTGAGCAGAAAAAGGAGGAGAGTGTAAATCCGGCCCGTCTTCTGAACAGCTTTCCTGACAGTGAGGAACAGAGAGAAGTGGCTTCTTTATTTAACGCCACAATCCATCTGGAAACGCCTAAGGAGCAGGAACAGGCCTTTGCCGATACTCTTTTGAGGATAAAAAAAGAAAGTCTTGCGGAGAAAAACAGAAATTGGGATCCGGCTGACCTTCAGGGACTTCAGGATCTTGTAAAAGCAAAAAAAGAATTGGAGGAACTTGGCCGGAAGCGCCGGGAACTGCATATTTCTTTTGAATAAGGATAAAATATAAACACTATATGGAGGGATTAAGCACCTATGGAAATGAATATGGGTAAATTCAGTGAAAAACTGGTAGAGCTTCTGGAGCTGGCCAAAAAGAAAAAGAATGTGCTGGAATACCAGGAGATTAACGACTTTTTTAAGGATCAGCCGCTGGAAGTGGACCAGATGGAGAAGGTGTTTGACTTTCTGGAAGCCAGCGGAGTAGATGTTCTGCGCATCACAGGCAACGATGAGGAAATGATGCTGGACGACGATCTGGATATGGACAAGCTGGATGACGAAGAAGAGGTGGAGCTGGACAAGATCGATCTTTCCGTTCCCGAGGGAGTCAGCATTGAAGACCCTGTCCGTATGTATCTGAAAGAAATCGGAAAGGTCAGCCTTCTGACTGCCGATGAGGAAATCGAGCTGGCGAAAAGGATGGAACAGGGCGACGAGGCTGCGAAGAAGCGTCTTGCGGAAGCCAACCTCCGTCTTGTTGTCAGCATAGCCAAGAGATATGTGGGCCGCGGAATGCTGTTCCTGGATCTGATCCAGGAGGGAAATCTGGGACTTATCAAGGCTGTGGAAAAATTTGATTACCGCAAGGGATATAAATTCAGTACTTACGCTACCTGGTGGATCCGTCAGGCCATCACCCGGGCCATTGCGGACCAGGCCAGAACTATCCGTATCCCGGTGCATATGGTAGAGACTATCAATAAACTGATCCGTGTATCCCGTCAGCTCCTTCAGGAGCTTGGACGGGAACCTACCCCGGAGGAGATCGCGGAGGAAATGGACATGTCAGTAGACCGTGTCCGTGAGATCCTCAAGATTTCCCAGGAACCGGTTTCTCTGGAAACGCCTATCGGCGAGGAGGAGGACAGCCATCTGGGAGATTTCATCCAGGACGACAATGTTCCTGTGCCTGCCGACGCGGCTGCTTTTACTCTCCTGAAGGAGCAGCTTATCGAGGTGCTGGGAACCCTTACAGAGAGGGAGCAGAAAGTTTTAAGGCTCCGTTTCGGTCTTGACGACGGACGTGCACGTACTCTGGAAGAAGTGGGAAAAGAATTTAATGTTACCAGAGAGAGGATCCGCCAGATTGAAGCCAAAGCTCTCCGCAAGCTGCGTCATCCCAGCAGGAGCCGCAAGCTGAAGGATTATCTTGATTAAGGAGCGGCGGGATGCAGTTATCTTTAAGGCTGTCCGCTGTTGCGGATATGGTGACAGAAGGAAACCGGCTGGTAGATGTGGGCTGTGATCATGGATATCTGCCGGTATACCTGGTAATGAATAAAAAAATACCGAAAGCCATAGCTGCGGATATCGGGGAAGGACCGTTATCCAGAGCAAGAGAACATATCGGCCGGTATGGGCTTGAAGCGTACATAGAAACGAGACTCTGCGACGGACTGAAAGGGATCGGACCGGAGGAGGGAGACACCCTTGTCCTTGCAGGGATGGGCGGTCCGCTGATGGAGCGTATCCTGAACGAAGGCAGAAACGCCCTGAAAGGCTTTAAGGAGGTAATCCTGGAACCGCAGTCGGATGTGCCGCATCTGCGGCGGTTCCTCTTTGATAACGGTTTTGTTATCGTACAGGAAGATTTTGTAAAAGAGGACGGAAAATTTTATCCTGTCATGAAGGCGGTTCCGGCCGTGGGACAGGATTTAGGGAAGAAGACGGTTCCCTGGACACAGGAGGAGTTTTTTTTCGGAAGATATCTGCTGCGGGACCGTCATCCTGTCCTGAAAGAGTATCTTGCCCGGGAACTCAGGATCCGGGAAAAAATCCTGGCCCGTTTTGCAGAAGAGGAGACCTTAAGCGGGGAGGCCATAAGACGTAAAAAAGAAGTAGAGGAGGAAAAACGGCAGATCCTTGCCGCGCTGAAACAATATGAAGGTAAATGAACTGACTGGCTGGCTTGACGGAAAGTATCCCTGCCGGATGGCGGAGGACTGGGATAATGTAGGTCTTCTTGTGGGAGACGACGAGGCGGAAGTGCGGCATGTGTTTCTGGCTCTTGATCTTACGGAGCAGACGCTGAAGGAGGCCATAGAAGCGGGAGCGGACATGATAGTGACTCATCATCCCATGATCTTTCGTGGAATGAAAAAGATCAATAACCATGATTTCACAGGAAGGAAAATTTTGTCTCTTATCCGTCACGGGATACAGTATTATGCCATGCACACTAATTATGATATCCTGGGAATGGCGGAGCTCAGCGCTGACTATTTAAAGCTCCGCGACCGGCAGGTGCTTACGGTGACGGAGGAAACGGAGCAGGGGGCGGAAGGACTGGGAAGAACAGGATTTCTTCCGCGCCGGATGACGCTTCAGGAGTGTGGAGAATTTGTAAAGGAAGCCTTTTCTGTTCCGGACGTGAGGGTTTACGGTGATCCGGAGATGATCGTAGAGCGGGCCGCCGTCTGCACCGGCAGCGGAAAAAGCATGCTTTCCGACGTGCTGGAGAAGAAGGCCCAGGTCTATATCACCGGAGACATTGACTACCATACAGGGATCGATGCAGTGGCTCAGGGACTGGCAGTGATCGACGCGGGTCATTACGGAACGGAATATATTTTTATGGACGCCATGAAAAAAACTCTGGAGAAGCAGTTCCCGGACCTGAAGATATCATGCGCCCGGGTGAAGGCTCCATATACTGTATTGTGCTGAGAACAGGAACAGGAGGTTTCAGAGGAGTATGGAGCAGGAAACGGCAAAAGTAACGATAGACGGGGTGACGGAAGAATATCCTGTAGGAACCAGCTACGCGGACATTGTGAAAAAATACCAGACGGACGGGAAGGCGCCTGTCATCCTTGTGACAGTAAACGGAAAGCTCAGAGAGCTTCACAAAAAACTGAAAAAGGACTGCACTATAGAATTTGTGACGACCAGAGATCCCATCGGACACAAAACTTACAAGCGCAGTGCCTGTCTGATCCTTCTGAAAGCGATCTATGACGTAGGCGGATATCACAACATAGATAAAGTGATCATCCATTATTCTGTGGGCTCCGGGTATTATTTTACCATGGAGGGAAAAATTGACCTTGACCAGAAATTTCTGGATCAGGTAAAGGAGCAGATGAAAGATATTGTGAGAGCGGAAATCCCGATCATCAAACGTTCCGTAGGTACGGACGAGGCGATCGCCCGTTTTCATAAACACCGGATGTACGATAAGGAGAAGCTGTTCCGTTACCGCAGGGTGTCCAGGGTGAACCTTTACAGCATCGGGGAGTACGAGGATTATTTCTATGGATTTATGGCGAATCATTCCGGATATATTAAATACTTTGACCTGAAACTTTACGACGACGGGTTTGTACTGGAGCTTCCGGAGATCGGAGCGCCGGATGTGATCCCGCCATTTGCTCCGGAAGAAAAAATATTCCGCGTACAGAAGGAATCCAAGGAATGGGGAGAAAAAATGGATATTTCCTGCGTGGGAGAGCTGAACGACCGCATTACCCGGGAAGGTATCCGCAGTATCCTTCTGGTCCAGGAGGCTCTTCAGGAGGCCAGGATCTCCAGTATCGCGGAACAGATCAAAGCAGCCGGAAACAAAAAGTTCGTTATGATCGCCGGCCCTTCTTCCTCCGGAAAAACCACTTTTTCCCACAGGCTTTCTATTCAGCTTATGGCTCACGGGATGAAGCCCCATCCTATTGCGGTGGATAATTATTTTGTCAACAGAGATAAGACGCCGCTGGACGAATTCGGGGAGAAAAACTACGAATGTCTGGAGGCTATTGACGTAGAAAAGTTCAACAAAGATATGCTTGCGCTTCTCAGAGGCGAGAAGGTGGAACTTCCGGTATTTAATTTTAAGACCGGACTGAGGGAATACAGGGGAGATTTTCTCCAGCTTGGGAAAGATGATGTTCTGGTGATCGAAGGGATCCATGGATTGAACGACAAACTCAGCTATGCCCTTCCCATAGAGAATAAATTCAAAATTTATATCAGCGCCCTGACCCAGCTTTCCATTGACGAGCATAACCGGATCCCCACAACAGACGGCAGACTGATCAGAAGGATCGTCCGGGACGCCAGGACGAGAGGGATTTCCGCAAAGGAAACCATTGCCCGCTGGCCTTCTGTAAGGAGAGGAGAGGAAGAAAATATCTTTCCTTTCCAGGAACAGGCGGACGTAATGTTTAATTCCGCTCTGGTCTATGAGCTGGCCTGTCTGAAACTGTATGCGGAGCCGCTTCTTTTCAGTATCGGAAAAAAAGAGCCGGAATATGTGGAGGCAAAAAGGCTTTTGAAATTTTTTGACTATTTTGTGGCGGTACCCAGCGAGGAAGTGCCCCATAACTCCATTTTAAGGGAGTTTGTGGGAGGAAGCTGTTTCGACGTGTAACAGGTTATGCGAGAACTGTAACAGAAAGAATTTTCATCAAAAGGGAGATTAGTTCTTTACTTAAAAATAAATCCATGCTAGAATAGCATTTGCGCAACCAGGACAGGTGATCGCGGCTGCACAGACGAAAGGGTGCAGACGAGGAAAGTCCGGGCTTCACAGGGCAGGATGCCGGATAACGTCCGGTGGAGGCGACTCCCAGACCAGTGCAACAGAAATAAACCGCCTCCTCCTCTGGAGCGGGGTAAGGGTGGAAAGGCAGTGTAAGAGACTACCGCCGTTCTGGTAACAGGACGGGCACATGTAAACTCCATCTGAAGCAAGACCGAAAAGAAAGCGATACGGCGGCCCGTCGTGCTTTCAGGTGGGTCGCTTGAGCCGTCTGGCGACAGACGGCCTAGATAGATGATCACTCAACGACATAACCCGGCTTATCGTTCTGGTTGCCAAGTAAGAAAATCCCCGGCTCTGCGGCCGGGGATTTTCTTACTTGTTTCTTTTTCCTCTGTATTTTTCTTCGCAGTATTTGCAGCGGTAAATCTCTTTTTCCTCATCCGCGAGGATAAATACATGATCCAGTCCCTGCTCGATAGAAGTGATGCAGCGGGGATTTTTGCATTTGATCACGTTGGTGATCTGCTTGGGAAGCTTTAACTGCTTCTTGGCAACAATCTGTTCGTCTTTGATAATGTTGACGGTGATATTATGGTCAATGAAGCCGAGGATGTCCAGATCCAGTTTCTCAATGGGACATTCCACCTTGATGATATCTTTTACACCCATCTTATTGCTCCGCGCGTTCTTGATGATCGCGACGGTACAGTCAAGCTTATCCAGCTTCAGGTCATGATAGATCGTCATCGCCTTGCCGGCCTTGATATGGTCGAGAACATAGCCCTCGCGAAGTGCTCCAACATTTAACATGATACATCCACCTCCAGTAATGTGAGAATCAGGGCCATACGCACGTAAACGCCGTACTGGGCCTGTTTAAAATAAGCGGCTCTCGGGTCGGAATCCACCTCTACGGCGATCTCGTTCACACGGGGAAGAGGATGGAGGATATACATGTCTTTTTTGGCAAGCTCCATTTTCTGTTTGTCCAGTATGTAAAAGTCCTTCATGCGGACGTAATCCTCTTCGTTGAAGAAACGTTCCTTCTGAACACGGGTCATATAGAGGATATCCAGATCCGGAAGAGCGTCCTCCAGTCTTTCCACTTCCTGATATTCCACATGATTCTTCTCAAGCACGTCCTCCCGGATATAGCTGGGAACGCGAAGTTCCTCCGGGGAGATCAGGACGAATCTTACGTTGTCGTAGCGTACCAGGGCTTCAATAAGAGAATGAACGGTACGGCCGAACTTCAGATCCCCGCACAGACCGATGGTGAGGTTATCAAGCCGCCCCTTAAGAGAACGGATGGTAAGCAGGTCGGTGAGAGTCTGGGTGGGATGCTGGTGACCGCCGTCACCTGCGTTGATAACGGGAATAGAAGAAGCCATAGAAGCAACCAGCGGAGCACCTTCCTTCGGATGGCGCATGGCGCAGATATCTGCATAGCAGGATGTAACACGGATCGTATCGGCAACGCTTTCGCCTTTGGCGGCAGAGCTGGAATCAGCAGTGGAGAATCCAAGCACCTTGCCCCCCAGGTTCATCATAGCGGCCTCAAAGCTGAGACGCGTCCGGGTACTGGGTTCATAGAACAAAGTGGCAAGCCGCTTTCCTTCGCAGACATGCGCGTATTTATCTGGATGTTTCTCGATGTCGTTGGCCAGGGTAAGAAGCTTGTCAAGCTCTTCCACCGAAAAATCCAACGGGCTCATTAAATGTCTCATATGGTACCTCCCATTTTGAAATAGAAACTTAAAAGAAAGATTCCCTAAGTTCTCTTCCAATCATCATATAATAGACTGTAGTTTTTTTCAAGAAGATTTCGTAAGTATTTTCTCGAAAAGAAGTCCCGTGACAAACCATACAGGTGCATAATCCAGACGGATCACACCCTTTACATGAAAAGGGGTGCCGGTGTAATCCCAGGGACAGATTCCGAAATGCTTCAGGATACTTCCTGTGGAAAATTCCGCCGCGAAAATACCGGCGGCATACAGGCAGCCCCGGAATACTGCGGGAACGTCGGAAATCTTCCGGTACACGGGAGCGATCGCCGCCGCGCAGCCGTAGATTGGAAACATGAGAAGTGAGGTTTTTCCTATCATGGTAAACTGGCCTGCGAGAAGCGCGTGAAAGCCGGTCCAGAAGATTTCCAGACACCACCCCAGAGAACCGCAGAGTAAAAAGTTGTGTCTCATTAAAAATACCTCCTGACAGATAAAGTTCTGCTATCCGTTTTACATAAATTTAACTGTCATATAGTATTGCCTGCCCTTGAAAAAACAATACACAAATGCTATATTTATCAGAAGAGAACAGCAACTGGAGGAAAAAAATACAAATGACGGATTTGCAGGAATGCAGAAAAGAGATAGACAGGATAGACAGCGAGATCGTAAAACTGTTTGAAAAGCGGATGAAGGTCAGCGAGGAAGTGGCAAAATACAAGATACATACAGGAAAAGAGGTGCTGGATTCCAGGCGGGAGCAGGAAAAACTGAAAGCGCTCAGGGCCCAGGCGCACAACGGCTTCAATGCTCTGGGAGTGCAGGAGATCTTTCAGCAGATCATGGCGATAAGCAGAAAACGCCAGTATCAGCTTCTGACAGCCAGCAAAGCTACTGCGGGACAGGACTACACAATGGTGGAAAAACTTCCGTTAAGCGGTGTAAAAGTGGTATTTCAGGGAGTGGAAGGCGCGTACAGCTACGCGGCCATGCGTGCATATTTTCCGGAAGATATCGAAAACTACCATGTAAAGACTTTCCGCGACGCCATGGAGGAGGTTGCTTCCGGAAGAGCGGATTACGGCGTGCTTCCCATCGAAAATTCCACTCAGGGGATCGTGACGGATATCTATGATCTTTTGACGGAATATCAGCTTTACATTGTGGGAGAGCAGGTGATCCGGGCGGATCATGTGCTCCTCGGTCTGCCGGGAACCTCGTTGGAGGAGATTTCCGCGGTATATTCCCATCCTCAGGCTCTGGCACAGTGCAAAAAATATCTGGAGAGTCATCCGGACTGGAAAACTGTAAAAACGGAGAATACAGCGGCGTCAGCCAAAAAAGTAAAAGAAGAAGGCAGGTCCTGTCAGGCGGCTGTGGCAAGCCGTGAGGCAGGAAAATTCTATGGTCTTTCCGTTCTTGCGGAACACATCTGTCATAATGGACAGAATGTCACCCGTTTTATTATCGTCAGCCCGAAACCTGTTTATGAGGCAAAGGCAGAAAAGGTCAGCATTTGTTTTGAACTGCCTCATGAGAGCGGAACTCTTTATAATATGCTTTCTCATATAATCTATAACGGACTGAATATGACAAAAATCGAATCCAGACCCATTCCGGGAAAAACATGGCAGTACCGTTTCTTTGTGGATTTCCAGGGAAATCTGGCGGATCCCGCCGTCAAAAACGCTCTGAGGGGAGTAGAGGCGGAGGCAGACAGTATGCGTGTGCTGGGAAATTACGGACAACAGGAGGAAGCGTAAAATGACAGGAATACAGGAGTGTGTGCTTTACCGCGGCTTTAAAAAAGGAGAAATTCTGGATAAGATGACAGAACTGATGGATGTTCTGGAAGATCATCCTTCCGAAATACAGAAATACAGATCTGTTTTCTACGAGTGTGTGAACGGGCTTCTTGAAACAGCCGGTTCCTACGGCTTTTCAGGCAATCTCTGGCATAATTATCTGACGCTTCTTCTTGTGAACCATGAAAATGCTTTCAGCACAGCCTGCGAGATCAGGGGGGCGAGAGAGGGCACGATCAATGACTTTGCTCTTCATGACTTTTCCATATTTAAAAAATTGTATGACTTTGACCTGACTGCATTTGACAGAGCGTTCCAGACATCCTGTTGCCGGAAACTGTGCAGCTATCAGGCGCCGGAAAACACAGGAAAGATGTTCAACAAAAGAATACGGGACCGTATCTGCCAGATGAGCCGGACTCTGGCCCAGGCGGAAAGCACGGAAGAATTTATGAAAGATATGGTTCAGTTCTATAAAGATTTCGGCGTAGGGAAGCTTGGCCTGCATAAAGCTTTCCGTGTGGAGCATGATAAGGACGGACAGGCGACGATCGTTCCGGTGACGAGAATAGCCCATGTACGTCTTGAGGATCTGGTGGGCTATGAAATTCCAAAACAAAAGCTGATCGCCAATACAGAGGCGTTTGTGCAGGGAAGAAAAGCCAACAACTGCCTTTTGTTCGGGGATGCCGGAACGGGAAAATCTTCCAGCATAAAGGGAATACTGAACAGATACTATGAGGACGGGCTCCGTATTATTGAGATCTACAAGCACCAGTTCCAGGATCTGAACCAGGTGATCGCCCAGATCAAGGACAGGAACTATAAATTCATTATCTATATGGATGATCTTTCTTTTGAGGAATTTGAAATAGAGTATAAATATCTGAAAGCGGTGATCGAGGGGGGACTGGAGAGAAAGCCGGACAATATCCTGATCTATGCCACCAGCAACCGCAGACATCTTGTGCGGGAGAGGGCGGGAGACAAGCTGGAACTCTCTGATGAGGACGATCTTCATTCCTCCGATACTGTTCAGGAGAAGCTTTCCCTTGTATACCGTTTCGGCGAGAGGATTTATTTCGGCGCCCCGGACCGAAAGGAATTTCAGAATATTGTAAAAGTGCTTGCGAAGCGTCACGGAATTGAGATGCCGGAGAAACAGCTTCTTCTGGAAGCGGGACAGTGGGAGCTGTCTCACGGAGGACTGACAGGAAGAACCGCTCAGCAGTTTATCGATCATCTGCTGGGGCGTGGAGAAGGTAAACAATAACAGGAAGGAGAAACGATATATGGCAGCAACAGTTTTTGCCGCAATTGACATTGGTTCCTATGAAGTCAGTATGAAGATATTTGAATTTTCAAAAAAAGTGGGCTTCCGGGAATTGAACTATGTAAGGTACCGCCTGGAAATCGGAAAGGGGGTTTATTCATCCAGAAGGCTGGACCATGAAATGGTTGACGCGATCTGTATGATCCTGAAGGACTTCAGCAGGATGATGCAGGAGTTTGGCGTGGAAGGATACCGGGCCTGCGCCACCAGCGCTTTCCGTGAAATGGTGAATCCGGTGATCATTATAGAGCAGATCTATCAGAGAACCGGTATCCGTGTAGAAATCTTAAGCAACGCGGAACAGCATTTTCTGGGGTATAAGTCTATCGCGGCTATTGAAGCCGGATTCAAAAAAATGATCCAGAAGGGTACGGCGATATTGGATATCGGCGGGGGAAGCCTCCAGGTGTCGCTGTTCGACAAAGACGCTCTGGTTTCCACTCAGAGCCTGAAGATCGGAAGTATGCGTATCCGTGAACGCCTCAGAGAGCTGGAAAAGACAAATAACCATTATGACCAGCTTATCCTGGAATTTATCCGCAACGATCTGACTGCGTTCCAGCGTCTGTATCTGAAGGACCGTGACATAAAAAATATCATACTTATGGGAGATTTTCTGTCGGATACGATCTTCCGCGGAGAGCGGGAAGAGCATATCGTTACAATGGAAGAATTTATGAAGCGCTACGAGGATACAGTTTATAAGACGGAGCAGACACTGGCCTCAGAGATGGACATTGACCAGGAATTCGCTTCTCTTGTAGTCCCGACGATGGTCATCTGCAAAAGCTTCCTGGATATCTTCCAGGCGGAATCCGTATGGGTGCCCGGAGTGTCGCTTCTGGACGGAATCGCCTACGATTATGGAGAAAAGAAAAAATTTATCAAAAGCGCCCACAACTTTGAAAACGATATTCTGGTGGCCTCCAGAAATATCGGAAAGCGGTATTCCAGCGGAAAGAATCATATCCAGGGAACCACAAAGCTGGCGCTGGCTATTTTTGACAGCATGAAAAAGGTTCACGGCATGGGGGCAAGAGAGAGGCTGCTTCTCCAGATTGCCGTACAGCTTCACGACTGCGGCAAGTACATCAGTATGGCGGATGTGGCGGAGTGTTCTTACCGGATCATTATGGCTACGGAGATCATCGGGCTTTCTACAGAAGAGCGGCAGGTGATCGCCAGCGCGGTCCGCTACAATACCACGGAATTTGTTTATTATGAAAATTTTGACGACGGAGCCGGACTTGACAGGGAAAGATATCTTCTGGTTGCGAAACTCACAGCGATCCTCCGTCTGGCCAACGCCATGGACCGGAGCCATTATCAGAAGGTGCAGGGGCTCAGGGCTGTGCTGAAAGACAGGGAGCTGCATCTGATCATCGATTCTGAGCGGGATATCTCTCTGGAACTGGGACTTTTGAAAGATAAAGTGGACTTCTTTGAAGAAGTGTTTGGAATTCATCTTGTCCTCAGAAGAAAGAGAACGGCTTAAAAAGGATCCCTGAAAGGGAAAAGTCGGAGGAAACGAAGAAACAAACAAAATCCGGGAGGAAATTATGGATATAAAGACATTTGAAAAATCAGAATATTTTGTGAACAGAGAGTTGAGCTGGCTGAAATTCAATGAAAGAGTATTAAGTGAAGCGCGGGACAAAAATCTGCCGCTTTTTGAACGGCTGAAATTCCTGAGCATTACCGCCTCGAACCTGGATGAATTTTTCATGGTGCGTGTGGCTTCCCTGAAAGATCAGGTACATGCGGGATATGAAAAACCGGATATTGCCGGAATGACGCCCAGGGAGCAGCTCCGGGAGATCAGCGCTCAGACACATGATCTGGTGCGTCAGCAGTACAGTACCTATAACCGCTCCCTTGTACCTGCTCTTGAGAAGGCTGGCCTGCATATGATCACGGAGCATGAAGATCTTTCGGAAAAGCAGAAGGAGTTTGTGGACAGGTATTTTGAAGACAACGTATATCCGGTGCTGACGCCTATGGCTATGGATTCTTCCAGGCCGTTCCCGCTGATCCGGAACAAAACGCTGAACATCGGCGCGCTGATCGCCAAAAAGGATAAAAAGAAGGGAAAAGAGGTTCTGGAGTTCGCCACCGTGCAGGTGCCTTCCGTGCTCCCGAGGGTTATTGAGATCCCTTCTGAAAAAGCGGATACAAAAGCTGTGATCCTTCTGGAAGAAGTGATCGAGAGGAATATCGGCAAGCTGTTTCTCAGCAACGACGTAGTGTGCGCTCATCCCTACCGTATTATGAGAAACGCAGACCTTACCATCGACGAGGACGAGGCGGAGGATCTTCTGGTAGAGATCCAGAAACAGTTGAAAAAACGTCAGTGGGGCGAGGTTATCCGTCTGGAAGCGGAAGAAAAGATGGATAAGCGCCTTCTGAAAATCCTGAAAACAGAATTTGATATCAAAAATGAGGATATCTTTAATATCCAGGGACCGCTGGATCTTACTATGCTGATGAAGGTATACGGTCTGGACGGATTTGACCAGTATAAGGCAAAGAAATATATTCCCGCCCCGGTACCGGAATTCCAGAATGACAAAAATATTTTTGACGTGATCCGCGAGGGAGACGTATTCCTCCATCACCCGTATATGAGCTTTGACCCGGTTGTGAACTTTGTACGTCAGGCGGCGAAGGATCCGGGAGTCCTGGCTATCAAGCAGACCCTTTACCGTGTCAGCGGTAATTCGCCGATTATTGCCGCTCTTGCCCAGGCTGCGGAAAACGGCAAACAGGTTTCCGTTCTTGTGGAGCTGAAAGCGCGGTTTGACGAGGAAAATAATATCGTCTGGGCGAAAATGCTGGAAAAAGCCGGCTGCCATGTTATTTACGGTCTGGTAGGCCTGAAGACACACAGCAAGATCACTCTGGTAGTAAGAAGAGAAGAAACGGGAATCCGCCGGTATGTACATCTAGCTACCGGAAACTACAACGATTCCACCGCGAAGCTTTATACAGACTGCGGTATCTTTACCTGCGACGAAAGGTATGGCGAAGACGCTACGGCAGTATTCAACATGCTGTCCGGATATTCAGAGCCCAAGAGGTGGAACCGTCTGATCGTAGCTCCGATCTGGATGAAAAACAGATTCCTGGAACTGATCGACCGGGAGGCAGAGAATGCGAAAAAAGGCATTCCGGCTCATATTATGGCGAAGATGAACTCACTTTGCGACCCGGTGATCATGGCGGCTCTTTATTACGCGTCTTCCTGCGGCGTAAAGATCGACCTTGTTGTCAGAGGAATCTGCTGTATTAAGGTGGGAATTCCCGGCGTCAGCGAAAACATCCATGTGCGGTCCATCGTAGGAGATTTTCTGGAGCACAGCCGTATCTTCTATTTCTTTAACGGGGGAATGGAAGAGGTATACATGGGAAGCGCCGACTGGATGCCCCGAAACCTTGACCGGCGTGTGGAGATCGTATTCCCGGTAGAAGATGAGAAGATCAAAAAACAGGTGATCCATGTGCTGGACGTAGAACTGAGAGATACGCTGAAAGCGCATATCCTTCAGCCGGACGGAACTTATGAGAAGCAGGATAAGAGAGGAAAAATTCTTCTGAATTCTCAGATGGAATTTTGCAGAGAAGCTCAGGAAGCGGCAAAGAAGAATAAAAAAGATCAGAAGGAACATTCCAGAGTTTTCATTCCGGCAGAACCGGCGGAAGATCCGGAAGCGACAGAATAATTTAAAATAAAAACCTCCCTTTTTCAGAAGATTTGCGGGATACTAAAGTCAGCTAAAACTTTTGCGTCGCAAGCCTGAAAGAAGGGAGGTTGCTTATTGCGAATAAAAAGAAAAAAATATATAATGGAAAAATGGATGAAAAATGGATAAACAAAGACAACATGGAAATGATCAGGATCAATAAGTACCTGAGCAGCGCAGGAGTCTGTTCGCGGAGAGACGCAGACAGGCTGACAGACTCCGGAAGGATTACCGTGGATGGGAAGGCGGTTTCCACCGGTGAAAAAATTCCCTGCGGCGCAAAGGTCTTTCTTGACGGAAAGCCTGTTCAGACAGAGAAAGAAAAGATACTTCTCTTATTCTATAAGCCAAGAGGTATTGTCTGCAGTACAAAAAAACAGAGACAGGAGACTACGGTTACGGAATATCTGGACTACCCTGTGAGGATATATCCCATAGGCCGGCTGGACCGGGAATCGGAGGGGCTCCTTTTGCTGACCAATCAGGGCGATCTGGTGAACCGTATTATGCGGGCAGGCAATTATCATGAAAAAGAATACCTGGTAACAGTGGATCGTCCGGTAACCGAAGATGTTTTGAAAAAAATGTCACGTGGAGTACCGATCCTGGACACGGTGACAAGACCCTGCAGGATAGAAAGAACAGGGAAAAAAAGCTTCCGTATTATTCTTACACAGGGCCTGAACCGCCAGATCCGGAGGATGTGTGAATATTTCGGCTATCAGGTGAAAGAATTAAAAAGAATCAGGATCATGAATCTGACACTGGACGGCCTGAAACCGGGAGAATACCGGAAGATCCGGCCGGAGGAATTCAGAGAGCTGAAAAACAGGATCCGATATTCATCAAACGAAACAGTAACAGGAGGACATTATGGAGACAGTCCAGCAGCAGATGAAAGACCTTGTAAAAAAGCTGAACGAGGCGGCAAAGGCATATTATCAGGAAGACCGGGAGATTATGAGCAACCGGGAATACGACGAACTGTACGACCGACTGGAGAAAATGGAAAAGGAAACAGGAATCGTTCTCGCAGACAGCCCTACAGTAAACGTAGGGTATGAAGCGGTAGATTCCCTTCCAAAAGAGACCCATGAAACCCCTATGCTTTCTCTGGATAAGACAAAGGACAGAGAAGTCCTGAGAGAGTTTATCGGTTCCCATAAAACACTTTTGTCATGGAAGATGGACGGGCTTACGATTGTACTGACCTACGACCATGGAGAACTGGAGAAAGCAGTAACCCGTGGGAACGGCGTCGTTGGAGAAGTGGTGACCAATAATGCGCGGGTGTTCCGGAATGTTCCTCTGAAAATTCCTTTTCAGGGTCGCCTTATTCTCCGTGGAGAGGCAATTATCCGTTATTCGGATTTTGAACGGATCAATCAGTCCATCGGGGATGTCGACGCCCGGTATAAAAATCCCAGAAATTTATGCAGCGGCTCTGTGCGCCAGTTGAACAACCAGGTGACGGCGGAAAGAAACGTATATTTTTACGCATTTTCTCTTGTATCCGCGCAGGATGTGGATATGCATAACTCCAGAGAATTTCAGATGGAATGGATGAAAGACCAGGGGTTTGACGTAGTAGAATATAAGATCGTAACCGCCGGGAATCTTGACGAGGTAATGGACGCCTTTGCGGCGGCTATAGAAACGAATGATTTTCCATCAGACGGGCTGGTGGCATTATATGACGATATCGCCTACGGAGACTCTCTGGGTTCTACAGCTAAGTTTCCGAGAAATTCCTTTGCCTTTAAATGGGCGGATGAGATCCGGGAAACTACCCTCAGGGAAATCGAATGGAGTCCTTCCCGGACCGGACTGATCAATCCCATCGCTGTGTTTGATCCGGTGGAACTGGAGGGAACCACGGTGAGCCGGGCCAGCGTGCACAATGTAAGTATCCTCAGAGAACTGGAACTGGGGATCGGGGATACGATCCAGGTATATAAGGCAAATATGATCATTCCGCAGATCGCGGAAAATCTTACAAGAAGCAACAATCTGAAAATTCCGGAAATCTGCCCCGTCTGCGGCCAGGAGGCCCGTGTGATCCGGGAAAACGATGTGGAATCCCTTTACTGCATGAATCCGGACTGTGTTGCGAAAAAGATAAAGGCTTTTACTCTTTTTGTCAGCAGAGACGCCATGAACATTGACGGACTTTCAGAGGCAACTCTTGAGAAGTTTATTGCCCGTGGATTTATCCATGATTTTGGGGATATTTTTGAGATCGGGAAATACCGGGAAGAGATTGTGGACATGGAGGGGTTTGGTGAAAAATCCTTTGAAAATCTGATGAAAAGTCTGGAAAAAGCAAAAGAGACGACTCTGGCGAAAGTGATCTACAGTCTGGGAATCGCCAATATCGGACTTGCCAATGCAAAAGTTATCTGCCGCCATTTTGACGATGATCTGGAAAAGATCCGCTGTGCGGACGAGGAGGAGATCAGCGGTATTGACGGTATCGGTCCTGTGATAGCAAAAAGTCTGGCCGATTACTTTAAGAACGAAGAAAATAACCGAAAGCTGAATCATCTTCTTGGACATCTTCATCTTCACAGAGAAGAGATCACAGGCAGGCAGATTTTTGCGGGCGTGAATTTTGTGATCACCGGAAGTCTGGAACATTTTGCCAACAGAGGAGAGGCAAAAAAGCTGATCGAGTCTCTCGGAGGAAAGGTGACTGGAACCGTAACAGGCAAAACTAATTATCTGATCAATAACGACAAAGCGTCAAACTCCTCAAAAAACAAAAAAGCAAGGGAACTTGGAATCCCTGTTATTTCAGAACAGGATTTTCTGGAACTTGTCCAGAAAGAATCCTGACAAAAACAACAGAAAAGGAGGAACGGTCCAATGCCGATCAAAATACAAAGCGATCTTCCTGTAAAGGAGATCCTGGAAAGAGAAAATATTTTTGTTATGGATGAAAAAAGGGCGATCCATCAGGATATCCGTCCGATTCAGATACTGATCCTGAATCTGATGCCTCTGAAGGAAGATACAGAGCTTCAGCTTCTCCGGTCTTTATCCAATACGCCTCTTCAGGTAGACGTTACCTTTATGACAGTGGAAAGCCACGAATCCAAGAATACTTCGCTCAGCCATCTGAATAAATTTTATCAGACCTTTTCGGAACTGAAAGATATGAAATTCGACGGGATGATCATTACCGGCGCTCCGGTGGAGCAGATGGAGTTTGAAGAAGTGGATTACTGGAAGGAACTGGAAATGATTATGGACTGGACAGATTCCCATGTAACCTCCACCATCTTCTTATGCTGGGCGGCGCAGGCGGCGCTGTACCATTTCTATCATCTCAAAAAGAAACCTCTGGAGAAAAAAATGTTCGGTCTTTTCTGGCACAAAGTCATGAACAGAAAGATTCCACTGGTGCGCGGCTTTGACGACGTATTTCTTGCGCCTCATTCCAGACATACGGAAGTTCCCATCGAGGACATCCGTGCCTGTAAGGAGATCACGATCCTTGCGGAATCAGAGGAGGCGGGGCTATTCCTGGCAATGGCGGGCGAGGGACGAAGAATTTTTGTAATGGGACACCCGGAATATGACAGGATCACATTGGATGGAGAATACAAGAGGGATATGAATAAGGGGCTTCCCATTGAGATCCCGGAAAACTATTACCGGAATGACGATCCTTCCAACAAACCTCTTCTTACATGGCGCGCCCACGCCAACAATCTTTACACAAACTGGCTGAATTACTATGTCTACCAGGTAACGCCCTACGATATGTACGGAACGCCGTTCTGAGTTGGGATCTACGCGGGTCTGAGGACTGCTCCGGCAGCAGGGGGATCTATATCTTTACAAAACCTTCCGTTTTTACTCATATTTTTACATGGAAATGGGGTATAAAAGATTTCTGATTTATGGGGGCTTGTCGCACGAATCATTTAGTGCGGCAAGCCCCCTATTCAATTGAAGAAAATCCTAGCAGAAAGCGGGTAGCTATGCTATAATCTTTTTGTTGCCGCCTCCTATACTGGCACAGAAGGGAGGTGTGTCCAATATGGATATAATCGTTTCTCTTATTGTCGCTGTCTTGGCAGGTGTGATTTGCCATCTCATCTGTAAATGGCTGGACGATGACAAGTAACTGGCAACCAGCCTATGGGGTTAAGCCTTCCCATTGCCAAAAGTAGGAATAGAAAACCCCGGAGCCGCAATCTCCGGGGTTTTTGCTGATGTCCAATATGGAAACATCGCTTCTCTTTGCCTACCGGCATTATAGCATATGCATATCCGGATTGCAATATGTGTGCAATCAAAATAAAAGTTCTTTTAATAACTATTTGGAAATTGACCTCTTAAAGAGTATCCATGTACTGATGAAATAGCAGATCAGCAACAGCACTAATATTCCTACGATCATCCCCATCTGCAATAGCAACGCTCCAAATCCAATATAAGCGGAAATCTCTGCTGAAACAGTCTGGATAAAGTAGGCAATCACAACAGTGGCAACTATGACAGCCACAAGGATGGGAAGTCCAAACCAGACGCTTAATTGTTTTAGCACAAGTCTGCCTATTTTTTCTTCTTCTACGCCCAGCTTTCGCAGAATACCGAAGCGATATTTATATTTGCCTGCGTCCAATAGCTGCTGTAAGGACAATATCGTAAGGCAAATAACCATCAGCACAACAGCGCCGTAAAGCATAGTGGCCTGCAATACAAAATTGTTTGCTTTTGTACTGTTGAT
>DXGV01000018.1 GCA_019113745.1 Candidatus Blautia intestinavium
AACTTATTTTCCAAACTAAGTTCTATCCTTTTAATCCTAAAATGTAGAAGTTACTTTGACAAAACGACAGATGGAAGTTACTTTGACAAAAAACCTTTACCTCCCCATCCCACTCTAGTATGATCTTATCACCCCCTTCGGTTGTGAAAACAGGAGGTTTTAGATCATGGCAAAATATTTTCATTTATCTTTAGACGAACGCATTACAATTGCACAGCTTTTAAAAGAACAGTGCTCTTTTAAAGCGATCGCCCGCGAACTCGGGCGTGACCCATCCACCATTTCAAAAGAAATCCGCCGCCACCGGTTCCCTAAAAAATCCGGTGCCTTGGGAAAATCTTTCAATAACTGTGCCCATCGGTCCGGCTGCGACTGCCGCCGTCTTTGTTCCGGCTGCAAAAGCAACCGTTATTGCTGGGCCTGTGGCAAATGTATTTCCATCTGCCGCAATTATGAAAAACAAATATGCCCCAGGCTTTCTTCCCCACCCTATGTCTGCAACGGATGTACAAGCCTAAACTCCTGCACACTTGAAAAATGGTTTTTCAGGGCCCAGTCCGCACAGAAAGAATATCTGGAGCTTCTTTCAGAAGCCAGGGAAGGGATTTCCCTATCTGAAAATGAAATCCGCTATCTTGATTCCATCATCTCCCCCTTACTCCTCAAAGGGCAGTCCCTCAACCATATCTTCCACAACCACAGGGACTCCATTATGGTCAGTGAAAGTACTCTCTACCGCCTGATCGACTCGGATCTTTTTACAGCAAGGAACATTGACCTTCCCCGCAGAGTCCGTTTTTCCAAACGCAAGTGCAGGCAAAACAGGAAGATCGACAAACAGTGTCGCGATGGCCGGACCTATCCGGAGTATCTGGATTACAGAAAGGAATATCCTGACCTCCCTGTTACACAGATTGATTCGGTAGAAGGGATTAAAGGTGGGAAAGTCCTTCTCACCATCCATTTCGTACAGGCGGAATTTATGGCTGCTTTTATCCGGGACACCAATGATTCCCAGTCTGTTATCAACATTTTCGACCGGCTTTATCTTGAGCTGCGGTGTGATGTTTTCCTCTCGCTTATGCCCGTCATCCTTGCGGATAACGGCTCCGAATTTTCAAATCCGACACGGATGGAATTTGATGCACAGGGAAACCGGCGGACACGACTGTTTTACTGTTCCCCCTCTTCCCCAGGGCAGAAAGGATCTGCGGAACGCAATCACGAACTGATCCGTTACATCATTCCGAAAGGGACACCGTTAGACCCCTATACACAGGATGATATCAACCTGATGATGAGCCATATCAATTCTTATTGCCGCCCAAGCCTCGGCAACAAGACGCCATATGATATGATGTGCTTTTTGTACGGAGAAGGGATACCGGAACGATTTGGCATTCGCAAGATTGCGCCGGATGATGTCACGCTGCGCCCTTCCCTTCTCAGAAAGGAGACAGAATAGATGGACAACAGGAAATATATCACTATACGGACTGAAACATATGACGAGATGGTCTTCCGATATCTGGATGCCTTGGATCGGATTTTTGATCTTGAGCTGGAAATTTTTGAACTACAGGAAAAGCTATCGCTCCTGACTGAAGAAGCAGAGCGATAGCCCCAACGGCAGGCTGGTCAGGCCTGCCACACAACCACAACCCGGGGGGGGAGGCACTATAAGACTCATAGCAGGGGTGGAATTTACTCTGAGAAAAAAACAGCGAAATTTCACTTCCAGCTAACTGCGCACATTTTCAACCCCATTCTCCCGGATTTATAGAATATTTTACCGCAAAACAAGAAAAAGAGCCACCAGTTTTTTTGTAAAAGGTAAAATCTGATGGCTCTATATAGAAGTTACTTTAAAAAACTAGAACTTACTTTGAAAACTAACCAAAATTATGAACAGAAACAAAAACTCAGTCACAGTTCAGCATGCCTGTTATCAGGAGACAGGATGATAGTAGCGCAGCACGTGTTCCGGATAGTTCTGATCGCCGTAATCCCATGGACCGGCGGTGCTGTACAGGGGATCGCTTTTTGCGCGGGGAGTATGGCCGCTTGCTATTTCCGCGAAGGCCTCAGAGCTTTTTTCAGACCAGGAGGTGATCCCGTGTTCCGAGAGATAGGAGAAATATACGTCGGCTCCGAAATTGTATCCCTGGAGGGCAAGTTTTATACGGCCTGTATCCGCAGGACTTTTTACCCCGGCTTTTTCCATGGAATATTTCAGCTCCTGGATTCCGCATTCGATAGAATAGGCGCTGTCGGTAATCCCGTTGGGAACCTGTGGATAACGTGTGTTGTATGCGCCCTCGGAAGACTGCATAACGTCCGGCCCGTTTCCGGAACTTTCCTGCATCATCAGTGCAAGTATCAGATCCACATAGCCGGACATGCCATATCTGGCGGCGGCCTCCTCTACCTGCGGCCGGTAGGATTCGCAGGCCGCGTTGACAGTCATCTGCTCCTGAGAGGAACGGCCTGTGCGAAACACTGCAGAGGCGAGCAGAATGAATGCAAGAAAACATACGGGAAGGAGCGCCAGAAGCAATTTCTGGCGGAATACCTGCTTTTCCCGGAGAAAACGTCTGTGTTCTTTTGTAAGTTCTGTCTTTTTTATCTTTTGTATTTCCATAAAGCTATTGTACATAGAACCGGCTGTTTTGAAAAGGAAAGATTTTCTTAATTTTTTCTTATGAAAGAGAAAACTGATGAAAAGAAAATCTGAAAAAACAGTGAACAGTCTTCATAAAATTGAAAAAAAACAGGCGATATGCTATGATAAAACCGTCATCGAAAAGAAGACGGGAAATATAGAAAGAGGTGACGTGGACATGCGTTGTCAGGTTGGCGCAGTACTTTTTTGCGCCGCTCTTTTCATCTGCGGAAATCAGGTTTACGGGGCGGTGCCGGATTATAAAACAGTTACTGAAGAGGCTGAAAAAGAAAACAGGACGCTTCAGACCTTTGAAACAGAAGACGGCAGCGGAGGTACTGTAAAAGTGGCTGCCTGTGAGGAAACGCTGTATGTGACTGCGAAAAATGCCGGTGTTTTCCAGACCCCTTCCGACAGCGGAACACAGACGGCGGCTCTCGTACTTGGGGACGAGGTTCAGAGAACCGGAGTATGCGATAATGGATGGAGCAAGGTGACTTTTGAAAAAGAGGGCGGCAGGATAAACGGATACATACAGAACCAGATGCTCAGCGAGGATATCCAGATTCAGCCGGTAAACGATGAGGTAGAGGTCAGGACAGACAGCAGTATCCTGGATTTTCCGGGAAGAAAAGACGGAGAGGTAGTGGGAGAGGTTCTGGAGCTGGATGAAGTAAAGCGTACGGGAACCGTAAACGATGTCTGGAGCCGGATTGAGTTTCTGAATACAGACGGAAAAGAAGAAACCGGATATATCCCCACAAGCGCGCTGGATCTCCCGAAAAGTGTACAGACAGATTCTATTGACGAGAAAGTAAATGCAGGAACTCTGCACAAAAGCAGCGGAGAAGGCGTATTTGCAGATGCCGTGGAGGCAGGGGGAACAGTGACGGAAGAAAACGGGGTGCAGATCGGAACCCCGGTTGCCGCTTCTTCAGATGCAAGCCTGAAACCACTGGGAACTTTCCGCATCACCCATTACTGTCCATGCAGTATCTGCTGTGGACCATGGGCAAACGGCATTACGTCTACCGGCGTGACTGCAACCACCAACCATACGATAGCGGTAGACCCCTCACAGATCCCTTACGGAAGCCAGGTGGTGATCAATGGACAGGTTTACGTGGCTGAGGACTGCGGCGGCGCCATTAAGACAAACTGTATTGATATTTATGTAGCCACCCATGCCGAGGGAGAGGCAAAGGGCGTATACTATACAGAAGTCTATCTGATCCAGTAGCCTTTGAAATATACTTTGAAAAAATACCTTTCGGAACGGTTATTCTGAAAAAACAGAGAGCCTCACAGGCGTATTGTGAAGACTCTCTGTTTTTCTGTATGGACAGTTTCCTTTATTCAGGCTTTGTTCAGGCGTTTTCAAGAGCCTGGGACAGATCTTTTATGATATCGTCGATATGCTCGATACCTACGGAAAGCCGGATCATTCCCGGAGAAACTCCAGCCTCCAGAAGCTGTTCGTCGTTCATCTGACGGTGGGTGTGGCTGGCGGGATGGAGAACCATGGTTTTGGAAGCCGCTACATGAGTGGCGATATTTGCCATATCAAGGCTGTCCATGAAACGTACAGCCGCTTCCCGTCCTCCTTTCAGCTCAAAGGAAATAACGCCGCAGGAACCGTTGGGCAGATATTTTTGTGCCAGCTCATAATATTTGTTGTCTGGAAGCCCCGGGTAATTTACAGAAGCAACCTTTGGATGAGCGGAAAGGAATTCCGCTGTTTTCTGCGCGTTGAAGCAGTGGCGTTCCATACGAAGAGGAAGAGTTTCCAGGCCGATATTAAGGATAAAGCAGTTCATGGGAGAGGGGATAGAACCCAGATCCCTCATAAGCTGGGAGGTAGCCTTTGTGATATAGGCTTTTTTGCCGAACTGCTTTGTATAAACGACTCCATGATAGGATTCATCCGGCTCTGTAAGGCCGTGGTATTTGTGCCCGCAGGCGTCCCAGTCAAAGTTTCCGCTGTCTATGATCGCGCCGCCTACCTGAAGGCCGTGGCCGTCCATATATTTCGTGGTGGAGTGTGTGACAATGTCCGCGCCCCATTCAAAAGGACGGCAGTTCACCGGAGTTGCGAAGGTGTTGTCAACGATCAGCGGAACCTGATGTTCATGAGCAACCCGGGCAAATTTTTCAATATCAAGGACAACCAGGGCAGGATTAGCGATGGTTTCTGCAAAGAGAACTTTGGTATTGGGACGGAAGGCAGCGGCTATTTCTTCGGCGGAAGCGTCTGTGTCTACAAAGGTACAGTCGATTCCAAGTTTTTTTAAGGTGACGTCCAGAAGATTGAAGGTGCCTCCGTAGATCGTGGAAGCGGCTACCACATGGTCGCCGGCTTCGCAGATATTGAAAACAGCGTAAAAGTTTGCGGCCTGTCCGGAGGAAGTCAGAAGGGCGGCAACACCGCCTTCCAGAGCCGCGATTTTTGCGGCGACAGCATCGTTGGTAGGATTCTGAAGCCTGGTATAGAAATATCCTTCGGCTTTCAGGTCAAAAAGCTGTCCCATTTCATCAGTAGTATCATATTTGAAGGTTGTACTCTGATAAATGGGAAGAGCGCAGGGTTCTCCCTTAGACGGAGTATAGCCTGCATGAAGACATTTTGTTTCCAGTTTTGCGTTATTGATGTTCATATCTAGGATCCTTTCTTGATGATAATTACTGTGGGCTGAAAAGCTTACCGGGCCATAAGATATATCTTTTCGATATCCTTCATGTTTAACTGCTTGAAGATACCGATCGTTCTAGTATCCTCATAGCTGCACTTAAAGGCAAGCTCATGAATTTCCTGATCGCTGAGATCAAGACCGAGCTCATGAAGATTGGTAGGCATCTGGATGGAACGGAAGAAATCCTCCATAGCTTCGATCCCGGCAAGAGCGGTGCTTTCAAAATCCGAGAAACATGGAATGTCAAACACATTCGTAGCGAATTGGGCAAAACGTTCCGGATTTTCCTGATAAACATATCTCGCCCAGCTGCCCCAGACCGCGGCCAGTCCCGCGCCGTGGGCTACGTCGTAAAGTCCTCCAAGCTCATGCTGAAGCTGGTGGCACGCCCAGTCGCCTCCGCCTGTACCGCAGCCGGTAAGCCCGTTATGGGAAAGGCTTCCCGCCCACATAACTTCGGCCCTGGCATTATAGTTTCCCGGTTCCTTCATAAGAATCCTTGCGTTATAGATCACGGTCTGCATAAGAGATTCGCTGATGCTGTCTGTGATCTCCATGGTCTCGATATTTACAAAATAGCGTTCCATCGTATGCATAAGGATATCCACACAGCCGCTTTCTGTCTGATACTGCGGCAGGGAGTACGTGAGCCTGGGATTCAAAAGAGCGAACCGGGGACGGCACAGATCGCTTTTGACGCTGCCGCGCTTCAGCCAGCCGTCTTCATTTGTGATCACACAGGAATTGCTCATTTCACTGCCGGAAGCGGCAATCGTAGGGATCGCGGCCACCGGAAGACATGCCTTCGGAGTTTCCGTTTTCAGAAAGAAATTCCACACGTCTGTCCAGGGATTGGCAACTCCGTAGCCGATGGCCTTGCAGGAATCGATAACGCTTCCGCCGCCTACTGCCAGAAGAAAATCCACTCCTTCTTTTTTACAGAGCTCAATTCCTTCCCGGACTTTGCTGAGACGTGGGTTGGATACGACGCCGCCCAGAGTGACAAAATCTACTCCTGCTTCCCTGAGGCTGTCCTGTATCTCGTCAAGAAGACCGGAAGCCACCGCTCTGCCGCTTCCATAGTGGATCAGAACCTTGCGGCAGCCTTCAGCCTTCAGAAGGGAACCGGCTTTAAGATGCGTATCTTTGCCAAAGATTACCCGGGTCGGGGTATAATATTCAAAGTTTCTCATATTACTTACTCCTTATTTAATACAATGACTGTTCCTCTCCGGATAAAAAGAGAGAAAAAATCACGACAAAATACTCTCTTCTATATTAAAGCAAATATCCTGTGAATAGTCAAAAAAAAATTAGGATACAGCCGGAAAAAATTTAGAAAATTTTTGGGAGACGGACAAATGTCTTTTTATCGTTGACATACAGAGAGGAATCAGTTATAATCAGCTTTAGTTTCCCTTTCTTAAAGAAAGGACAGGAAAAGTGGTTTACAAGGAGGATGAAGGATGTATTCATTAGAAGAAATCGAGCAGGTAGATAAAGAAATTGCGGATCTGATCCAGGCGGAGGTACAGCGTCAGAATTCACATATTGAGCTCATTGCTTCTGAGAACTGGGTAAGCAAAGCAGTGATGGCGGCAATGGGAAGCCCCCTTACAAATAAATATGCAGAAGGATATCCGGGAAAAAGATTTTACGGCGGCTGCGGCTGCGTAGACGAAGTGGAGAAGCTGGCTATTGAAAGAGCGAAAGAACTGTTTGGCTGCGAATACGCCAACGTGCAGCCTCACTCCGGGGCCCAGGCAAATATGGCGGTATTTTTTGCCATGTTGAAGCCGGGAGACACGGTAATGGGCATGAACCTGGCCCACGGCGGACATCTGACACACGGAAGCCCCGCTAATTTTTCCGGTGCGTATTTCCATGTGGTTCCCTACGGCGTAAACGACGACGGCGTGATCGATTACGAGGAAGTGCGCCGGATCGCTCTGGAAAATAAACCGAAGCTGATCGTAGCCGGAGCCAGCGCTTACGCACGTACCATTGATTTCAGGAAATTCCGCGAGATCGCAGATGAAGCCGGAGCATATCTGATGGTAGACATGGCTCATATTGCCGGACTGGTAGCGGCGGGATTACATCCAAGTCCCATTCCATATGCAGACGTGGTGACAACGACCACCCACAAGACGCTGAGAGGACCGAGAGGCGGCCTGATCTTAAGCAGCGCGGAAAACGCGAAGAAATTTAACTTCAATAAAGCCGTATTCCCGGGAACCCAGGGCGGCCCGCTGATGCATGTGATCGCCTCCAAGGCGGTATGCTTTAAAGAGGCGCTTCAGCCGGAATTTAAGGAATATGCCCGTATGGTAGTGGAGAACGCCCAGGCTCTCTGCAAAGGCCTTCAGAAAAGAGGCGTGGATATCGTTTCCGGCGGAACGGATAATCATCTGATGCTGGTGGATCTGAGAAATCTGGGTGTGACAGGTAAGGAGATGGAGAATCTTCTGGATGAAGTCAATATTACCTGCAACAAAAACACAATCCCCAATGATCCTCAGTCTCCGTTTATAACCAGCGGCGTGCGTCTGGGAACCCCGGCGGTTACCTCAAGAGGCATGAAGCCGGAAGACATGGAACTGATCGCAGAAGCCATCTCCCTGATGCTGAAGAGTCGCGACAATAAAGAGAGAGCAAAGGAAATTGTAAAAACACTCACGGACAAATATCCTCTTGTTGGATAAGGAAAATTGTGGTATAATTAATTTCAAGCAGTTTAGAGCAAAGTCGCTTTGCAGTTTGCAGAGCGGCTTTCCTTTTAAACAGAAAAAACTGAAGGAGGATTGGAAAGATGAATGACAAAAAGAAAAAAGGAGGAGTCCTTCTGGGAGCGGCGTTTCTGATGGCTACTTCCGCCATAGGTCCCGGTTTCCTGACACAGACATCGAAATTTACCAGCGACTATCAGGCAAGTTTCGGTTTCGTAATTCTCGTTTCCATTATTCTTGCTGCTGTAGCGCAGATGAATATCTGGAGAGTATTGTGTGTAACAGGGCTTCGCGGACAGGATGTAGCGAATAAGGTACTTCCGGGGCTTGGATATCTTCTGGCATTCATGATCGTTTTGGGCGGCCTTGTATTTAACATCGGAAATGTGGGAGGCTGTGCTCTTGGATTTAACACTCTTCTGGGGATACCGAACAATGTAGGATATATTCTTTCCGGAATTGCGGCAATTCTGGTATTCCTCTCCAAGAACGCCGGAAGCGTTATGGACAGAGTTACAAAGATCCTGGGAGCGATCATGATCGTGGTGATTTTTATCGTGATCCTGGTAGTGCAGCCGCCGGTAGGCTCTGCAGTGAAAAACACGTTTGTTCCTGACGCAGGTGTTACGAACCTTTTCCCGGCAATCATCACTCTTCTGGGAGGAACCGTAGGAGGTTATATCACTTTTGCAGGCGCTCACCGTCTGATCGACGCAGGTATTACAGGGGAGGAAAATCTGAAAGAAATCAATAAAAGCTCCGTTATGGGAATCGGAATTGCCACAATCGTGAGAGTATTCCTGTTCCTAGCTGTTCTTGGCGTAGTTGTCAAGGGGGCTACCCTGGATCCGGATAACCCGGCAGCAGACGCGTTCCTGCAGGGAGCAGGACAGATCGGGTATCGTTTCGCCGGTCTTGTGCTTTTGTGCGCGGCTGTGACTTCTATCGTCGGCGCGGCGTATACTTCTGTATCCTTCCTGAAAACCTTCCATCCGGCGCTTGCTAAAAATGAAAACTGGATCATCATTGGATTTATTGCAGTTTCTACTTTGATCATGCTTTTCCTTGGAAATCCGGCGACCCTTCTGGTACTGGCAGGCGCTGTCAACGGACTGATTCTTCCCATTTCTCTTGGAATCTGTCTGATCGCGGCAAAGAAGAAATCCATTATGGGTACAAAGTATCATCATCCTACATGGCTCCTTGTATTAGGAATCATTGTTGTAATCCTTTCTGCTTATCTTGGAATTACAACCTTTGTATCCAATCTGGGAAGTCTGTTTTAAACAGAGTGAGACGGCAAAAGGTGCGATCCCCGGAAGGATTGCACCTTTTTGGGTATCTGGCAGTATGGAAATATATTTTTAAGGAGTAATTATGCAGAATATTCGATTTTTGACAGCGGGAGATTCCTCCCTTCTGATTGAATTCGGAAAAGAGATAAGTCCAAAGATCAATCAGAAAATCACAGCCACTGTACAGTTGATGAGGGAACAGCATATTGAAGGAGTAGTGGACGTGATACCGGCATTCTGTTCTCTTCTGATCAACTACGATCCCCGGGTGGTTTCCTACGATGAGATCAAAGAGCGTATGCAGGCTCTTGTGAAGATAGACGCAAAGGCAGGGGAACAGAAACGCCGTATTTTCGAGATTCCGGTATGTTACGGAGGCGAATACGGACCGGATATCGGAAATATTGCGGAACATGCGGGATTAAGCGAGGAAGAGGTCATCAGGATCCATTCTTCCAGAGATTATCTGATCTATATGCTGGGATTTCTGCCGGGCTTTACATACCTGGGAGGATTGGATGAAAGGATCCATACGCCCCGTCTTGCAAATCCAAGGCTGAAGATCAATGCGGGAAGCGTAGGAATCGCAGGTTCCCAGACGGGAATCTACCCTCTGGATTCACCGGGAGGCTGGCAGCTCATGGGAATGACTCCGGTGAAAACATACGATCCGGACAGAGAAGTGCCCATCCTGGTCCAGGCCGGGGATTACATTCGTTTCGTACCTGTGGATGAAACGGAATATAAGAGAATCAAAGAAGCAGTGGACCGCGGGGAATACCAGTGCGTCGTTCACGAAGGAGAGGTGTAAAATGGGAATTCGTATACTTAAGGGCGGCATGTTTACCACTGTTCAGGATCTGGGACGCACCGGATATCAGAGCCAGGGGTTTCCCGTTGCGGGGGTTATGGACGTCCGTTCTTTTAAAATAGCCAATCTTCTTCTGGATAATCCGGAAAACGAGGCGGTGCTTGAATTTACGCTGATCGGTCCCACACTGGAATTTACTTCCGCTACGATTATTGCCATTACCGGAGGGGATTTTCAGCCGGAGATCAACGGAGAACCTGCGCCTATGTACACAGCGCTTTATATGAATAAAGGAGATATTTTAAAGTTCAGCAGCGCGAGAACGGGAAGCAGGGGATATATTGCTTTTTCCAGTTATCTGGATATTCCTGTGGTGATGGGAAGCCGCTGTACCAATACGAAGAGCAGTATCGGCGGATTCAAGGGACGGAAGCTTCAGGCGGGAGATTACATGAACTTCCGCATTAAAAGACGTTATCTTCCGTTCTTTCTTTCCAGAAAGCTGGAGCTGGACGAATTTGACCAGGAAGAAGCGGAAATCCGGGTGATCATGGGACCCCAGGATGATCTTTTCAGCAAACAGGGAATTGAAACATTCCTGAACAGCGAATATACGGTAACAAGTGATTTTGACAGAATGGGATGCCGCCTGGAGGGACCGTATATCGCGCAGAAGAGCACATCGGATATTATTTCAGACGGAACAGTGTTCGGCTCCGTTCAAGTGCCTTCCCACGGAAAGCCGATCATTCTTCTGGCAGACAGGCAGACCACAGGCGGATACGCGAAGATCGCTACGGTAGCTTCCGTAGATATCCCGAAGGTGGTACAGAGGAAAACAGATCACAAGATCCGGTTCCGGGCTATTTCGGTTCAGGAGGCCCAGGAGCTTTATCTGAAAGAGGTAAAAGAACTGGATGAGATGCGCAGAACGATCCATCAGCCCTGTAAAGAGGTGCTGGACTGCCGCCTTGTGGCGAAACGCCTGCGGAAGCTTTTTGAATAGAACAACGGTGTGAGCTGTAACGAGCGCCGTTTCCCTGTCGGGTGAGAAAAAACGCGCGCGGAAAATAAAAGAAAAAACAATAAAATCCCAGATAGAAAAGGAGAAACAGGAATGGATTTAGAAAAGATTGAAGGACTGGTAAAAATCATTGAGAATTCTTCTCTTACAGAGTTTACCTTAAAGGAAGGTGATCTGAAGATCACTATGAGCAAGCTGGATAATCCTCCGGTGGTTGCGGCGGGGGTACCTGTGCCTGCTCCGGCTCCGGCGCCGGCAGCGGCAGAAGCGGCTTCAGAGGAAGCGGAGACGGAGGACGAGACGCTGTTCATCACATCTCCCATTGTGGGAACCTTCTATTCTGCTCCGGCGCCTGACGCGCCGGCCTTTGTAAAAGTCGGAGATCAGGTCAAAAACGGACAGACTGTCTGCATCCTGGAGGCGATGAAGCTGATGAACGAGATCCAGAGCGATTTTGACTGTGAGATCGAGGCGGTGCTTGTAAGCAATGAGCAGAAGGTAGAGTACGGCCAGCCTCTGTTCCGTGTAAAGAAATTATAAGAACCAGAGGGAGGTTGGAACTGTGTTTAACAAAATTTTAATAGCCAACCGGGGAGAGATCGCCGTCCGTATCATCCGGGCCTGCCGCAACATGGGAATCCGCAGCGTAGCAGTTTATTCCAAAGAAGACGCGAAAAGCCTTCATGTACAGCTTGCAGACCAGAGGATCTGCATTGGAGAGGGACCTGCCAAAAACAGCTATCTGAATATGGACCGCATTATACAGGCAGCCAGGAATATGGGAGCGGACGCTATCCATCCCGGCTTTGGATTTTTATCAGAGAATAGCGAATTTGTCCGTCGCTGCAGGGAAAACGGCATCACCTTTATCGGTCCGGAGGCGGATGTCATTGATAAGATGGGAAACAAATCCCATGCAAGAAAGACTATGATGGAAGCCGGAGTGCCTGTGGTTCCCGGCACAAAGGAACCTGTATATGACGCGGAAACAGGGATCATCCTGGCCAGAGAGATCGGTTATCCGGTAATGATCAAGGCCTCCTCCGGAGGCGGCGGAAAGGGTATGCGTGTGGCTGCGTCCGAGGATGAGTTTGAGTTCCAGTTCAATATGGCGCAGAGAGAGTCCGCCAATGCGTTCGGCGACGATACCATGTATATTGAACGGTTTGTGGAAAATCCGCGTCACGTGGAAATCCAGATCATGGCGGACAATTTTGGAAACGTGGTGGCTCTGGGAGAAAGAGACTGTTCCGTACAGAGAAATCATCAGAAACTGATCGAGGAATCACCGTCTCCTGCCATCAGCGAGGAGACCAGGGAGAAGATGAACCAGTACGCAGTGCTGGCCGCAAAAACCGTAAATTATACTAATGCAGGCACCATAGAGTTTATCGTAAGCCCCAAAGGTGAATTCTTCTTTATGGAAATGAACACAAGGATCCAGGTGGAACACGGAGTTACAGAAATGGTAACGGGCACAGATCTGATCATAGAGCAGATCCGCGTGGCTATGGGCGAGCCCTTAAGTTTCCGGCAGGAGGACATTCATTTAAAAGGACACGCTATTGAGTGCCGTATCAACGCGGAAATTCCGGAGAAAAATTTTATGCCCAGTCCCGGCGTTGTTCAGCATCTTCATCTTCCGGCAGGAAACGGAGTGCGTGTGGATACAGGGCTTTATACAGGCTACCGCATTCCTTCTGAGTATGATTCTATGATCGCAAAGGTCATTGTCCATGCGCCGGACCGTGAAGCTGCGCTCCAAAAGATGCGCTCTGCCCTGGACGAAATGCTGATTATGGGAGTGGAAACGAATCTGGATTTCCAGTATCAGATCATGAGACATCCTGTTTTCTGCGAGGGAAAAGCAGATACCGGATTTATTGAAAACTTTATGAATGTTAAATAACCGGAAGCAGATCCTGCTGTATGGATAAATAAAGATATGAGGAGGAATTTCAATGTATCGTGTAGATTTAAACAGTGATCTGGGGGAAAGCTTTGGGCGGTATACGATTGGAAGCGATGATAAGATCATTCCGCTTATCACATCGGCAAATGTGGCCTGCGGTTATCACGCGTCTGATCCTGTAGTAATGGATAAAACTCTGGCCATGGCACGGGAGGCGGGAATCCGCGTAGGCGCGCATCCGGGTTATCCGGATCTTATGGGATTCGGAAGAAGAAACATGAACGTAACGCCTCAGGAAGCCAGAGCCTATACTCTTTACCAGCTTGGAGCCCTGGATGCTTTCTGCAGGGCGCATGGTCTGAAAATGCAGCATGTAAAACCACACGGAGCTTTTTACAATATGGCGGCGAAAGATTATGAACTGTCTCAGGCAATCTGTCAGGCAGTAAAGGAATTTGACGACAGCCTGATCGTGCTGGCGCTTTCCGGCGGGGAGCTGGCCCATGCGGCGAAGGATATGGGACTGCGCACAGCTCTTGAAGTTTTTGCGGATCGTGCCTATGAGGAGGACGGTTCACTTGTAAACCGGCGCAAAGAAGGCGCTATGGTCACAGATGAAAACATTGCCATCGCCCGGGTGGTGCGGATGATCAAAGAAAAGAAAGTAACGGCTATCACCGGAAAGGATATCCCGATCCAGGCGGATTCTGTCTGCGTACACGGAGACGGCGCTAAAGCGCTGGCCTTCGTGGAGAAAATCCGCAAAACACTTACGGAAGAAGGAGTGGAAATCTGTTCTCTGGATGAGATCGTCTGAGAAAAACAGGGCTTTCTGGAAAACGGCGGATATTTGCCGGGTTTCAGAAAGCCCTGGCTTGTTTTATAGAGAAAGCCGTGATAAGATAGTGAAAGGTATTTGTGATAAAATCACTGTAATTTTTTATAAAAAGTGTATATTATAAATTAACGAAAAGGCAGGTGGTCAAAGTTGGAAAAAGTGATTATCATCGGAGCAGGTCCCGCAGGGATTTCCGCAGCTTTATATACGGCAAGAGGAAATATGGAGCCGCTGATCATATATAATGGAATCGGGGATCTGGAAAAAGCGGAGAAGATAGAAAACTATTACGGTCTGGAAACGCCGATTTCCGGCAGGGAGCTATTTGAAAGGGGAATTTCCCAGGCAAAGGCTCTGGGAGTACGTTTTGTAAAGGCGCAGGTGCTGGGGATTACAGGTTTTGACACTTTTACGGTAAAGACTACTGTGGGAGATTTTGACACGGAGAGTGTGATTCTGGCTACAGGCGGAAAGCGTTCCGCTCCCAGAATTCCGGGAATCCGTGAATTTGAGGGAAAGGGAGTCAGCTATTGCGCTGTCTGCGACGCGTTTTTCTACAGAGGAAAGGAAGTGGCGGTGCTTGGAAACAGTGATTTCGCTCTTCACGAGGCGGAAGAGCTTAAGAATGTCACACCCTCCGTTACAATTTATACCAACGGCAAGGAACCGGAATTTTCAAAAGAGCATCCTATCGCGGTAAATACCATGAAAATCCAGGCTATTGAGGGCGGAGACAGAGTAGCCGGACTCAGACTGGAGAGCGATGTGAGCGCTCAGGCAGAGGGAGAGGCGCAGCCTTCTTTCTATCCTGCGGAGGGAGTGTTTGTAGCTCTTGGAACTGCAGGAAGCACAGAAATCGCAAGACAGATGGGAGCGGAGCTGACAGAAAAGGGAACCGTCAAAGTAGATGATGAGATGGCCACTACGATCCCGGGACTTTTCGCGGCAGGCGACTGTACAGGAGGGCTTTTGCAGGTGTCCAAAGCGGTGTACGAGGGCAGCATGGCCGGAATCAGCGCAGGGAAGTACGTGCGGCGCAGGAGACAGAGTTCCTGAAAGTTATATTTCCGGACAGCAGAGTTTAACCTGTTTCAAAGAAAGACAGATAAAAACACTGAGACATGAAGACAGAATATCTAATTTAGAAAAGAAAAGGAGTATATACTATGGAAATGACAATTACATCACAGAATTTTGAAGAAGAAGTATTAAAATCAGAGAAACCGGTGCTGATTGATTTCTGGGCTACCTGGTGCGGTCCATGTATGCGTCAGGGCCCTATTGTGGAGGAGCTTGCTGCAGAAGGCTACACTGTGGGAAAAGTCAACGTAGATGAGGAGCCGGGGCTGGCACAGCAGTTCCAGGTGATGAGTATTCCTACTCTTATTATTTTTAGGGATGGAAAAGAAGCAAAGCGCCTTGTGGGACTGACGCCGAAGGATACGCTGAAGGCTCTTCTGGACGCGTAAGATAAAACGGAGTACAGGAAGATGAAGATATTACTGGCAGCCTGTAATGCGAAATATATACATTCCAATCCGGCAGTCTACAATCTTCGGGCTTATGCGTCTGACTGCCGGGATTCCGTGTTTATAAAAGAGTTTACGATCAACCAGCCAAAAGATGAAATCCTGAAGGATATCTACAGAAGCGGGGCCGGGGTGGTATGTTTTTCCTGCTATATCTGGAATATATCCTTTGTAAAAGAAATAATAGAAGATCTTAAGAAACTGCTTCCGGATACGGCCTTCTGGGCCGGAGGTCCGGAGGTTTCTTTTCATGGGGAAGAACTGCTCAGAGCCATGCCCCAGCTTACCGGGATCATGGCAGGAGAAGGAGAGGAGACTTTTCGGGAGCTTGCCGGATATTATGTGAAAAATAGAGGACGGCTGGAAGACATCAGGGGAATTCTTTTACGTCAGGGAGAGGAAATACGGAACAACGGACTGAGAGAGCCGGTGGATCTTAATAAAATTCCCTTTGTGTATGAACATATTGAGGAGTTCTCCAACAGGATCATATATTACGAGAGCAGCAGGGGATGTCCTTTTTCCTGCAGTTACTGCCTGTCGTCCATAGACCGCAGGCTTCGTTTCCGTGATCCTGTACTTGTAAAAAAGGAACTGCAGTTTTTCCTGGATAATAAAGTGCCGCAGGTGAAGTTTGTGGACCGGACGTTTAACTGCCGGCACAGCCATGCCATGGAAATATGGAAATATATTCTGGAGCATGACAATGGAGTGACAAATTTTCATTTTGAAGTATCGGCGGATCTGTTTACGGAGGAGGAGCTTAAGCTTCTGGGACAGATGCGGCCGGGACTTGTACAGCTGGAAATCGGCGTACAGTCCGCGAATCCGCAGACGTTGAAAGCGATCCGAAGAAAAACGGATTTGCAGAAGCTGGAAAATGCTGTGGCAGGAATAAAGGAAAAAGAAAATATCCATCAGCATCTGGACCTGATCGCCGGCCTTCCATGGGAGGATTATGAAAGCTTTCGCCGTTCCTTTAACTGTGTGTATAAGATGAAACCGGATCAGCTCCAGCTTGGCTTTTTGAAGGTACTGAAAGGTTCCGCTATGGAAAAGGAAGCAAAAGAGTACGGAATGATCTTTAAAACACGGGAACCGTATGAGATACTGTCTACAAAATGGCTTTCCTATGAGGAAATTTTAAAGCTCAAAATGGTGGAAAGTATGGTGGAAGTGTATTATAATAGTGGACAGTTCCAGCATACCCTGAACTGGATCATGAGATTTTATGAGGACGCCTTTTCCTTTTTTGAAAGCCTTGGAAGGTTTTATGAAAAAAAAGGATATGGAGAAATTTCTCATTCCAGAATACGCCGTTATGAGATCCTTTTGGAATTTCTCAGAGAAGAAACAAAAATCCCGGAGGCGGAAGCCTCTCAGAAGATGATCTATGATCTGTATCTGAGAGAAAACCTTAAGAAGCGTCCCTGTTTCGCACCGGATCAGAAAGCGTATGAGAAAGCCGTATGGACATACCGGAAAGAACATCAGATTTCCAAAACAGCTCATATCGAGGTGTTTCAGGATGGAACAGCAGTATTGTTTGATTATGACAGGAGAAGTCCCCTGTCTCATAATGCATTAACGGAAGAGATCTGTCTTTCCTATGGCAGATGATAAAGAGGTGAAAAAAGATGGGAATGTTTGACCCGAAGAAAAGAAAAATAATCACAGCAGTGATCGCGGTTGTCCTTGTCGCCGCTATGGTGATTCCGACGATTCTTTCTATTCTTGTGTAATCGGTAAGCCGTTATGAAACTGGGACAGAAAGCGATGGAAGCGCTGAAAGAGGAAATAACCGGAAGCCTTTTGGAGGGGGACGACCTTGTTGTGGCAGGCGCGGTAGCCCTCCAGGGGACAGCGCTTCTTGTAAAATATGAAAAAGAGACTCTGGAGAAAATTTTTTCCGGCGGTTTTTTGTATGACGCGGAAAAATGCATGGAAATGTATGGAATAAACAGAAGTGTTCCGCGAAAAAGCGAGACGTCTGGCCGGAAGGCAGAAACGGCAGAGAAATTTCTGCAGCCATATGGATTTTCAGAAGAGGAAAGCGCACATTGCCATGCTGTTTACGCAATGGGAGACGGAGGCGTTTTGTGCGCGCTCTGGAAAATGGCGGAGGCCTCGGGAACAGGGCTTAAAGCAGACCTGCGGAAGATTCCGATAAGACAGGAGACTATTGAGATCTGTGAGAAATTCGATCTGGATCCCTACCGTCTTTTGTCTTCAGGCTCTGTTCTTTTGGGGACCGACAGAGGAAGGGAGATCGCAGAGGCTTTTCGCCGCATAAAAATACCGGCGGCAGTAATCGGAAGAGCAGTAAAAGGAAATAACAGAATTTTATACAGTGGGAAGATCACCCGGTTTCTGGACCGTCCCGGGCAGGACGAGATCACAAAAATGCCCTGGGGAGATAAATGGAAAAGCCGGGGGCTCTTTCCGGGACAGGAAAGGAAAAATACGGTATGGCAGGACTGAATATCGTACTACATGAGCCGGAAATCCCGTCAAACACAGGGAATATCGGGCGTACCTGCGTCGCTACGGGGACAAGGCTGCATCTGATAGAACCTCTGGGATTCCGTCTGAATGAAAAAGAGATCAAACGGGCGGGAATGGATTACTGGAAAGATCTTGATGTAACGACTTATCTGGACTATGCGGATTTTCTGCGCAGAAATCCGGGGGCGAAAATATATTACGCCACAACAAAGGCTCCTCAGACTTATACGGAGGTCCATTATGAAGAAGACTGTTTTTTGATGTTCGGAAAGGAAAGTGCCGGAATTCCGGAGGAGATCCTTTTGGAAAATCAGGCACAGTGTATCCGGATTCCTATGCTGGAAGATATCCGGTCTCTGAACTTAAGCAATGCAGCGGCTATCGTGCTTTACGAGGCGCTGAGGCAAAATGACTTTTGCCACTTGAAAAGAGAGGGACAGCTTACCAGATATCAATGGAAATAAAAAAGACGGGACAGGCAGATCCGCGGCAGTAAGAAGGATATGACAGAGAAGGAGGGACAGAATGGAACTGGGAAAATATCGTTTATATTCAGAAATGGCAAGAGGCGAAAAAAAGGCGGAGCTTGTATTTAAAGGCGCCCGGGTATTTATGGCGCACACCGGAGAATTTGTGGATGGAGACGTGGCGATTGCGGACGGTATTGTACTTGGAGTAGGGCATTACAGCGGCCGGCGGGAAATCGATCTTACGGGAAAATACCTCTGTCCCGGTTTTATTGACAGTCATCTTCATCTGGAATCCACTTTGGTAACGCCGGGAGAACTGATCCGGCAGGCCGCTCTGTGTGGAACGACTACTTTTATCGTAGACCCTCATGAATCTGCCAATGTGTCCGGCAGCGAGGGAATTGATTATATTTTAAAGCAGACGGAAAATGTTCCGGCAAATGTGTATGTAATGATGCCTTCCTGCGTACCGGCTACCGATGTGGACGACAACGGATGTACGCTTACCGCGGGAAAGATGAAATCATATCTGGATCAACCGCGTATCCTGGGACTTGGAGAAGTAATGGACGCTGTTTCCGTGGTCAACGGAAGTGTTTCCATGCATGAGAAGCTGGCGTTGTTTGAAAACCGCGTCAGGGACGGTCATGCGCCATTTCTGGAACCGGGAGATCTGGCTGCCTATGCTCTGGCCGGGATTTCTACAGATCATGAGTGTGTGGATTATGATTATGCCATGGAGGAATGCCGGAACGGGATGTATGTACTGATCCGGGAAGGAAGCGCCGCAAGGAATCTGGACGCTATTGTAGGAGGAATCGTCAGCCGTCACACGGATACATCTTTTTTCTGCTTTTGTACGGATGATAAGCATATTGAAGAGATCCGGCGGGAAGGCCACATCAATTATAATATCAAAAGAGCGGTTCAGTTAGGGCTTCCTGTGGAAAAAGCTCTGAAAATGGCTACCATCCAGGCGGCGCGCTGTTACGGCCTTTCCCGTCTGGGAGCAATTGCGCCGGGATATCAGGCGGATTTTACTGTTCTGGACAATCTAAAGGATCTGAATGTCCTGGAGGTTTATCATAAGGGCAGGAAGATCCTGGCGGAAAGCCATGGAAACATACCGCCTTGTCCGCCGGATCTGAAACAGACGGTCCATTTAGATCATTTCAGCCAGGAACAGCTTATACTTCCCCACGCAGGAGGCAAAGCCCATGTTCTCCAGATGATCGGCGGTCAGATCGTAACAGAGGATCTCCGTGAGGAAGTGCCTTTTCAGAAGACAGAGAAGGGGAACGTTTTTATTCCGGAAGGCGGTTATCTGAAGATTGCCGCTGTGGAACGGCATAAAAATACGGGAAAGACCGGCGTGGGGATCGTAAAAGGATTCGGGATCAAGGGCGGCGCCATCGCCTCCAGTGTTTCCCACGATTCCCATAATCTGATCGTCATAGGAGATAATGACAGGGATATGTATCTGGCAGTCCGGGAACTGATCCGCACACAGGGAGGCTATACCCTGGTGGAGAATGGAAAAGTTTATGAGACGCTGCCGCTTCCGATAATGGGACTGATGAGCGACGCCGGATATGAGACGGTGAACAAAGTTTTAAAGAAAATGATCGCCAAGGCTTATGAAATGGGGATTCCCAAGGATTTTGATCCCTTTATCACGCTTTCGTTTATGGCGCTTCCGGTTGTTCCGGAAATACGGATCACTCCCCGGGGAGTTTACCTTGTAAAAGAAGAGAGACTTCTGAAAACACCGTTTGAACAGTAAAAGAGAAAAGCAGGATGGAAAACCGGCAGAAGCCGGCTTTCTATCTTGCTTTTTCTAAAGTAAAAATAAACTCTGTCCCCACACCTTCTGTACTGATCACATTGATATTTTCTCCATGAGCGCTGATGATCTCCTTGACAATGGCAAGTCCGAGACCGGTTCCGGTCTGATCCTTTCCCCTTGAGATATCTGTTTTGTAAAAACGCTCCCAGATCCGGTGAAGGCTCTGTTTGGGAATCCCGATTCCATGATCTTTGACGGAGACAAAAATTTTATCATTTTTTTCCGTTGTCTCAATGATGATGGTAGAATTATTGCGGCTGAATTTGATCGCATTATTCAGAAGATTATGAAGCACCTGCTGGATCTGATCTACGTCAGCTTTGGCGTACAGCTCTTTTCCTGAAAGAACAAGTTCCAGGAGAATCTTGCGCCTGGTACAGTCGCCTTCGTATGTGGCGGCTGTTTTTTTGATGACTTCATTGATATCAAAAGTCTGGATCTTCAGCAGCCGTTTATGGATATCCAGTTCGTTTAATGTGAGAAGCCCTTCCGTAAGTTTTTCCAGACGTCCCGCTTCATAAGCGATGATCTTTAAATATTTTTCCTGGCTGTCCGACGGGATCACCCCGTCCAGCATTGCGTCCACATAGCCTTTGATGGAGGTAAGGGGAGAACGGAAATCATGGGAAATATTGGAAATGAACTGTCTTTGATATTCCCCGTTCCTGTTCAGCTTTTCCGCCATATAATTCAGGCTGTTGGCAAGATAGCCGATTTCATCCTCCGAGGAAACCGGGATCTTATAAGCCAGATTTCCATTGGCAAATTCCGAGGCGCCCCGGATGATCTCCTTCAGAGGTTTATGCACATAACGCTGATAGATCAGAAGAAGAAGAAATACCATCAGATATACGGCAAGGAAAAGAAGCTGAATGATAAAAAGAATCTCTCCGCGTTTCTGATACAGATCGCTCATCCGATAGTGAATGGCAACGTATCCCTTGGTAGTCATATTATCGGTAATAGGAGCAAGAACACTGAGGTATGTATCCTGAAAATAGCCGTAAAAATCTCCCACACGGTAATAATTGCTTCCCCAGTCGGAAGGATCGAAGCCTTTTAGCTCGATAGGATGACTGGGGGAAATATCTGTTCTGGTGCTGACGATAATGCCGCCTTCATTGTTTATGATCCATACAATACTGGAAGGATAGTCGGAGATCATATACAGATTCGACTGGATACTGCTTAAATTTGAAGAGGAAATATTGTTCTTGACAGAACTGTTTTCCGCCACATGAGTGGCGTCCAGATAAAGGCTTTCGCTGATATCCTGTTCCAGAGCCGATTCAATCATATAGGAGCCGACCAGAGTGATGAAAAGAAAGCCAAGAATTCCGATCAGTATGTAGCCTTCCAGAAATTTCAGCGAAATTCTCTTCCTCATTTGGTTTTCACCTCAAATTTATACCCGATTCCCCATACAGTAGAGATGCTCCAGTCGGGGTGATCTTTGATCTTTTCACGGAGACGTTTAATATGAACGTCTACGGTTCTGGTATCTCCGATATATTCATATCCCCATATGTGATCCAGAAGCTGTTCCCTGGTAAACACCTGATTGGGAGAGGATGCCAGAAAATAAAGAAGTTCCAGTTCCTTCGGCGGCATATCGATCTGCCTGCCCATATAGGTGACGGAATAGTTTGTCAGGTTAATGGTCAGATCCGGATAGGAAACAGATTTTTCGTTGGATACGGAAGCAGGCTGTTTGACCTTGAAACGGCGGAGTACCGCGCGGACCCGGGCTACCAGTTCCTTAGAATCAAAAGGCTTGATGATATAATCGTCCGCGCCAAGCTCCAGCCCCAGGACCTTGTCAAAGGTTTCTCCCTTGGCGGAGAGCATGATGATAGGAACGTCGGAGGTATGACGGATCTCCCTGCATACCTGGTAGCCGTCAATGCCCGGAAGCATCAGATCCAGGAGAAGAAGATCCGGCTGGAAGCTCTGGAATTCTTTCAGAGCCTGTTCTCCGTCGTTTACGATCTTTGTTTCAAAACACTCCTTTGTAAGATAAAGAGAAATCAGCTCTGCAATATTGTTGTCGTCGTCGATGATCAGTATTTTCTGTTTTGCGGCCATAATAACTCCTCCTTTTACTTTTATTTTTTCAGTTCCACGATAGTAACTCCGGCGTCTCCTTCGCCGAATTCGCCCAGTCGGAAGGAGTCTACATGTTTCTGTCTTCTGAGATAATTGTGGATTCCTTTTCTGAGAGCTCCGGTACCTTTTCCGTGGACAATACGCACAGTTTTCAGATGGGCGATGTAGGCGTCGTCGAGATATTTGTCAAGCTCTGCCACCGCCTCGTCAACAGTTTTTCCAAGAAGATTGATCTCAGTGGAAACACTGGCGGATTTGGACATTCTGATCTTTCCGGCGCCTGTTCTCTGAAGAGAGGGAGCGGTGATCACTGGCTCGTCTATGAGCTCCAGATCGGAGATATGTACCTTGGAACGGATGATCCCCATCTGAACAAAGAGAAAGCCTTTGGAATCCGGACGGCTTCCTACAGTACCCTTGAGGTTCATGCTGAGTACTTTTACGGAATCACCGGGATGCACATCCTTGGCGGTAAGCTGCTTTTTCGGCTGCTTTTTCTCTACAGGACGGGACATTTTCTTTTCCGCCCGGTCCATTCTCTTCCGGAGTTCCTGGCGTTCCCGCTCCACAGAAGCTGTGTCCACATGATCTTTCTGAAATTTGTGGAAAAGCTTCATAGTCTGATCCGCATATTCTTTGGCTTCTTCCAGGATTTTGTGAGCCTCCTCGTTGGCCTGCCGGATGATCCTGTCTTTCTGGGAGTCCAGTTTTTCCTGGCGGGCTTCAAGCTGAGCCTTTAACTGCCGGATCTCTTCTTTATACCGGGCAGCCTCCTGGCGTTCCTTTTCAAGCGTTACTCTATTTTCCTCAAGAGAAGAGATCACATCCTCAAAAGATTCATCCTGCTCGCTGATCTGTTCCCTGGCCTTCTGGATAATTTCATCGGAAAGCCCAAGTCTGGAGGAAATGGCAAAGGCGTTGCTCTTTCCCGGGATTCCGATAAGAAGACGGTAAGTGGGGCGTAAGGTTTCCACATCAAATTCGCAACAGGCATTCTCTACGCCTGGAGTAGAAAGGGCATAAACCTTAAGCTCACTGTAATGTGTGGTAGCCATAGTGCGGATCCCTTTCTGATGCAGGTAGGAAAGAATGGAAATGGCAAGGGCCGCCCCCTCAGTCGGATCTGTACCTGCTCCCAGCTCGTCAAAAAGCACCAGAGAATTTCTGTCCGCTTTGTCAAGAAAAGAAACAATATTTGTCATATGGGAGGAAAAGGTACTGAGGGATTGCTCAATACTCTGTTCATCTCCGATATCTGCGTAAATTTCATGAAAAAGAGCCAGCTCGCTGCGGTCCAGAGCCGGGATATGAAGACCGGACTGTCCCATCAGGGTGAGAAGCCCCGCTGTTTTCAGAGAAACAGTTTTTCCGCCTGTGTTGGGGCCGGTGATAATGAGAAGATCAAATTCATCCCCAAGACGGATATCAATGGGGACCGCTTTCTTTTTAGGGATCAGCGGATGGCGGGCCTGTCTCAGACGGATCCTCCCTTCCTCATTAAAGACGGGTTCGCTTCCGTTCATATCCATGGCAAGAGCTGCCCGGGCAAAAATAAAGTCAAGCTGAACCATTAACGTCAGGTTCAGGGAGACTGCCTCCCGTTCCGCGGCGATCTGTTCGCTTAAAGAGGCAAGAACAGCCTCGATCTCCTTCTGCTCCTGAAGCTCAAGCTCCCGCATATCGTTATTCAGTTTTACAACAGCCATCGGTTCGATAAACAAAGTGGAACCGGTGGAGGACTGGTCGTGGATCATGCCGGGAACCTGACCTTTATATTCGGCTTTTACCGGAATACAGTATCTTCCGTTCCGCATGGTGATCACAGAATCCTGGAGATAATTTCTGGCGCTTCCGTTGACAAGACCGGAAAGCTGGGTATGTATGCGGTCGTTGGTGATCTTCATGTTTCTGCGGACGCTGCGGAGTCCCGGACTTGCGTCGTCGCTGATCTCATCTTCCGAGAGAATGCAGCGGCGGATTTCACTGGAAAGAGGTGTAAGAGGAGAAAGCCCCTCAAACATGGCGTCCAGTGAATCAGCAGGGGCGTCATTTCTGTCTTTCCGGGAATATGCTTTGACCCGGGAAGTGTTTTCCAGAAGAGCGCAGACTGCCAGAATCTCCACAATTCCCAGAGTACTGCCGATCTCCAGCCGTTTCAGAGAGCCGCGTACATCCTTTACACTGCCAAAAGAAACAGAGCCTTTCTGGAAAAGCCGGGTCAGCGCGTCTTTTGTCTGTGTCTGCATCAGCCGGATCTGCTCTATGTCTGTGGAGGGAGTCAGATTGCGGCAAAGTTCCTTCCCCATAGGGGAGGACGCTTTTTCTGTAAGTTTCTCTATGATCTTTGGATATTCCAAAGAAACTAATGCTTTTTGATTCATAAATTCTCCTGTCAGTACAGCGGCGGCGTACAGAAAGACATGCTGGCGCTGTACACGAACGCTGGTTGTTTCACAATAAATTTCTTTCGCAAAGAAAAACAATTCCGTTTAAAATCAGCCTTTTCTTTACTACGTCTATTCTACATGATTTGTTCCGGATTGAAAAGGAAAATGTATTTTTTATTCTATTTTTTATTCATAAAAAGTTCATAATGTTCTGGTAATATATGATTTAAATTATCAGGTTTATGGGAGAATGGTTATGGCTGACAGAAATGATCAGGACTATCCTTTTATAAAAGAAACAATTAAAAAAAGACCTGTAAATATAAGGGAAGCTGTACATAAGCTTTTGATGGCCGCGGTATGCGGAATTGTTTTCGGATGTTTTGCGGTAGCGACGATGGCGGTGCTCATGCCGTTTGTGCAGAAAAGTTTGGGAAAGGATGAAACCGGACAGAAAACAGTCCGCCTGTCTCCCCCTGCGGCCAGCCAGTCTGATACTTCTTTAGAAATACAGCAGTCAGGAGAGGATGAAGCCCAGGAGGCGGAGATACTGCAGTCTGTTTCCGGCGGGGCTTCTCAGACAGCAGAAGCGGCAGAACAATCACAAAACAGCGAAGCAGTATCCGGCAGCGGGAACGGCTCTGCTGTGTATGCAGACGATCTTGCGGATCATCTGGAAAATATTTATAAAGAAATCAAGAAGATCGCCCAGGAACCGCAGAAGGCTCTGGTAAGAGTTACGGGAATCGGAGAAAACCAGGATCTTCTGGATCATTCCTCATTAACCTATGGAGACGAAGAGGGAATTATTTTTCTGAAAAATGAGGAGGCTTTTTACATACTGACCATATCGGACAGCCTGGGAGAAGGAGAAAACTACCGGGTAGTGTTTTCAACAGGAGACACTGCTGAAGGAACCTTGTGCGGAGTGGATAGCAGATCAGGCCTCCTGGTGATCCGTGTATCTTTTGATGAAGTAGAGGAGGAAACACGCAGGGAGGTTCCGGCTGTTCCTTTGACCATGAAGGCGGATCAGGAGCAGGCGGACCCAGTCATCGCCATAGGAAGCCCTACCGGAGACTCAGATACTCTTGTCTATGGAAATATTACGTCTGTTCAGGGAAGATACCGGATTGCTGACGGAGAATACACGATTCTCACAACAGATATGGTGGGAAGCAGCAGCGGCGGAGGCGTCCTTCTGGATATGGAAGGCCAGATGATAGGAATCATCATTAACGAGGACGAGGAGGACGGAAATGTGATCCGGGCAGTATCTGTTGCGCAGCTCCGGTCGATCCTGGAAATGCTTTCCAACGGAGAAAGTATCCGGTATCTGGGAATTTTGGGCGAGACGGTAACGGAAGAGAAGTCGCAAAATCTGGAAATTCCGCAGGGAATCTATGTGGACGGAGTAGAAGAGAATTCTCCGGCAATGTCGGAGGGAATTCAGAGCGGCGATATAGTATATGAAATAGGCGGAAAAAAAGTCGACAGTATGGAAGAATACTCCGAAGCGCTGCAGGAACTGACTGCATGGGAGAAGACCAAGATTTCGCTTTACCGCAGAAATCCTTCCGGAGAGTATGTGGAAGTGGATCTGAAGATAATGGTGGAAGAAAATTAAATGCAGGCATCCGGAAATTTATGAAATTGAGATTATCTGTCAGAAGGCCCGCTGTCATACGGAAATCCGAAATGATCTTCTGTATGACGGCGGGTCTTGTCATTAGGAAAAATATATTATATAATGTGCAAAAATGCTGAGCTTCCCCTTCGGTTTAGAGTAATATTGCAAAATGCGGTTCCGTCAGGCTGCGCAGGAACAGGGAAGATCAGCCGGAAAATAATATCAGATAACAGAAAGGCAGAAAATCATGCGTTTTATTAACGAATTACATGAAGGAGACAGAATCAGCGGGATTTATCTCTGTAAACAGAAACAGTCGGCAGTGACGAAAAACGGGAAGCCTTATGACAGTATTATTCTCCAGGATAAAACAGGAGTGCTGGACGGAAAAATCTGGGATCCTAATTCTCTGGGAATTGATGAATTTGACGCGTTGGATTACATAGAGATCATGGGCGATGTGACCAGTTTTGCAGGCGCCATGCAGGTAAATATAAAAAGAGTCCGGAAAGCGGGAGAAGGGGAATACGATCCGGCGGATTATCTTCCTGTCAGCGAGAACAGCGCGGATGATATGTACCGTCAGCTTCTGGATGTGATAGGAACGATCCAAAATCCATATCTGTCCGCTCTCTTGAAGAAATTATTTGTGGAGGACCGGAATTTCCTGAAATCCTTCCAGGAACATTCCGCAGCCAAGACGGTTCATCATGGTTTCATCGGAGGCCTGATGGAACACACCTTAAGCGTTACGAGACTTTGTGAATATATGGCAGGAGCTTATCCGCTGCTGAAGAGAGATCTTCTGATCACAGCAGCTCTTCTTCATGATGTGGGAAAAACAAAAGAATTGTCCCCGTTCCCCTTAAATGATTATACAGATGAGGGACAGCTTCTGGGCCATATTGTTATCGGGGCCCAGATGATCCATGATCTGGCAAAAGAAATTCCGGATTTTCCGGAAACTCTGGAAAACCAACTTATCCACTGCATCCTTGCTCATCACGGAGAACTGGAATTCGGCTCGCCTAAGAAACCGGCTCTTGCAGAGGCAGTTGCTCTGAATCTTGCAGATAATACAGATGCGAGAATGGAAACACTGACAGAAATCTTTGCCGCAGATAAAGGCAAAAAGGAGTGGTTGGGATATAACAGACTTTTTGAATCTAATCTGAGAAGGACAGGAGACGTATAAGGCTCATGGAATATCGCAAAAACGACAGGATAACATTAAAGATCATAGACTGCGGGACAGACGGTGAAGGCATCGGCAAGGCTGATGGCTTCACTGTTTTTGTAAAAGACGCAGTGATCGGGGACGTAGTTTCCGTAAAAATAATGAAAGCCAAGAAAAACTATGGATATGGAAAACTGGAGCAGATTCTGGAGCCGTCTCCATACAGGGTAAAGCCTCTGTGCCCTTCCGCGCGCCAATGCGGAGGCTGTCAGCTTCAGGAGATGTCTTATGACCAGCAGCTTGTATTCAAAGAAAAAAAGATCAGGGGGAACTTGGAACGTATCGGAGGTTTTACGGATATTCCTATGGAACCCATTATCGGAATGGATGATCCATGGCATTACCGGAACAAAGCCCAGTTTCCGGTAGGAAGAAATAAAGAAGGCAGGCTGGTGACAGGGTTTTATGCCGGCCGTACACATGTGATCATCGAAAACAGAGACTGTGCCATTGGGATTCCTCAGAATAAAGAAATTCTGGACAGGGTACTGTCTTACATGGAAAAATATCATGTAGAACCCTATAATGAGACGAACGGAAAAGGCCTTATAAGACACATTTTTATACGATGCGGATTTTATACCGGCGAACTGATGGTATGTCTGATCATAAACGGCGGTTCAATACCACATCAGAGGGAGCTGGTGGATTCTCTTACTGAAATTCCCGGAATGACCAGTATCTCTTTAAATATTAACCGAAAGAGGAGCAATGTGATCCTGGGAGAAGAGGTAAGAGTTCTATGGGGACAGAGTTATATTACGGACAAGATCGGGAATATTTCCTATCAGATATCTCCTTTGTCCTTCTTTCAGGTGAATCCCCGACAGACGGTGAAGCTTTATTCCAAAGCTCTGGAATATGCGGATCTTCACGGAGAGGAAACTGTCTGGGATCTTTACTGCGGCATTGGTACGATCTCGCTTTTTCTGGCGCAGAAGGCAAAGTTCGTCAGAGGGGTAGAGATTGTTCCTCAGGCTATCGAGGATGCCCGGAAGAACGCGGAACTGAACGGGATCACCAATGCAGAATTTTATGTGGGAAAGGCGGAGGAAGTGCTGCCGGAATACTATGCCCGGTATGAACAGGAACAGGGAGAGAAAGCACATGCGGATGTAATCGTGGTGGATCCCCCGCGGAAGGGCTGCGATCAGGCTCTTTTGGATACCATTGTGAAAATGCAGCCGGAGAGGATCGTCTATGTAAGCTGTGATTCAGCTACCCTGGCAAGAGATCTGAGATATCTCTGCGACAGGGGGTATGAATTAAAAAAGGTATGCGGAGCAGATATGTTTCCGCAGGGGGTGCATGTGGAGACTGTGTGCCTCTTGGGCAAACGAAAACCTGATACCACGGTAAAGATCGGTATAGATATGGAGGATTACCGTAGAATCAGAGATGAGGAAAAAGCGAAATAAAAGCCTATCTGCCATTGAAAATCGTATACGGAATCGGAGTTGAGAAGCTGTTGATGCGTTAGAGAAAAACGTGTCAGCAGCTTTTTTGCGTTGGGTGCGTGGTCGAAACTTCGAGGAGGTGGTGCCGTTGGGCAGAGAAAATTAAAAAATGGTGATGGAGGCAAGTCTGTAATAATTCTAAGGTCTGATCAAATCTGAAAGGAGTCAATTCTATGGCAAAGAAGAGTGTAAG
>DXGV01000019.1 GCA_019113745.1 Candidatus Blautia intestinavium
CTCCATCTGCTCTTTATTTGCGGTAAAGGTGTAATCACTCTGCACCGGCTCGCCGTCAATGAGCAGCTCGGCGTTTTCATCTTTTACCATCTGCCAGCCTTTGAGCTGGTACTTTGTACCGACTTCCAGACCATCTAAGGTGACAGTATCCACGATAGTCACCTTTTTACCGGCAATGATGGACTTCTCACCGTCCGCACCTGTGGCTGTGGTATGGATAGTAAGCTCTTTCTCGTATTCGTCCGTCAGTGTTCCTAAGTCAATGACTATCTTATCTTTGGATACCACGATTTCAAAGGCAGGAATAAGTTGAAAGCCTTTGTTGCTGTCGCAGCGGAGTTCCTCAATCTCGTAGGTGTCATACAGGAGCGCACCTTTGGAGTCGTCCGGCTCTGATGTGCCGAACCAGATACCGTCCTCGCTGTTCTTGCCCTCGTTTGTGTTCTGCTTGTGGGATACCCATGCAGAAGAAGTGGAAAACTGACCGTTTGCGTCCGTCACAATGATATGACTCTCGCCGGTAGTCTTGCTCGTGATCCGAAACGGAACATTTGCAAGACGCTGATGTGTTCCGGCACCAATCTTCACACCCTCAATGTCGCCACGCTTAATCTGGTTATAGATGGACGTATCTTCGCCGGTCAAATCCACGATTTTCCCGTTCTCTGTGATGGAAAACTCTACCGCTTTAGCGCCCTCGGTCAGATAACCGTCGGGAGCTTCGCTTTCTTCGATACGGTATTTCCCGTATGGCAGCGTGTCCGCAGCAGTAGAAGCGATACCGTCAATGCCGGTACGGATTGTTTTAACGACTTCGCCCTTATTGTAGAGCTTGCCGTCTACCAGCACGGGATTGTCATTGAGCGTGATAATCTCAAAGGCAGCGTCTTTCAGCGTTGCGCCGCCCTGTGCTTTGGTATCCTTTGTCTCTAAATCCCGTTTCTGTATCTGCACGCCGCCACGAATGACCTTGTCGGATACAGAAAATTGATTGCTGCCGGTAAGGACAGCCAGCTCCCCGTCCTCGGTAATCTGTGTGATATACAAGCCGGTAATCTGTTCTTCGCTTCCGGCAGCTTGCATATATGCGCCCTCTAACAGATAGCCGGAGGGAGACTTTGTTTCTTCCACGGTCAGCGTACCCAGCGGAAGCACGGCTGCTCCGTCCTGCGTATAAAAGCTGTCGCCGGATACCTTATATTTATCAGCCAGCCGGGATACATAGTGAACCGTGCCGTCGCTGTCTTTTTCAGCGAGTGCCTTTGTCGTCCACGTCCTTGTAGGCTCTGACGGGAGGTTGTCAGCCGTATAATATCCGGCATAGAAATTCCATGTAAACTCTGCACCCTCTAAGGAAGCGTTACCCTGTGCGGTAGCTTTTCCTGTCTCCATATCAATCTTAAACAGTTCGATAAGGGTATCTATGACCTTTGGCGTATCCGATACGCTCAAAGTGGCGGTCTTTCCGGCTTCCACGGATAACGGATACACAGTCTTGTCCAGCTTGTAGCCAGCCGGAGCGGACAGCTCCTTGATATAGACCGTACCAGCTTTGACCTCCACAGTTTCTGTATTTCCGCTTTTATCCGTTGTAAGGGTGGCAAGCTGCTTTGTGCAGCCTTTATCAGAATAGACACCATAAACCGTACCGGCGATTGAATAATTCCCGTTGCCGTCTGTAATGCCGGTATTACTGGAAGTCTTTTTCAGTGTGGCATTTCCGACAGCCAGCTTCGCCCAGAACTGACCTAATTCCTGCCCCTCGCCGGAGTAGATATAGCCGCCGCACTCATACCGTCCTTTATTCTCACTGACAAAGGCTTTCGCACCGCTGTAGACTTCGTCCTGTACTGCCTTTGAGATTTCATCATAGGAAGCACGGACGTTATCGCACTGCCAGCCAAGATGGACGCTCAAACGCTGCCAGACCACACACTGTTCCAGCAAGTAGACCTGTTTATAATTCAGACTGCTGTGACTGGCGGCATACTGTTTGACGTATTCCAGCGAGAGGGCAACGTCAGCGATCTGGTCTGCACTCATGCGTGTGCTTGCGTCCGCTCTGGTCTTGTATCCATTGCGGAAGTCTGTGTTGATGTCAATACAGTAGGCTGTCTCGCCCTCCACTTTCATAATGCCCTCATTAAAGGTTGAGCCGATAGAGCCGTCGTTCATCACCTTTTCAATATGACCGGCTCGTTCTGCTGACTCTGTCCAGTATTGCGTCTCGGCAGCATGAACCTGTGAAGCCGGTAGAGTGGTAAACACCGCTGCCAGACTAAGGAAACCAGCCAGCAGCCGGTTGAGTATCTTTTTCATATGGATTGTTTTCTCCTTTCATTTTGGGTACAAAAAAGGACGCTCATTTCTGAACGTCCTAAAAAATCATATCTGAACTTTTAAGGAATACTTGTACTCCGCATAATGTTCACCCAGCACATAATCAATCACATTTGCTTTTGGTATAAGATAGGTAGAGCGGATATAAAAATGTTTGACCTTGTTCTGCCGCATGAGCTTTCTTGCGGTGGTGTCGCCTATGCCGCCCAGCATTTCTCTGAACTGTTCCAAATTCACAAGGTCTGGATAATCCTTAAATCGTTCTTCGTAATATTCTTTATTCCTCATTCTTCGTCAGCTCCTTATATCAGATTGTCAGTGATAGGTGCTGACTGCTTTTCTTCTATAAATATATTTATAAGTATCTTGCCGGGAGGGGAGTAATGAATATCCCTCCACATCCCTCCTAATATCCCTCCAACGGGAAAATTTACTTGCCAAACCGCAATTTTTCAATTATCCTTTATCTGTAAGGTTTATTTGTTGCCAATGACTGAAAGGACTTGAATTTATGCGGTTTTCGCCGGTTTTTCAGTACCATTCAACACCAGTATGTTCCAGATACTTCTGAATGGTTTGTAAAACTCAAAATCAAGCGGATCAAACCGTGCCGGTTCGAGTCCGGCCAGCGGCATTTTGGAAAATCCTGAGAGTATTGAAAATCCTGTATTTTCGTTACTCTCAGGATTTTATTTTTGAAAGAAGGGGCACAAAAGGGGCAAATTATATCAATCTTCTGCTTTTGCGTATAAAAGTATAACAAGAGTTATGACTGTGAAAGCATAATTACAAACTGGAACAGATCCGGATATGTAACCATAAGCAACAGCCTCCTTTCGTAATAACGTCCGGCGGCTGACATAGCACCCCAACGGTTCCCTGGGTAAATATATTGTTTTTTAAAATTCTTTACACTGTCGTAAAACGTTTTTTCTTTGCGTTTTTGCAGAGTTCCCTTTCGCTTAATTTTAGAATATATAGAGGTGTTACGGTCAAGATTTTTAACAGTTGTGGCGAAAGAATACGGTACTGTGTAAATTTTAGGAGGTGGGATACTTTGGATTCCCCTCCGTTTTTAATGTTGCTGAAAAAATAGAATTTAAGATACATTGAATTGTCTGTCTTTTCTTGGTATAATCGTAGCCGTGAAAAGACTTGTTATTCAGCGATGGATATAATTTTGAAGCAGAATAGTGAGAAAATGATAAACTTATGCGAAGTGAGCCTGGAAATTTTTACTCTAAGTATATATAAAAACTATAGTTGTATTGAAGGAGGACTGAAAATGTTAAATTATGTCTGGCCGGTTCTGCTGGTCGTAATTTCTAATGTTGTGTATCAGATCTGCGCGAAAGGCGTTCCAAAGGATATGGACGTTATGGCGTCTATGACGGTCACTTATCTGGTAGGAGCGGTATGTTCCGGAATTATGTTTTTTATTATGAACAGGAATGGAAATCTGATCCACGAATACAATAAATTGAACGCCGCTCCCGTTCTTCTTGGGATTTCGGTGGTCGGTTTGGAAGTGGGATTTATCTACGCCTATAAGACGGGCTGGCCGGTCAGCACGCTTTCTACCGTGCAGAGCGCTTTTCTCGCCCTGGCGCTGATAATCGTGGGATCATTACTGTATAAGGAAGAAATATCTTTGAATAAGGTGATTGGCATCGTGATCTGTCTGATCGGCCTGTACTTCATAAACAAAAAATAAGTTATAAAAAATTAATAATATTTCACCGTTTGAACATTGAATTTGTTTGAAAAAAGTGATATGTTACATCACATAAATGATTTTGTACATACCGGGGAATGATGATAAGAGAAAGTCTCCGGCTTATACAATAGATATGGAGGAAAAGTATTATATGAAACTGGGCGACAAGAAACCTCAGAAAATACCCATGTATGTGTACTATATCATTGTGGGTGTTATTATTGTGCTGCTGAATCTTTTGGTGGTTCCGGCAGTTCAGGAGAGAAGTATTCAGAAAACAGACTATTCCACCTTTATCAAGAACGTGGAAGAGGGCAACGTATCGAAAGCTACGGTGGAGGAGGACTATATTTATTATGAAGTAGGTTCAGAGGAAAGCGGCAATGCGATCCTCTGCAAGACGGTAAAAATGGACGATCCGGATCTGGTAAACCGTCTGTTGGAAGCAGATGTGACTATGGATGAGGTGCTGCCGGAAAGTCCGTCCATTTTTATGACCCTGCTCTTCAGCTATGTGGTTCCGATAGCAATTTTTATCCTTCTTGGCCGCTGGCTCAGCAAAAAAATGATGAATTCCATGGGCGGAGGCCCCGGCGGAATGATGTCGTTTGGCAAGAGTAATGCCAAGGTTTATGTAAAATCCTCTACAGGAATCAAATTTTCTGATGTGGCGGGTGAGGATGAGGCAAAAGAGCTTCTGACAGAAATTGTAGATTATCTCCACAATCCGCAGAAATATACGGAAATCGGTGCGTCCATGCCTAAGGGCGCTCTTCTTGTGGGCCCTCCGGGAACAGGTAAGACCCTGCTTGCAAAGGCTGTTGCGGGAGAAGCGGAGGTTCCTTTCTTTTCCATTTCAGGCTCTGAGTTTGTGGAAATGTTTGTAGGTATGGGAGCGGCAAAGGTCAGGGATCTTTTTAAACAGGCAAACGAAAAGGCTCCCTGTATTGTGTTTATCGACGAGATCGATACTATCGGAAAGAAGCGTGACGGCGCGGGCTTTACCGGAGGAAACGACGAGCGTGAGCAGACGCTGAACCAGCTTTTGACAGAAATGGACGGTTTTGACGGTTCCAAGGGCGTGGTGATCCTTGCGGCGACCAACCGTCCGGACTCTCTGGATCCGGCTCTTCTCCGTCCGGGAAGATTTGACAGAAGGATTCCGGTAGAACTTCCTGATCTTCAGGGAAGAGAAGAGATTCTGCGGGTTCATGCAAAGAAGATCAAAATTGCGGACAGTGTGCGTTTCGATGAGATAGCGAAGGCTGCAGCAGGAGCTTCCGGCGCGGAGCTGGCGAATATCGTCAACGAGGCTGCCTTAAGAGCTGTTCGCGACGGCAGAAAGTTTGCTACCCAGGCGGATTTTGAGGAAAGTATTGAAGTAGTCATTGCCGGCTATCAGAAAAAGAACCGCGTGCTTTCCAATAAAGAGAAGCTGATCGTTTCTTATCATGAGATCGGCCATGCGCTTGTGGCCGCAAAGCAGACGGAATCCGCTCCTGTCCATAAGATTACCATTATCCCCCGTACATCAGGCGCGCTGGGATATACGATGCAGGTGGATGAGAAAGAGCATTTCCTTATGAGTAAAGAGGAACTGGAAAACAAGATCGCCACCTTTACAGGCGGCCGCGCGGCGGAAGAACTGATCTTCCATTCCATTACCACAGGAGCGTCCAATGATATCGAACAGGCCACGAAGCTTGCCAGGGCTATGATCACGCGCTATGGCATGAGCGAGGATTTTGACATGGTGGCAATGGAAAATGTCAGCAACCAGTATCTGGGCGGAGACGCAAGTCTTGCATGTTCTTTTGAGACACAGACCCTTCTGGATAAAAAAGTTGTGGAGCTGGTAAAAAAACAGCATGAGAAAGCCCTGACGATCTTAAAAGAAAACATGCCGAAGCTTCATGAACTGGCAAAATACCTTTATGAACACGAAACGATTACAGGTGAGGAATTTATGAAAATTCTTCAGGAGCCGGTTCCTGTTCTGGAAGAGGCGTAAAAGAGCATATTTTGAAATGGCGATTCCGGCGAATAACCGTTGTGAACCGCCATTTTTTGTGTTATGATGAGTCAGTACCAGGGCAAGACCTGAACTGCGATGAAGCAATGGGAAGGGTGATTGGATGACCAGAAAAGGACAGGTGTCCGAGATGGACTGCCGCACAGCGGAGAGTATGGTGAACCGCTATATTGATCATACGTTGAAGGTAGATGAGCTGGAAGAATTCCTGGATCATGTGGAGTCCTGTCCATCCTGCTATGATGAACTGGAAACCTATTTTATCGTCCATGAGGTAACGCAGCAACTGGACGATCAGGCGGAGAATACAGTGCTTGATTTTAAAACACTTCTGGCTCAGGATATCAGAAAATCCAGAAGATATATCCATAAAAAGCGCGGCATGCAGTTTGCTGCCGGAATGCTGATACTGATGCTTACGGGAGCGCTGATCGTTTTTTTGATCTTTCTGATAGCCGAACTGGGAATTTTTGCTTAAATATGGTGATAATACGTTATAAACAATGAAGCAGGAGGACAACAGATTGAGTGAGAAAATTTTACTGATTGACGGACACAGTATCCTGAACAGGGCTTTTTACGGGCTTCCGGATCTGACGAATTCAGAGGGACGGCACACGGGAGCTGTTTATGGTTTTTTAAATATTCTGCTGCGTATCCTGGAAGAAGAAAATCCGGATTACCTGACTGTGGCTTTCGATCTGCACGAGCCTACTTTTCGCCATAAGCTCTATGACGCCTATAAGGGAACACGGAAGGCAATGCCTGAAGAACTGAGAGAACAGGTTCCTCTTATGAAAGAAATGCTGACGGCTATGGGCATTAAAATTGTTTCCATGCCGGGATATGAGGCAGATGATCTTCTGGGAACTCTGGCGAAGAGAAGCGAAAAGCTGGGAATGGACGTGACGATCCTTTCCGGGGACAGAGATCTTCTGCAGCTTGCTACTGAAAAAGTCATGATACGTCTCCCGAAAACCTCAAAAGGCAAGACAGTTATCGAGGATTTTCATGCACAGCAGGTAAAAGAAAAATATCAGGTAACACCGCCTCAGATCATCGAGCTGAAAGCCCTGATGGGAGACGCTTCCGATAACATTCCCGGTATTCCCGGCGTGGGGGAAAAAACCGCCACGAAGATGATCGTGGAATTCGGGTCTATCGAGAATGCATACGCACATCTGGAGGAAGTAAAGCCGAATAAGGCACGGGAATCTCTGAGAGCTCATTACGATCTGGCGTCTTTGAGCAAAACGCTGGCGACTATCGACACGGACAGCCCTCTGGAATATTCCTATGAAGAAGCGCGTGTTGGAGAGCTTTATACCCCCGAAGCCTACCAGCTTTGCAAAAAACTGGAATTTAAAAATCTTATGGCAAAATTTGACAGTTCAGTTGTTTCCGGTGAAAACACCGTTCAGCAGAACTGTTTTGTATGCAGCGATTTAAACGGCGCGGAGGCGCTTTTCAAAAAGGCATCAGGAAAAGCGGCGGCAGGCTTGTCCCTGATCGGCGATCATGAGCATGAAGAGCTTTACGGGCTTGGGGTCGCTCTGGAGGAGGACGAGATTTATTACGTTCCGGCGGAGGGTCTTCTGACAAAGGAATATCTCTGCGGGAAAATTCAGGATCTTGCCGAAAAGACGGTGATAGCTGCACTGGATATTAAGAGCATTTTAAAATATATAAAAATAGAAAAACATTCCCGGGTCTTTGACCTTGGAATTGCGGTATATCTTCTGAACCCGCTGAAATCAGAATATACTTACGACGACATTGCGAAAGAATATTTAAATGGAATGATCCTGCCTTCCCGGGAAGAGCTTTTGGGGAAAATGTCCCTGAAAAAAGCCTGGGAGGACTGTGCGGAAGGGCTGGGAACCTATGCATGTTTTCAGGCTTATACTGCTTTGGCGGCCCGGAAACCTGTGTCGGACGCCCTGAAAGAAACCGGAATGTGGAAGGTATATGAGGAAATTGAACTTCCTCTCGTTTTTACGCTGGATTCCATGGAAAAGTGGGGAATCCGGGTAAAGGGAGATGAATTAAAAGCCTATGGAGAAAAATTGAGCGTCCGCATCCATGAGCTTGAAAAGCTGATTTATGTACAGGCCGGAGAAGAATTTAATATCAATTCCCCCAAGCAGCTTGGGGTGATCCTGTTTGAAAAAATGGGGATCCCGGGAGGCAGGAAAACGAAAACAGGATACTCCACAGCGGCGGATATCCTGGAAAAGCTGGCTCCGGAGCAGCCGATCGTGAAAGACATCCTGGAATACCGGCAGCTTGCAAAGCTGAAATCCACATATGCGGACGGACTGGGAGCTGTTATCAGGGAGGACGGTAGGATCCATTCTACGTTTAACCAGACGATCACAGCCACCGGACGCATCAGCAGTACAGAGCCAAATCTTCAGAACATCCCTGTCCGGATGGAATTGGGACGGCTGATACGGAAAGTATTTGTCCCGGAGGAAGGGTATGTTTTTCTTGATGCGGATTATTCTCAGATCGAGCTCCGGGTCCTTGCCCATATGTCCGGAGACGAAAAACTGATACAGGCGTATAAGGAAGCCCAGGACATCCACAGGCTGACTGCTTCCCAGGTTTTCCATGTGCCTTTCGAGGAAGTGACGCCTCTTCAGAGAAGAAATGCCAAAGCCGTAAATTTCGGTATTGTATACGGGATCAGCTCATTTGGACTCAGCCAGGATCTGAGCATTACCAGAAAGGAAGCGGCGGAATATATTGAAAAATATTTTGAAACATATCCAAAGATCAAGAGCTTTCTTGACAGTATGGTGGAAGAGGCAAAGGAAAAAGGATTTGTCTCCACCATGTTCGGACGCAGGAGACCGGTTCCGGAACTGAAATCCAGCAATTTTATGCAGCGTTCCTTTGGAGAGCGGGTCGCTATGAATTCTCCCATCCAGGGAACAGCAGCCGATATCATCAAGATCGCCATGAACCGGGTATACGGCAGAATGGCTCAGGAGGGACTGAAGTCAAGGCTTGTGCTTCAGGTTCATGACGAGCTTCTGGTTGAAACAAAAAAAGAAGAGATCGCGGCGGTATCCAGGATACTGGAAGAAGAGATGAAGGGCGCCGCGCACCTTGCCGTAGAGCTTGAGGTAGATATGCACGAAGGAGAAAACTGGTACGAGGCGAAATGAAAGTAATAGGACTTACCGGAGGCGTGGGCGCGGGAAAAAGCACTGTGCTTGCATATATTGAAAAAATCTGTTCCGCCGTCGTTATTCAGGCGGATCAGGCAGGTCATCTGGTTATGGCGCCGGGAGAGCGGTGCTATGAGCCGGTGATTGCATTATTTGGAAAACAAATTATAAAAAAAGATAAAACCATTGACCGAAGGATGGTTTCAGATGTAGTATTTGGTGATGAGAGGATGCGTCAGAAGCTGAACGCTCTGCTCCACCCGGCTATCAGGGAGTATATTCTTGAAAAAATCGGGGAGGAGAGAAAAAAAGGAAAAGAGCTTGTGGTTGTAGAGGCGGCTCTCCTTTTGGAAGATCATTATGACGACTTCTGCGATAAAATATGGTGGGTGTATGCGGAAAAGGAAGTCCGCATTGCCCGTCTGATGGAAAGCAGGGGATATACCAGAGAAAAGGCGGAAAATATTATGATCCGTCAGGCGTCCGACAGTTTTTTCCGTCAGCACGCAGATTTTATCGTGAAAAATAACGGAGATCTGGAGGAAACATACCGCCAGGTGGAAGAAGGGATCAGAAAATTATGAGGTTATGCAGTATAGCCAGCGGAAGCAGCGGAAACTGTATTTATGTGGGATCAGACTGCGCTCATGTGCTGATAGATATCGGCATCAGCGGGAAAAGGATGGAAGCGGGGCTGAACAGCCTGGATCTTACCGGAAGGGATATCGACGGAGTTTTGATCACCCATGAACATTCCGATCATATTAAAGGACTTGGGGTGATCGCCCGGAAGTATGGCATTCCTATTTACACTACCGGAGGAACGGCGGATGCACTCTTGAGATCAGGGACTATGGGGAAAATTCCGGAGGGGATCTTTCATGAGATCCGGGAGGATGAGCCCTTTTTCATCAAGGATCTGAAGATCAATCCTTTTACGATTCCCCATGACGCGGCACAGCCGGTAGGCTACCGCCTGGAGTGCGGAGAGCATTCTGTGGGAATTGCAACGGACCTGGGAAAATATAACGATTATATCATTGAAAATCTCCAGAATCTGGATGCGCTCCTGCTGGAAGCAAATCATGATATCCGTATGCTCCAGGTGGGAAGATATCCTTACTATCTTAAACAGAGGATCATGGGAGACAGAGGCCATCTGTCCAACGAAAATGCAGGGCGGCTTTTATGCAGGCTCCTTCATGATCATCTGAAGGCTGTATTTCTGGGCCATTTAAGCAAGGAAAATAATTATGAAGAGCTGGCCTATGAAACAGTCTGTTCAGAGGTAACACTGGGAGACAACCCTTACAAATCAAAAGATTTTAAAATTCAGGTGGCGAAGCGGGATTTTATCTCAGAGGTCGTTACCGTATAGAAAGGATCAGAATATGAAAAAGACGATTATTACAGTAGTGGGAAACGATACCGTAGGTATCATTGCGAAGGTTTGTACATATCTGGCGGACAATAACGTAAATATCCTTGATATCACCCAGACCATTGTACAGGGCTATTTCAACATGATGATGGTTACAGACACCAGCGCGTCTCAGAAGGATACCGGGACTCTCTCCAGAGAGCTTTCTGAGCTGGGGGATCAGATCGGAGTTGTGATCCGCTGCCAGCATGAAGATATTTTTAACAAAATGCACAGAATCTGAGAGATATTTTCTTCAAGGAGAGAAATATGATTAATATATTTGAAGTAAACGAAACAAATAAGATGATCGAGCACGAAAATCTTGACGTGCGTACCATTACCATGGGAATCAGCCTTCTGGACTGTGTGGACAGCGATCTGAAAAAGCTGAATGAAAATATTTATAATAAAATAACCAACTGTGCCAGAAATCTGGTGGAAACCGGGGAAAAAATATCCATGGAATACGGAATTCCCATTGTGAATAAACGTATTTCCGTTACCCCTGTCGCTTTGATCGGTGGCAGCGCCTGCCATTCCAGCGAGGATTTTGTCTCTGTCGCGAAGACACTGGACAGGGCGGCAAAAGAAGTGGGCGTTAATTTTATCGGAGGTTATTCCGCTCTCGTCAGCAAGGGGATGACTCCGGCGGAAGAGCTTCTGATCCGTTCTATTCCCCAGGCCCTTGCCGAGACAGAAAGAGTGTGCAGCTCTGTCAATGTGGGATCTACCAAGACGGGGATCAACATGGACGCGGTAAAACTGATGGGAGAGATCGTCCTTGAAACAGCGAAAGCAAGCAGGGACGCGGATTCTCTCGGATGCGCCAAGCTGGTTGTATTCTGCAACGCCCCTGATGACAATCCTTTTATGGCGGGAGCTTTTCACGGCGTAACGGAAGCTGATTGTATCATCAACGTAGGAGTCAGCGGCCCCGGCGTGGTAAAAACCGCCCTGGAACAGGTGCGGGGAAAAGATTTTGAGACTCTCTGCGAGATGATCAAGAGGACTGCCTTTAAAGTAACACGCGTCGGCCAGCTTGTGGCTCAGGAGGCGTCAAGACGTCTGGGAGTGCCTTTTGGAATTGTAGATCTTTCTCTTGCGCCGACCCCGGCTATCGGAGACAGTGTGGCGGAAATCCTGGAGGAGATCGGGCTTGAAAGAGCAGGCGCTCCGGGAACTACGGCGGCCCTTGCCCTTCTTAACGACCAGGTGAAAAAAGGCGGCGTAATGGCTTCTACGGCGGTAGGCGGTTTAAGCGGCGCTTTCATCCCTGTCAGCGAGGATCAGGGGATGATCGACGCGGTAAACGAGGGAGCCCTTTCCCTGGAAAAGCTGGAAGCGATGACCTGCGTCTGCTCGGTAGGCCTTGATATGATCGCTGTTCCGGGAGACACCAAGGCTTCTACCCTTTCCGGCATTATCGCCGATGAAGCGGCTATCGGTATGGTAAACCAGAAGACCACTGCGGTAAGGCTTATCCCGGTGATTGGAAAAGGAGTAGGCGAAACTGTAGAGTTCGGCGGGCTTTTGGGATACGCGCCGATCATGCCGGTAAACCAGTTCTCCTGTGAGGCTTTTGTAGAAAGAGGAGGACGTATTCCGGCTCCGATCCACAGCTTCAAAAACTAAAAAAAGATTGACAATGTCAAAATAGTGTGCTAAAGTAATAAACAGCAAAACCGATGAGGGAGAAGAGTAGACAGTTAAGCGGCATTTCAGAGAGCAGGGAAAGGTGGAAGCCTGTATGAAGCTGATTGTTGAATGGACTTCCGAGGGCGGCCCGAAATCTATGGAGAGTAGGCGCCGACGGGAACCGAACCCGTTACCAATCAGGAGTGTATGTTTGTACATGAGAAAGTGGACGTTTGTCAATTTGAGTGGTACCGCGATAATAAGAAATTATTACCGTCTCAAGCATAGCTTGAGACGGTTTTCTGTTTCTGGGAATAAGTTTTAAAAAAGGACTTTATCGCGAAAAAACAGCAGATCCGGAAGCGCTTCTGCTGCGCCGCAGCTTTCTTTCTCACAGACAAGCCGCGGAGGATTGGCTCATATCTTCCCGGGGAAAAATTTATTGCAGAGAGAGGAGAAAACATGAAAACAAAAACAACAGCAAAGGTATTTGGAGCAGCATTTTTAACTATGGCACTGGCGGCGGGAACAGTTACCGTACATGCGGAAGAAGAGCAGTATACCATCGGGATCGAGCAGTTTGCGGAACATGGATCTCTTGATAACTGCCGGAAAGGTTTCCTGGAAGGATTAAAGGAAGAGGGAATCGAGGAAGGAAAAAATCTGACGGTTGATTACAAAAATGCTGCGTCGGATATGGGAACCTGCGGACAGATTTCCGACAGCTTTGTATCAGATAAAGTAGACCTGGCGGTAGGGATTGCCACGCCGAGCGCGCAGAGTCTGTATAATGCGGCTATGGATACGGATATCCCTGTGATCTATACGGCAGTTACCGATCCTCTGGCGGCAGAGCTTGTGGATGAAGACGGAAATCCTGTAGGAGAAGTGACTGGAACCAGCGACAAGCTTCCGGTGAAGCAGCAGTTGGAAATGATCCGCGAGATTCTTCCTGACGCAAAGACCATTGGTATCCTGTACACCACCAGCGAGGCAAATTCTGAGTCATCCATCAAGGAATATGAGGCCCTTGCAGGGGACTATGGTTTTACTATTGAAACGGCTGGAATTACCACAACGGCAGATATTTCGCTTGCGGCACAGTCCCTTCTTGAAAAGGTGGACTGCCTGACAAATCTGACGGACAACACTGTCGTTGCTTCCCTTCCGACTATTCTGGAAATGGCGAATGAGCAGAATATTCCTGTGTTCGGAAGCGAAATCGAGCAGGTGAAGATCGGATGCCTGGCTGCGGAAGGCCTGGATTATATTGAACTTGGCAAACAGACAGGAAAAATGGCGGCCAAGGTGTTAAAAGGAGAAGCAAAAGCATCTGAACTTCCTTATGAAACTATCGAGGAGGCTGCCCTGTATATAAATGAATCGGTGGCTGAAAATCTTGGAATAGAGATTCCTGAGGATATGACTTCTTCTGCAGCGGAAGTATTTGATGAGATCACAGAATATACGGTAGAAGAATAAAATATACAGGGAGCGGAAAATACTGGCTTCTGTTCCCGAAAAACACGGAGGTTTAAACGGTCATGGATTTTGTCATTACCATAGTGGAGCAGGGACTGATTTATGGAATCCTTGCTCTGGGCGTATATATCACATATAAAATACTGGATTTTCCGGATCTGACTACAGACGGAAGCTTTCCTCTCGGCGCGGCGGTAACAGCGGCCCTGATCACCAAGGGGGCCAATCCTTATCTGACGTTACTGGCGGCCTTTGCCGCCGGCGCGCTGGCAGGAGTCTGCACAGGCCTGATCCATGTAAAAGGCAAAGTAAGGGATCTTCTGTCCGGTATTATCATGATGACGGCTCTTTGGACCATTAATCTCAGGATCGCCGGAACCTCCAATGTTCCACTGTTTTCAAAAGAAACCATTTTCAAAAACAGTTTCCTCGAAAACCTGATTCCGGAAAGTATCCAGTCATATACCACGCTGATCGTTGTGATCATTCTGACGGTGATCACGAAACTGATCCTTGACTTTTACATGAACAGCAGATCGGGATTCCTTTTACGGGCCGTTGGAGACAATGACAAGCTGGTGACAGCTCTTGCCAAGGATGAGGGAAACATGAAGATTCTCGGTCTTGCCATTGCAAACGGCTTGATCGCCCTGTCCGGCTGTATTTTCTGCCAGGAAGAGCGTGTGTTTGAAATTTCCATGGGAACAGGAGCGGTGGTGATCGGTCTTGCCAGCGTGATCATAGGAACAAGCCTTTTCAGAGGCTTTACCTTTATGAAAGCCACAGCGGCAGTGATCCTCGGCTCTATTCTCTACAAAGCGTGTACCGCGATCGCCATGCGTAATTTCGAGCCCCAGGACATGAAGTTTATTACAGCAGCCCTGTTTTTGATCGTGCTTCTGATCAGTATGGAAAGAAAGAAGAAGGTGAAGATCGATGCTTGAACTGAAGAATATCTATAAATATTATAATCCGGGAACGATCAATGAGCTGTGCCTTTTTAAAGGATTTAACCTGACGGTGGAGCAGGGGGAATTTCTTTCCGTAGTAGGGAGCAACGGCTCCGGAAAAACTTCCATGCTGAATATCATCTGCGGCAGTATCCCGGTGGAGTCGGGAAGTATCCTTCTGGACGGAAAAGATATTACAAACATGAAGGAATTCCGGAGGAATGAAAAAATCGGACGCGTATATCAGAATCCGGCCCTTGGCACCTGTCCTTCCATGACGATCCTGGAAAATATGTCATTGGCAGACAATAAAGGAAAACGTTACGGTTTAAAGCGCGGGGTAAACAAAAACAGGACGGAATATTACCGGGAGCTTCTGCGCCCTCTGAATTTGGGACTGGAAGACAAGATGCATGTAAAGGTGGGATCTCTTTCGGGAGGGCAGCGTCAGGCGATGGCTCTACTGATGTCCACCATGACGCCTATTGAATTTCTGATTCTGGACGAACACACGGCGGCTCTTGATCCAAAAACAGCGGAGATCATCATGGAGCTGACGGACAAGATCGTCAAAGAGAAAAAGCTGACCACGATCATGGTCACGCATAACCTGCGGTATGCGGTGGAGTATGGAAGCCGCCTTCTGATGATGCATCAGGGAGAAAGTGTGATCGACTGTGCCGGCGAAGAGAAAAAGTCGCTGAATATTGACGATATTCTGAAGAAATTTAATGAGATCAGTATTGAATGCGGAAATTGAATTGATAAGAAAGAAAAAGCCGCCTGTTGCAGAGAGCTATTGGAAAGTTACTGCTGCAGGCGGTATTTTATTCAATCCGGAATGTATCGCGGATGATTTTCTGTGATCACAATGGGTTTTTGATATTCGTGGATAAAGGCTCTGCCTTCTTTTTTGCAGAGTATGCTTTCATAAATATTGGAGGCCGTTGTATTGGTTTCCATGAAACGCAAAGCGTCGGCAGAAAGAAGGGCGGGAGCGTTGGCGGTTTTCGTGATGAGAGGGATTTCCCCTCTTTTTTTTATTTCCTTTAAAAGCGGGGAGGCCGCCCTGCGAAAACCAAGAACACGGGCATAGGGGATCTCTCTGGCGGAGCTTTGCACGCCCAGGAGAAGATGAAGAAGCCCTCTCTGGATCCGGGTTCTGGTGATCTCTTTGGTTTTTAAAAGTCCGGCAAACTGGGAAAAACCCTCGTACTCATTCAGGCGTTTTCTGATACGCTGCGCAAGCTCGGAAGAAAGCTCCTGAAAGCCTTTCATCTCATCCGGGCTTAAAGTGAGAAGACGGTAGTGGAGCAGAAGGTCAAAATCCTTCTCTGTGAGGAAACCGTTTGTTTTCAGGGCTTTCAGGAGAAGCGAAAGAGAGCTTTCCGGGACCATATCATTAAGCACGTCGCAGTCGGAGAGTTGTCCGGCTCTGCAAAGAAAAGACCGGATGGCCGAAGCAGAAGGAGCCTGGCGGGGAATCAGATCTTTTTCGTGATAGCCGGAGCCTTCTCTTTTAAGAGTAACGGGTTCTATAGAGCTGTTTCTTTTCAGTAGAGATCTGCAGTACTCAATTCCCAGGATATTATTCGGGGAAGAAAAAAGCCTGGTGATTTCTTCCGTCCCGGCGGAAGAGGGAATGCTCTTACTGTATCTGAGAAATGCCTGGTTCCGGGCGTAAGGAAAGGAATATCCTTCGCACAGAAAATGCCGGAGAGCTTCCTGATATTCCTTTGGCTCTTCATTTAGGATCCGGGCAGCAGAGAGCATTCCGGAAATTTCTCCTTCCTCGCTTCCGAAGCACAGATGAGTTACAGCGCCGATCCCATCCAGAAGAGAAACGGCTCCCTGTGCAAAAAATTCCGCGCTGGCGGCGGAGGACTGCACCGGAAGTTCCAGAACCAGATCAGCTCCACCGTTAAGGGCCATTTTTGCCCGGAGATGTTTGGGAAGAAGAGCGGGCGCTCCCCGCTGGACATAATCTCCGCTCATGGCAACCACAATATAGTCTGCTTTTAACTGTTTCCGTACATAGTCGATCTGGTACTGGTGCCCCTTGTGGAAGGGATTGTATTCTGCGATGATCCCGGTAACGTTCATGATAAGTTCACTCTCCATTTTTATGAAGCGCCCTGCCGTATCAGAGCCATCATGTATTGACTGACAGGTATAGTATATTTGATTTATGAGGTAAAATCAATGAACAGTTCCGTTTGCCTGACCACCTGTCGCTTTCATAATTCTGAAAGAAAAGAACAGTAGAAATTGCATTTTAAAAAATACCTGAGATTGTCAGATTATGGGATGGAAATGCTTGAAATACAGGATTACAGGGCGTATAATATATGTATCTGTGGGAATTCTAATGGAGATTCTCCCGCCGGCCGAAAGGCTGAAATAACGAAAGGAGCCATTTATCATGGGATATGTTGAAGTGCTCAAAAAAAGAGCAAAAGAAAGCATCAAGACAATCGTGCTGCCGGAGACAGAGGATATGAGAACTCTTGAGGCAACCGAGAAAATTCTGAAAGAGGGCGTTGCCAAGATCATTCTGATCGGTAATGAGGAAGAAATCAAAAAGAAAGCGGCAGAGGGAGGATTTGACATCTCCGGCGCTGCTATCGTCGATCCTGAGACATCTGATAAAACACAGGCTTACATTGATAAATTTGTAGAGCTGAGAGCAAAGAAGGGAATGACCCCTGAAAAGGCAAAAGAGATCCTTCATACGCAGTATCCGTACTATGGCGTAATGATGGTAAAAATGGGCGATGCAGACGGAATGGTATCCGGCGCATGTCATTCTACAGCGGATACGCTTCGTCCCTGCCTGCAGATCCTGAAGACAAAACCAGGTACAAAACTGGTATCCGCATTCTTCCTGATCGTAGTTCCCGACTGTGAATACGGCGCAGACGGCGCTTTTGTTTTTGCCGATTCCGGTCTGAACCAGAATCCGACTCCGGAAGAGCTTTCCGCGATCGCTGCTTCTTCCGCAGAGTCCTTCCAGCTTCTTGTACAGGAAGAACCCATCGTCGCTATGCTTTCTCATTCTACAAAAGGCAGCGCGAAACACGCCGATGTAGATAAGATGGTGGAAGCTACAAGAATCGCAAAAGAAGAGCATCCGGAACTGAAGCTTGACGGAGAATTTCAGCTTGACGCTGCCATCGTACCCAGCGTAGGTGCGTCCAAGGCTCCTGGCAGCGATGTGGCAGGAAAAGCGAACGTTCTGATCTTCCCGGATCTTGACGCAGGAAATATCGGATATAAGCTGGCACAGCGTCTTGCAAAGGCCGAGGCTTACGGACCAATTACCCAGGGTATCGCAAAGCCGGTAAACGACCTGTCCAGAGGCTGTTCCGCCGACGATATCGTAGGCGTTGTCGCGATCACTGCCGTTCAGTGCCAGGCAGAGGATAAATAAGAAATAATCAGGACCGTACAAAGAGATTATTTCAGAGAGGTCAGGCTTTTTGGACAATCCTGACAGTTACATAAAAAGAATAGGAGAGTAAAAACATGAATGTATTGGTAATTAACTGCGGAAGTTCCTCTTTAAAATATCAGCTCATCGACTCTGATACAGAGGCAGTTCTTGCAAAGGGGCTTTGCGAAAGAATCGGCATCGACGGAAGACTGGTATACCAGAAAGCAGGCGGCGAAAAGGAAATCACAGAGGCGGCTATGCCTACCCATAAAGAAGCGATCCAGATGGTGCTCCATGCACTGACAAACGAGAAAACCGGAGCGATCAAGAGTCTGGAAGAAGTAAACGCTATCGGACACCGTGTCGTTCACGGCGGCGAGAAATTTGCCGCTTCCGCAGTGATCACTGATGAGATGATCAAAGCTGTGGAAGAATGCAACGATCTGGCTCCTCTTCATAATCCGGCGAACCTGATCGGTATCCGCGTATGTGCGGAGCTGATGCCTCACGTACCCCAGGTAGGCGTATTTGACACAGCGTTCCATCAGACAATGCCTCCGAAGGCTTATCTGTATGGTCTGCCTCTGGATTACTACAAGAAGTACAAGATCAGAAGATATGGTTTCCATGGTACCTCCCACAGCTATGTATCCAAACATGCTGTGAAATTCCTGGGCCTTGATCCGGACAATTCCAAGGTGATCGTATGCCATCTTGGCAACGGTTCTTCCATCAGCGCAGTGCAGAACGGCAAATGTATCGATACGACCATGGGTCTGACTCCTCTGGAGGGCGTGATCATGGGAACTCGTTCCGGAAGCATCGATCCGGCGATCGTTGAATTCATCGCGAAGAAAGAGAATCTGGATATCGCAGGCGTTATGAACGTATTGAACAAAAAATCCGGACTTCTTGGACTGTCTGGAATTTCCAGCGATATGCGTGATCTTGAGGACGCTGCGGCAGAAGGCAATGAAGACGCGAAGAACGCAAGAGAAGCCCTTGCCTACGGTATCGCAAAATATGTAGGCGGTTATGTGGCGGCTATGAACGGAGTAGACGCGATCATCTTTACTGCAGGTATCGGTGAAAACGATAATCTTGTGCGTGAAGATATCTGTTCTTATTTCAAATATCTGGGCGTAACGATCGACCAGGAGGCAAATAAGAAACGCGGTGAGGACATTGTGATCTCCACGCCGGATTCCAAGGTAAAGGTAGCGGTTATCCCCACAAATGAGGAACTTGCGATCTGCCGCGATACCGTTGCGCTTGTAAAATAATACAGAAAAGATTTTTGGAGTTTTGCAGAAGGTTCACCGCTTTTGGTGAACCTTCTTTCGCATATGAACATAGCAGAAACTGTATTCAGGAACTCTGGCATTAGCGTTGAAGGCGCAATACAGCCCTATATATATAAATGCTATAAAAATGGAGGATAATAGTACGAAATATTGTGATAATAATTATATATTTGATACAAATGCACTTAAATATAGAAAATATAACTATAAAATATTGACAACATTGAAAAAATATAGTATACTTTCAACAATGAAACGGTTCAAAAAACGCCTGTTTGTGGAGGTAATACCCAAATGAATGGAAAACGCAAGGTAACCATCAGGCAGGTGGCGAAGCAGGCAGATGTTTCTGTTGGAACAGTTTCTAATTATTTGAACGGAACAGCGACAGTTTCAAAAGATCGGGCAAAACGGATTCAGACTGCGATCGAAAGTCTGGATTACATTCCTGATATGCTTGCGAGTTCGTTGAGAAGGAAGAACAGCAAAACGATTCATATTCTCACACCGAACCTGAATAATGGTTTTTATACAAATATTATCAGCTCCTTTATGGGGTATGCTTATAAAGCGGATTATACAATCCATATCTCCGGGTATGAATATTCTCCCGAGATGGAGAAGAAGCACCTTAGATTATTGGAAAACAGCAAGCCCGGAACAGTTGTGATTGTTTTTAACGGATATAATGACGAAGCGGAAATTTTACGGCTGATAAACAGGGATGTACATGTGATTCTGGCGGATCGTCAGAATCTGATTCGCAACACATCCAGTATCAGATTTGACAACTGCGATGTGATTTATGAAATTATCCGGTATTTGAAGGAAAAAGGATATCCGTCCATAGGACTTCTGACAGAGCTTACAAGACTGGAGAATGTAAGGAGGAGAAGGGACAGCTTTATGGAAGCCATGGAGTTTCATGGATACAAAAATCCGGAAACCTGTGTATACGAAAGAGAATCTCTTTCGCTGGATAAGCTGAAAAACGGTTATCTGTACATGAAAGAAATTTTGGAAGAACGCCGGAAGGAGGAACTTCCGCAGGCATGGATCGCAACTTCAGACTATCTGGCGATCGGGCTGATGCGCGCCATCAATGAAAAAGGTTATCGTATTCCTGATGATTTTGGGGTGGTGGGATATGATAATCTGGAGCTGTCGGCATACGTATATCCGAAGCTGACGACAGTCTCACAGGACCAGAAGCTTTTTGGTGAAAAACTGTGGGAGGCGGTGGAGCATTATAATCGGACAAATGAAACAATAGACATTCTGCTCCCTCAGAAGATCGTGATCAGAGAATCCTGTTAAATAAAATAAGGCGGTGCAGTGGAAACACGGCACGCTCTTATTTTAAAGAATCTATTGAAACGTTTCAAGAAAAAGCATTTTCCGGCAGATGAATTCATGGAAATCTATTTCCCTCATGAAAAGAGCCGGATGAAAAATATCCGGACAAAAGAAAGGAGGGCGGCAAAAAGTTTCGGATCATAAGGCATTTTTCAGGCACAATTTGAAACGTTTCATGTATTTTAAGGAGAAAGGGGTATTTACAATGAAAAAAACACTGGCTATTACTTTATGTGCTGCAATGGCAGCGGGAATGATCGGAACATGTACGACAGCATTTGCGGCAGATGCAGAGCCGGATCCGGCGGCGGACGAATCTGTAGCTAAAGCGGCGGAAGAAGGATGGGAAATTGCCGTAGTTCCCAAGGATTCCACAAATCCATGGTTTGTCCGTATGGATACCGGAGTTAAGGAATTTGCAGATGAAACAGGAGTAAACTGCTACCAGATAGATACAGGTACCATTGACGCTACTAAGCAGGCTCAGCTTGTAGAGGACCTGATCGCCCAGGGTGTAGACGCTATTTGTGTGGTTCCCGTAGATATGGAGTCTATGGATTCTACTTTAAAGAAAGCAAAGGATGCCGGAATCGTAGTAATTACCCATGAGGGAGCGGATCTTACAAATGTAGATTATGATATTGAAGCGTTTTCAAATGAAGGATACGGTGCGTTCATCATGCAGAATCTTGCAGAAGCCATGGGAGAAGAAGGCGTGTATACAACCATGGTCGCCTCTCTGACAAACGGATCTCATAATGAGTGGGCGGACGCAGCGGTAGAATATCAGAAAGAGCATTACCCGAATATGCAGCTTCTTGAAGAGAATCCGAGAGTAGAATCAGATGATAACGGAGACACTGCTTATAACGTTGCCAAAGAGCTGATCAAGACTTATCCGGATCTGAAAGGTATTATGGGAACTTCCTCCTTTGACGCACCCGGCGTTGCGCGTGCGATCCAGGAACTTGGACTGGAAGGTAAGTTCTTTACCTCAGGAACAGGTATGCCTGCCGACAATGCGGAACTGTTGAAATCCGGCGTTCTGAAGTCTCTGACTCTCTGGGATCCGGCGCAGTCCGGCAAGGCCATGATCGATCTTGCATGCAAGGTTTTAAATGAACAGGAGATTACTGCTCCATTAAATCTTGACGTAGACGGATATACAGAAATGAACTTCCGTGAAGCTTCAGAAACTGTTCTTGAAGGACAGGGCTGGATTACCATTACTGCAGACAATGTAGATGATATGGGATTCTGATAATAACAAAACAGGCAGAAAATCGGCTTTGCCGACCTTAAAACAGTTCAATCCGCCGGATTTCCGGCGGATTGAACTGAAATATCAGAAGCGTTAATATCCAGAAGTCCGATCAGAATATACGGCGGTTTTGCCATGTTTCCATACCAGGAGGTATTAACGCGAAAACAGCCAGGGGTAAGCAGAGAGGAGGAAATTATGGCTCAGAGTTTATTAAAAGCGGAGCATGTAAAAATCTCCTTTGGAAGTGTACATGCTTTAAGAGATGTTTCTCTTGAAATACTTCCCGGAGAAATTCATTGTCTTGCGGGAGAAAACGGATGCGGAAAATCTACGATCATCAAGATTATTTCCGGCGTATACCAGCGCGATGGGGGAACAATTGAGTTTAACGGACAGAAGCTGGATAGGATTTCGCCTATAGATGCGATCAATATGGGAATTCAGGTGATTTACCAGGATTTTGCGCTGTTCCCGAATCTTACAGTGGCAGAAAATCTTGCGCTGAATACAGAGCTTGCCTCCAGAAAAAAAACAGTAAGTTGGAAAAATGTAAGGAAAATAGCGGAAGAGGCAGTCGCGAAAATTAATTTTAAAGTAGATTTGGATCAAAAAGTAGAAGAACTGAGCGTTGCTCAAAAACAAATGGTGGCTATCAGCCGCGCGCTGATGTCAAACGCAAAGCTCATCATTATGGACGAGCCTACAACAGCGCTTACAAAGAAAGAAGTAAGCGCGCTGTTTAAAATAATACTGAAACTGAAAGAACAGGGAATTGCGATTCTGTTTATCAGTCATAAACTGAACGAGGTTTTTGAAATCTCTGACAGGTTTACGATTTTCCGGAACGGAGAAATGGTGGCTACAGGAAGTACAAAAGATCTGGATGACAAGAAATTCACCTATTATATGACCGGCCGTGAATTTTCAGACCAGGTCTTTGTTGCCAGGAATGTTTCAGAAAATCCTGTGCTTGAACTGAAGAATCTGTCCAGAGAGGGAGAATTTTCGGATATCAGTTTTTCCCTGAAAAGAGGAGAAATTCTCGGGATTACGGGCCTTTTGGATTCCGGACGTACAGAACTTGCGCTTGCCATGTTTGGCCTGAAGCCGGCAGATTCCGGAGAAATCCTTAAAGATGGAAAAGCAGTAAAAATTACAAATCCAAGAGAGGCTATTTCCAACAAAATCGGATATGTGCCGGAGGATCGTCTGTCGGAAGGTCTCTTTCTTACGCAGTCTATCGGAGATAACATTATCATTTCAGAAATAGACAGGCTGAAAAAGAAAAACGGACAATTTGACCGTAAAAGACGGAATGAAGAAGTGGAAAAATGGGTAAAGGAGCTGGAAATAAAAACAGATAATCCTGATAATCCGGCTACAACTCTTTCCGGAGGAAATCAGCAGAGGATCGTGCTGGCGAAATGGCTGGCCTGCGATCTTGACGTGCTGATCCTGAACGGCCCTACGGTGGGCGTGGATATCGGATCCAAGCATGATATCCATAAGGTACTGCAAAATCTGGCCGGCCAGGGACTTGGGATCATTATTATTTCTGACGACCTTCCGGAGGTTATCCAGAACTGTTCCAGAGTCCTGGTGATCAAAGGCGGAAAAATCCGTTCGGAATACAGTACGCAGAACGTCACTGAAAAGATGATCATTGACGATATGATGTAGGAGGCGATCAGATGAGCAGAAGAATAAAAAAAGCGTTTCGTACAAACGAACCGTACATATTTTTGATTATTATCGCATTGGGAATTGTGATACAGATCCGTTCCGGACAGTTTTTTACAGGCAACAATATGGTAGACCTTCTGAGCGCTATGATCGTTCCGGGACTGTTCGCCATAGCGGAGTTTCTTGCCTTGATCTCGGGAGGCATTGATGTGTCGTTTCCGGCACTGGCTTCACTTTCGGCATATGCCACCACAAAAATGCTTCTGGATATGGGATATGAAGGAAATGTGCTGCTGGCTTTTGTGATCGCTATTGCCATCGGCGCCCTGCTGGGCGCTTTTAACGGCTTTTTCATCGGCTATCTCAACCTGAACGCCATGATCGTCACTCTTGGCTCGGCAAGTATTTTTCAGGGATTCATGCAGGGCGCGCTGCGGGCAAACCAGCTTTCTGTGATTCCGTCCGGTATGAAAACATTTGGCACCGCATCGTTTATTACCGCAACAAATAAAGTAAACGGGCTGACGTCGATTCTTCCCTATACTTTTATCATCCTGGTAGTGGTATGCGCCGCTGTACATTTTCTTCTCCGTTATACCCTGTTCGGAAGAGGTATTTATGCGATCGGCGGAAATGCCCAGAGCGCGCATACGGCAGGCTTTCATGTGAAAAGGACGAAATTTGTGATTTATATTATCATCGGAATGATTGCTTCTGCCAGCGGAATCTGCCGCGTCTGCATGATGCAGCAGTGTCATCCTACCAACATGCTTGGCATGGAGATGAATATTATTGCAGGCGTTGTGCTGGGCGGCGTCGCTCTGACAGGAGGTGCCGGCACGCTTACAGGATGTATGCTGGGTACCTTTTTGATCATTCTTGTTCAGAATTCCATGATCCTTTTGGGAATTCCAACAACCTGGAGCGATGTTTTTGTAGGACTTGTAATTGTGATAGGAGTATCTCTGACGGCGCTTCAGTCAGCCAGATCCTCTAAAAGCAAAAAAGCTGCAGCAAAGGGGGGCGCGTGATGAGCAAGGTGAAAAGTATTTTCAAAAGAAATCCGGAAGTTAGCAGACTGTTGGTCATTATGGTCTGCTGGCTGATCTTTATGATGTTCACACAGGCTGAAAAATTTTTTACCGGCGTTAATTTTCTTACTATGGCGGGACAGTTCCCTGAGTATGGCCTGATGGCGCTGGGAGGTATGCTGTGCATGATCACCGGCGGAATCGATCTGTCCGTAGTAGGTACGGCCAATATGGCGGCTATTCTCAGTGTGTTCACAATGATAAGACTGTTTGGTGAAGAGGGAACCATGCCCCTTGCCTTTTCCGCAGTGATATTTATTATAGCCATTCTGGTAGGATGTGTAGTAGGAGGCTTGAACGCTTTCCTGATCTCACAGCTCGGTGTTCCGCCGATTCTTGCCACTTTGGGAGTGAACGAATTACTGACAGGGCTTTGTATCGTATTTACAAACGGCTCTGCCATTTCAACCTTCCCGAAGCAGTATTGTGATTTTTTCTCAGGCAATTTCCTTGGGATCATTCCCAGGAGGCTGATTGTTTTTATTGTGGTCGCGGTTGTAATCTGGCTGCTTCTTGAGAAAAGCACTTATGGCACAAAGCTCAGACTCTACGGAACAAGCGCCCGTGTATCAAAATATTCCGGAATTAATACGTCGGCCCTTCTGTTCCGCACATATATGACTTCGTCTATCTGCGCGGCTCTGGGCGGTCTTATGATGCTGGCTACATATTCTTCCGCAAGGGCAGATTACGGCACGAATTACACGATGCAGTCCATACTTCTGATCGTGCTGGGCGGCGTCAGTCCAAACGGAGGAAAAGGAAAGCTTTCCGGTGTGATAACCGCGATAGTCCTGCTGAAGATGATCGAATCCGGAATCAACCGTTTCAGAAGTGTGTCCACTTATTATGTGACTTTGATCTGGGGCGCTGTTCTGATTCTTGCTCTTGTGATCGACTATATGAGCCAGAAACCGAAACACGCAAAATAAGAAAAGCGGAGGATGAGATATGGCGAAAAAAGTGCTGTTTGCCGGCGAGTCCTGGATGGCGACACTGACAGAGGTAAAAGGGTTTAACAGCTTTGTCTCCTCAAAATATGAAACAGGACTGGGGTGGATAGACAAGGCGATCGAGCAGGCGGGCTACGATCTGACATATATGCCAAATCATGAGGCAAATGATCATTTTCCGTTTACGATGGAAGAGCTTGGAGAATATGCCTGCGTGATACTGTCGGATATAGGAGCGGACACTCTTCTGATCCCGTCAGAAACCTTCGCGTCAGGAAAAATGTTTCCTAACCGCTGCCAGCTTTTGAAGGATTATGTGATGGACGGAGGAGCTCTCCTGATGATGGGCGGATATATGACTTTTACAGGTATCGGAGGACAGGGAAAATGGTGGGCGACTCCTGTGCAGGACATACTGCCTGTGCAGCTTCTTCCTTACGACGACCGGATGGAACACTGCGAGGGGGTACGCCCGGAAATAGTAAAGCCGGAGCATCCTGTTTTCCAGGGAATTGAAGGAGAGTGGCCAAGAGTGCTGGGATATAATAAGAGTATCCTGAAGCCGGAGGCCGAGCTTGCCGCCACTGTATGCGGAGATCCATTCCTGGCATTTCAGCAGTGCGGAAAAGGAAAAACAGCAGTATTTTCCAGCGACTGCTCCCCGCACTGGGCGCCATTGGAATTCTGTAACTGGAAGTATTATAATCTGCTCTTTAAAAATATCATTGATTATATTACCGGCTGAAATTCATAAAAAAGAATAAAAGATGTGATTGGCCAACCAAAAAGGAGGAAAAATGCATGAAGACAATAAAAGATAAACAGATACTTGTAGGCGCAGATTTTGCAGGTTTTCCACTGAAAGAAGCGGTTGTGGCTCATCTTAAAGAATATGGATGGACTGTAACGGATGTGGGGGTGCGTTCGCCAAAAGATAATGACACGGATCTGATGTTTCACCGTATCGGGCTCCGCGTAGGTTCCATGATCTCAGAGGGAGAATTTGAGCGCGCGCTGATCTTCTGCGGGACAGGAATGGGCATCCATATTGCCGCCAGCAAGTGTCCGGGCGTCTTTTCCGGCGTAGTGGAAAGTGTTCCGGCAGCTCTCAGAGCGATTACCGGGAATGGTGTGAATGTTCTTGCCATGGGAGCTTTTTACGTTGCTCCCCAGATGGGGTGCGATATTGCAGACGCATATCTTACTCATAATCTGGGAGACGGTTATGAATACTGGCCGAACTTTTATGAGTTTCATAAGCTTGCCTGCGACGAGCTGAACGCTTTTGACTACGAAGAATATAAGGCGAATGGATTTAAAGTAAAACATCTGGGCGATTACCCTCTGGAGCTGATGAGCCGGCCGGATATATTCGACTGAAAAGTATCTTCAGGATATACGGCTGTGTAAATAAGAATCCGTCATTATGGCTGCTGTGCCCCTTGGCGGCATGAAATAAAAGGAGGCGCGCCCTGCGGAAATTATAAAACTGCAGGGTGCGTTTCTCTTTTTGCCGGATGCTGCCAGAAAATTATCTGCAGCGGTAAATTTTCGTTGACAAATGGGAATCTCCTATGTATAATTGTCTAAGTGTGAATAGGAGAGAGCTATGCAGATTCATTTATCAGACATTACGTTCAGCGAGGGAAAAACAATACAGGAAACTGTAAAGCTGGAGATGGACAAGATTGTTTTTCAGCTTGGAGAATTTCCTGTTTTGAAGAAGAGTCCGGTGGAGCTTACAGTCTCCAACACAGGAGACAAGGTTCTGGAGATCCGGGGAGAGGGAACAGTAACTGTGGGAATTCCCTGCGACCGCTGTCTGGAAGAGGTTGCCGTTGAGATTCCTTATCATATTGAGAAGAAGCTCGATATGAAGCTGACGGAAGAAGAAAGGATAAATGATCTGGATGAGAGCAGCTATCTCACAGGAATGGACCTGGATGTGGACCGGTTGGTCTATCTTGAGGTACTGATGGGCTGGCCTTTGAAGATTCTGTGTAAAGAAGACTGCAAAGGAATCTGCAGCCGCTGCGGGAAGAATCTGAATGAAGGTCCCTGCGGATGCGCAGAAGAACCGAAGGATCCCCGCATGGCAGCTATCAGTGATATATTTAGTAAATTTAAGGAGGTGTAACCTATGTCCATATGTCCAAAGAACAAAACATCTAAAGCAAGACGTGACAAAAGACGTGCAAACTGGAAGATGAGTGCTCCGAATCTGGTAAAATGCAGCAAATGCGGCGCCCTGATGATGCCTCACAGAGTTTGCAAAGCCTGCGGAAGCTACAACAAGAAAGAGATTATCAAAGTAGAAGATTAATGAGACCGAAAAACAGGATCCTTGCGGGGGTTCTGTTTTTTTGTACGCCAAAATAATAATTTTATTAATTTTAAAGATAATACAAATAATTTTAGAAAAAACAATTTTTTTATTTAAAATATATAAAATGAAATAAATATTGACAAAATAATTCGTGCAATTTATACTGTAAAGTAATCGGAATAAGCGGTGGAGTCTGTCATAGTACATCAAAAACTTTGGATAATGTGTGGGGTTTTTACAGGAAAGCTTTTGCATGTATTATTTATTCTCGATGAAGATAAGAACAGGAAACCATCCTCTTATTTTCGACATTATAATTCTGGCCTGAAGAAGGGGAAAGGTGGTTTTTTTATGGAGCAAAATCTGTCACTTTTTTACGGGCTGTCGTTCCTGACAGCCGCACTTGCATTCGCTTATGCTGTTTACCTTTATTTATGGGTAAAAAAACAGCCGACGAAGAATGCGAAGATCCAGGAAGTCGCCGCTTTGATCAAACAGGGCGCAAACACATTTATGAGGCGTGAGTATCTGATCCTCGCCAAGTTTGCGGGCGTGGCGGCGGTTATTATCTTTATCCTGCTTCCGTCTCCGATCTGGAGCGGGAATATTCTCTCCAATGTTGAAATGACAGTGGCGTACATACTGGGAACCGCGCTGTCTGCAGTTGCGGGCAAAATCGGTATTATGGTGGCAACACATTCCAATTCCAGAGCTGCCGAGGCGGCAAAGAAAGGAATTGAGCCTGCTTTTCTTGTAGGATTCCGCGGAGGCGCCGTTATGGGGCTCCTGGTAGTGGGCTGCTCTCTCCTGGGAGTTGCCGCGGTCCTTATGGTGGTAGGCGATACAAGCATCATTCTCGGCTTTTCCTTTGGCGCCAGCTCTCTGGCTCTTTTTGCCAAGGCAGGCGGCGGTATTTTTACAAAGACAGCGGACGTATCTGCCGATCTTACCGGAAAAGTGGAACTTGGGATTCCGGAGGATGATCCGAGAAATCCGGCGGTTATCGCGGATAATGTAGGCGATAATGTAGGCGACGTTGCCGGAATGGGAGCCGATCTTTTTGACTCCAATGTTGCGGCTATGGCCTCCGCTCTTGTTATCGCCCAGTCTTTATCCGGCGGGGAATACAATAATATTTCCATGGTGTTCTGTTATGCGATCCTGGGACTTCTGTCGTCTATTATCGGAATTGCAAATGCCAGGATTGGCAGGAACGGAAATCCCACTCACGCACTGAATATGTCTACCTATGTTACTACGGGCATTTTCCTGGTCCTTACAGCTATTGCAACGGCAGTCTTCGATGGTTTTTCCTGGAGAATCTGGGGCGCTTCTACAGTAGGCCTTATTGTAGGCGTGATCATTGGAATTACAACGGACTACTTTACAGATGATTCCAAACCGATTGTCAGAAAGGTAGCCCATGCTTCGCAGTCAGGTCCGGCCTTTACGGTTCTTTCAGGAGTTTCCTACGGATTCATCTCCGCCCTGCCCGCTATGGTGGGTATCGCGATTTCCGCGCTCCTTGCGTATAAGATCTGTGAGCCTATGGGAGAGGGCTATGCGATATTCGGCATTTCCATGGCGGCAGTCGGAATGCTTTCCATTGTCGGAATGATCATTTCCAATGACGCTTACGGCCCTATCGTAGATAACGCGAGAGGCTTGGCCGAAATGGGAAACCTCGGTGAAGAGACAATCCGCACGGCGGACGAACTGGACAGCGCGGGAAATACGGTAAAAGCTGTTACAAAAGGATTTTCTATCGGCGCGGCGGGCCTTACAGTCATTTCTCTTCTGGGAGCGTTTATGTCGGAAGCGAACGAATCTCTGGCAGAAGCCGGCAAAGAACTGATCACAGGCTTTGACATTATGGAACCTACAGTGTTCTTCGGCATACTGATCGGCGCGGCTATTCCGGCCGTATTCTCTGCAATGCTGATCCTGGGAGTCGACAAAAACGCCCAGAGAATGGTTGGGGAGATCCACAGGCAGTTTAACTCCATTCCCGGACTGCGGGAAGGCAAAAAGGGCGCGAAGCCGGAGTATGGCAAATGTATTGATATTGCCACATCAGGGGCTCTGAAAGAGCTGATCCCGGCCGGGCTTATGAGTATCCTTTCCACAATGGTCGTGGGATTTATCGGTGGCCCGAAAGCTATCGGCGGTTTCCTTCTTGGAAACATTGTCAGCGGTCTTCTTCTGGCGCTGTTCATGTCCAACGCAGGCGGTCTTTGGGATAACTCCAAGAAGTATGTGGAATCCGGCGCGGAAGGCGGAAAGGGAAGCGAAGCTCATAAAGCAGCCGTGATCGGAGATACAGTAGGAGATCCCTTTAAAGATACGGCAGGACCTTCAATCAACACCCAGATTACTGTCGTTTCTCTTGTTTCTTCATTAATGTCCTCCATTTTTGTGGCGATTTCTCTGTTCAGCTAATGGAAGCATAGCTTGTTTACGGCATCCCGGGAGACAGCTCCCGGGATGCTTTTGTGAGCGAAACAAATTGATTTTCCTTTTTTTCTCTGATATACTGTACAGCAGGAAAAATCCATCCCTATGGCGGGATGATCTTTAAATGATTTTGCAAAAGACAACGAGGGGAATATGGGAGGTTGGTTATGAATGAAAAAAATCAGATTACGGAAGGTGTAATCTGGAAACATCTGTTGTTTTTTTTCTTTCCTGTGGTAGCGGGAATGTTTCTGCAGCAGATATATAATGCGGCCGACACGATTGTTGTCGGTCGTTTTGTGGGTAAGGAAGCTCTGGCGGCAGTGGGAGGCTCTGTCAACCAGATTGTGAATCTGATCGTGGAGGTGTTTGTGGGCCTTACCTCAGGCGCCGCCGTGATCGTTTCCCAGTTTTATGGAGCCAAAGACAGAAAAAATCTGGAAAAGACCATACATACTACTTACGCCCTGGCCATCGCCGCCGGGTTCGTTATTGGGATCCTGGGTCTTATTTTTTCCGAGACGATCCTGACATTTATGAAAACGCCTGATGAACTGATGAAGGATTCCCTTCAGTATCTTCATATCTATTTTCTGGGAATCGTGTTTAATCTTGTATATAATATGGGGGCGTCCGCTCTCCGGGCCATGGGCGACTCAAGAAGGCCGCTTTATGTGCTGGCTGTGGCCTGTTCCCTGAACGTGGTCCTGGATATTTTTCTGGTGGTAGTCTGCAGGATGGGAGTGGCAGGCGCGGCGACGGCGACGATCTTCTGTCAGGGGATCAGCGCCTGCATTGTAACCTGGATGCTGATGTCTAAGGAAAAATTCTGCCGGCTGGAACTAAAAAAGATACGGATCCATATGAATTCTCTGCGGTCTGTTCTGAGAATCGGAATTCCGGCGGGATTTGAGGCGGCGATGTACTGCGTGGCAAATATTGTGATCCAGGTGTTTGTTAATAAACTGGGCACAGACCATGTGGCTGCCTGGGGCACCTTCGGAAAAATAGACGCGGCTTTCTGGATGATTGTAAACGCCTTCGGAATTTCAATCACCACCTTCGTCGGACAGAATTACGGGGCGGGAAAGATCAGGCGTATGCGAAGGAGCGTTAAGGTCTGCCTTCTGATGTCTTATATTTCGGCAGTTACAATGAGCATTATACTGATGATCTTTGCAAGGCAGCTTTACGGGCTGTTTACTACAGATGGGGCGGTGATCGATATAGGAGTTTATATGATGCGCTTTCTGATGCCCTCGTATTTCCTTTATGTGGTGATCGGGATCCTGTCCGGCGCTTTAAGAGGAGCGGGAAGAGTCCTGGTGCCTGTGCTTCTCACCTGCGGCGGCGTGTGTATCCTGCGGATCATGTGGATGCTGGTGCTGCTCCCCGTACATCCGGGTATTGAGACGATCATGCTAAGTTATCCGGCTTCCTGGAGTATTACGGCGGTTCTGTTTATTATTTACTATATCAGGCGTTTTCCGGGAAGCAGAAGCAGCCGTTCCCTGACGCCGCAGAAGATGCTGTAAATAAGAAGAGGTCATCTGAAAAGGAGTGTAAACCCATGAATATTTTAAATATAGAGCATGTCAGTAAAATCTATGGTGATAAAACCATTTTCGATGATATATCTTTCGGGATCCAGCAGGGAGACAAGATCGGGATCATCGGGATCAACGGGACCGGAAAGACTACGTTTCTGAAGATTATGGCCGGGATAGAAGAGCCGGACGAAGGGCAGGTGGTCCGCCAGAACGGCCTTCGCATTTCCTTTCTTCCCCAGCATCCGGTATTTCCGGAAGGAGCAACGGTTCTTTCCTATGTGGCAGGCGAAAAGAAAGGAGAGGACTGGATACCGGAGACAGAGGCAAAGATGGTGCTGAATAAGCTTGGAATCCAGAATCACGAAGAAGAAATTTCCCATCTTTCAGGAGGACAGAAAAAAAGAGCCGCCCTTGCCGCCGTGCTGGTAAACCCTGCGGATATTCTTATCCTGGACGAGCCTACCAATCATCTGGACAATAAAATGGCCGAATGGCTGGAAGATTATCTGAACCGTTTTAAGGGAACAGTGATCATGGTCACGCACGACCGCTATTTTCTGGACCGTGTTACAAACAAAATTCTGGAGATCAGCCACGGGAAGGTTTATGGCTATGAGGCGAAATATTCCCGTTTTCTGGAAATGAAGGCGGAACGGGAGGAGATGGAGCTGGCTTCCGAAAGAAAACGCCAGAGTATCCTGCGTATCGAGCAGGAATGGGCGAAAAGAGGCTGCAGGGCCAGAAGTACAAAGCAGCGGGCCAGACTGGAACGTCTGGAAGCTATGAAAAACGCTTCCGCCCCTGTCCGGGATCAAAACGTGGAAATTGATTCTGTGGAAACAAGAATGGGAAAAAAGACCATTGAGCTTCATCATATCTCAAAAAGCTACGGGGAGAAAACCTGCATCCGGGATTTTGATTATATCATATTAAAGAATCAGAAACTTGGGATCATCGGGCCAAATGGCTGTGGAAAATCTACTCTTTTAAAGATTATCGCCGGGCAGACAGAGCCGGATGAAGGGAGTGTGGAGATTGGAGAAACGGTAAAGATTGGCTATTTTTCCCAGGAAATAGAAGAGATGAACACCAGCCGCCGGGTCATCGATTATATTAAAGACGTGGCGGAGTATATCCCCACAAAAGACGGGCCTGTCAGCGCGTCGAAGCTTCTGGAACAGTTCCTTTTTGACGCCTCTATGCAGTATGCGCCCATTGAAAAGCTGTCGGGCGGGGAGAAGAAGCGTCTCTATCTTCTGAAAGTGCTGGCTTCCGCTCCAAACGTGCTGCTTCTGGACGAGATTACGAATGATATTGACATACCAACGCTGACCGTTCTGGAAGACTATCTGAATTCTTTCTCCGGGATCGTGGTCGCAGTGTCCCACGACCGTTATTTTCTGGATAATCTGGCCGACCGTATCTTTGCCTTTGAGGGAGACGGAAGGCTGGTTCAGTATGAAGGTGGATATACAGATTATCTGGAAGCGAAAAAGAGAAGAGAAAAAGAGGAAGGCGCTTTTATAGAAAGTGTAAAGAACGGGGTAAAAGAAAAAACAGAAGAAAAAGATTCTGTGAAAACCTGGAAGCAGAACCGTCCTCAGAAGCTTAAATTTTCTTATAAGGAGCAGAAGGAATTTGAAACCATCGACGGGGATATCGCGTCTCTGGAGGAAAGAATCGCGTCTCTTGATGAAGAAATTATGGCAAACGCCACGAATTCCGGAAAACTGAACGAGCTTACAAAAGAAAAAACAGAAGCGGAAGCTCTGCTGGAGGAAAAAATGGACCGCTGGGTATATCTGAACGACCTGGCGGAAAAGATCGAGGCCCAGAAGCAGGGCTGAATATCCGGAGGAAGGAGCATATCAATGAAGAAAAGCCCGATGACTACTCTGTGCTATATAGAAACAGAAGATTCTTATCTTATGCTGCACAGAGTATCGAAAAAGAATGACGTAAATAAAGACAAGTGGATAGGCGTGGGAGGACATTTTGAGGAAGGCGAAAGTCCTGAAGAGTGCCTGCTCCGGGAGGTTCGTGAGGAAACAGGGCTGACGCTTACTTCCTGGAGATTCCGTGGAATCGTTACTTTTACACAGGAGGACTACGGCACAGAATATATGTGCCTCTATACAGCGGACGGGTTTAAAGGAGAACTCAAAGAATGTGCAGAGGGAGTTTTGGAGTGGATAAAAAAAGAAGAGCTTCTGAAACTGAATCTCTGGAAGGGAGATCTTATCTTTCTGAAGCTTTTGAAGGACGACGCGCCTTTTTTCTCCCTGAAACTCAGCTACAGGGGAGACGAGCTTGTGGACGCGGTGCTTGACGGTCTTTCTATAATTTAGTATGATAAAACCTGGAGTTTTAATAGGAGGTGTATTATGGCAGAAGTAATTAAAGTGGTTGTAGACGCCATGGGCGGAGATTATGCGCCGCAGGAACCTGTAAAGGCTGCTGTAGATGCCGTAAAGGAACGGAAAGATATCAGCGTGATCCTCGCTGGTCAGGAAGATAAAATAAAAAGGGAACTTGAAAAATATCAGGACTACCCGAAGGACAGGCTTCAGATCGCTCCCGCCTCAGAAGTGATCGAAACTGCGGAGCCGCCGGTTTTTGCTGTCCGTAAAAAGAAAGATTCTTCTATTGTAGTGGGGCTGAATATGGTAAAACACAAAGAAGCGGACGCGTTTGTCTCATCAGGAAGTACAGGGGCCGTACTGGTGGGAGGACAGGTGATCGTAGGAAGGGCGAAAGGCGTGGAGCGTCCTCCGCTTGCGCCTCTGATCCCTACCATGGACGGCGTGAGCCTTCTGATCGACTGCGGCGCAAACGTAGACGCAAGACCCTCTCATCTGGTGCAGTTTGCCAAAATGGGGTCGATCTACATGGAACACGTAGTAGGCATTAAAAATCCCCGGGTGGCCATTGTGAATAACGGAGCGGAAGAGGAGAAGGGAAACGCACTTGTAAAAGAGACTTTCCCGCTTCTGAAGCAGACGGAGGGGATCAACTTTATAGGAAGCATCGAGGCAAGAGATATTCCGGCGGGATATGCGGATGTGATTGTCTGTGAAGCGTTTGTAGGCAATGTGATCCTGAAGCTGTATGAAGGTCTTGGAACAGCTCTGATCAAGAAGATCAAGGAAGGACTGATGTCCTCCGCCCGGAGCAAGGTGGGCGCTCTTCTGATAAAACCGGCTCTGAAAGAAACCATGAAATCCTTCGACGCCACCGAGTACGGCGGAGCTCCTCTTCTGGGACTTAAAGGCCTTGTTGTGAAAACACATGGAAGCGCTTCAGCCGTGGAGATCAAAAACGCCGTATTTCAGTGCGTACAGTTCAAAAAGCAGAAAGTAAACGAAAAAATTGCGGAGCGCATTCTGCCTTCTGTAAGTCAGGAAGTGCCCGATGAAAAATAGTGAGAAGGAACAAAAAGAAATGGAACAACTGGAACGGACGATCGGCTATACCTTCCATAATAAGAAACTGCTGAAACAGGCGCTGACCCACAGTTCCTATGCAAATGAAAAGAAGCTGGGAAAGCTGGGATGCAACGAACGTCTGGAATTTTTAGGAGACGCCGTTCTGGAACTGGTCAGCAGCGACGTATTATATGCCCGCTTTCCCAAAATCCCGGAGGGAGAACTTACAAAAAAACGGGCCAGCCTTGTCTGCGAGCCAAGTCTTGCGTACTGTGCCAGACAGTTTGATCTGCCGAAATATCTTCTTCTCGGACGTGGGGAAGATATGACGGGCGGACGGATGAGGGATTCTATTGTATCGGACGCCACGGAAGCTCTTCTGGGCGCGATTTATCTGGACGGTGGATTTGAAAAAGCAAGAGACTTTGTGCTGCGTTTTATCCTGAACGATATAGAGCATAAACAGCTCTTCTACGACAGCAAGACGATCCTGCAGGAGATGGTGCAGGAGAAGAGCAGGCAGGCCCTGGAGTATGTTCTGACAGGAGAATCCGGACCGGATCATAATAAACAGTTTTCAGTGGAAGCCCGTATCAACGGGGAGGTTCTGGGAAATGGCTCCGGCCACACGAAAAAAGCGGCGGAACAGGCGGCCGCCTATCAGGCAATCCGCAGGCTTCGGCAATAGCAGGTGAAAGATGTATTTAAAAAACATAGAGGTACATGGATTCAAATCCTTTGCCCAGAAGATCAATTTTGAATTTCATAACGGCATTACCGGAATCGTAGGACCTAACGGCAGCGGGAAAAGCAATGTAGGAGACGCTGTCCGCTGGGTTCTTGGCGAACAGAGCGCAAAACAGCTCCGTGGCGGGAATATGCAGGACGTTATTTTTTCCGGAACGGAAACAAGGAAGCCTTTAAGCTTTGCCTCGGTAGCGATCACTCTGGACAACAGCGATCATAAGCTTCCGGTGGATTATAACGAGGTGACAGTGACAAGGCGGCTGTACCGGTCCGGAGAAAGCGAATATCTGATCAATGGAAGCAACTGCCGCCTGAAGGATATTCAGGAAATGTTCTATGACACCGGTATCGGAAAAGAGGGCTATTCCATTATCGGACAGGGGCAGATCGACAAGATTTTAAGCGGAAAGCCGGAGGACCGCCGCGAGCTTTTTGACGAGGCGGCCGGGATTGTAAAATTCAAGCGCAGAAAAAATACAACAATTAAAAAACTGGAAGAAGAAAAAAGAAACCTTGTCCGTGTGACGGATATCCTGAATGAGCTGACGAAGCAGCTTGGCCCCCTTGAAAAACAGGCGGAAACGGCGAAGATCTATCTTTCCAGAAGAGACGAGCTGCGGGAGCTTGACGTGAACCTCTTTCTTCTTGAATACGATCATACAGGCAGGCTTTTAAAAGAGCTGGAAGAGAAGCTTGGCAACGCGGAAGCGGAGCTGAAAGAGACTGAGGCGGAATTCGGCCAGACCAAGGCGGAATACGAACGCCTGGAGCAGGAACTTGAAGAGCTGGGCGGGCATCTGGACGAGCTGAAGGAAAAACAGCAGGAAAATGCTCTGACAAAGCAGGAATACGAGAGCCGGATCAGGATCCTTAAAGAACAGATCCAGGCGGGAAAGCAGAACGCGGAACATTATGAGAACCGTCTGAGCGTTCTGAAAAGCGATCTGGAAAAAAGAAATCTGGAAAAGGAAAGACTGACCGGGGAAAGCGGCGCGCTTAATGCTCAGAAAAGAGAAATTCAGAAACATCTTGACGAGGGACAGGAGCAGCTGGAAAAAATCCTCGCCAATGTAGAAGAATGCGCCGCGGCCGTAGAGGACGGAAAAAATGAAATTATCGAGCTTTTGAACAGCCGCGCCACAACAAAGGGAAAAGCCCAGCGTTTTGACGCCATGATGGAGCAGCTCGATATCCGGAAAGCGCAGGTCAGCCAGAGGATCCTTGTCCTGAAAACAGAGGAGGAAAGTCTCTCGGGCGACAGGGCGAAAGCAGAGCATACATATCAGAGCGTTTCTTCCTCTATCCAGTCTACCAACGAGGAATGTGTGCGCCTCGACGGAGAGATACAGAAGCTTCAGGAAAAGCTGAAGGAGCTGAACAGGCAGATGGAGACGGGCCAGGCGGCTTACCACAGAGAGGTTTCACGTTTGGAATCCTTAAAGAACATAACAGAAAGATATGAAGGTTATGGAAACAGTATCCGCCGCGTTATGGAGCAGAAAAAAAGAGAAACGGGTATCCGGGGCGTGGTGGCGGATATTATCCAGGTAAAGAAAGACTACGAGCTTGCCATTGAAACGGCCCTGGGCGGCAGTATCCAGAATATTGTCACAGACAATGAGCAGACGGCGAAAAGGATGATCGATTTCCTGAAAAAGAACCGCTATGGAAGGGCCACTTTTCTGCCCCTTTCCAATATCAGCGGAAGAGGAGGCTTCCAGAGAGAAGAGGTATTCCGGGAGCCGGGAGTGATCGGAGCTGCGGATACGCTTGTTCAGGCAGACAGAGAGTATGATCCTCTGGTAAAATATCTGCTTGGCAGAGTGCTTGTGGTAGATCATATCGACCACGCCATTGCCATAGGAAAAAAATACCGCCACAGTCTTCGCATGGTGACACTGGAGGGCGATTCTTTAAGTCCGGGCGGTTCCATGACAGGAGGAGCTTTCAAAAACAACAGCAATCTTCTGGGCCGCAGGAGAGAGATGGACGAGCTGGAACGCAGCATAGAACTTTTAAAGAAAGAGCTGAAGGAAGCTCAGCAGTCCATTAACGACAACAGGAGCCGCAGGAACGTTCTCAGAGACACCATCGCGGATTTCCAGGAAAAGCTGAGACAGCAGTATGTGGAACAGAATACGGCAAAAATGAACCTGGAGCAGATTGAAGAAAAAGAACAGGGAATTAAGGAAAGCTATAAGCAGATTGAAAGAGAGCAAAACGAGCTGAGGCGGCAGGCCGGGGAGCTCCGCTCAGACAAAAGCAGTATCGTAAAGGAGCTGGAAGAATCCCAGAAGGATGAAAAAGAACTGGAAGCTTTTATTGAGACGAAGCAGAAAGAGCTAGAAGAGTGGAGAGCGGAAGAAACCCTGAAGACGAAAGAGCTGGAACAGATCCGTCTGGAGGAATCCGCCATCTCACAGAAAGAACGGTTCCTTAAAGAAAACCTTGACCGTATTTCCCGCGAGGCGGACGCTTTTCAGGAAGAAAGCCGGCAGATGAAAGAAAATCTGGAGAACAGCGCGGAGGAGACAAAGAAAAAAGAAGATGGTATTCAACTCCTGCAGGTGGAAGTGGAAAAATGCAGTGAGCTGGAGAAAGAATTTCAGGCACAGAGAGAAAAGTGGCAGAAGGAAAAAGAGGAGAGAAGTGTAAGCCATAAGGCGTTTTTTGAGAAAAGAGACCGGCTGTCAGAAAAAACAACACTTCTGGATAAAGAATGTTTCCGTCTGAGAAGCCAGGCGGAAAAGACAGAGGAACAGAGAGAAAGCCAGATCTCCTATATGTGGGAGGAATATGAGATCACTCCCAACAGCGCCCTGTCCTACAGGAAAGAGGAACTGACAGACAGGCAGGAGATGAAAAAGAATATCGCCAGAATAAAAGAAGAGATCCGCAAACTGGGCACAGTTAATGTAAACGCCGTGGAGGACTATAAAAATCTTCTGGATCGTCATACCTTCCTTACCGGACAGTACGATGATCTGGTGGAGGCGGAAAAAGCCCTGGAGAGTATCATTCAGGAGCTTGACGAAGGAATGAGGAAACAGTTTACAGAGAAATTCCGCGATATCCAGAGAGAATTTGACAAGGCGTTTAAGGAGCTTTTCGGCGGAGGAAAAGGCACTTTGGAGCTTTCCGAGGACGAAGATATCCTGGAAGCGGGAATCAGGATCATCTCCCAGCCGCCGGGAAAGAAGCTTCAGAATATGATGCAGCTTTCCGGAGGAGAAAAGGCCCTGACTGCCATTGCCCTTCTGTTTGCCATCCAGAATCTGAAGCCGTCGCCCTTCTGTCTTCTGGACGAGATCGAGGCGGCTCTGGATGATTCAAACGTAGGGCGTTTTGCGTCCTACCTTCAGAAGTTGACGAAGAATACACAATTTATTATAATAACACATAGACGCGGTACCATGAATGCGGCAGACCGGCTTTACGGCATCACCATGCAGGAAAAAGGCGTTTCTACCCTGGTATCTGTGGATCTTGTAGAAAATCAGTTGACAAAGTAACAGGGGGAAACAGGTATGGCTGAAGAAAAAAAAGGATTTTTCAAGCGTCTCGTAAGCGGACTTGCCAAAACAAGAGATAATATCGTAGCGGGCTTTGATTCGATTTTCAGCGGCTACTCCAGCATAGACGATGATTTTTATGAGGAACTGGAAGAGATTCTGGTAATGGGAGATATCGGAATCAACGCCACATCCGCGATTCTGGAAAACCTGAAAAAGCAGGTTGCGGAAAAGCACATTAAAAATCCGATGGAGTGCAAACAGCTTCTGATAGACAGCATTAAGGATCAGATGCGGGTGGACAGCACAGAATACGCATTTGAAAACAGAAAATCTGTGATCCTTGTGATCGGCGTCAACGGCGTGGGAAAAACCACTTCCGTTGGAAAGCTTGCCGGCAAACTGAAGGATCAGGGAAAGAAAGTGATCCTGGCGGCTGCGGATACCTTCCGGGCGGCAGCGGGCGAGCAGCTTACTCTTTGGGCGGAGCGCGCCGGCGTGGAGATCATCGGAGGCCAGGCGGGAGCGGATCCCGCGTCTGTTGTGTATGACGCGGTAGCGGCAGCCAAGGCAAGAAACGCGGACGTGCTTCTCTGCGATACGGCAGGACGGCTTCACAATAAGAAAAATCTTATGGAGGAGCTGCGTAAGATTTACCGGATCCTGGAGAGAGAATATCCGGAAGCCTATCTGGAAACTCTGGTGGTCCTGGACGGAACCACAGGGCAGAACGCTCTTGCCCAGGCCAGACAGTTTTCCGAGGTGGCAAATGTAAATGGAATTATTTTGACAAAACTGGACGGAACAGCCAAGGGAGGAATTGCCGTGGCGATCCAGTCGGAGCTTGATATTCCGGTGAAATATATCGGCGTTGGAGAGAGTATTGACGACCTGCAGAAATTTGACGCGGACGCCTTTGTAAACGCTCTGTTTGACGTGGAGGATAAGACGAAGACAGAATAAGAACAGAAAATACAGAGGGAGGATGAAGACATGCTGACATTGGAAAGCTTTGAGGAAGCGTCAGAAATCGTAAAAAAGGTAACCCAGGAAACGAAACTGATCAAAAGCAGCTATTTTACGGAACTGACGGGAAATAAAGTGTATCTGAAACCTGAAAATATGCAGCGCACAGGGGCCTACAAGGTGCGGGGCGCGTACTATAAGATTAGTACTTTGAGCGAGGAAGAAAAAGAGAAGGGGCTGATCGCCGCTTCTGCCGGAAACCACGCCCAGGGAGTTGCCTACGCGGCTCATAAATTCGGGGTAAAGGCTGTGATCGTCATGCCTACCACAACGCCTCTTATAAAAGTAGAAAGAACAAAGAGCTACGGCGCGGAGGTGATCCTGAAGGGCGACGTATACGACGAAGCCTGCGCTTATGCGCTGGAACTGGCGGAAAAGGAAGGATATACCTTCATCCATCCTTTTGATGATCCGGCTGTAGCCACAGGACAGGGCACTATCGCCATGGAAATCGTACAGGAACTTCCTCTGGTAGACTATATTCTTGTCCCGGTGGGAGGCGGCGGACTGGCTACAGGGGTTTCCACTCTGGCAAAGCTTCTGAATCCTCACATTAAAGTGATCGGCGTGGAGCCGGCAGGAGCGGCATGTCTGAAAGCTTCCCTGGAAAAAGGTGAGGTCGTTACTCTTCCCCATGTAAACACCATTGCGGACGGTACGGCAGTACAGACGCCGGGAGAAAAAATCTTTCCTTATCTTCAGGAAAATCTTGACGGTGTGATCACCATTGAGGATGACGAACTGATCATGGCTTTTCTGGATATGGTGGAAAACCATAAAATGATCGTAGAAAATTCCGGACTTCTCACAGTAGCCGCTCTCCGTCATCTGAGTTTTACAGGAAAGAAAGTGGTGGCTATCTTAAGCGGCGGAAATATGGACGTGATCACCATGTCCTCGGTGGTCCAGCACGGACTCATCCAGAGAGACAGGATCTTTACTGTTTCTGTCCTGATCCCCGACAAGCCCGGCGAGCTGGTACGGGTAGCCTCTATCATCGCGGATAACCAGGGCAACGTGATCAAGCTGGATCATAATCAGTTTGTGACCACCAACCGAAACGCCGCGGTGGAGCTTAAGGTAACAATGGAAGCTTATGGAACAGAACACAAGAACCAGATTGTAAAAGCTCTGGAGGACGCGGGCTGCAAGCCGAAGGTTATCCGGGCGAGTCTTTAGAAGACATAAATAAAAGGAGCGTTTCCGTTATCTTCATAAGGAGATGACAGAAACGCTCTTTTTTCCTGGCAGATATTTCGCTTTACAAAAGCCCGGCTTTTATTTTACTTCGACCAGCTCATATTCGTCGCTTCCGAGCCCACGACAAACGCATGAATGTGTTCCCTAACCAAGCCTATTGATTTTTGATCTTTTTACAAATTCATAAGTTCATCCAGATATTTTTCCGGATTTGTTCCAATCGCATACCGCTTCTTTTTCATACTTAAT
>DXGV01000020.1 GCA_019113745.1 Candidatus Blautia intestinavium
TTTATCTGCCGCAGCATTTACAACATAATATCTGTTTTGTGGTAAAGATACGTATCATCTTTCAGAATTACAAAAGAAAAATATAATTCCAGCCGTATGAACGTCTTTTTTTCTTCATCCTGCTATACCAACTATCTATTTTGGGAAAGACTTTGAGCATACGGTTTTTTTCTGTGCCCAAAAGGACAGATTTTCCGCGCAAAATCAGCAGATTTGACGATTGAAAAAGCCGTTTCGGTCTGCTATAATAGACTACGTTATCAAAGATACATATGTATGTCGCTTTATTTACCACAAAACAGATATTTTGTGGTTTTTTTATTCTATCTGGAATATCAGCCCCAGACGGTCTATCTGGCGTATCTGTTCTTTGTCGCTGACAATAGTATAGATCCTTGTGGTATTGATGCTGGCGTGTCCCAGAAGATCCGCAAGGTGGGTAATATCTCTTTTTTCCTGGTAATAAGTTTTCGCGAACAGATGACGGAGATTATGAGGATATACCTTTTCTTTAGCGATCCCCGCCCCTTCGCAGAGTTTTTTCATTTCATGGAAAATATTGCTCCTGTCCACAGGCTTTCCGTTTCTTGTGACAAAAACGCTCCCCCTGCTCCCAGGCTGTATATACAGCCTTAACTGTGCGCACAGTTTTTCCGGCAGAAGGACCGTCCTCTCTTTTCCTTTGGAACGCACCGCCGCCTGACCCTTTTTTACTGCTTCCGCCGTGATATACGCAAGCTCGCTGATGCGGATACCTGTAGAGCAGAGGGTCTGTAAGATTAGAAAGAGGCGTGTTTTTCCCTGCTTTTTCGCCTCCTTTACCAGACAAAAATACTCCTCTTTTGTCAGATCCCTTTCCGTGGAACGAAAGGCTTCCTTCTGCCGCTTCAGGCTTTTTACCGCGCAGTCGTGCCAACCCGTTCTTTTCAGGAAGCCGTTCAGCGCCGCCAGCATGAAATTTACAGAAGCGGGAGCGTATTCTCTCCGCAGCTTTTCTTTATACGCCCGGGTCAGCTCTTTTGTCACCTTCGCCTCCTTCCCGGCGTATTTCTGGAATTCCCGGATATATTTCTCAATAGTTGCCGCTGTTTTTTCTTCATCCTCCAACTGCGCCCGGAATTTTTCGATCAGGGCGTCTGTCATCCTGTACTCCATTCTGTTTCCTCCTTATCTCCCGGAACATCCCTCTGTGCTTCCGCTTCTGGGCGTTTTTCCCGGATATGTCTTCTTAGTATCTCCACCTGTTCAGTATATATCCTGACTCTGTTTTCCCGATTCCTCTCTTGCATTTCCACCCCCGTTCTTTTATAATAGTAGCATCAGTGTACACGGGGACAATACGGTCGATAAAGGGCTGATTTCTGCCTCTTTTGCGTTACTTTCATTCCGCGTACGTCCTGTACGCGTCAATCAAGTGCCTTAAAGAGACAGAAATCATCTCCTTTTCGACTCGTAGACTCCAACCGTAGGAATTTCAGTGATTTACAAGGCAGACGATGGAGGCGTACAGGACGTACGCTGACTGAGGATAACGCCGAAAATCGCTGAAATTACACGGTTTGGAGCGTATTGCCCCTTGTACACTGACGCTATATTCAAAATGAAAAAGAAATGAGGATTCCCTATGAGTGAAAAAACTGTAGTAGTTGCACTTGGACACAGAGCCCTGGGCACGACTCTGCCGGAACAGAAGCTGGCTACCCGGCAGGCCGCCAGAGCCATCGCTGATCTTGTGGAAGAAGGCGCCAGAGTAGTCATTTCCCACAGCAACGGACCCCAGATAGGAATGATCCACACAGCAATGAATGAATTCGGAAAGGCGCATCCTGATTATACCTTCGCCCCCATGTCCGTATGCTCTGCCATGAGCCAGGGCTATATCGGCTATGACCTGCAGAACGCTATCCGGGCCGAACTGATCTCAAGAGGTATATATAAGCCTGTCGCCACTGTGCTTACTCAGGTTGTGATCGATCCCTACGACGACGCTTTTGCAGAGCCGGAGAAAATCATCGGCCGTGTTCTGAACGCTGAGGAGGCTGAGGCCGAGGAGGACAAAGGCAACTTTGTCACGGAAGTGGCTCCCGGAGAGTACCGCAGGATCGTAGCTTCGCCAAAGCCCCAGAAGATTATAGAACTGGAAACCATCCGTACTCTTACTGAGGCCGGACAGATCGTCATTGCTGCCGGAGGCGGCGGAATTCCTGTTATGGAACAGGGTATCGACCTCCACGGGGCAAGCGCTATCATCGAAAAAGATTTTGCCAGCGGACTTCTTGCGGAAGAACTGAATGCAGACACCCTTATGATCCTTACCAGTGTGGAAAAGGTAAGTCTTGACAGAGGCACCGACCATGAGAAATATCTCGGGATCGTCTCCGTGGACGACGCCCGCCGCTACATCGCTGAGGATCAGTTTACAAAAGGCTCCATGCTTCCCAAGATCGAAGCAGGGCTCTCCTTCATAAGCAAAGGCGAGGGAAGAAGGACGATCATCACCGATATCCCTCACGCCAGAGACGGTTACCGGGAGAAGACCGGTACGATTATTAAATAAAAGATCATTAAACAAAATAAGAACCGTGTGCCTGGCGGCGCACGATCGAATAGGACAAGTTCTTTATTCATGAGGGACTTGTCCTGTTTTGACTTTTCTTCTTTTTCAGGTGGATTTTTCAGCAGTAATACGGTTTCAGTTGGCGCTTTTTCTTTCTAACCGTGTTTTTTTCGCCGTAGTACGGTTCCGTCTGATATTTCCGCTTTCCAACCGTATTTTTTTCACTGTGGTACGGTTCCAGCTGGCATTTCCTCTTTCTAACCGTATTTTTTTCACTGTAGTACGGTTCCGGATGGCGCTTTTTCTTTCTAACCGTATTTTTTTCGCTGTGGTACGGTTCCGGATGGTATTTCCTCTTTCTAACCGTATCTTCCTCATAATAGTACGGTTCTATCTGCTCTTTTCTCTTCTCCAACCGTGTCCTCCCCATAATAGTACGGTTCCACCTAAGCGTTCTTCTTTTCCGACCAGATTCACAGCAAGAAATTGATAGAAAGGATCACAGGAAGTCAGAAAACAGCCCAGGAAGAACCCAAAATGGTCAGTATAGACCAAGGAAAACAAAAAGCCCAAAACACCAAAAAAGCAAAATCGCCCCAAAAAAGGCTGCTGCACATAATCAGGTGCAGCAGCCTTTTTCTTTCGGCTGTTCTTATAAGAATCTGACAATATTTAACATGCATTTGCTGTTTTACATGGACTTTCTTTCCGCGATCTCCGCCATCTTCGCCTCGTTCAGACGGGTGTCGCCGTGTACGCGGCTGTAAGAAAGATAACCGTTCATACGGTCGATCTTCGTCAGATTACTGGAACCGCAGACCGGGCATACGTCCATTTCCAGTTCTTCATGGCCGCAGTCATCACAGTATGCCAGAGAAAGATTTACTCCCTCATAGTATCCCAGATCCATTGCCCTGCGGATAAGCGTCCGGATCGCTTCCTTATTATATCCGATAGGATATCTTACATACTGGATCTTTCCACCGTTGCAGAGTTCCCAGAAGCGTCCCTCCAGATCCTGTTTCTCAATAGGCGTCACGTCCTCAGTTACATGACAGTGGAAGCTGTTGCTCACATACGGCCTGTCGGAAACGCCCTCCACAATACCGTACATTTTGCGGAACTGCTCTACCTGGAGTCCGCAGAGGCTTTCCGCCGGAGTTCCGTAGATGGCATACAGATTTCCGTCCTCTTCCTTGAATTGATTTACCTTATCGTTGATATATTTCAGCACATCCAGCGCAAACTGGCCGTCCTCGCGGATGGATTTGCCGTTGTACAGCTCCTGAAGCTCATTCAGCGCCGTAATGCCAAAGGAAGCTGTCATTGGCTTCAGGATCTTTCCGATTTTTTCGTGAGGCTCCAGATGGCCGCCATAAAAACCGCCTTCGCAGTAAGCCAGAGGATTAGTAGAAGCTCTCATCTGTCCCAGATACTCGTAAGTGCGGATATGCAGATTGCGGATCATTTCCAGATAAAAATCAAGCACCTCATAGAAATCCCGGCTCTCAGCCCTTGCTTTTGCAAGGATCATCGGAAGATGGAGACTTACGGCGCCTATGTTAAATCTTCCCACAAATACAGGCACGTCGTTTTCGTCCGCCGGATGCATGCCGCCTCTCTCATACCAGGGGCTTAAGAAAGCCCTGCAGCCCATGGGACTGATCACTTTGCCGTACTGCTTGTACATGCTGGCAATATAGCCTTTTCCGGTAAGGGAAAGCCAGTCGGGATACATGGTCCTGGCAGAGCAGTCCACTCCTGCCTCAAACACGTCCTCGCAGCATTTTCCCGGGCCGTGAAGGTTTTCATCATAAAGGAATACGATCTTCGGAAACAGCACAGGCTTTTTATGACCTGCCTTTCCCTGGCCTCCTTTATGTACCTCCAGAAGAGAAAGATTGCACATCTTCTCAAACTGTCCGGTTCCAAGCCCAAGGGTTACAGTCACAAAGGGATAATCTCCTCTGGAAGATCCCACAGTGTTCAGCTTGTACTCAATTCCCTGCCATCCCTGGTCAAAGTCCCTGCGTACCTTATCGAGAGCGTATTCGATAGCTTTTTCCTCTCTGCCCGACCAGCTCTCATCTGAATATTTCAAAAATTCCTGTACATATTTATCATAGCTTTTCTGAGCATAGGGCGCCAGGATCTTATCCACCTCCGGCACAGTAAAACCACCGTACTGCTGGGCCGCTGTGCTGAGCACGATATCTCCCATAACGTCGAAAGCGGTATCCAGTGTTTTCGGCTCGTTATACCAGACATTTCCCATCTCAAAGCCGCCTCTCAGAACAGAAGCCACGTCAAAAAGGCAGCAGTTCATAGTATCCAGACGGGCGGACTGGTCGTGAATATAGATGTAGCCGTCCTTACATGCCTGAAGCTCATTCCGGGTCATAAAGAATTTTCGGTAAAGCTCCTTATTCAGCTCGTTGAAGATCAGGCTTCGCTTTGTAGCCACAAGCGCGCTGTCTGTATTGGCGTTGCTCTTGTCGCCGATATAGCGGATCGCCTGGCTCTTAGTATAAACGTCGTCCATCATATGGATGAAATCCAGCTTATAATTACGGTAATCACGGTAGCTTTTCGCCACCGCCGGATTTACTCTTTCCAGAGCTCCTTCTACGATATTGTGCATTTCCTGGATCTGTATTTCTTCTTTTCCCAGGGATGCCGCGTGTTCCTTTGCAAAACGGCAGATAAAGTCCTTTTCCTCCTGGGAAAATGTATAAAGGATTCGGGCTGCGGATTTATTTACTGCAGCCACGATCTTCTGCGGATTAAATTCTTCTTTTGTTCCGTCTTTCTTAATCACATAAATCATACCATGTTCTCCTGTCCTGCTGTACGAAGAAGCCTTTGCGCCACCGCTCTCTTCGCCAATCTCACTCCCCATATCTGGTGTCGCAAAAGAGAGTATAGCACAATATCCTGTGAAAGAAAAGAGGGAATTGTAATTTTTTCCCCGTCAGCTAAAAACTCAGATAAAAACAGGACAAAATTTATCAGGTATCCTCTGACACCGTATGTATCTCAACGTCGCTGCTTACGCCGTAGTCCTCCATTTTTTCATAGGCATACTGGTTGGCTTTTTCTTCTACAAAGTCCAGAATAGACGGCAGAAGGATCAGCAGGATCACAATGATCCATAAAATTATCTTTCCCATTCCTGTCTTCTTTTTTCCAGGACCATAAGCGGATTCTACCTTTTTCTGGTTCTTTTTTCTGGTCTTTTTATCCGCTTTGGTTTTTTCGGAAGACGTCTGTGGCTTTGTGGCCGTCATCCGTTTTACCGCTTCCTGACGCACCTCCTGCTGGTGGGCGCGGATGTCCGCCGCGCTTGCGTTTTTCCCCAGAGATCTTCCGTCTGTTCCGGAAGCGGCCGCTTTACTCCTCATGATCTCCCTCGCCTTTTCTGTGGCATGTTTATAATGATCCCTGCTGTTTTCGTTGAGATGATACAGGATTTCATCTTTTTTATAAGGCATCCCGCAGATCGTGCATCTTCCGTTTGCTACAGGCCCGTCGCACAGCGGGCATCTTCCTCCGATCATTTCCGTGCCTCCTCTCTTTTTTAATTATCGCTCCGACGCCGTACGCCCGGAGACAACTCGTCGTTTGTATCATCATTGGCAGCGGGGGAGCGACGCGCTCCCCCGGCGCACCATCTAATATCATTGTAGTAAATTTCCCGCCGCTGCACAAGTTAAAAATTGCAATGGTGGATTTTTCCTGATATAATAGCGTTAGTGTACAAGAGGGACAATACGGTCGATAAAGGGCTGATTTCTGTCTCTTTTGCGTTACTTTCATTCCGCGTACGTCCTGTACGCGTCAATCAAGTGCCTTAAAGAGACAGAAATCATCTCCTTTTCGACTCGTAGACTCCAACCGCAGGAATTTCAGCGATTTACAAGGCAGACGATGGAGGCGTACAGGGCGTACGCTGACTGAGGATAACGCTGGAAATCGCTGAAATTACGCAGTTTGGAGCGTGCTGTTCCTTGTACATTAACGCTAGCGTTATTAATGACGAGGAGGACTTATTATGGAACAGATTAAAATTCCTGCCGGATATCGTTCTGACCTGAACCTTCATGATACCCAGGTAGCGATCAAGACAGTCAAAGACTTTTTTCAGCAGACTCTGGCCCAGAAGCTGAATCTTCTGCGTGTGTCCGCGCCGATTTTTGTATCTCCCTCTTCCGGGCTTAACGATAATCTGAACGGCGTGGAACGTCCGGTCAGCTTCGATATCAAAGGTCTGCATGAGGATGCGGAAATCGTACACTCTCTTGCCAAATGGAAAAGGTACGCACTGAAAAAATACGGTTTTTCCCAGGGCGAGGGCCTTTATACCGATATGATCGCCATCCGCAGAGACGAGGACATTGACAATATCCACTCCGTCTATGTAGATCAGTGGGACTGGGAAAAGATCATCTCCAAAGAGGAGAGAAACATGTCCACTCTGATCAGTACTGTACGGACGATCTACAGCGTACTGCGAAAAACAGAGAAATATATGGCAGTGCAGTACGATTATATAGAAGAAATCCTTCCAAGGGAAATTGCTTTCGTTTCTACACAGGAACTGGTAGATATGTATCCTGACTGCACTCCCAAGGAGCGGGAATACAAGATCGTAAAAGAAAAAGGCGCCGTTTTCCTTATGCAGGTAGGCAAAACCTTAAGCAACGGGGAGCGTCATGACGGACGCGCGCCGGATTATGACGACTGGGAGCTGAACGGAGATATCCTTGTTTACTATCCCGTTCTTGACATTGCCCTGGAACTTTCTTCTATGGGTATCCGCGTAGACGAAGAGGCTCTGGACATACAGCTTCGCGAGTCAGGCTGCGACGACAGGAGAGAACTTCCCTTCCAGAAGGCAGTCCTGAATAAAGAGCTTCCATATACCATCGGAGGCGGTATCGGTCAGTCCCGCATCTGTATGTTTTTCCTGAGAAAAGCCCATATCGGCGAAGTCCACGTTTCTCTCTGGCCTGATGAAGTTGTAAAGCAGGCGGAGGAAAAAGGAGTAAAACTGCTGTAAAATATGAACATTTTGTGCTCTGTTATAGGTGGTTTTTCACTAAAATTTAATATTTCATCTTATTGACAGCAAAGAACCTTCATACTATCATATCAATAGAATCTGAAACGTATGAAAGACAGAGGTACATAACGTGAATATTTTATTTTTTTTAACACCCAAAAGTGAAGTAGCTTATATATTTGAAGATGATACTCTGCGTCAGACTGTTGAGAAAATGGAACACAGGAAATTCTCCTGTATTCCTCTTCTCAGTGTGGATGGACGATATACAGGAACTATTTCCGAGGGAGATCTTCTCTGGGGACTGAAACGGCTGAATACCATAGATGTAAAAGAGATGGAAGATATCTCTATTATGGCGATCCCCCGGAGGGCCACCTATAAGCCGGTTCACGCCGATGCGGACATGGAAGACCTTCTGGACAGGGCCATCAATCAGAATTACGTGCCTGTAATCGACGATCAGGGCTTTTTCATCGGCATCATCACCCGTAAGGAGATCATCAAATACTGTTATAAGGAACTGAAGACCCTTAACGCGGAGAAGAAGGAACTCACCGCAGGCTTCAGACAGAATAAGTAAAAAAAGCCCCGGAAACCACAGGATATTTCATAAGCCGCTGAACGCGGCCGTATGATTCTCCCAGGTTTCCGGGGTGTTTTTAAACAACAGTTAGTTTTTATAATACCTTTGAAAGAAAATCTTTCAGTCTTTGATTTTCAGGATTAGAGAAAAATTCTTCAGGAGTATTTTCCTCCTGGATTTTTCCATCGTCAATGAAAAGCACTCTGGTCCCCACTTCTCTTGCAAATCCCATCTCATGAGTAACTACCACCATCGTCATGCCTGATTCCGCCAGTTCTTTCATCAGCTCCAGAACTTCTCCTACCATTTCCGGATCCAGCGCGGATGTAGGCTCGTCGAAAAGCATCACATCCGGATTCATTGCCAGCGCTCTTGCAATGGCAATACGCTGTTTCTGTCCGCCGGAAAGCATATCCGGGTAAGTATCCGCCTTTTCCGGAAGACCGACTCTCTCAAGAAGCTCGTCCGCCCGCTTTGACGCTTCCTCCTTTGTCATCAGTTTCAGCGTTACCGGAGCCAGCATAATGTTTTCTTTTACCGTCTTGTGAGGGAAAAGATTGAACTGCTGGAACACCATACCGATCTTCTGGCGATGACGGTTGATATCCACTTTGGGATCTGTGATATCCGTTCCCTCAAAGAGAATACGCCCCCCCGTCGGAACCTCCAGAAGGTTCAGCGAACGGAGGAAGGTGGATTTTCCGGAGCCGGAAGGACCGATCACGACCACCACCTCTCCCTGACAGATGTCTGTGGTGATTCCGTTGAGAACCTGATTGCTGCCAAAGGCTTTTTTTAATCCCTGTACTTCTATCAGAACTTTGTCTTTATTTACGCTCATTGGTTCTCAGCCTCCTTTCCAGCTTATTCATAAGGAAGGTCAGAAACATTACCAGCACCAGATAGATCACGGCGGCTGCCAGAAGCGGCCAGAACGCGTTGTAGGTACGACTCTGGATCAGCATCGCGCCTTTTGTCAGATCCATCATTCCGATGTATCCGATAATGGAAGTCTCTTTAATAAGTACGATAAATTCATTTACCAGGGCCGGAAGGACGTTTTTAAACGCCTGTGGAATAATGATCAGACGCATGGTCTGGGAAAAATTCAGTCCAAGGCTCCTGCCCGCTTCTGTCTGCCCCTGATCAATAGACATGATGCCGGAGCGGACGATCTCCGCCACATATGCGCCGGAGTTGATACCGAATGCCAGACTTCCCACGATCACCTTGTTAATGCTTACTGCTCCGAAAATAACGAAATTCATAATCAGAAGCTGGATCATGGTAGGCGTTCCGCGGATCACAGTGAGATACACGCGGCAAACGGCGTTGAGAATTTTAAAATGCCCTGATTTATCGTGGGCGGAACGGATGATCGCCACGATGAATCCCAGGATAACGCCCAGGATCGCCGCAAAGAAAGTAATGATCAGCGTAGTCTTCAGACCGTCCACCAGCCACATATACCGGTCGTCTTTAATAAAATTCAGATAAAAATCCTGCTTAATATCTGCCAATATCATTTGGTTTCTCCCTGCTTTTCTTAATAAAAGAGCTGTTGGCAGCGGTCAACAGCTCTGTATGTATTCCGGACAGCCGTCCGGGAATAGGATTGCGACAGTTACTTTTTCACAATGATAACCTGGCTTGCGTTGGCATAGGTATCGGTGAAGTTTACGCTGGCCGCACGGTCTTCTGTCACAGTCATGCCTGCAGCGCCGAAATCAGCCTTGCCGGACTGAACAGCCGGAAGGATCGCATCGAATTCCATATCCTCGATCTTCAGCTCATAGCCAAGCTTATCGCAGATCGCCTGAGCGATATCCGCGTCGATTCCTACGATCTCATCGCCCTCATGATATTCATAAGGCTCAAATTCAGCGTTGGTAGCCATTACCAGCTCGCCTTTGGAACGGTCCACATCCTCCGGAGATTCATAAGGTGTTTCTCCGATATTCTCGCCGATGTAGTTATCCATAATGCTGTCGATGGTGCCGTCTTCTTTCAGTTCCTTCAGTGCGCCGTTGATCTCGTCCAGAAGCTCATCGTTATCCTTTGCCAGACAGATCGCATACTGTTCATCAACAAAGGGATCGTCCAGAATCTTCAGATCATCGTTTGCTTCTACGAATTTCTGCGCCGGCTGTGAGTCAATGATCACACAGTCGATCTGGCCTGCCTTCAGCGCCTGAACAGCCTCGCTTCCCTTGCTGTAACGCTCTACGGTAGCGCCCTCCGCTTCATACTCGGAAGCCTCCAGATCTCCGGTGGTTCCAAGCTGAACGCCGATCTTCTTTCCCGGAAGATCGTCCTTGGATTCTACTGCCGCAGATACGGAAACTGCCATGGAAGCAGTCATTACCGCGCTTAATGCCAGAGCCGCAAATCTTTTCATGTTTTTCATTTTCACTCTTATCCTCCTTTGCCTGCATATACAGCAGGAATATTTATGCATTTCTTTGTATAAACTCACTGCACAATATCATGATCCCGGAATCTCCGCATCTGGAAAAATTTCCCGCAAACGCAGAAAGCTCCCTTCAAATCATTGTTTTTATTGTATCATGTTTTTTACAAAATGCAGTAGGCTCCATGAATAATATGAAACTATTTTTTATAAAAAAGAGGATTCTCGGCACATGGATTTCTGATATTTATTTTCCGGCGCAGCAGGAAACGGATCTTCGTTGAATTTCTTCCTGGTTTTTGCTATACTCAAAGCCAGAAGGATTACATAATCCCAGACACACAGGCATGAATTCGGGATTACATAAAAATATATTTTTACCAGACGTTTTTTCTACATTTTTATTTCGCAGATCAGGAGGATGTATTATGGGAATGAATCAGACTCCCGCTTCCGAGCGGGTACATATCAGTTTTTTCGGCCGGCGCAACGCCGGAAAATCCAGTATCATCAACGCCGTTACAGGGCAGGAGCTTGCTATTGTTTCGGATATAAAAGGCACTACTACCGATCCGGTCTATAAGACTATGGAGCTTCTTCCCCTCGGCCCGGTAATGGTCATCGACACGCCGGGTATTGACGATGAAGGAGAACTGGGGGCTCTCCGTGTGAAAAAAAGCTATCAGGTGCTCAATAAAACAGATATCGGCGTCCTGGTGGTAGACAGCACTGTAGGAACAGGAGCGCCGGAAGATGCGCTGATCCGGAAATTTCAGGACAAGGGAATCCCTTATGTGATCGTGTATAACAAGTGCGATCTGATTTCCGATGAGAAGATGGCTCTTCTCACAGAACAGGAGACGACCTCCGCAAACCGGAAAAGCGATACAGGCGCGGTTGCCCATGCCATCTGCGTCAGCGCGGCAGAAAAAACCAACATTCATGAACTGAAGGAGCTGATCGCCTCTCTGAAACCGGAGGATACCCATAAGTATCCTCTGATCGGAGATCTTATGTCCCCTCTTGACCTTATTATTCTGGTAGTTCCCATTGATAAGGCCGCGCCTAAGGGACGCCTGATCCTGCCCCAGCAGCAGACCATCCGGGATATTCTGGAGCATGGCGGGCTTTCTATGGTAGTCCGGGATACAGAACTAAAGGACGCTTTAACAAATCTTTTAAGCAAAGGTATCCGCCCGCGCCTTGTGGTCACCGACAGTCAGGCTTTTGAACGGGTGTCCCATGATACTCCTGCGGATATCCCCCTGACTTCTTTTTCTATCCTGTTCGCCCGGTATAAAGGAGATCTGAAAACCGCAGTGGAGGGAGCGGCCGCTCTCCAGGATATCCGGGACGGAGACAGGATCCTGATCGCCGAAGGCTGTACCCACCATCGCCAGTGCGACGATATCGGAACCTTCAAAATTCCCAACTGGATACGCCGATACACTGGAAAGCAGCCGGAGTTTGTCTTTACCTCCGGGACAGAATTTCCAGATGACGTCAGCGGATATAAGCTGGTCGTTCACTGCGGCGGCTGTATGCTGAATGAAAGGGAAATGAAATACAGGATCGCCTGCTGTCAGGACCAGCATGTCCCCATAACAAATTACGGAATCCTCATCGCTCAGATAACAGGAATCCTTAAACGGAGTCTGGAGCCTTTCCCGGAAATTCACAGGCTCCTGCCCTGAGGCTTTTGTCCGAACTGGCAACAGAACCGGGAGGTAAGATTTATTCCCATATTTTTTATATGGATTTCACAGAACCATAACATTTTATCTATATACTGGATAGCGTCAGTATACGAGGGGACAGTATGTTTTCCCCTTGTACACTGACGCTAGCGTCAATGTACAAGGGATATTGAAAAGTATAAATAATTACGAGGAGGAACTTTATGAAATTTACAAAAATGCAGGGTATCGGAAACGATTATGTGTATGTAAACTGTTTTGAAGAAACGGTCCAGGATCCTTCCGCTGTGGCAAGATTCGTCAGCGACCGTCATTTTGGAATCGGCTCGGACGGTCTGATCCTGATCAAACCGTCCGATGTTGCAGACTGTGAAATGGAAATGTACAATCTGGACGGCTCCCAGGGCGCCATGTGCGGCAACGGCATCCGCTGCGTGGCAAAATTTGTTTATGACAAAGGGATCGTCAGAAAGAAAAATCTCAGCATAGATACAAAAAGTGGAATTAAATATCTTTCTCTCACTGTCAAAAACGGAAAAGTAAGCACTGTGGAAGTAAATATGGGATCGCCTGTTCTTATGGCAAATCAGATTCCCGTAGTTTCCGATACGGAACAGGTGATAGATCAGCCTCTGGAGGTAAACGGAAAAACTTACCACATCACTGCCGTTTCCATGGGAAATCCCCATGCCATCGTCTACATGGACGATCTTGAGAATCTGGATATCAGCACACTGGGACCACAGTTTGAAAACCACCTTGCATTTCCTGACAGGATCAATACAGAATTTGTAAAAGTCATTAATCGCCGCACACTTCAGATGCGCGTCTGGGAACGGGGCTCAGGAGAGACTCTCGCCTGTGGCACCGGAGCCTGCGCCGTAGCCGTGGCGTCCGTGCTGAACGGCCTTGTAGATGAAGACTGTCCTGTAACAGTAAAGCTTCTTGGCGGTGATCTGCAGATTTTCTGGAACCGTCAGGAAGATCTTGTTTACATGACCGGTCCCGCCGTTACTGTTTTTGAGGGCGAGATCGATCTCTCTTTCCTTGAAAACTGACCGCAAACTGCAGGACGCGTCAGTGAAAGACAGCGGCTGCAGGACTTCCGCACTGAACCAGGAGGACAAAGGACAGGAGAAACTCTTCAGGCTTCTTCCTGTTCTTTCTGGTATTTCCTGTATTCTTCCACAGGCATTTCAAGCCCTGTATATAACTTGTAAGCAGCGGCTCCCTGCCACAAAAGCATTCCTTTTCCCCCTATTGTTTTACATCCGGCTTCCTTTGCTTCTCTCAGAAGTCTTGTTTCCTCGGGATTATACACCACGTCGGCAACCACAAGTCCCGGACGGAATACAGAGGTGTCCGTCACAGGAGAAACGTCGTCGTGAGGCTTCATTCCCGCCAGCGTACCGTTTACCAGGATATCTGCCTCCGCAATTTCCGCTTTCAGTTTTTCCCTATCCTCCAGACAGAATACCTGCACCTTACATTCCGGTCTTTCTTTTCTCAGCTTTTCCGCAGTGGCTTTTGCCCTTGCCAGAAATGGATCGTCAGGATTAAAGATAGAAATCTCTCTGGCTCCGTCAAGCGCGCACTGCACCTGAATCGCTGTTGCCGCTCCTCCGGCTCCCAGCACCACCATTTTTTTATTTTTTACCTCTACTCCGTTCTCCTTCAGATTATGTACAAAACCCGTTCCGTCAGTGATATGTCCTATCAGTCTTCCGTTTTCGTTGACGATGGTATTGACTGCGCCGATGATCCTCGCTGCCGGGGACAATTCGTCCATGTATTTTGCCGCTTCGTTTTTACATGGCATTGTCACATTGCAGCCCCGCATGCGGAACAGGCGCATGGCGTCCAAAGCCGCCTTCACATGGTCTTCTTTTATATCAAAGGCCAGATACGCATAATCCAGATGATGATACCGGAAGCTGAAGTTATACATATCCGGCGATCCGGAATGGCCCACCGGACTTCCGATCAATCCCATTAAACCTGTTGTTCCCTTAATTCGCTGTTCCATTATCCTTTCCTCCTTACGAAACATTCTTTTCAGATATCTTTCCCCTGTACGCCGCCGCTGTTGCCCTTTTATTTCTGAACCTTCAGCTTTTCCATGATCTCTTCGCAGATTTCTTTCGGGCTTTTGCCGTCGGTTTTCACAATAATATCCGCAGCGGCTTCATATTTTTCTCTTCGTTTTTCCATCAGTCCCGCAATATAAGGAACATTTTTATTTCCCTCCAGAAGCGGACGGCCGTGATCATTTTTTGTACGTTCCAGAATTGTCTCCGGCTCAGCCGTAAGCAAAACTACCCGTCCGTTTTTCTTCATTTCCTTCACGTTGCGCTCTCTCATGGGAACCCCGCCGCCGCAGGAGATCACTACGTTGCTCCTGGACTGCATTTCTATCAAAAGCTCTGTTTCCAGATTCCGGAAAAATTCTTCCCCATATTTTTCAAAAATATCGGAAATACTCATTCCCTGTCTCCTGGCAATAATCTGATCCATCTCTACAACATCCATGGAATATGATTCTTTCAGATAATCCGCTACTGTGCTTTTGCCCGCTCCCATAAAGCCGATCAGTAAAATGTTAAAATCAAATAATGCCCCCATTTTTCTCGCCTTTCTTCTGTATTTTCTGATATTATAGCAATTCTGTTCCTGGTTGACAAGAACACATAAAGGAAAAGGTTCCTGCATTCTGCATATAGCAGTATAGCGGGAACCTTCATTTAAGGCCTGATAATCATGCGTCAGAAAATATTTCTGCAGTTTTTATTTTGTTGTAGAATCAGCAATCACTGCGATAGGAGAAAGATCTTCGAATTCTGCGGTCAGTGTCTTTTCTTCCATATCAATTTCTGTCGGATCAACAATCTCCCACAGACTGCGCTCTGTACTATAATGCAGAACCTGTACATTTCTCAATTCATCTGTAAGACTTGGAACAGAAATTGTAACTTCATACATTCCTTCTTCGTTCTTCTCAGCGGCTTCCAGTGCGATCAAATCTACAAATCCGGTCACAAAATCCTTTGTACGAAGGGTCTCGATCACTTTTTCCAGATCTTTCTTGGCGGTTTCATCTGTAAGAGCATCAGCCTCCTCTGTAAGCTTGGTAACGAAATCTGCCATTTCTACTGTTCCGTCGTTTACCTGGTCAATGATCTCAACAATATCAGGCGCCGTCTCTTTGAGTTCTTTATAAGAATCTGATTCTTCAATCTTTCCTGTGATCTGGTATTCCTGTGCGCTAACGTCTGTGACAGTCAGATCATTCGTCCGGCTTCCTTCTGCATAAACGCCTGTCGCAGATCCCAAAAGCATCGCTGCTGCCAGTGTACATGCCATGATTCTTTTTCTTAATTTCATAATACATATCTCCTTTTCTTTTTATTTAGATAATAGTGCATTCGTACTAAATATCTCATACTTGTTTCGAGTAAAACATGCTGAGCAACAGTCTGTCAAGCTGCTGTTGATCCACATGATACTCATCAAAGTTTTCTCCCTTGGCAGCTTCTCCCGGTATGGTAGATGTTTCCACCTTTTTTCCCTGGGAAGCAGTCAAAAGTTTTGCAAATATGTCATTTCCAAGATTCGTAACAGTGAAAGGCTGTATCTCATTAAAAATATCTACTGCAAAAGACGCATCATCTTCGGCCATTGCCTGTGCTTTTTTCAAAAATGCCTGAAGGTATACTTTTTGACGTTCCTGCCGGACAATTGCGCTCTGGCTGATCTCCGTATCCCTATAACGTACAAACTGTTCCGCGTTGTCTCCTGTAAGCGTAACAACTGCGCCCTCCGTAAAATCCGGATTAACTTCTTCCAAACTGCTGTCCGGAACAGTTACTTCCACGCCGCCTACAAAATCAGTAATCACAGAAATACCATCCATGTTCATAGCACAATATCCCTGTATAGGAATATCTCCCAGAAGATTAGAAACAGCCGTTTCCATCAGCTCACAGCTTTTTTCTTTTCCATCTCCGTAAGCGTACTGTATATTGATATGATCCTCCGTAGTTCCCAAGCTTTTTCCGCTGGGATTAAACACCTCGATCTCCGTGATCGTATCCCTTGGGATCAGCAGCACCTTTATTTCCTCTGTTACCCGATCCATAGAAACCAGAAAAACTGCATCCGCCTGTCCGGCATCCTGCTGGGATTCATAACTGGAAACTTCATCCCTTGTATCAATCCCCATAAACAGATAATTGCTGAGATGATCATTGTATTTGTAAACAGATCCTTCTGCTTCAACAGTATGATTCTCTGTTTCTGACGGATTTGTGTTAACTTTTCCGCCTGAATCCATACGGTTCATTTTTTTTGCCTGTCCCCACAGGTAACAGCCGCCTGCTAAAACTGCCGCAACAGCCACTGCAAGAACTATGATCGTTATCTGCACATTTTTCTGTCTTCTTCTTTTTCTTCCTGAATTTCTCATTGCGCTTTCCTGATATTAACTCTTGCCGATGTATCCAAGCTCCTCCAGTTTCTGGAATATTGCCTGTGCCATGGCTTTCTGTCCGTCGTTGCTGGCAGCCGCCTCTGATGTAACAGAAGCAAGACTGATATAATGATCGCCCCATTTCTGACTCATGGCCTGATCCAGTTCTTCTGCAGTTACACTGCCGTCTACAGGTCTTGTTCCAACGATCAGGAAACGCTCCTTATCAGGAAAAGTATTCAGGATGTATTCCTGCTGTTCTGCCAGTTCTGCAGGATCATGATTCCATCCCCCGTAATATCCCATAAAAATCACCGGAATACATTCTAGATCATTTCTCTCTGTCTGCTCTGCTGTCAGATCTCTGATACCGGTCTCTGTAACATATGCCTCTCCGTTTCCGGCAGCCTGTTTATGCTCTGTAATATATCTCTGAATAATCTCATCACTGACACCGGCCATCTTCATCATCGAAAGTGTACCGCCTCCCTGGAGAGTCTTATTTATAACAGGAAGATCATAACCATTTTCTGTCAGAAGCGACGCAAGAACTGCCATATAAGAAGATGTGGAAGAAGCGTCCCCATTAATCAGGTCGTCTCCCCAGCACACGATACCCGTTGGGTCCTTTTCCGCAGCTTCATCAGCTGCCGTTTCTTCATCGGTCTCTTTCTTTTCGGAACTGCTGTCCTGTGCCTCGTCTGCCTCAGGTTTTTTCGTTTCATCGGCAGTATCTTCCTGCCCGGAAGCGTTCTCTTCTTTCTCTGCCTGTTCCGCTATTTCAGCGGCATGTTCCTTTACGCCTTCATAATCTTCAATACCGGTTTCTTCTTTTTCCGCAATTTCAGACAGCTTCTTCGTCTCTGCCTGTTCTTTCTTCGCGTTTGACACCAGAATCATGCCAAACACTGCCAGAAGGATAACGCAGAGAACAGCAAAAAGTATATTTGCCACTCGACTGTTTTTCTTATTCCAAAACACGTTTTTCCTGCTTTCTTTCTATCCTAATCCTGTGACTGCTGTTCCGCCGTACTGAGTTTCTGATAATAGTCGCCGTATTTTTTATAGTACCTGTTTTTTTCTGTATCCGTTTTATTCAGTACAGCTCCCAGTATACGACATCCGCTCTTTTCCAACTGCCGGAGCGCTCTCTGAGCGACCTTATAGCTGACGCTCCCCTGCTCGATCACAAACACGGCTCCGTCGCTGTACCGCGCAATCACTGCCGCGTCAATAATCGTGCCAACAGGAGGCGTGTCAATTAGTATATAATCGTAGTAACTTCTGATTTCTCTTAAAAAGGTTCTGAAAAGATCATCTCCCAGAAGTCCGGAAGGATCCGGTGCAACAGGACCCCCAAAAATAATATTCATATTGGGATAGTTGGTATCATAAATCAGATCTTTCACTTCAATCTGCCCACTTAGAAATTCTGACAGTCCATGGACTTCCCTCTCTACATGAAAATGGCTGATATAAGAAGATTTACGAATATCCGCATCTACCAGAAGCACTTTTTTCCCAATACTTCCAAGTTCTTTTGCCAGACTGATCACAATATCGCTTTTCCCTTCATTAGGATAGCAGCTTGTAACAAGGATCGTCTTTACGCTTTTGCCTGAAAGCTGGATATTTGCCCGTAGTGTCTTAATAGCCTCGCTATAGAAATAATCCTGCTTTCTGACATCGTTCAATTCAATATTTTTCATAAATCAGGTTCCTCCGTCCGCTCTAACGGCGCTTCTTTCCTCTCTTTCCTTTGGCATGTGCATAATCTTTTCTGTCAGGAACAGATGCAAGAACAGAGATTCCCAGATATTTCGCAACATCCTCTTCTGTTTTCAGTGTATCGTCCATAATCGTACAGATTGTAATGATCGCCGCACACACAACAGCGCCGAACATAAGTCCGAGAACCGCATTCTTCTTCACACTGGGGGCAGATCTTACTGTAGGAATTTTACCGACCTCAATGATTTTGGGTGGAATTACTTCCATTTTATCTCCGATAAAAACAGAAGAAACATTTGCAACTTCATCAACAATCTCTTTTGCCATTTCAGGATCTGTATTTACAACAGAAATCTCCAGTATACGGCTATCTGTAGGATTCTCAATAGTAATGCTGTTTCGCAGCGCGTCTGCTGTCATATCAAGATCCAGATTCTCAATCACCTGCTCCAAGACCGGCGTACTCTCGATCAGAACCCTGTAATCATTAGTCAGACTGGTTCCAAGCTGAATATCAGCCAGAGAGGTAAGGGTGGTCTCTTTTGAGAGTACAAGCAGGCTTGACATAGATGTGTATACAGGCGTAATCGCCACCTGTGTAAATACTCCGCTGACACATCCAACCAGCAGACCCGCAGCTATAATAAGAAGAATTTTTCTTTTTAATGCGTAAAAAATTTCCAGAAGATCGATTTCATCATCGTCACTGTTTTTTTTACTGTCTATAGTGCTGTCGACCGCGCCCTCTATCCTCGTGTCAACGTCCATTTTCCATTTGTCCAACATATATCAGGTTTTTCCTTTCCTATATTAAAACGTAATCATTATAACATAATTGTATTTATGTGAAAAGATGCAATTATGTGAAATCTTCGTATGAATATGTATGAATATGTATGCTGTCCCCGGATTATCCCGCAATTTCCATGATCCTTTCCGCCACAAACACCGCCGCGCAGGCAAAGGCCGCTACTGTCAGCAGGCTTTTTTCCCGGCAGGCTGCCGCAAGAGCCGCCGCCAGACCTGCTGCCCCGGCGATCACTCCGCCGGAGGGCGCTGTCAGGATGGCAGGAAACGTCATGGCCGCCAGACAGGCGTAGGGCACATAAAACAAAAAGGATTTTACAAAGGGACTTGTGATTTCTTTTTTAAAAAGTACCAGGGGCAGCATCCGGATCAGATAAGTCACCCCGGCCATCACCAGGATATAAAGATAAATATTACGCTCCATGAGTCTCCTCCTTCTCTTCCTTTACGGGGCAGAAATACGCCGCCGTCCCCGCCGCCAGAAGCGTTGTGATGATGATGACAAAGCCGGACGAAACCTGCTTCAGAACGGGAACCGTCGCAAAAATGGTACTGACTGCCATGGATCCCAGAACCACAAAAAGAACCGGCCGGTTTTTCCTGGCCGGAGGAATGATCACTGCAAGGAACATTCCATATATCGCCACGCTGAGGGCGCTTACCAGAAAATCCGGGAGAAGCCCTCCGGAAATTCCTCCTGCCAGAGTTCCCAGCGTCCATCCGGGAATCGCCACGCACATCGCCCCGTAATTATACCAGGGGCTGAGTCTTCCCTCCCGGGAAGCGCTGACTCCGAAAATCTCATCGGTAATGCCGAACGCTACCAGGAGCCTGTGATGCAGAGGAAGCCCCCGGTGCAGTTTCTGGGATAAAGAAAAAGACATCAGGCAGTATCTTAAATTAATAACAAGCTGAGTAAGAGCCATTTCCCAGAGAGAGCCGCATGCCAGGATAATATCCAGTCCGGCAAACTGACCGGCGGAAGTAAGATTTGTCAGAGAGATCAGCACCGCCTGTCCCGCAGTCATCCCGCCCGATACCGCCATCATGCCAAAGGTAAAAGATACGGCAAAATATCCAAGCGCAATAGGGACTCCGTCCCGGAGTCCCTGTTTAAATTGTATCCTGTCCATTTTTTATAAATCCTCCAGGCTGTCCAGTACATGGAACCCGTTGCTTTTCAGAACATTTTCCGTAACAAAAAGCTCTTCTCCCTGAAGGATCATGATCGGCTGGCTGTTTTTTCTGTGATAGGAAGTATAGATATAATCAAGGTTTACGTTGCAGTCTTTCAGAACTTTCAGCACGGCGTTCAGTCCGCCTACCTCATCCTTCAGATCCACGGCGATCACATCTGTAAGACGGTTCATATATCCCTCTTCCGTTAAAATCTTTTCCACTTTTTCCGCATTATCTGAAACCATACGGAACAGAGCGAATTCCGGGGCGTCGAAACAGGCGAAACCATAAATATTAACCCCTTTTTCCGCAAGAAGCTCCGTCACATCCTGAAGACTTCCCGCTTTATTTGCCACAAAAATTATATTCTGCTTTACCATAATAAACACTCCTCGTTTCTGGATTTCATCGTCCGCTCTATACATGACGAACGCTGCCGATTCGTGTATTATTATACTTGCAATTCTCCGAAATGTAAACCACCGGGAACGCCAGGAAAAAATTTCATCACCATTCAGCCCGCGCTATTCTGCTTTTTCCAGGATCCTGTAATAAGAACGGGCAGTAAAAATATAGATCATTCCATATACCAGCGCAAAAACAAGCACCGTTCCCCCGGTACAGATCAGAAACAGCATATCCGGAGGCATTCCCAACGCCTGGAGAAGAGTCTGGATCAGAGGAAAAGCCATGCTGATATGAAGGACCGCCATCAGAAGCGGAAGAAAGAATACCATAAGGATCTGCCTGTTTATAGAAGATTTCACCTCTCTTCTGCTCATTCCCACTTTCCGCATGATCTCAAAACGGTTTCGGTCTTCGTATCCCTCTGATATCTGTTTATAGTAGATGATCAGAGCCGTACCCATAAGGAAAGCCCCTCCCAGAAGCACGCCCAGGAAAAGCAGGCCGCCGTTCAGTTCGTAAAATCCGCTTTTGGCCTGTAGCTGAGATTTGGTGATATAATATCCTCCTTCAGAAATCTGGCCGCTGTCTTTATATGACTGCAGGATCTCATCCAGTTTCCTGCCGCAGGCAAGCTTCGTCTCGTCAGAGCCTTCTATGTTTATGCCGATTTCCGTCAATATCGGATATGGATACTCTGTATACTGGTTCTGTTTCTGGAAGATCCTGGAGAAATCACTGTCTGTCATTACAAGATAAAGGCTGTCCCCCAGCTCGTTCAGAGCAAATTCCCCTTCAAGGGGCTCTTTGTCCAGATGGCCGCCAACGAGAAATTCTTCTCCCATAAGACAGATTTTCTCAGTTTCTTTTCCATATATAAGAACTTCACCCTCTTTCAGATCCGCCGCCTCTTTAGAATTTTCTTCAAATATTTTTTCCGGAATTACCGTCAGCCCTGCGGTATCCGCCGCTGAAATATTCGTATCCGAACTCAAAAGCTCAAGATTTCCCCCTTCCTGCGTCACTATCATAGAAAAACTTACGTTTGTTTTCAATTCTGTTACAGGAAAGTCTTCTTCTCTGCTTTTCTGCGCCACATAAGTCCCGCCCTGATATGCCCCTTCCAGAGAATATTCATATAGCTTTACATTCAGGTCAAAAGGCCAGGACGCCTTCACCGCCTGATCGATCCCCACATTCAGACATATGGTCGATGAGATCATCAGAAGGACTCCCGTACTGAGGATACATATGCTGGCGAGCCCGACTGCGTTCTGTTTCATACGGTAAAGCATTCCGGACACACTGGTAAAGTTCTGTACCTTGTAGTAAAATCTTTTATTTTTCCGCATCAGTTTCAATATAACGATACTTCCTGCGGTAAAAGTAAGATAAGTGCCTGCCATAACCAGCAGCACGGCGATCAGGAAAATCCCAACTGCGGAAAAAATGGAGTCTGTCGTCACAGCCAGATAATATCCCGCTCCCAGGCAGACGACGCCTGCCGCTGCCATAAGCCATTTGCTTTTTGGTTCTCTCTCTCCTGTGCGGCTCCCCATGAGAAGTTCCACCGGACGGCTCAGATGAACCCTCCCCAGATTCCGTATCAGAGTAAGCGCCAGCACAATCCCATATAATCCCGCGCAGCTTAAGATTCCCGTTCCTGTCACATAAAAGCCGAATTCTGCCGGAATATGAAGGAATTTTAAAAGGAGAAGGAGCGCCAGCTTGCTTGCCGCAATTCCAACAAAGATTCCCCCCGCCAGAGACGCCGCTCCGGTGATCACAGTTTCCGTCAGAAGCATCCGGCTGATATGGATCTTTTCCATTCCAAGGATATTGTACAGTCCGAATTCTTTTTGTCTTCTTTTCATAACAAAGCTGTTGCCGTACAACAGAAAGATCATGGAAAAAACCGCCATCACCACAAATCCTACTGCCAGAAGCGAACGTACTGTATTTCCACCTCTTATGTTCAGCGTATCCGGACTTGCCAGAAGAAACAGCATGATATACAGAAAGGCAATACATCCGATATTGGAGAGTATATACGGAAAATATGTCTCCCGGTGATTTTTGATATTTATCACAGCCAGCTTAAAAAACAGTCCTCTACGCATAAGTCTCACCGCCTGTCATCAGAATAGTAAGAGTGTCGGAGATCATCTGGTACATTTCTCTCTGGTTTTTTCCGCCCCGGTAGATTTGATGGAACACCTCTCCGTCCTTAATAAACATCACACGGGAGGCATGGCTTGCTGCCTGGGCGCTGTGCGTCACCATCAGAATAGTCTGGCCTTCTTCATTGATCTCCCCGAAAATAGAAAGAAGGACTGAGGCAGCCCGGGAGTCAAGAGCGCCTGTAGGTTCGTCTGCCAGGATCAGCCTGGGGTTCGTGATCAGTGCCCTGGCTACTGCCGCCCGCTGTTTCTGTCCTCCGGAAACTTCATATGGGTATTTGTCCAGAATTTCCGTGATACGGAGCGCTCCCGCCACCGGACGGATCTTCTGCTCCATCTCCCGGTAATCCTCTCCCGCCAGAACCAGAGGGAGATAAATGTTGTCCCGGATACTGAAGGTATCCAGAAGATTAAAATCCTGAAATACAAATCCCAGATTTTTTCTCCGGAAAGCGGAAATTTCTTTTTCGGTCAGATGAACGATGCTTTTTCCCTCCAGAAGGACTTCTCCCTCTGTAGGGCGGTCCAGGGATGCCAGAATGTTCAGAAGAGTAGTCTTTCCGGAACCGCTCTCCCCCATGATCGCCACAAACTCTCCCTCCTCCACGGAAAAGGTTACGTTTGTCAGCGCCTGTACCTGGTTTCCCCCGAAACGGGTAGTATATATTTTTTTCAGATTTGTAACTTCCAGTAACGACATGATGGTATCCTCCTTATAACGACAGATCGCGCGCAGATCAATACAGCAGATGTTTTGGACATTCTGTCCGCAAAATAAAAGCTTTGGCTTCTTACATGACAAGTATACAAAAACAGGAAGCTGTCTGCCATAGCTCTGGCTTACAGTTTCCTGTTTTAAGTGACATTTTTGTAAGTTTTGTATCTGTCCGGCAGAAGACCGCCGTCCGTTTTAAAATATTTTAAAAAAGTTCCGCATTCTTTCTTCCAAGACTGAGATATACCTTCGTTCCGGCGCCGGGACTGGATTCTATTGCAATCTGGTGGTTCAGTTTTTTCATGATCTTTCTGGAAAGATACAGACCTATCCCCGTGGATCTGGATTCCTCCCTGCCGTTATATCCTGTAAACCCGCGCTCAAATACCCGCGGAAGATCCTCCTGCCGGATTCCTGTCCCCGTATCCTCTATGACCAGAGTATCTGGTCTGGATTCTGAAAGGTAAATATGGATGCCACCTGTCTTTGTATATTTCAGGGCGTTGGAAAGGCACTGTCCGATCACAAAGCCAAGCCACTTTGGATCTGTAAGGATACGTTTTTCAGTTCCGACGTAGGAAAGCGCCAGCTTTTTTCCGATAAAAACAGAGGCATATTTGTGGATCTGTTCCCGGATAATGCTGTCCAGACTGCACTCTGAAAATTTCATATCCGCAGACATGTCCTCTGTTCTTAAATATCCCAGAACCATGTCCACATATTCCTCCACACGGAACACTTCCCCCAGGGCGGCCTTATTCTTTTCATGATCCTCTGCCAGAAGAAGCCTCAACGCCGCTATGGGATTTTTGATCTGATGAACCCACATGGTATAGTAATCTGTCATTTCCTGGTAAACACGGCCTCTTGTCTCCTCTGTTTCCATTCTTTCCCTGTTCAGCTTCCATATTATATCCGTCAGATATCTCTCATGGATATTTTTCGGTTCCGGAAGCCGCTCCAGCTCCAGAGGGGCCGCCTTCCGAACACATTCCAGGATTTTCCGCCGTTTCCGAAAAATATAATATCTGCAGGTCAGAAACACTCCTGCCGGGATCATGCAAAGCAACGCCCCGTATATTACCGGCTCCGCCGGATACCCATATAACCAGAACACAACTCCCATGATCACACAAAAGATCAGAAAAAGGGCGGCTGTTTTCCATATGGTTTTAAAGTATTCTTTCATTTTCCGCTCTCCCGGTCAGGGAACCATATATCCCTGGCCTTTTTTGGTGACGATCATATTTTTCAGTCCCGCGCTCTCCAGTTTTCGCCTGAGACGGTTGATATTCACCGTAAGGGTATTATCGTCTACAAAATCATCGTTTTCCCACAGCATCTGCATGATCGCGTCCCTGGCTACAACCTGTCCGCTTCTGGAAAACAGAAGATTCAGGATGCGGAGCTCATTTTTAGTCAGATCCAGCGTCTTTCCCTGATAATCCAGCGTACTGCTGCCCAGATTCAGGATCACCCCGCCGTGCTCCAAAAGATTCGCCCCCGCTCCGAAAGAATACGCTCTTCTCAGAATCGCCTGCACCTTGGCGGAAAGCACCTCAAGATGGAAGGGCTTGGCGATAAAATCGTCGGCTCCTCTGCTCATGGCCATGACCATGTTCATATTATCCGCCGCAGAGGACAAAAAAATCACCGGAACCTGAGACACGCGCCGGATCTCGTCGCACCAGTGAAATCCGTTAAAAAACGGCAGCTTCAGGTCCAGAAGGACAAGCTGGGGCCTGACCCGCACAAATTCTCCCATCACATCTGAGAAATCCTCCGCCGCCGTCACTTCATATCCCCATGATTCCAGATGCTTCTTCACAAGGGAGCAAAGCGTCCCGTCGTCCTCCACCAGAAAAATCCTGTACATGTTTCCTCCTGCAAAGCAGAGCAGACCCATCGGCCTGCCCTCGTTTCTTTCACTAGCTGTCTTTATTTTTAATGTCCGCCATCCACATACTTCTGAATATTGGAAGCATTCACATATTTTTTCAGATGTTCTCCGTCCGTGATCACAAGCGTGGGAGCCTGACGGATCCCAAACTGCCGTACCAGATCGGGATTCTTTTCCGCGTCGATAATCTCCAGATCCTCTCCCGCCAGCATTTTCTTAGCCATCTTACAGTTGGGGCAGGTACTTGTGGTAAACAGATATTTATGGGTTTCTACAGGCTCTACCTTCACCTCGTCCTCCGTCATCGTCACCATGGTAGTATGCACCTTCTTCAGAGTGGAATGAGTGATGTCATAAAGCGTACGGTTCTTGTATTCCTGGGCTTTTCCGTCATTCCAGTTCTGCACAGGACGATAATATCCGGTAATACGGCTGTAGACCTCAGCCTTCTTTCCGCATTTCGGGCAGGTAAAATGTTCTCCGCTGAGATAACCGTGCTCGCTGCAGACAGAATAGGTAGGCGAAATGGTATAATACGGCAGTTTATAATTCTCCGCGATCTTTCTTACAAGAGAAGCCGCCGCTTTCCAGTCAGGAAGCTTTTCGCCCAGAAAGCCGTGGAAAACAGTTCCTGAAGTGTAAAGCGTCTGCAGCTCGTCCTGAATATCCAGAGCGTCGAAAATGTCCGAGCTGTACTCCACAGGAAGGTGGGAGCTGTTGGTGTAATAAGGCGTGTCTCCCTTGCTTCCCGCCGTGCGGATATCCGGCCAGCGTTTTCTGTCGTGCTTGGCAAGACGGTACGCCGTAGATTCCGCCGGAGTGGCTTCAAGGTTAAACAGCTCGCCCGCATATTCCTCCTGATAATCAGAGAGACGTTCACGCATATGCATGAGAACCTCTTTTGTAAATTTCTGGGTGCGCGGATCGCTCATATCACAGCCCAGCCACGGAGCGTTCAGTCCCGCCTCGTTCATTCCCACCAGGCCGATCGTGGAGAAATGATTGTCAAAGCTTCCAAGATATCTCTTTGTGTACGGATACAATCCCTCGTTCAAAAGCTTTGTGATCACTTCCCGCTTAATATGCAGAGATCTTGCGGAAATATCCATCATATGATCCAGCCTGCGGTAAAATTCCTCCGGCGTTTTGGAAAGGTAAGCTATCCTGGGCATGTTTATGGTGACAACGCCCACGGAACCGGTGCTCTCCCCGGAGCCGAAGAATCCGCCGCTTTTCTTTCTGAGCTCCCGGAGATCCAGACGGAGACGGCAGCACATGCTGCGGATATCGCTGGGCTTCATATCGCTGTTGATATAATTGGAAAAATACGGGGTTCCGTATTTCGCCGTCATTTCAAATAAAAGTCGGTTGTTTAACGTATCCGACCAGTCAAAATCCTTCGTTATGGAGTAGGTGGGAATAGGATACTGGAATCCCCGGCCGTTGGCGTCTCCCTCGATCATCGTCTCGATAAAGGCCCTGTTCACCATATCCATCTCTTTTTTGCAGTCCTTATATTTAAAATCCATCTCCTTCCCGCCTACGATGGCAGGAAGCTCCGCCAGATCTTCCGGTACCGTCCAGTCCAGCGTGATATTGGAAAACGGCGCCTGGGTTCCCCAGCGGCTGGGAGTGTTTACCCCGTAAATAAAAGATTCTATGCATTTCTTCACTTCACGGTAGCTTAGATTATCCGCCTTAACAAAAGGCGCAAGATAGGTATCAAAGGAAGAAAACGCCTGGGCGCCCGCCCATTCGTTCTGCATGATTCCCAGGAAATTTACCATCTGATTGCAGAGAACACTTAAATGCTTTGCCGGAGCGGAAGTAATCTTACCCTCAATGCCCCCCAGGCCTTCCTGAATAAGCTGCTTTAAAGACCAGCCCGCGCAGTAACCGGTGAGCATGGACAGATCGTGGATATGGATATCCGCGTTTCTGTGCGCCTCGGCGATCTCATTATCATAAATTTCGGAAAGCCAGTAATTCGCAGTGACCGCTCCTGAATTGCTTAAGATCAGCCCTCCTACGGAATAGGTAACTGTGGAGTTCTCCTTTACCCGCCAGTCTTCAACCTTTACATAGCTGTTGACAATTTCTTTATAATCCAGGATCGTGGACTTCATATTGCGGATTTTTTCTCTCTGCTTTCTGTAGAGAATATAAGCCTTCGCCACATCCCCGTATCCTGCCTGGATCAGAACGTTCTCCACACTGTCCTGAATATCCTCCACGCTGATCCGGTCGTCTTTTATCTTATCCTGAAAATCCGCCGTTACCCGAAGTCCCAGAAGATCGATCATATCGTCGCTGTAATTTTTCTCTTTTGCATCGAAAGCCTTATGGATCGCCGCTGTAATCTTCGGCATCCGAAAATCGGCAATCTCTCCGTCACGTTTTACTACCTGAAACATTCTGTCTGATTCCTCCCTTGATGCTATACCCTGATTAACGTTAATGTACAAGGGCAACACGCTCCCTTTGTATATTAACGCCAGCGCTGGTCCGGCACACAGGACTGCCTGACGGGAAATCATGTAAACATGATCCTCTCTCACAAATGCCCGCTGAACAGACGTCTGTGCCGTGTCTTTTAAAAAACTGTAGATTCATTGTATCAAACCACATGAGAAACGTCAATACAAAAACACCATATAATGTGTCTGTATTTTTCACAGCACAATATATGGTGTTTGATTTTCCTTTATTTTCCAGCTATTCCGGCATTACCGAAACAAAAATTTCCGCTGGTACTCTTGCCTTTACATATATGCCGTCGTCCCGGTACTCTTCTGAGAGAAGATGACCGTACTCCCTGATCCGCTGCAGTTTTCCTCCTTCCCTGTAGGAAAACAGCTCCTCGATATATATCTGGTTTTCTGATAAAAGTTTTGAGAGGATATCCTTAAGCTCGTCAAGCCCCTGGCCTGTTTTTGCCGAACATTTCACTGTATAATCGGCCCGCAGATCCCGAAGGCCGGATCCACCCGCCAGATCCTGTTTGTTCAGAAGCGTGATTACTTTCTTTCCGGCAGCTCCCAGTTCCCGGAGCGTTTCATAAACTACATGCATCTGCATTTCCGCCTGAGGATTGGAAGCGTCTACCACATGAATGATATAATCCGCGTATTTCGCTTCTTCAAGAGTACTTTTAAAAGCCTCTACCAGATGGTGGGGAAGTTTTCGGATAAAACCTACCGTATCTGTTAAAAGAAGCTGCTGCCCGTCTTTCAGCTCCAGAAGCCTGGTTGTAGGGTCAAGAGTGGCGAAAAGTTTATCCTCCGCCTGTACCGCCGCCCCGGTCAGTTTATTCAGAAGAGTGGATTTTCCCGCGTTAGTATAACCCACGATAGCCGCTGTCTTCAGACTGCCTCTGGATCTGTTTGTACGGATCAGATCACGGTGCTTTTCCACCTGCTTTAATTCTGATTTTAAAGCGGAAATTCTGGCGCGGATCAGCCTCCGGTCCGTCTCCAGCTTCTTCTCCCCGGGGCCTCTTGTTCCAATGCCGCCTCCCAGCCTGGACAGGGAATCACGAAGTCCTACCAGCCGCGCCGCGCGGTACTTAAGCTGCGCAAGCTCCACCTGGATCTTTCCCTCGCTTGTCACAGCCCTGGCCGCGAAAATATCCAGTATCAGAAGCGTCCGGTCCATGACTTTGCATTCCAGTTCTTTTTCCAGATTATTCATCTGCGCCGGAGAGAGCTCATCATCACAGATTACTCCGTTTGCGTCAAGGGCGGCCAGAAGGCTTCTGACCTCCTGGATCTTTCCCTTTCCTATATATGTTCCCGGATGCACCGCCTCTCTGTTCTGGATAATCTTTGCCGCTGTTTCCGCCCCGGCGGTTTCGGCCAGCTCGGAAAGCTCGTCCAGAGACGCTTCCACGTCTTCGTCCTGCTCTGTCTGTACCCCGATCAGGATCACCCGTTCCTGGATTTCCTTAAAATCATAAAACTGCATATTTCTCTCCTATGAAGCGTTTCCCGCCCGTGACTGAAGAAATGTAAGCTCTTTCGCCGCATCCCTGTCATCCGGGAACATCTCCACATACTCCTGCGCCTTTGTCAGCGCTGTGGCAAAGTCCAGCTTCTTTTCATAGACGACGATCTCATTGAACAGAAGATCCTGCATATCTTCCGTGTCCGCCTCCGCGACGCCGCTGGCAATATTCGTCAGAGCGCTGTCATAAGTTCCGTCCGCGATGTCGCACAGCGCCAGACCGTTATACCCCTTTGCCCGGATGCTGTCCTCCCCGTCGATATACTCCTGGTACATAGTACGGGCGCCTGCAGTGTCTCCCTGGGCCAAGGAAACCATTCCCAGGATCAGCTTCGCCTCTGAGCTTCCCTGCTCAACAGCCTTATTCAGCTCTGTTTTGGCGTTTTCGTAATCCTGCATATAATAATATACCTGACCTCTGCTGCAGTAGTCCTCTGCGTCTTTCGCTTCTGTCTGCAGCACTGCCTCCAGATATCTGGAACCGTCGGCGCCCATATCCCGGTTCAGATAAGCTTCGTAAATCTGGATCGCCATATCATATCCGCCGTCCTCTGCGTAAGCCTGCTCAAAATTAGACGCAGCCTCATCGTAGGAATCCATGGCAAGAGCCACGCAGCCTGTGAGATAATAGTTGTCGGCAGTCATAGAATAATCTGACGCCAGAGTCTGGCAATCGGCCATAGCGTCGTCCAAAAGCCCGCTTTTCAGCTCTGCGGTGGCCCGATAGGAAAGAATATCCTGCTTCAGAGATCTTCCCGCTCCCTCGCTGTCCAGCGCGGAGGTAAGATAGCTCACTGCGTCCTCATAATTTCCCAGGTGAAGCGCTGAGATCCCCGCTCCCCTGTACGACTCGGGAAGCTTATAACCGTTTTCCGCCGATGTGCCGAAGCCCTGAAGGGCAGTCTCATAATTTCCCTGTTCCAGATCCTTTTCCGCCTGTCTGTATGTTTCCTGTTCCTGTCCTCCGCAGCCGGCTGTAAGGGAAATTCCCAGGCAGGCCGCCAGGAGCCATCCAATCCTTCTTTTCTTCATGTATGTCCTTTATTCTACAACAAGCCCTTCGGCTTCCAGTACTTTTACAACGCTGTTCACATATTCCGCGCAGATATCTTCCGTTCCGGCTTCCACCATAACGCGAATCAGCGGTTCTGTTCCGCTCTCTCTTACAAGAATGCGGCCTTCTGTGCCAAGAGCTCTGGCTGCGGCTTCCACAGCCTCCTTAACCTTCGGGTTTTCTCTGGCGGTCTTTTTGTCCGCCACACGCACATTGCGCAGTATCTGAGGATAAACTTTCATTTCCTTTGCAAGATCGCAGAGAGTTGATTTTTTCTCCACGCAGGCTTCCATTACCATCAGTGAAGTAAGGATTCCGTCTCCCGTAGCCGCGTAACGGCTGAAAATAATATGTCCGGACTGCTCGCCGCCGATACTGTAATTATTTTCCATCATATTCTCGGCTACATATTTATCTCCCACAGCCGTCTGCTCGTAGCTGATGCCTTCGCGTTCCAGCGCCTTATAAAGTCCCATATTGGACATAACTGTGGTAACTACCGTATTTCCGTTCAGCTTGCCCTGTTCCTTCAGGTATTTTCCGCAGACGTACATGATCTTGTCGCCGTCGATAATATTTCCTTTATGATCCACTGCAATACAGCGGTCCGCGTCTCCGTCGTAGGCAAATCCTACGTCAAGCCCTTTCTCCACCACGAATCTCTGAAGAACCTCAATGTGGGTGGAACCACAGTTGGTATTGATATTGGTTCCGTCAGGATTATTGTTGATCACATAGGTTTTTGCCTGGAGAGCGTCGAACACGCTCTTAGCAATAGCGGAAGAGCTTCCGTTGGCACAGTCAAGACCCACTTTGATATTCTTGAAATCACGGCAGGGAATGGAGATCAGATATCCGATATAACGGTTTCTTCCGGAAGCAAAATCTATGGTTCTGCCGATCTCTGCGCCTGTCGCCAGAGGCAGCTCCTCCAGTTTTCCATCCAGATACGCCTCGATCCTAGCCTCGATCTCCGGCTCGATCTTCTGTCCGTTTCCGTTCAGTAGCTTGATGCCGTTATCGTGGAACGGATTATGGCTTGCGGAGATCATGATACCGCAGTCAAAATCTTCAGTACGCACCGCGTAGGAAACGCTGGGCGTAGTTGTCACATGAAGAAGGTAAGCGTCCGCCCCCGATGCGGTAAGCCCCGCTACAAGAGCGTACTCGAACATATAGCTGCTTCTTCTTGTATCTTTTCCGATTACAATTTTCGCCTTATGTTCTCTTCCATAATACCATCCTACATAACGTCCCACCATAAACGCATGATTTACTGTCAACTGAACGTTTGCTTCTCCACGAAAACCGTCTGTTCCAAAATATTTTCCCATGATGCCAGTCCTCCCCTTATTTATAAAGCTTTTCCGGATATACTCCCTCTTTTACAAGCTTCTCAAAGGCAGCGGCCACAGAAGCCTTATCCTCCTGATATGTTACGCCGAACCAGGTGTCTTTCGTTTCCAGAACGTCTACCTTGGCTTTATTTTCTTTGATCAGGCAGTCGATGATCTCCGGAAGAAGATACTCTTTCTTAATATCTTCCGCAGACAGCCCCTGAAGGAATTCCACAAATCCCTTTTCCAGTATATTCAGGAATTCAGGCGTCAGTCCCCACATATTCATGGATACAAGGCTCTTTACATCCAGGGCGCGGACTGTTCCGTCGTCTCCCCGTGTCTCAGCCCCGTTCTCTGTTTTAAAGATATTATGGGTCTCATCAACACCGGCAAGAGCTCCGTCCACAATATTGCAGATTCCTCTTGTAACGCTTCCGTTGTCGCTTAAGGTATTTCCAAGGCGGAAGCCTGCCATGCAGATATGGGTCAGCCCGTCTTCAGGCTGCTCCTGGACAAGATAATCATGCACCTTCACATAAGCTTCTTTTCCATAATAGTCGTCTGCGTTGATCACTACAAAGGGCTCTGAAAGCACTTTCTTTGCCGCAAGCACCGCCTGTCCGGTTCCCCATGGTTTTGTTCTGTCCGCCGGTTTTGTAAATCCCTCCGGCAGATCTTCCAGTTCCTGAAAAGCATATTCTACTTCCGTAACCTTTTCGATCCTGTTGCCGATCACTTTGCGGAATTCCTCTTCAATATCCTTACGGATAATAAAGACCACCTTATTAAAGCCGGCCTCCAGAGCGTCATGTATAGAATAATCCATAATGATCTCCCCGTTCGGCCCTACCGGCGCAAGCTGTTTGATTCCTTTCCCAAAACGGCTTCCAATTCCCGCCGCCATAATCACAAGTGCTGTTTTTTTCATTTGAATACTCCTTCCTTATTCTTCATTCAGATTGCTGAGTTTTGCCGCCTGATCCGCGGCGATCAGACTGTCGATGATCTCGTCCAGATCTCCTCCAAGAATACTGTCCAGTCTGTGAAGCGTCAGCTTGATCCTGTGATCCGTCACGCGTCCCTGGGGAAAATTGTATGTCCGGATCTTCTCGGAACGGTCTCCTGTTCCAATCTGGCTTCTTCTTGCCTCGGCCTCGGCGTCGTGCTGCTTCGCCAGCTCCATTTCATAGAGGCGGGAACGAAGAACCTTCAGAGCCTTTTCTTTGTTTTTCAGCTGGGACTTTTCATCCTGGCAGGAAATAACGATTCCTGTAGGGATATGAGTAAGACGCACCGCAGAGTCTGTAGTGTTGACACACTGTCCGCCGTTTCCTGAAGCGCGGAACACATCGAATTTGCAGTCGTTCATATCCAGGTGGAAATCAATTTCCTCTGCTTCAGGCATGATCGCCACCGTACAGGTAGATGTATGGATCCTTCCTCCCGATTCTGTCTCCGGAACTCTCTGCACGCGGTGAACGCCGCTTTCATATTTCAGTCTGGAATAAGCTCCGTTTCCGTGGATCATAAACGTAACTTCCTTGAAGCCGCCAATGCCGTTTTCGTTAAGGCTCAGCATTTCTGTTTTCCATCCAAGACTTTCCGCGTATTTCACATACATGCGGTAAATCTCCGCTGCGAAAAGAGCCGCCTCGTCTCCTCCGGCTCCTGCCCGGATCTCCACGATCACGTTCTTGCTGTCGTTTGGATCTTTTGGCAGCAGCAGGATCTTCAGCTCATGCTCCAGCTCCTCCACACGTTTCTTGGCGTCTGAAAGCTCTTCCTTGAGCATGTCGCGCATTTCTTCGTCCTTCTCCTCGTCCAGCATGGAAAGGCTGTCCTGGATCGTTTCTTTATTTTTTTTGTATTCTCTGTAGGTGTCTACAATAGGCTGGAGTTCGCTCTGCTCCTTCATGAGCTTCTGAAAGCGCTCCTGATTGTCCGCCACTCCCGGTTCTCCCAGTTCATTCAAAATCTCCTCAAAACGGATGAGAAGATCTTCTAATTTATCAAACATGCTGTTCCTCCTGAATCTCCTGTGTCTTTTTCTGTCCCAGAACCACTCTGTCAAGGCCCGCCAGATCTTTTTTGATCTTTATATGACCAAAGCCTACTTTTTTCATAAGCTCCGATACCGCCGCTCCCTGGCTGCAGCCGATCTCATATAAAAGCCATCCTCCGGGTTTCAGATGAGCAGCGGCTTCTTCTGTAATCCTGCGGTAAAAATACAGTCCGTCCTCTTTCCCGTCCAGAGCGGAAAAGGGATCGTAAAAGCGCACTTCATCCATCAGCTTATAGATCTCCGCCGTAGGGATATAGGGAGGATTCGAGATAAGCATATCATACTCCTGCATTTCTTTTCCACCGTTTTGTGTGAAATATTCTCCTGAAAAAAGATCACTTTTCACAAAAACTGCTCTTTCTCCCGTCTGAAGCCTTCCGGCATTCTCCTTCGCCACGGAAAGGGCGTCCTCGGAAATATCCACGCCCACTCCCCTGGCTTTCGGGCATTCTGCCAGGATACTTAAAAGCAGACAGCCGGAACCCGTACACATGTCCAGGATTTCCGGCTCTTCATTCCCCTCCAGAAGACGCAGAGCCTCCTCCGCCAGTGTTTCTGTATCCTGTCTGGGGATCAGGACTCTGTCGTCCACATAGAACTCGTGCCCCATAAACCAGGCGCTGTGGGTAAGATGCTGCAGAGGGATATGGGCCGCTCTCTTCCGGCACAGCTCTAAATATATTTTTTCTGTGTTCCCGTCTGTCTTTTCCTCTGGGTGGGCATAATAGTACGCCCTGTTTTTTCCTGATACATATTCCAGAAGAAGCCATGCGTCAAGCCCCGCTTCCTCTATTTCCGCCTCCCGCAAGACCGCCGTTCCCTCTTTCAGCAGTTCTTCAAGGGTTTTCATCGGCTTCTTCTCCCGGTTTCCAGTCAAACTCTTCTTTTAAATAGGCTCTCCAGTCAAAGACAGCTTCCACCGCTTTGATCGCCACTTCCGCCATATCCGCCGTAGGTTCTTTTGTCGTAAGCTTCTGCATGGCAAGGCCCGGCTTGCTTAAAGCGGAAGCCAATTTGCTGTCCGTACGCCCGGCCCACTGGATCATTTCAAAAGAGATCCCCGCCACTACAGGCACCATCAGAAGACGGCCCAGAAGGCGAAGCCAGAAGAAGGGCACAAGAACAAAGATAAAATGAAGGCAGATGCTGACCAGCATTACAAGAAACAGAAAGCTGGTTCCGCAGCGTTTATGCTGCCTGGAGCTTTTCATTACGTTTTCCACCGTAAGGGGGAGTCCGTGCTCCACACAGTTGATACATTTATGCTCCGCCCCATGGTACATAAAGGTTCTCTGAATATCCTTCATCCTGGAGATCAGAAACATATATCCCAGAAACAGCGCCATTTTCACAAAAGCTTCTACTACCGTTACCAGAAATTCCGAAGCTCCGGCTTTCCGGATCAGGCTGGCAAGGGCATATGGGAGAAGCATAAAAGCAGCCACAGAAACCACAATAGAAACCGCCACCGTCACATACAGAAGCCATTTGAACTGTCTGTCTTCTTTTTCTTTCTTTGCAGCCCTTTCTTCTTCAGACAGAGAGGCGTTCTTTCTGGCCTCCTCTTCGTCCTCCTCATCTCCCGCGATCTCCGCGGAATACATCAGGCACTTTGTTCCTATTACAAGACCGTCCACAAAGCTGACTACGCCCCGGATCAGAGGCCAGCGGAGAAATTTCGCTTTGCCAAAGGTGCATTTATAGTCTTCAATCTTTAATTCAATTTCACCGTCAGGCCGGCGGACACCTACGGAATATTTATCCTTGTGCCGCATCATAATACCTTCCATGACCGCCTGACCGCCGATATTTGATGATTTCATTCTCGTCTCCACTTGCTTATAAGCAAAGAAAGGTTGAGATTTCCCAACCTCAACCTGTTCTCTCATTCCTATATTGTGTCTGATTATTTGTTTAAGCCGTATTTCTTATTGAACTTATCAATACGTCCGCGAGCCTGAGCAGCTTTCTGCTGTCCTGTGTAGAACGGATGGCATTTGGAACAGATTTCCACATGGATGTCTTTCTTTACAGAACCGGTTACAAATGTGTTTCCACAGTTACAGGTCACGGTTGCCTGCTGATAGTTCGGATGGATTCCTTCACGCATGATTTTCACCTCTCTATAGTCTTCTATTTTCTATTCGTATATAACTAGACGAATCTACTATTTTGCAGCTTTCTGATTATAGCACATCAGCCCTTAAAATGCAAGCCGTTTATAAAAATTTCTGTTTTTTCGCCATCTGCACAAATTCCGCGTTTGTCCGGGTTCTGGAAAACATATTGAGGATCTGTTCCACAGCTTCGTCGGCTTTAAGGCTGTTCAGGGCTTTCCTCATATTATATACTGTTTCCTGCTCCTCACGGCTTAACAGAAGATCCTCCCGGCGGGTGCCGGATTTCTGGATATCAATGGCCGGGAACACTCTCTTCTCCTGAAGTCTGCGGTCAAGTACAAGCTCCATATTTCCTGTTCCCTTAAACTCTTCGTAGATTACATCGTCCATTTTGCTTCCTGTGTCCACAAGGGCGGTGGCAAGAATAGTAAGACTTCCTCCTTCGCGCATGTTGCGCGCCGCTCCGAAAAATCTCTTGGGCATGTGAAGGGCCGCGGGATCAAGACCGCCGGAAAGCGTTCTTCCGCTTGGAGGGACACAGAGATTGTAGGCTCTTGCCAGTCTCGTAATGGAATCCAGAAGAATAGTAACGTCCTTTTTATGTTCTACAAGACGGCGGGCTCTCTCGATCACCATCTCTGATACCCGTTTATGATGCTCCGGAAGCTCGTCAAAGGTAGAATAGATCACTTCCACATTCGGTCCCTGGATTGCTTCTTTGATATCTGTAACTTCCTCCGGACGCTCGTCGATCAGAAGAATGATCAGATGCATTTCCGGATTATTCTTTAAGATAGATTTTGCCACGTCCTTTAAAAGGGTGGTCTTTCCGGCCTTGGGCGGCGAAACGATCATTCCCCTCTGCCCCTTTCCGATAGGGCTGATCAGGTCTACGATCCTCATTGCCACAGTTCCCCCGGGGCGCTCCATCTTAAGGCGCTCATTGGGAAATATCGGCGTCATATCTTCAAAGTTGTACCGCCTCTGGCCTTCGCTGGGCGGAAAACCGTTAATGGAAGTCACATAGAGAAGAGCGCTGAATTTCTCTCCCTGGGTTTTGATCCGGATACTTCCCTGAAGGATATCTCCGGTTTTCAGATTAAATCTCCGTATCTGGGAAGGGGAGACATAGATATCATTTTCTCCCGGCAGGTAATTTTCACAGCGGATAAAGCCGTATCCGTCCGGAAGCACTTCCAGGATTCCGTTTGCCTTCTCGCCGCTGTCAAGCTGGGCTGTTTCCGCAGGCATCTTTCCATCGTCCACCTGGGAAGAATACGTTTCCTGGGAACCATATGTCTTTCTCGGCTCCTCCTGGCCGCTGTGGTTTCTTCTTAAACCATCCTGGCTGTTGTGGGCTTTCCTGTTTTCCTGTCCGGAGAAACTTCTTCTGCCTTCCTCCTGGCCTCCGTATACTCTTCTGTTCTCTTCCGGAACGGCGCGCGTCCGTCTTGTGTCTTCCCGTCCGGAAATTCTCCTGTTTTCTTCCAGATGGCTCCGTCTTCTTCCCTCATAGGAGGCTCTGTTTTCTTCCACGCGGAAAGTCTCCTGCTTCGTCTCCGTGGCGTTATTCTTTTTCTGTTCTTCCTCAGTCCCGGCTTCCTCCGGATAAGTTTGAGCATCCCTTACAGCCTGCTCTTCCTCCGCTGATGCCGTTTCCTTCTTTTCCTGCTCCTCTTTTGCGTCTTCCTGAAGCATACGTTCGATCAATTCCGGCTTTCTGAGGGTGGAAATTCCTTTCAGTCCCCTTGCTTTCGCCAGATCCTTCAATGTTGCCAGCGACAACGACTCGTATTTTTCTCTCATAAAAAAACCTCGGTCTTTTCTATTTTATATAATCCGGAGCATGCTGCCCCCTGTACACTAACGCTCTATCTACGGGATACTCTGTCTGAATCGACATGAACATCAGAATGCCGGCGCAGGTATATCTCCGCCCGCCGGCTGAACCGTCTTTCTCTTAAGGCCCTAAGCCCTGCATTTTTAAAGATCTGCACTTTTCCTTTTTTCAGGTTCTGCACGATTTCTTCTGGAAATCATCTTACCACATTTATCCTGGCCTGTCCATAGCGTTATGCACAAGGGGCATATACGGAAATATTATTTTCATTTTTTCGCCCGGCTGTCTCTTCCGTCAAGATACTTCCTGAGAAAGTCCGTCAGAATTTCCATTTCCCTCTGCGTGCCTATAGTAATCCGGAGAAAGTCCGCCGTTCTCCCTTTTGGAAAATATCTGACATAAATATGTCTCTCCCGCAAAGCCTGGAATAATTCCTGTGCCGGACATTCATTGTGGGAAGCAAAAATAAAATTCGCTTTTGAATCCTCAAAGAAAAATCCCAGCGCTTTCAGTTCTTTTTTCGTCCATTCCCGCGTTTCTATGATTTTGCGGCAGGTCTCCCGAAAATACGCCTGATCCTTTACCGCGGCTGTTCCTGCGGCCAGAGCCGTTCTGTCCATAGTATAGGAATTAAAAGAGTACTTTACATCGTTGAGATACCTGATCAGCTTCCGGTTCCCGCAGGCAAATCCAATCCGCATTCCTGCCAGTGAACGGGATTTGCTGAAGGTCTGGACTACAAGAAGATTTTCATACTTTTTCAGCAGGGGAAGCGCTGATCTGGCGCCAAAATCCACATACGCCTCGTCCACGATCACAACCACGTCCTGGTTGCGGGCGACGATCTCCTCGATCTCCTCAAGAGGAAGTTCCACTCCTGTAGGAGCGTTTGGATTTGGAAAGATAATGCCGCCGTTTTCCCGGAAATAATCTTCCTTTCTGATATGAAAGTTCTCATCCAGCGCCGGGCGCTCATAAGGAATATGAAAAAGCTCCGCCCATACGTCGTAAAAAGAATAAGTAATATCCGGAAACAAAATAGGTCTGCCGCTGTTGAAGAAAGTCAGAAAGCTCATGGCAAGAACATCGTCTGATCCCACCCCCACAAAAACCTGCTCTTTTTCCAGTCCGTAACATTCCGCTATGGCGGCGACAAGTTCGCCTGCCGCCGGATCAGGATAAAGGCGCATAGCGTCAATATCCAGCTCCTTCAGCGCCTCTCTTACGCCGGGAGCCGGAGGGTACGGATTTTCATTTGTATTCAGTTTGATCATGTCCGGCTGGTCGGGCTGCTCTCCCGGTGTGTAGGGGGTGACTCTGCGGACATTTGCTTCCCAGTTTTTCATATTTTTCCTGTGTAACGCCTTTTGCGCATACTTCTCCTTTCTTCCGCAGCATATGCTCTCCGCTTACAAAGCGCTTCCATAGCTGCATTTTTATATATTTGCTATTTTACTGATCCAATCCGGATTTGTCAAAGATTTCTGCGGACAGTCCTGTTTTTACAATCTTCCACAGCCCCAAAAAGCAAATCCCCGCCGCCGCGGAAATTTTTCGCGGCAGTGAGGATTTTCTGTTTCTTTTCTTATAATCTTGCAACTCCTGTTTTTCTGGCGGCCTCGGCAACGGCTTTTGCCACTGCAGGTCCCACTCTCTTATCAAATGCTTTTGGTATGATATAATCCGGTGAAAGCTCTTCATCCGTGATCAGACCCGCAAGAGCTTCCGACGCGGCAATTTTCATCTCGTCGTTAATATCCTTTGCTCTTACGTCGAAAGCGCCGCGGAATACTCCAGGAAAAGCCAGCACGTTGTTGATCTGATTCGGGAAATCGCTTCTTCCTGTAGCGATTACCTTCGCTCCGCCTGCCCTGGCGTCCTCCGGGAATATCTCCGGAGTAGGATTCGCACATGCAAAGATCACAGCGTCTTTCGCCATGGTTTTTACCATCTCTGTAGTCACTGCGCCCGGAGCGGAAACGCCGATAAATACATCCGCGCCTACCAGCATATCTGCCAGGGAACCCGCTTTTTTCTCACGGTTCGTCACCTTGCTCATCTCTTCCTTCACAGGGTTCATTCCCTCCTGACGGCCCTCATAGATGGCGCCCTTTCTGTCACAGAGGGTAATATTCCGGCATCCCGCTTTCAGAAGCAGCCGCGCGATGGAGATTGCGGCCGCGCCGGCGCCGTTCATAACAATGCGGACGTCCTCTTTTTTCTTTCCTACAACGCGGAGAGCGTTTGTAAGTCCCGCAAGGGTAATGATCGCGGTTCCGTGCTGGTCGTCGTGGAAAATCGGGATGTCACATTTTTCCTTCAGTTTTTTTTCGATCTCAAAGCATCTGGGCGCGGAAATATCCTCCAGGTTCACTCCGCCGAAGGAGCCGGAGATCATATAAATAGTGTTGACGATCTCGTCTACGTCATGGCTCTTGATACAGAGCGGAAAAGCGTCCACATCTCCAAAAGCTTTAAAGAGAACGCATTTTCCTTCCATAACCGGCATGCCTGCCTCCGGTCCGATATCGCCCAGGCCGAGAACGGCAGAACCGTCCGTTACTACCAGGCACATGTTCCATCTTCTGGTGAGTTCGTAGGATTTGTTTACGTCCTTCTGGATCTCCAGGCAGGGCTGAGCGACTCCGGGAGTATACGCAAGAGACAGATCGTCCTTTGTTTCCACCGGAACTCTTGTCACCACCTCGATTTTTCCTTTCCATTCACCATGTAACCTTAATGATTCTTTTGCATAATCCATTTGTATATCCTCCTTGGGATTTTTTAATAATTTCCTGTAAAGAACTTACTGTCCTTGGGAAGTTTATATCCATCAAAATATTTGTGGAAATCAAGCTTCAGATATCGGCACAGATTGGCCAGCTCCACCATTGTGTTGTCGTTTACCGGAATGCCTTTCTCTCTTCTTTCTCTTTCTGCAAAGACTTCCTTCTCTCCATGGGTGTAAATACGGTCTTTGCCATCTGCCTTCGGGCTCTCCCGCAATGCTTCAAGATACTCGGAAAAATGCTTTTTAATTGCTTTTGAATCGCCGAAAACAGCCGGATCCACAGCCATGAATCCATGGCAGATCCCCGTCTTGTCCGGGAATGTACAGCATTTATCAGAAGTGACGCCCATAGACAAAATAGAGCTGAACAGTTCGCATACCATGCCGTATCCATATCCCTTATGGCTGCCGCTGACTTCCTCACTGCCGCCGAGGGGCATGATCCCGCCGCCCTTTTTTGCCACAATATTTGCCAGGACATCAGGAGCATCTGTAGTAGGATGTCCGTTTTTGTCCAGAGCCCAGCCGTCAGGAAGCGGTTTTCCCATTTTGTTGTACATTTCCAGTTTTCCTCTTGTCACCACTGTAGTGGAGCAGTCAAAGAAAAATGGATAAGGTTCTGCCGGCATAGCCACAGCAATAGGATTGGAGCCAAGCATCGCTTTTTTCCCGAATGTAGGAACCATGATGGCCTCTGAATTGGTACATGCCATTCCAAGAAGGCCCTGATCGCAGGCCATTTTTGCATAATACCCGGCGATTCCAAAATGGTTTGATTCACGGACGCTGACAATGCCTACCCCTGTCTTTTTTGCTTTTTCAATAGCCTTTTTCATGGCAAAGACACTGATAAGCTGTCCCATTCCATTATGTCCGTCAATCACAGCGGAAACAGGAGTCTCAAACACAACTTCCGGCCTTGCTTCCGGATGAATGGTTCCCTTCTCAATTCCTTTGTGATAGCGGACCATTCTCTGCATGCCATGACTCTCAATGCCATAAAGATCTGCCGTCAGAAGAACATCCTTAATCTCATTGCTTTCCTCTTCACTGAATCCAAACGCTCTGAATACGTCTCCACAGAAACGGTCCAGAGTTTCATATGACCATGTTACATATCCCATATTTTTGCCCTTCTTTCTGGTTGACCAATTATTTATTTGGTATAACCATTTTTATAAATTGATTGTACCACTGGTCCGACCATAGTACAAGAGCCTGTGTTAATTTTCTTTCTCTATTTTCACTTGTTCTCCTGTGTCATTTTCTCTATACTCTGTCCGCCGTCTGTATTTTCTTCAAGCATCTGTTCCATATACTCTTCTACCGTATCCATATGCTCCGACATACATTTCTCCGCCGCTTCGGCATCTCCTTTAATAATAGCTTCTACCAGACGGTGATGCTGCTCGTCCACTACAGATGCTGTCTGATTTTTTTTCATAATATAGTCCCTGGTTCCGGAGATGATATTTTCTGTAAGCTGATCGGCTGCTGCAAGTACGCTGTAGATCATCGGATTATCCGCAATCTTTCCGATCTTGGCGTGAAGTTCTTTATCAAGGCTTCCTCTTTCCTTCTCGTCCTCCGCAGCATCCAGTCTGGCCAGGATCATCCAGAGCTCCGCCGCGTCAAGAGGCGTACATTTTTTTGCCGCCAGGATCGCATTCTGTCTTTCCAGAGCAGCGCGGAGCTGCTGGTTCTGACGCACATAGCCGTTATTCAGCCGGAAAAGGATCGTCAGTGGTCCGATCAGCCAGGTATCCAGGTCGCTGGTAATATAATTCCCGCCTCCGGGAACCGCTTCAATGATACCGAGAAGCTCCAGCGCCCGAAGGGCCTCCCTGACTGCCGAGCGGGATACCTTCATGGTTTCCGCCATTGTCCTCTCCGCCGGAAGAGCGTCTCCCGCCTTCAGATTTCCCTTCTGTATATTATCAATGATCTGTTCAAGTATTCCGTTAAATGCTCTTTCTTCCCCAATTTCTTTAAACATATCCCTCCCCCGCAGCCCGGACCGTTTCCGTTCTGCTTCCTCTCATAATTTTCTGCTGAAACCGCCTCGCAGTATTCCAAAAATAAAGATCTTCAGATACTGGAGATGTCTTTAACATCATACTATATTTGTGATATGGATGCAAGTAAACTGCAATGCTCTGTGTCTCTGTTTTTTAGTTTTCCAAGTAAAAGGCAGTCCCGTACAAGGAGGCAATACAGTTGATGAAGGACAGATTTCTGCTGTACCGGAGAGACGCCCTGAAAATCTCCCCGGTTTTACTTTCATTCGTATGCTGCTGCCGCTTCCTACGGCTCTTTCTCCTGATTTGACGATTTCATCCGTAAATTACTGCCGACTCCTACGGTTGTTTTCCTTGATTTGACGATTTCATCCGTAAATTACTGCCGGTTCCTACGGCTCGTTCTCATGATTTGACGATTTCATCCGTTGAAAGCAGAAAACGGACTTTAAGGAGTCCGTTTTCCGTGGTATAAGTAATTTATGATCTGATAATTTTGCAGTGTTTTCAAAAACAGTTCCAAGGCCCTCTTTCAACCTTTATCATATCCATTTCTTCTCTGTGATCACCGCGTCATATCCGTGTATTTTAATATGGTCGCCTACACGGAGTTTTCCTTTCTTCGCCAGTATGTAGCCGTTATTCACTTCTTTCACATAGGAATAGACCATCTTTGACACGCGGCCCACCTCTTCTTCCTCGCTGTCAATATACACAGCCTCTCCCGGACCTCCGTACTGCTTTGACCGGATATAAATATCCGTCTCCGGGACCTCGAAACCGACCATTTCTTTCTCCGGCCCGTTTTCCTTTACTTTCAGAAGGGCTTCTTTTCCGATAAAATCCTTTTCCCAGTCAATATTTCCGTCCAGCCCCACTTCCATCGGATTCGTATGGGCCAGATCTCTCATATAATAAAACCCGCTTTCTGTGGGAAGGGTCCAGGCCATTACCTGGAACTCCGTCACCTGTCTGCCGTCGAATTCCGGAGCGGTATCTTTGAGGATCTTTTCCAGAGCGTCCGTATCCTCTCTTCGACAGTAAATTTCATAGCCGAATTTCTCCCCGGTAAAACCACCCCGGTTGATCAGTACCTCCATATCGCCGATTTTATTCGGCTCATGACTGAAAAATTTCAGTCCGTCCACTGGATTTTCCACAATGGAATTGACCATTTCCTTTGATCTTGGCCCCTGTACCGCAAACATATCCCACTCATCGGTAATATCATTCCAGTCCACGTCATATCCTTCGGAGTGATAATAGATCCAGTCGTCCGTATAAGTCAGAAACAGTGTAGAGATCCAGAACCTGTCCTCTGCCATCCGCATAATCACCACGTCGTCAATGATCTCCCCGTTCTCATCCAGCATAGTAGTGTAACGGTCCCGTCCCACCTTGATATTTCCGATATCATTAGGATACAGATATTCCAGGAGTTTCACCACATCCGGCCCGCTGATCTCGATCAGTTGATGGGTCCAGTAGTACCATCCCACTGTCTGGCGGACAGCCATATGTTCCGATCTTTTCATTTCATCATATTTAAATATGTTTTTATACATCCGCTTGCCCTCCCGTCAACAGAATTTATCGATTTTCTTTGCGATCTTTATCCGAAGTTTGCCTGCGGGAGAATCTTCTTCCCACAGAGACCACTGTGCGTTGACCAGGGTCTTCACCATACCATACCAGAAGTCCACATGTACCTGGGGCAGTTCTTTACATCCTGTAATCTCCAGACCGGAACGGTCGATCACATAAATACATTCTTTTTCATTAAAGGCTTCCACCTCGTAATTACACAGGATGGACTGAAGCTGCATTTCCACAAGGCCTCCCATCACCCGGCCGTCTTCTCCAATCTCAGGAGGAACTCCCAGCCAGTCTCTGGCCGCCTTAATGGCATAACGCTCTCCAAACATTGCCTTGCCCGCCGCTTCGCAGACACAGTGCAGGATATGATCCGCCATCTCACGTGTGACAATTCCTCTCCTCACTGCCTCATTGATCGCCGGCAGCACATACAGAGAAGCGGAAGTAGACAGCGTCACCATATTCGCACTGGAAGAATCCTGTTCCAGATGAGTGCCGTTTGTAAAAGTATAATTACACTCTTCCCTGAATACCATAGATTCTTTTACACAATCCTCTTCTTCTGTATATTTGATCTGATCTGCCGTGGCAACCGGTCCGAAGCTCTCCCACAGCTCGTGCTCCGGCATCGGATATTTGTCACGGTTTTCCGCGACGATCCGGCAGTGCCTGTCGCCGCAGCCTTTTGCCTCTACCATACAGTATTCCATTGTCGGGCCCGGACGGCGCCGTTCCGCCGAACCGATAGCGGACCCCTGAAGTGACATGGTAGTGGCGCGGCAAAGTTCTGAACCTACGATATCCCAGTCACAGACATCCAGTTCTTTTTCCGCGCGATATGTACCAAAGTCCTGACACCTCCCGCACATCAGAAGAGCATCGTCTCCCTGATCTCCGATGAGAGCGCCTACAAACTGGCCGCACATAAAAGGATGCATATTGTTCATGTCGTCCCCGTTCTCTCCGTACATCCGGTTTGTGGCAACCAGGCGGGCAAGCGCGTCTTCACACATCAACTGCGCCCGCTCCCGGTAATCCGGGATCATAATCCGGTACGCCTGCATACAGGCGGCGCCGATCACCTGCTCAAAACGATTGGAATAGTGCATGGCGTCGCGATAGCAGTACATCTTCTCCCAGGGCGATTTGATCGCGTAATATTCTTTCAGCCCAGATCCTTTTCCGCTGTTCTGCGGCAGTCTTTCATCTATTTTTTTACTCATTTTCCCTTCATTCCTTTCGCTTTATCTGTCCGGAACATCATCCTGTTCCGGCTGCGCCTGTTTCCGTTACTCTTCCGGAGGATAAGCTTCAATCGCCACCTGGTGATGTACAATATTGTGAGACGCGCCTGCGTCGGCCACCACCACTTCTCCCGTGATTCCGTCTGAAACCGCCGTGGACAGCATATACGCCACAATGGCTACGGAATCTACGGTCTGCGTGCTGTCGATGGACCATACCATCAGTTCGTCATAAAACTCATCCGACTGCTCTTCTGTCAGATTCTTCGCCGTCAGATTGCTGGACGCTCCCGGAGTAGCCATTCCGCCCGGAGCCACCGCGTTTACCATTATGTCATATCGTTTCAGTTCTTTCGCCGCTTCTACGATCAGAGCGTTTACTGCTCCCTTTGAGGCCGCGTAATGAGGATAGCCTCCAAATACCGGGTAGGGCATCCACGGACAGTTGGAGGAAACTGCCGTGATCTTTCCGGCGATCTTATGATCGATCATATACCTGGAAACATGTTTGATACAAAGAAAAAGTCCGGTGACGTTCACTTCCATGATATGGTTAAAATCCTCTTTCGCCATATGGTAAATATGGGCGTAATTCCAGATCCCCACAGAATTTACCAGGATATCCACCGACCCGAACGCCTTGTCCGTAAAATCCACAAGACGGATCACATCCTCTTCCCGGGAAACATCTGTTTTACAGTACTTCACCCGGTCTTCTCCGTATCCTTCCATCCGAAACAGAGAGACGGCGGTTTCTCCTTTCTTTTCAGAACCGGAAGCGACTACCACATTGGCCCCTCCCTGAAGAAGCCGGAGAGTGATATTAAATCCCAGTCCGGACGTTCCCCCAGTGACGATCGCTGTCTTTCCCTCCACAAAAAGCATTTCATGAAGAGGACGCGCCTGTTTGATATATCCTGCCATCATCTGGCGCATGGCCTCGTTTGCGTCATAACCCATAATAAAGACCCCTTTCTGTCAATTCAGATTATTTTTCATTTTCAAAGCAGTGTTCAGAGGGGATCTGATGTCTTTATTATAAAAAAAGTATTTTTTCTGATAAATAAGCAGAACAAAGGTTTTTCAAAAATTTTTCCCTACAAAATAACGGCCGGTATTATCCATTGAAATCATATAAAATCAGAATTATAATAAAAGCAGCCATTAAATTACCGGCTTTGAAACGCTTGCTGAAAGGAGACGGTTCCTTTATGAAATTAAACGCAGATATCATTTATACAAAAATGAAAGAAAATTATCCTGTAAAAATTTACGGCGAAAGAGAAACCGCCCTGTCTCTGAAACGTCCGGAATTTCACATGGATGACGATACCCATTTTCTGGCAGGACATCTGTATCTTGCCACAGCGGAACATCTTCCATCCAGGCCCCATCTTGAAAAAGGAGCCGTTCTGGTCTGCATCGGAGAGCCTGTCCGAATGAAATATTATACCGACAGGATCACTATGATCATCGTCCAGGGGAGAAGAGACTTTTTCTCTGTCTACCAGAGCGTGCAGAAAATTTTTGATCACTATGACCAATGGAACGACGCCCTTTTTGAAATCTTCCAGCAGGACGCGGACATCCAGAAAATCGCCGAACTGAGCGCAGTGTACCTGGAACATTCTGTCTGTGTTCTGGACTCCAGTTTCCATATCCTGGCCGCCGGATACGGAAATGGTTCCAGCCGCAGCAGAAAGCTGGGAAAAACCGGAGATTCTCTATCTCAGACCGACCTGGAAGAGTTCCTGACTTATGGGGAAATGTCTACAGATATCCGGGAACCAATGCTGCTTGACATTGGAGGAGACTTTGCACTGGCTGTAAATCTTTTTGACAGGGCGGGACAGTACGCCGGCTGTTTTTTCATGTCCGGGGACGGACGGCCTTTTCACAGCGGCGATACGGCTCTTGCCGCTTATCTGGGTTCCCTTCTGGAAAAATCCCTGGAGCGTAATCCTGCTCTTCTGTCTAACGAACGGAACACGATCCGCCAGATTCTAAGAGAAATCATTGAGGAACGTCCGATACGTCCTGTCCATAAGTCTGTGCTCCAGGCCGTCCAGATGAAAACCCGCTATGTCTGCATAAGCGCTTACATCATTACAAGATATTCACAGATTCCGGCCAGCTATATCTGCAATCTCTTTGAGAAAAATTTTCCAGGCAGCGCGGCTTTTCCTCATAACCAGTCTGTGGCCGCGTTCATTGATCTGAAGCCGCTCTATGACAGAGACGGAAAATATCAGGAGCAGTTAAATCTGCGGCTGGATCCTATGCTGAAAGCGCTGAAGCTCTACGCCGGAATCAGCAACGATTTTTCCAATCTCTATGACGCCCGGATGCATTACCTTCAGGCAGAGATCGCTCTGGAAAACGGCCAGCTTACTATGAGCTCCTCTTCCCGTTTTTACTTCTCTAGCTTTGTTCTGATGGAAATGATCACGAATTCTACCGGAGGCATGCCTGTGGAAATGTTTTATTCCAACGGACTGAAAAATCTGTTTCGCCACGACAAGCATTCTCAGGTAAGCTATTTTGAAACTTTAAAGGTATTTCTGGAAGAAAATATGAACTATACCAGCACGGCGGAAGTCCTGTATATCCACCGGAGCACACTGGTAGACAGAATCAACAGAATCGAGCGGGAACTGGGAATCGATCTGAAGGATTATAACGAAAGACTTCATCTGCAGATTATCATGAAAGCCCTGGAATTACGGGAAATCCTGAAAGGTTCGGAAAAATAGACAAAAAAGGCCGCGGCAGGCGCAAGAGGGGCAGTAAAATATCTGCGGATGCCGCGGCTGTTTTTCTCTTTATCTGGAACACTTTTTCAGATCTTCGTCTATCTGATCCGCGAACTTTGCCACTTCCGCAGATTCCGGATAGGACAGAAGTTTTCTGTATGTCATTGCTCCTACGAGTTTCATAGAAGGATTGCTTGTGGAACCGGGCGCGTATTTTTCCATAACCGCTTTCCCCTCCGGCGATCTTAAAATGTCCTTTATTTTACTGTCCAGTGATAATGCCATAATCATAACCTCCCAAATAAAATTTTACGTTTCTGAAGTCTGCGCTTTCTTTCCCCTCCGAAAACTGACTCATGCAAAATATCTTTGCTGTGATTCTATTTTATGTCAGCCGTCCTTTCTTTTTAAGCCGGAAAATATAGGCTTTTTTCCCGCAAAAAAACGACAAACTGCCGGATAGCGACAGGTTCTCTGGACCTCGGCGCCATCCGGCAGAAATACTTCTCCAAAAATTTTCAGTTTTCCTGGCTTATCAGCTTTGTATGGGCCATATCAAGCTCTTCTACTACTGATCCCAGCAGATCCAGATTCTCATACGCATCGCTTAAAATCGTCAGAATATAAGGATGAGAACCCTTCATCACAATCCCCGCGTCATTCTGCACCGTATAATAGGAGTCCTCTCCCTCAAAGGACCATCCGGCTTTTGAATATACGGTATACTTCGTTCCAAGAGTCTCATAAATAGCCGACTCTTCCGTTCCACTGTACAGATCGCGGATCATTTCCGCAGTACTGTTTCCAGCAGTGAAATAGTCGTAAATATTCATCCACAGCCTGGTAAAATTTCTGCAGGTAACCGGACCGAAAGAGCCTTCCGACAGAGATACGTCCTCGCCTGCCGTTTCCGCTGCCCAGTCGTTAAACTCTGTTTTCCCGAAATTATTGATCAAGGTAAAATAGTCTTCATTACTGGACCAGACAATGGCGTTTTCAATTTCTGTATAAAACTCTTCCGCTGTTTCCGGATATGTCTGCACCATCCATGCCACATACGGAGCCTTGATGGCGCTGGCGCTGTAATATTTCACGTCAGGATGATAGCTGATGCCGCCGCCTGTTTCCAGATCATACAGCAGAAAAGCTATAGAATAACCTTCCGCCGACGCCATAGAAATTTGCTGCTCCAGACCGGCCTGAATTACTTCCCAGTCGTCTTTTTTTACTGCTCCATCCCAGGTAACGGAAAGCTCATAATTGTTTTTATCAAGAATATTTACAAAGGGCTCTTCCACCAGCTCTTCCGGCGCTTCTGTAACTTCAGCCATCTCCGATTCTGCAACAGGTTCCGCGCTTGTTTCGCCGGTTTCTTTTTTTTGGACAACAGACAGGGCAACCAGGATCACGGCGATCGCCGCCACAGCGACAGCCGGAAAAATCTGCCTCAGAATCTCATTTCTGCGTTTCGACTTCCAGTTGGTTTTATTGCTGTAGCGGTGAACCTTGTTTTCCGAGTCCTTTATAATCATCCGTCCGTTCTCCCCTGATCTCTTTTGTAACACAATAGCGTCAGTAATACTCCCTTAAAAAGAGTAGCACTCTCTTTTATGAATTACAAGAAAGCAGGGCGAAAGTTCGTTCTTTTTTCACATTTAAGGTATGCTCTCTTTCACGCATAGCACCCCATACCCAATCTCCGGGTTGGGATATTCTTCAAACCCTCTCAACGGCTGCGCGCCCCGTCTCAGATAGGCTTTCACTTTTTCGCCCCAGAGAAACGGATCCCTGCCCCTTATTATCCCAAACTCCATAAGAAGCGCCGCCGCCCCGGTGACAAAGGGCGTGGCGAAAGAAGTTCCGGTGAAACTTCCGTATCCGCCGCCGGGTACAGGAGCCGTGATATTCACGCCCGGCGCCGCCAGATCCGGTTTGGGATAGGATAAGCCGTTTCCGCCCCTTCCAGAGAAATCCGCAAAAGTATTCAGCCGGGAATCATAAGCGCCTACTGCGATCGCCTTAGCCGCAGTAGAAGGAATCGTAAGCGTCTCTTCTGCTTTTGGAGTATAAAACCCTGTTCCCGGATTCAGTACCCCTCCGCCCGGCATCCACAGATAAAATATACCCTCTCTGATCCTTCTTCCCCGAAGACGGATTTTCCAGATTCCGTTTCCGATATAAGTTTCCCGGGGAATAAAATCAAAATAAATTTCCTGAGTCACCTGAAACGGCCCTGGTTTTCCATAATAAACCAGGATTTCCGTATTTCCCAGTATATATCTCTGAACGCCGAGCTGTTCGGACAGCGGTCCCGCCGTCTGCCCCCACGGGGCTTCCAAGTAAATTTCCATATCATCTGTATACCCCTTCCATAACTGTACATTTAATACTGGTTCATAAGCGCTGACACTAAATTCTATTTCTGCAGTCTCTCCCTGCCCCAGACGTCCCTGGGTATGAAGATTGCCGCTTCCATTATTCCCTGTTCCCACACAGATCACAGTCCGGCCTACATTTGATACATTACTGAGATAAGTTTCCAGAAGGGAATCGCCTTTGTGTGTTCATTATAACTAGGGGAAAAATAATCATATTTATTCCAACTATATTAAAGGCTGATGAAAATTTCCCAATTTCACATCAGCCCTATTTATAATATTAAGTTTTAATAAATACATATTTATATTATGTAGGATATGTTACATTTGGCAACTTTTTCCCTACATAACATATCAATATACAATTTTCTTTATACTCAGGAACAAAATAAATCCTTCCTGGGATGCCTGTAAAACGCATATGCCAACTTGCAATATGTTTCACTTTATCTTCATCAACCACGACAAACGCATGAATGAATAAATTATGAACACCCATCCTGATTTTCTGGTATACTTAAAGAAAAAAGGATGGGGTTCTTTTATGAAAGCGCTTTTAGAGTATGTAAGCACAGTAACAGACAGCAGAC
>DXGV01000021.1 GCA_019113745.1 Candidatus Blautia intestinavium
ATAGGGAATACTATAAACAGATAAGTAATTCGACAGCAAAAAAGCAGAAGTTCCGACAAGACATTTATACATATCTGTTTCTTATCAAAGAAGAATTTTTCCCATAGACACAGAAAATTTTACGCTCTCCCCTAAAATGCACTCTTATTCCGACAGAATCCGTAATATATTTTTTTATATAACCACAAATATCCATCAAAAATAATCTTAATTCTTGAACCTCTAACTCTTCTACTGTTTTGCCCGATAAATTTTTATATTCATTTCTAAACCTCTTAACGGCATTTTCCAATGCTTGTTCCATCATAGTATTAAAGTCAATAATATTTTTAGTACAACCAGGCAGAATACTTATAAACTTTTGGTTTATTTCTATATGTTGCAATTTCCCTTCTTTATACAAATCAATAAACAAAGCATCCCTACCACTTAATTCCTTACTTTTAGATTTAGAATTCCTTGATTTTCTTCTACTACCAGGAAAAGCTTTATCAATCATTTCCTTTATCATGTTTGTTGCCTCAGTACATCCCTGTAACTGCGGCTTAAACTTGCATATTGGTTTACCATCCCTTGGAACTCTATTCAAATTATAAAAAGGAAGGCTTGAATCCAATGTACAGTCTTGAAACATTACAGGAATTACAATACACTCTCCCTTTTTCATTCTATTCACAGACTTTTTCAATTCCACTTTCATGCAATACCAAGATGCCAGAAAATTGGGGGTCACCAACAATAATACTATATCTGAACACACTAATTCCTTTAGTACTTCTCTATTAATATCCCCACCTGCAAGAATTTTTCCATCATGCCATACATCAATACTATATGCCAGTTCTAAAGATTTTAGCGTTGTCAGTAATTTTTCTTTGTATTTCATATCTAAATGCGAATATGAAATAAAAAACTTCAGTGTTTGTACTGAACTCGCCATTTCCTTCCTCCTATAGCTTCTTAGGTAAAATTATATAACATTTTAAAAACTTTTTCTACATATTTCTCGTATTTTGTATATTTTTACCCCGGTAATTTAAAACATAAATTATCTAATCACAAACCATATGAAGTCTTGGCATTCATCTTATCTACTCGACCTGCAAATATCCATCTTGTCAACTCAACCTACCTATTTTGCAAGCTGTCAACTCAAACCTCCGTCATTTTTTCATGTAGATATGTTTCCGTTGACAGCTAATTTCTCATTTTCTAATCGTGTTGTCTCATATCCAAAATCTGCTCCATCTCGTAAACTCCTTGTTTTCAAGCTTTTTTCATACATCTATTTCTCAACTTTTGACATCAATACAACCGTCTCCACATGGGCCGTGCAGCAAAAAATGTAATGTTGGTTTTCAACTACCTGGAATCCAACCCTATTATTGAGATTCGAAAAACATCTGAGGCCCTCAGTTGTATAAAAGACTGTCATAAATCAATCACCGGAAATAGCAAAAAATCACATTCCGAAACTGTAAGCAGTCGCAATACAAAAAACAGCGCCAGCGTACAGGCCTCCCCTGTACGCTGACACTGCTCAAACTTCATTTCTTATTCATTAAACAGCGGCGTGGAGAAGTACCGCTCCGCCGTATCCGGGAGGACTGTGACAACTGTTTTGCCTTCTCCCAGCTTCTTCGCCAGCTTCAAGGCCGCCGCCACATTGGTCCCGGAGGATATGCCGCACATGATTCCTTCCTTTGCGGCCAGCTCCTTTGACACGCGGATGGCTTCCTCGTCTGTGACTATACAGATATCGTCGTAGATATCTGTGTTCAGGATCTCGGGGATCACGCCGTCGCCTATTCCCATCTGGATATGGGTTCCGATGGATCCGCCGGAAAGGATCGCCGCATGCTCCGGTTCCACCGCCCAGATCTCTATGTCCGGATTCTTTGCCTTCAGTATCTCGCCGATACCGGTGATAGTGCCGCCCGTTCCGATTCCGGAACAGAAACCGTCGATGGGGCAGTCCGCCTGCTCCAGGATCTCAAGCGCCGTACCGGATCTGTGGACCGCCGGGTTGGCGGGATTCTCGAACTGCTGCGGAACAAAAACCCTCGGGTCTTCTTTTGCCATACGAAGCGCGGTGTCCAGACACTCCTGGATACAGGCGCCGATATCGCCGGCGTCATGGATCAGGATCACCTCCGCGCCGTAATGGCGGACCAGTTTCCGCCGTTCCTCGCTTACGGAGTCCGGCATGATGATCTTCGTCTGATACCCCCGCACCGCGCCCACCAGCGCAAGGCCGATTCCCTGATTGCCGCTTGTGGGTTCCACGATGATCGTATCTTTATGGATCAGGCCTTTTTCCTCCGCGTCCCGGATCATATTGTAAGCGGTCCTTGTCTTGATGGATCCGCCTACATTAAGGCCTTCAAATTTCACCAGAATCTGGGCGCTGCCTTTTTCCGGCATACGTTCCAGACGGATCAGAGGCGTATGTCCCATCGCCTCAAGAATATTATTATAAATCATTACCGTTCACATACCTTTCTTTTCCTGGTAAAAATTTTATCATATATTCTATTCAGGGACAAGCTTTCTCAACCCTCCAGTTTCCACTTCGACAGCATTTTCCCAAGCTGTTTCGCGATCAGGCCCACCAGCAGCGCCGCGGCGACGGTTCCTTCTCTCACGCCCTGCAGTCTCCCGGTAAAAACAAAAGAGAGGACACAGGCGATCGCCACAAGCGTCACATCGAACCCTACCTTCATATAACCGAATTTTACGGGAAGAACCTTGCAGATCGCCAGCACTACGCCCTCTCCGGCCAGAACCACTACTCCGGCTTTTACTTCCAGGCTCACGCCCACCGCCACCAGGAAAATACCGATCAGACACACCAGCCACTGCTGCAGATAATGATCACAGGTAATTCCCTGTACAGCCCACACGCCGAAATCTGTCAGATATCCGAAGAAAAACGCAACCGGAAGCTGCATCAGCTGTATGGGATGATATTTTTTTCTCAGGATCAGGATCTGCAGGAGGATAAAAACGCAATGCATAATGATCGTAGCCGTTCCCACCGTCAGCGGAGCAAACAGGCTGACTACATACGGAACACTTGATATCGGGGAGGTTCCAAGACTTGCCTTGATCGAAAAAGCCACGCCGAACGCCATAATGGCGAGGCCCACAAGAAGGAGAAGATATCTCCGGATGATATAAATATGTGTTTTTTCCACTCAGTTCATTCCTTTCATTCAAAGAGGACTCATCCTCTTCCTGTTATCTGAGGCTCATTAAGATAACTTCCGTGTACCCAAAAACAGACCTCTGACATTTCTGACAGAAGTCTGTTTGAAGATTGCGTTTAATTTTTTATATAAACAGACACCGTGTTACTCTTCGCTCTGCGCTTCCTCTGCTGTCTCTTCCTCCGGAACTTCTCCGGCGTGAACAGCTGTTACCGTACATACCACTGCGTCCGGATCCGTCATAAGATCGATATCTTTATCCTTGGCGATATCCAGATCCTTAACCTTGATCACATCGCCGATCTTCATCTCGCCTACATCTATTCTGACCTTGTCAACCAGGGCTGACGGATAAGCTCTGTAGGAGATCTCTCTCAGGCTTTCCTGAAGTACGCCCTCGGCGATCTTGTCATGGTTATGGAAAATAACTTCCGCAACAGAATGTACTTTCTCATTGCTTACCAGAGCCTGGAAGTCCACTTCGTCCACTCTGCCTGCCAGGGAGTTAAAATCGACTTCCTTGATCAGTACATTGTACACCTGGCCTTCTACATCCAGCATGATCTGGCTTCCTTTGTTAGCGGTTTTCAAAAGGCGCTCCACATCGGACTTCTGCATCTTCACAGGAATGGAACCTTCAATTTCCCTGCCGAACAGGTTGCCGGTCACATAACCCTCTCTTCTTAATCTTTTTGCCTTGACGTCCATGCTTCTTTTTTCAGCTTTTAAAGTATTCATTTATCTTTTCCTCCAAAAATCTGATTGCTTAGCAGCCTTCAACTTTTTAATGAAAAAGAGGTTTGTTAAGTATTTTGTTTCCCTGTTACGGTTTATATTATAGCAGTGTCTTTTGAAACAGATTAACCAAAATATTTGTTTTTTTGCTTTATTTTTTGTTCATGATTTAATTTACAGAAAATTTGAATTGCATATGCAAATATGCAGATTCCATAGCATCGATGCTATCTTCGGTTCAGAGGAATTTCGATTTAAAAAACATTATCTTCCAGCTAAAACCGAAAAAAAAATCCCCAGCCGTACAGCTACGGCTGGAGATAGAAAATCTTTTGATTTTTTCTCATATCCCGCTACGGATCATCCCTGCCAGTTTTCTATGTAATCCAGGATCTCCTCCGGATCATCCATAAACTCGCAGAGCTTCAGATTCTCTCTATCCATGAAATCCCTGTCCGCGGTCTGCCCAAGTAGCTCTTTTATAATATCATAATAGCCTTCAATATTATAAAGCACGATAGGACGGTTCAGTCTTCTCAGGCTTTTGAGTGTCAGGATCTCGAAGAACTCCTCATAAGTGCCGATCCCTCCCGGCGCCACAATGGTCGCCTCGGACCGTTCTTCCAGAAGCTTCTTGCGTTCCCGCATCGTCTCGGTAAATATAAACTCCGAACAGTGTTCGTAAAGAACGCCCGGCTGGTCAAAAAAGGAGGGAGCGATTCCCAGAATATAACCGTGATGAGCGTCCACTCCTCTGGCTGCCGCGCCCATAAGTCCTGTCGCTCCTCCGCCAAACACCAGACCGTGGCCTCTCAAGCCCATCATCCTTCCCAGTTCTTCTGTTTTCTCATAGTATACCGGAGCCAGTTTCGCGCTGGACGCTCCGTAAATACAGATGTTCATAAATTCTGCTCCTCTCAGAAATCAGGCGTCTCTTGTCAGTTTTCGTATCCAGTTTCCATAGTGTACTTCAAGATAAGCAGGAATACACTTGAATATCTGATCTGCGTTCAGGCAGCATACCACTACCACCGGCGAAGCCTTAACTACAAAAGCCATGATCAGAGATAAGGGAATTACAATAAGCCAGATGCTGATCAGATCCATTTTTACCACAAATGTCACATTCCCGCCGCCCCGTATGATGCCATTGTTTACCGGCATCTGATAGGACATTCCTATAACCACGACGCACAGGATAAGCAGAAATGAATTCGCCATCTCCATGGTCTCCGGCTTAAGGTCATACAGTGAAAGGAACGGAATCCGGAGAAAAAACAGAAGAATTCCCGAGCAGACCCCGATCACCAGATAGATGCGCTGAAATCTGCGGGCATATTCTTTCACCACGCCGAAATCTCCTCTTCCGATAAGCTTTCCGATGATGATCGAGGATGCGGAGGCCGCTCCCACGGCCATTGACTTCACCAGAAGGAACAGGTTGGACGCCGCGCTGTTTGCCGCTATGGCGATTGCCGTCATATGACCCAATATAGCTGTCTGAAGAGCCGTATTTATCCCCCAGAGCCCCTGCACCATCAGCATCGGCGCGGTGATCCTGATATAGTCTCTGCTCAGTCTGCCGTCAGGATGGAAATAATCGGACAATTTCAGACGGAGATGCACTTCCTTCACCGAGATATATACAAGAAGGACGATAAGTTCCAGAACTCTGGCGGCAAGCGTCCCGATGGCCGCTCCCCGGATCCCCATTTCCGGAGCGCCGAACTTTCCGAAAATAAGAACATAGTTGATCCCGCAGTTCACACAGAAAGCCATCACAGACAACTGGAAGGCGATCTTCACTGTCCCCACGCTCCGCAGTGTCGCCAGAAGGATCTGCGTCACCGCGAAAAACAGATAAGTAAAGCGGATAATCCCCAGATACTCAACGCCCGCCTCAATGATCGGCACATCTGTGGTAAACAGACCCACCATCTGGCCGGGACAGAAGCTGGCAAGAACAAACAGCACAACCGCCGCAGACAGCGCTCCGTACATGGCCGCCGCGGCGATTTTTTTCATGGGACCCGTCTGTTTTCTTCCCCAGTACTGACTGCAGAAGATCACCAGTCCGTCCCCCATCGCGGTAAGGATCTGCTGGTAAATAAACTGCAGCTGGTTCACTGCTGCCGCTCCGGAAAGCGCCGTCTCGCTGTACGCTCCCAGCATTACATTATCCAGAAGGTTCACGCTGAGCGTTACGATATTCTGGAGCACGATGGCGACATAGAGGACAAAAAATTCTCTGTAAAAACTCTTTCTGTCTTTCATATGAGTATCCACTCTGTTCTTATATCTTTAGCGTTACTTTAGCTAATTATAAATCCAGAGGGTTCTTTATTCAAGAGGTTCTTCGCCCAGTTTTACTTCGCCCAGCGTTTTCACCTGGAAATTATTTTTCTTAAATTCTTCGTAATCAAACGCTTCCAGCTCATCATATGCCAGTTGATGAAATTCTTTAAAATTTTCCCAGTTTTCATATCCGTCGCCGATATTATGGTTCAGAAATGCTTCCGCCATGGCGATTCCCGTTTTCGGAGCCACATAGAACGCGCCCATAGACATTACGTTACAGTTATTGCCTGTAATGCATCTCAAAGCTGCCGGCAGGCTTTCCACCACTGCGCAATGCACATGAGGGCACTTGCTGGCCGCAATATGGATACCCATTCCTGTCCCGCAGAAAATCAACGCGCGTTCAAATTCTCTTTCTGCTATTTTTGCGCCCACCTTTAAGCCAATCCTGTGAAACATTTCCGGGTTTTCTTCATCTTCCGTTTTAACGCCAATATCTGTGATATGCCATCCTTTTTTCTGCAAATGTTCCACAATTGCATTTTTCAGAGGGGCGCCCGCATTATCTGCTCCCACAAGGAGTTCTTTATCTTTGATCATCTTCATACTTTATATTCCTCATTTCTATTATTCTTACCTCAAAGCAGCAGGAAGAGGCCTGAAATATTTGCTCTCTTCCTGCTATCCTTTATTTCTTCAGAATTTCCCCATAAACTCTGACATGTCATTTAAACCATTACGGCCTGTACAGTATTTATTCAAATACATGTCTCAAAAATCTGACCGCGCCTTCCGCATCTCTGTCAAGTCTTCCGGGTTCTGTATAATCGCAAACAGGCCTCCATACTTTAATATCTGAAGCCACGCCGCCTCTGTCCATAACAAACGGCTCCATCACAACGTTTTTCTGGTAATTAATCCGCCTCAACGCTTTCCCGATCTCAGCCCATGGCAGATTTCCCTTACCAGGAACCCGTCTGTTATTCTCGCCCACATGTACATGCCCCAGTTTATCACCTGTCATTAGAATCGCGTCGACAATACTGTCTTCTTCAATATTCATATGGAAAGTATCCAGAAGTACCTTCACCGAAGATACATCAACGTCCTTTATAAATTCCAGCGCTTCAGCCGCCGTATTCAGCAGATATCCCTCAAACCGGTTCAAAACTTCCAGACAGTAATCGATCCCCAGATCTTCCGCTATCCTGGCAACTTTCTTTACATTCTTTACAGCAGCTTCCCAGTCTCTCCGCTTATCAAAAGGCTTTGAATAATCCACTGGCCAGTATGAATAAATCCCACCGCCAATAGTGTGGATGTCCATATAGGCAAGTTTTTCCAGAATATCGCGGTAAACTTCTACCGCATGATCCGCCTCGCTTTCGTCAGAGGCAGAAAGGTTTTCCGCTGCTGTCGGGCCGAAATTGCCTGTCAGGGTAATTCCATATTCTTTTGCTGCATTTTTATATTCATCCATTTTTTCCCTGGAAATATTTTTTAAAGCGGCGCAGGATATCTCCAGCGTATCAAATCCAAGCTCCTTTACCTTTTTTACATATTTTACCTGGTCCACATTCCATTCATCTTCCCAGTAGGCAAAGTAAATTCCGTATTTCATTCATACCTCCTCATCTTCCGAGATGCACCGGAACGCACGTTTATCAGAATTTAGAAAGTTTCATTTTCTCTCTGAGATACGCCATCAGCTTATCCTGCACATATTTCGACATATCAAACAAAAGATTTACATTTCTTTCTGATTCATGCGCCTTCATATATTCAAAGACTGTATCATAGTATAACTGGAAAAATTCTGTTCCCACGTTAAATTTATTGATTCCTTTTGTAAACGCCACTTCCAGCTGATCATTGGGAATACCGCTTCCTCCATGAAGAACAAGAGGAGTCTCTGTCGCTCTGTTAATTTCTTCCAGGCGTTCAATATCAAGTTTTGGTGTTTCAAGATAAACGCCATGCGCGCTTCCAATCGCAACTGCAACTGACGTCACTCCTGTTTCTCTGCAGAATTCTGCCGCAACTTCCGGCTTTGTATAGAGATCCAGATTATCTTCATCGGAATCTTTCGCAAAACCAACCCGGCCCAGTTCTGCCTCCACATCCACATCGAAATTCCGGGCCACTTCTACTACTTTTTTTGAAAGCCGGATGTTCTCTTCAACCGGAAGCATGGAACCGTCAAACATTACGGATGTAAATCCTTCTCTGATCGCTTTCATAATATAATCAAAATCACTGCTGTGATCCAGATGCAGGCCAACCGGAACTTTTACTCTGGAAGCCAGCGATTTTACAGTTTCCGCAAATCCCCTGACATCCGCGTTGTTAAACCCATAATTGTGTTCCGGATAAAGCATTATAATAACCGGTTTCTGCAATTCTTCTGCTACGGTAACTACAGAATATGCCATGTCGTAGTTGATACAGTTGAATGCGATCACAGATGTTTTCGCCTCGTCAGCCATTTTTAAAATTTTTGAAACTCTCTCCAGTGCCATTTTTTTATCCTCTCTTTCTTTTTGTATTTATAACTGTTTTAAGCTTCTGATAATTATTTTAACGCCTCAAAAATCAGCATTCCGGCAACCGCGCCGCCATCCATTTCTCCCAGAGTTTTTTCCCCATAGTAAGCGATCCGCCCATGTACTCCTTTCATTTTACGCGTTTTCTCCGCGCCGGCACACGCGGCTTTATACGCCTCTTCCCATGCTGTTTCTCCTTCTGAAGCATGTTCTTTCAATGCCTGTACGGCCGGATAAAGACTATCCAGAATTGTTTTATCTCCGGGTTTTGATTTTGCCTTGTTCATGATCATCTGGATACCCGCTTCCATCGCAGACGCTATATCCGGTAAATCGACGGATGTTTTCCCTTTTAAATACTTCGCCATTCCCATAAACCCGAAAGAAATAATAGTTCCCAGTGTAGACGGGGCAGCTTCATTGAATTCTGATGAGCAGTTCCTTAAAAGTATACCTAAATCGTTCTCTTCCGCTTTTGCCAGATAGTCTGCCACTTTTCCAAAACCCTGTTTCATAGAAAGACCCAGATCTCCATCTCCAAATTTCGCATCCAGCTCAATCAGATATTTCTCTTTTTCTGTCATTTTTGAGCTGATTTTTTTCAGGCTTTCCGCCAGTTGTGTCCTGTTCGCCATATTACCCTCCTTTATCTCATACTGAATCGCCATCTATTTGTTATGATTTGTATAGAAAGGAGTGTCCGCAGCCTTTCGAAGATACTTTTTCATCTTATCATTCAGTCTGAAAACAGTTATAGACGCTCCTGCCATTTCCATGGAAGTGGCAAATTCACCAACATGAGGCATATAAACTGAAATTCCTTTTTCCTTCAGTCTTTCATGTACCCGCCGATACAATATAAACAGTTCTTCCAGCGGAGTTGCGCCCAGACCGTTAATCATTACAGATACTTCTTCACCAGATGCAACCGGCATATCATCCAGAAGTTTATCCAAAACTATATCTGCTATTTCATCTGCCGGTTTCATTTCACATACTTCTATTCCCGGTTCGCCATGAATTCCCATTCCAAGTTCCAGATCGTTTTCACCAATCGAGAAAGTTGCTTTCCCTGCCATTGGAACAATACACGGCGTTAACGCAAATCCCATTGTTCTGATATTTTCCAGGGCTTCCCTTGCAGTCTGCGCGACCTCGTCGAGAGAAAGCATCTCATCTGCCGCTGCTCCGGCAACTTTAAACGCATAAACCATCCCGGCGACTCCACGGCGCATATCCGCCTCTTCTTTTGGTCTGGAAGCCACATCGTCTTTCACAAGTACCTGCTCTGTACGTATGCCGTCAAAATCCAGATTTTCACAGGCCATTTCGAAATTCATGACGTCGCCTCCATAATTGCCGTAAAGACAGAGAACGCCGTTCCCCTGATCCACATATCGGATCATATCTTCCATTTTTTTTGCCGACGGAGATGCAAACACCTCTCCTACTGCACAGCCATCAAGCATACCTGCTCCCACATAACCCAGGAACACCGGTAAATGCCCGCTTCCTCCCGCGGTAACTATTCCCACTTTTCCTGCCGCAGGCTTTTCGCTTCTGACCAGAATCTTTTTTTCCGGATCCAGAGTTTTTACCCTATCCCCATAAGCCGCCAGAATTCCTTCCATGAATTCTTCCACAAAATTTTCCGGTTTGTTAATGATTTTTTTCATTTTTCAGCCTCCTCCTTTTCCATTGTTTCGCTGAACGCTTTAAAAATCAGACTGACTGAAACTGCGCCAGGATCAGGAAGCCCTATGGCCGCTTCTTTGAAATTCTTGCTTCTTCCAACGCTTCCCTTCAAAATCCTGCTCTGCTGCGCCCCTTCCCAGGCTGCCTGCGCCGCTTTTCGAAAAGCGGTACCCATATCTTCAGCATTACCGGCAGAGATTTTCAAAGCGGAAACAGCCGGCATAAGTGCATCCAGCATTGTTTTTTGTCCCGGTTTGGTCCGGCCCCGCCTTTCAATAGCCTGCTCTCCCTGCACAAAATACTCTGCTATCTGATCCAGACTGGCTTCCGTTCCATGAGGCAGGCATCCGGCGCCTCCGATAAACATGGTCCCGAAAATAACGCCGCTGGCTCCTCCCATGCTTTTCAACAGCTCCAGCCCTGTTTCTCTGCATAGACTGTCAATTTGAGATGTTTCCGTCTCTTTCAGATATTTCTTTAATACTGAAAATCCTCTTTTCATCCCATGACCGTGATCTCCGTCTCCGATAACAGTATCAATCTCTGTAAGATACGGTTCATTCTCTATAATCGTATCCGCAGCATGAAGAAGCATTTCCTTCATAAGACAAATATCTATTCTGTCCATAAGCCACCTCAAATCGTAAAATCAAATCCGTTTACAGGATTTACATACTGTTCCAATTCATCATCTGTAATCAGAACACTGAGAATTCCTCCGTTATAGTCAAATGCATCAAAGTACAGTCCGGCGGTACAGATTCCGGTTTTATACCCTCGTTTTTCAAATTCCCTCTTTGCCGCATGCAGCATTATATATCCTTCCGCATAGGACATATAAAGCATCCTGTTCATCATAATATGAATCTTTTTCTTTTCATATATTTCCAGTTCGCCGAGGATTACACCGACTATTTTCTCTGTGACTTTATCCGCATCGGCCAGCTCGATTATTTCCGCCGGAGCCTCGCCGGAAAACCCATTGCCAAGTTCTATATTCCCGGTATCTTCGTTGTAGCAAAAAGCAAGAGATCGTATCCTGGAATTTGCCTTTTCCGCAATGCGATATACTTCCTGCAGATCAGATCCGCTTTTTGCCGCAGCCGCAGAAATTTTCAGGATAAATCCAATACCGCACAGGCCTCCCCGCGCTTCTTTCTCCTCGCCCCTGGCGCTGTATATGTCATCGCTCACATAACATACTTCCACCGGAATCCCGTCTGCTTCCAACAGTTCTTTTGCCATATCATTATTCAGATAATCGCCCATGAAATTATTGGTTACAAGCAGGACGCCTTTTCCGCAGTCAATCTGTTTCGCAATCTGATAAATCATATAAGCGTTCGGCGCGCAGTTAAAATCTCCGCTTACTGCAGCATCCGCCAGGCCATCCCCAACACATCCCTCGAAAAAGGGGCCTCTGCCTCCGCCGCCATTCACAAGTACCCGCACTCTGTTTTCCGGAAGTTCTGCTTTCATACAGATATGGCTATACTCGTTTTCCACTGTTGTCAGACTGTCCGGTCTGGAATCCAGAATTCCTTCTACAGTTTCTTTCAGAGGATCTCTGCCTTTATTTACATATACAAGTTTCTTCATCAGACTTTTTCCCTCTTCTGTGCCATATCAATCACTACTGCCAGCAGAATGATCATTCCGATAATTACTTTCTGCCAGTAAGAAGAAATCTGCATCAGATTCATTCCATTATTGATAATCGCAATAATCGCACACCCAAACATAGCTCTTAATACAGAACCTGTTCCGCCGAGAAGGCTGGTGCCGCCCAGTACAGTAGCCGCAATAGCATACATTTCATATGTATCGCATGCCGCGGGCTGTCCGTTGTTCAGCTTCGAGGTTACGCATACACCGCCAAGCGCAGCCATGATAGAACAGAGAACGTGCGCTTTGATTTTTATTCCGTCAACACTGATCCCGCTCAGTCTCGCTACTTTTTCATTACTTCCCACAGCATAAACATGACGCCCGAATACTGTACGCGAGAGCAGGATATGCATAATGATCAGAATGATGATCATAAAGATAGTAATAACCGGGAGAACTCCGTTCTTCATGCTTTCTGTTGTAAAAAGTCTCTCCGATCCAAGCCACGCAAATGTATCAGACAGACCATATACCGGCTGTCCATCTGTTACCACATAAGCCAGACCTCTTGCGCTCTGCATTACCGCCAGTGTTGCAATCATAGGAACAACGTTAAACTTTGCGACCATAACGCCTATAAAAAGGCCGCAGAGTGTTCCTATGAATATCGCGCTTCCCAGCTGTATCCCGAGAATTCCGATCAATGGCGCGTCCTGGAATCTCAGACCGATATAAGCTGAAAAAATACCGGCAAAAGCAGCTACAGAACCAACACTGATATCGATTCCTCCGATAATAATTACAAAAGTAATTCCAATCGTCAGAAGCGCATTAATAGACATCTGAGAAGTAATATTTATGATGTTCGTTACTGTGAGAAATGTTTTATTCGCTACGCCAAAGAAAATAATTAAAGCGATCAAAACAAGGCACACTGCGTTTTTCTTACTCCATATTTTCAATTTTTCCATAGTCACCGTTCCCTTCATTCGTTTTTTTACACAGTTCTTCAGGCTCCACTGTGTACGCTGGCAAGCTGCATAATGCTGTATTCTGTCATTTCCTCTTTATCATCAATTTCTCCGCTCACATGGCCTTCACGCATTACAATAACTCTGTCAGCTACACCCAGAATTTCCGGAAGTTCAGAGGAAACCATAACAATACAACCGCCTTCTTTCACGAATTCATTCATCAGACCGTAAAATTCCGCTTTTGCATTTACGTCGATCCCTCTGGTAGGTTCGTCTAAAAGCAGGATTTCAGACTGGGCCACAAGCCATTTTGCAAGAATTACTTTCTGCTGGTTTCCACCCGACAGATTTTTTATAATCGTTTCTCCGCTTGGAGCTTTTATCTGAAGCTTCAGAAAGTATTCCTTACACACATCCTTTTCCCACTTAAAATCAACAAAACAGTTGTTTTTTGCCATTCTCTTAACACTCGGAAGGACTATATTGCTCCTCACAGAAGCCTCCAGCATCAGTCCGGTTCTTCTTCTGTCTTCTGTCACAAACCCGATCTTGTGCATTATGGCTTCCCGCGGGTTATTAATATTTACTTCTTTGCCTTTGACAAAAACTTTTCCTTCTGTTTTTTTGCGATAACCAAAAATTGTTTCCATTACTTCCGTTCTTCCGGCGCCTACCAGTCCGGCAAACCCCAGGATCTCACCCTTGTATGCCGAAAACGAGATATCCGAAAACACATTTCCTGAACTGAGTCCCTCTACTCTCAGCATCTCTTCCTGACGATGATGTTCCTGTTTGTTGTAATAATTGGTGATTTCACGGCCGACCATATTGGTAACAATTTCCGCTTCGGTAATATCTTTAAATAACGACTTCTTTACCACCTCTCCATCACGAAGTATTGTTACACGGTCAACAATTTCCTGAAGTTCTTTTAAACGATGTGTGATATAGATAATTGCCACGTTTTTTTCTTTAAGAAGTTTTATCTGATAAAACAGCGCTTCAATCTCACTTTCTGAAAGTGAAGAAGTCGGTTCATCCATGATCACCATTTTCGAATTTCGGGTAATTACTTTCGCAATTTCTATCATCTGCTGTTGTGCGGCTGAGAGTTCCCCCGCTATATCTGTAGCTTTAAAATTAACTTTCATAAAGTCAAGAGCTTCCTGAGCATCCGCTTCCATCTTCCTGCGGTCAAGCAAAAATTTATTTTTCCCACGTACAGGTTCTCTTCCCACAAAAATATTCTCTGCCACTGAAAGATCATTAGCGATACTCAGTTCCTGATGGATTACGGAAATCCCGGCATTCAGGGCTTCTCCCGGATTTTTATAAGAACGCTCCTGTCCGTCAAAAATCATTTTCCCGTCCGTCGGTGTATATACACCGGAAACAATCTTTATCAAAGTAGATTTTCCCGCGCCGTTTTCACCAAGCAGCGCATGTACTTCACCAGGATAAAAATCTATCGAAACATCTGTCAGGGCTTTGACTCCAGGAAAAGTTTTTGTTATATGGGATATCTGCAAAATAGGATTTTGTGTATTTTTATCTGATTCTTTTTTCACTTTCGGCCCTCCTGATCGTTATTCCCTGTAATTAACAGGAGGGTGCATGAAAACGCACCCTCCTTTTTTACTATGTTTCCTTATTCTTCACTCATCAGGTCATTTTCCTCGATATACTCATATGTAATAATATATGGTTCGATTGGAATCTCTTCTGCGTCCACTTCTCCGGTAGTGAGATATTTGTAAATCTGTTCTACAATGGTATGTCCGATTTTGGGCGGATCCTGAGAAATTTCGGATACCCACCATTTACCGTCTCCATCCTGAGCATAAATAGCTTCAATCGCTTCCGGATTGCCGTCATAACCTACGATCAACGTATCAGCGCCCGCTGATTTAATAGAAGCCAGCGCTCCTGTACATGCCGGATCGCCAGTAGCAAAGATCACGCCAAGGTTCGGATCTGCTGTAAGCCAGTCCTGAACCAGAGAGGAGGCTACGTTTGCATCACCCTGATAGTTGCCGTTGAATTCTACTTCAACATTATCGGGAGCTTCATTTTCCATAACTTCCAGGAATCCGTTTTCTCTGTCCAGACAGGAAGAAGAAGCAGGATTTCCAATAATCGCAGCCGTTCCGCCTTCATCGCCAAGGAGTCTGAGGCATTCCTGAGCTCCAAGTCTTCCTCCCTCTACATTGTCTGTACCCACATGACAGATAATGCAGTCTACTGTGTTACACGGGGAATCAAAAGTAAACATCGGTATTCCCGCCTCATCAGCTGCTTCAATAGCCGGTCCTACACCTGCTGCGTCAACTGTTGCAAGCGCGATAGCGTCTACTTCCTGAGCAACCAGATTCTCGATATGATTTGACTGGATATTCGCATCCAGCTCGCCGTCATAGCAGATTGCTTCAATGCCAAGTTCCGCACATTTTTCTTCAATGGCATCTTCAATCAGGTTGTAGAATACATGTTCTCTGGAACCTACGATAAATCCTACGGTGTAAGATTCCTCCGCTTCTTCGGCATATACCGTTTGCATTCCCAATCCAGTTCCTCCTGTGGCGATCATCGCCGAACATAAAAGAATACTCCACAGTTTTTTCTTCATAGTTTCTCTCCTTTCGTTTATTTTTGTTTTATTTTGTTTTCGTAATTTATTTTTATCATATCTTTCGATAACTTTCAATAGATTTTTTCATTTTTTGTGTATTTCGTATATTTGCACAATTTTTTCAAACTTTTTTTGTTGAAATTTACGATTTTCTTTGTATCCAGAATTTTCTAAATCATCTGTTAGGTTATTGTTTTTTTTGTTTTCTTACGATATAATAAAAAAAAATTAGAGCTATAAAGTCATTAATAATATAGCGAATTGGAGGCCCTTATGCTGGCAGAAGAACGAAAAAGAAAAATCTTAGAAATGGTAAACTCCCGAAAAATAGTAAAAGTTAACGAATTAAGCCAGATCCTGGACACTACTGAAGTAACCATCCGAAAAGATTTGGATGATCTTCAGTCTCAGAAACTGCTCAGACGGATTCATGGAGGCGCAATTTCATTTTCTCCTGTTAATACAGATATTTCTATAGAACAGCTTACTACCCGGTGTATAAACGAAAAAAAAGCTATCGCAAAAGTAGCTTACAAATTTGTGGACAATCGCGACGCGCTTATTCTGGATCGCTCTACCACAGTATATGAATTCGCAAAATTACTTCTGGATGGATCTGTAAAAGATCTGACGATAATTACAAATTCGCTGCCGCTTATTACTCTGCTGAAACCCAGAAATGATTTTCACCTGATTTTGATTGGCGGCGAGTATAATCCTACAGCAGACTGCTCCTATGGTTCGCTTACAAATCAAATGCTTGCAAATATCCGCAGTGATAAATGTTTTATCGGTATATCCGGTATTGATGCAGCATATGGATATTCAGACCGGAATCTAAATGATGTCGGTTTGAAAAAAGCAATGCTAAACTCTGCAAAACAAAAATTTGTATTGGCGGATCATACTAAATTTAATGAATCCTACATAGGAAAAGCCGTTGATTTCAGCGGAACTATTGATTATCTGATCACAGATACTCTGCCATTGGACATAGACAGGACTGAATATGATAATAATGTAAATTTTCTTGTTGCGGATGAAGTCTCCTGAACCGGAAAGAAACTGATGATATTTTCAGACTGGTTATTGGCAAAATCCCCTGGAAGCAATTCCAGGGGATTTTCTTATCTTTTTATTACTATATTTTACGCCAGCATCTCATCCTTCTTCGCAAGGATGGCTTCCACTGCCGCGCATGCCGGGCAGTCACAGTATTTCGCCCCTGCGGCTTTGATCTCTCTTCCGTGAGCGGCAACGCCTTTGGCCTGCTCTTCTCCGCCGAACACTTTCGCGCCCATCTCGGACTCCGCGAAACTGATCAGACCGTCCACAGTAACAATATCCGCTTCCAGCTCTTCAATATATTTCCCGGTCTCTTCCGCTTCCTTCTCTGTTCCCACGGAATCGATCCATTTCCGCGCCGCGTCTTTCACTTCCTGACAGGCGGTGGCAGCCGCTATGAGCTCTTTTGATCTTTCAATTACATACTGCTGTACTTCTTTTGTCATTTTGCATTACCTCCCTGGTCTTTGTTGATTTCGCTAACATACAGGCTGACCGGAACATTCCTGATCTTCAGACAGGCCTGTTCGGGTTCGGTTTTTCTGTCTCTGACGATATTATAACACTTCTTTCTCTATAACACCAAATAATTTCATCACAAAAACGGGGCTGAAAATCAGCCCCGCACCTCTGTTTGGATATTATTTTCACCGGCCAAAATGTATCCCGCTCCAGTATACACACTCTCTGATCTCTGTCTCCGGCAGAAGTTCTACGCCTTCCAGCGCCCATCTCTTAAATTCCGCAAATCCCACTCTGTCGATGATATAACCGATATGCTCTTTTCCGCCCGGCGCTCCGGGATCGATATACTCCTTTACAAACCGGTAAGTGTTCAAGATGATCTTTACAATAGTATCCTCATCTGTCCAGATCAGGAAGTCCTCTCCCAGTCTGGGATTTTTCTTTCCGGTTCTTCCCATCAGCGTTAATTTATAATATTTCTTCGGGCTCCTCGTCAGCGCCCTGGTAGGACATTTTGTTATACAGACTCCGCAGCCGATGCATTTTTCATGATCCCGGACGATCTTATAATTCTCCATATGCAGAGCGTCCACAGAAAGGCTTCTGCACCCCTTGACGCAGGCCTGGCAGCTGACGCATCTGGAAGGATCATACTGAGGCATGGTCATACCGATGATCCCGAAATCGTGCATCCTGACTTTGGCGCAGTCGTTGGAACAGCCCGTGAGAGCCACCTTGAAGTGAAGATCATTGGGAAAAATCTCTTTTTCAATTCTTTTTGCAAATTCTGAGGTATTATAGTTGGCAAAAGGACAGACGTTATTTCCGATACACGCGCTGATATTTCTTGTGCCGGAAGCGGGATATCCTGTTCCCGGCTCTTTCTGATTGATATCCAGAAGTTCTATGATCGGCTGGAGCATCTCGTTGATCTCATCCATATCTTCCAGACGTATGCCTTCGATCTCAAAGCCCTGACGGGTGGTAAGATGTACAATACCGTTTCCGTATTTCTCCGCGATCTCCTGCACCATTCCCAGGATTTCCGCCTTGAGATATCCTCCCGGAACACGGATACGGGAAGCGCCTTCACCCCGCGCCTTACCGATCCTGTAGGCGTTCTTTTTCGCAAGTTTCGTATTTATATCCAGACCCATAATCCACTCCTCCTGTTTAATCGATGAGATCCCGGCTTTCCGCGTAATTAAATACCGGTCCGTCAAGACATACGTAGGTATCGTTCATTTTGCAGTGTCCGCATTTACCCAGGCCGCAGCACATCTTTCTCTCATGGGAAATCCAGATATTTCCCTCTTTTATTCCCCGCTTCAGTATTTCCATAATAGTAAACTTAATCATTACCGGAGGCCCTACCGTTATGAAAACTGTGTTGTCCGGATCTGCTATGGGAAGATCAGGGATATATTTTGTAACCATTCCGGTAAGGCCCTCATATCCCTCCGACGCGGAATCCACCGTCCTGATCACATGAATTCTCTTTTCCCACTGTTCAAAATCTTTTCTGAACAGGATATCCTGCGGGGATTTGAAACCTGCGATAAGAGTGACGCTGACGGCTTCCTCCGGACGCCCGGCAAAATAGTCCACAATTCCCTTAACAGGAGAAAGTCCGGTGCCTCCTGCCACCACCACAATTTCTTTTCCTTTAAAATTCTCAATATCGAAGCCGTTTCCATAAGGCCCCCGCATCAGAAGTGTATTGCCCACGTAATGCTGGAATATCTTATTGGTGACTCTTCCCACCCTGCGGATCGTCAGATCTACATAATCCTCTCCGATGCCGCTGACTGAGATCGGCGCCTCGCCGTATTTGGGGATGGACACTTCAAAGAACTGTCCCGGCTTTACTCTGCCGGCTTCAGGAAAACTCATGCGGAAAGTATATTCTATATCTGTATGCGGAATGATCTCTTTTACCTGAGAGGAAAAAGGAATGTATTCATTTTTCATTTACGCTTCCTCCTTTGCCAGACGATTGATAATATTTACATAGGAGATATATTCCGGACAGACGGCATCGCAGCGGCCGCAGCCCACGCACATGGGAAAGCCGAATCTTTTTTCAAAATCATAGATCTTATGCATTACCTTAAAGCGCATTCTCTCTCCCTGATTTTTTCGGAAACTGTTTCCTCCCGCGATGTCCGTATATCCGTCCACCTGACAAGACGCCCAGACTCTTCTCCGCTCTCCCGTATTTTCATTATCCCGGTAAATGATATCCTGCATAGTAAAACAGGTACAGGTAGGACAGACGAAATTGCAGCGGCCGCAGCCGATACATCTGCTTCCGTAAGATTCCCATACCGGATCCGAAAAAGTCTCTATGGAAAGATTTCGGGGAAGTGTCACTTTTTCTCTGTTCTCTGTCACATGGTCAGGAATCACTTCCTGTTCCCGGCAGTCTTTTCCGTCAAAGTATTTCTGAAATTCCCCTGTCTTCAGATCTGCCAGGACAGAATCTCCCTCCACTTTCAGATAGAGATCATAATCTTCCGTACAGTTTGTTCCCATACTGACACAGAATCCAGTATCACAGGTCTCCTCACATCCCATCAGCACAAAACGGGCGTTTTCCCTGAGGCGCTTATAATAAAAATCTTCCGGTCCATTGGTGAGATAAATCGCGTCCAGTCTTCTCAGGGCATGAAGATCACAGCTCCACAGAAAGATCAGCGCCGGTTTTTTCCTGCACGCCGGCACTGATGTGCTGTCCTCTGTAAAATAAAAAAGAACCTCGTTCACAGAAAGAAACGCTTCCTTAAACGAATAATCCGATCTCCTGCTCCAGCAGATTTCATCCAACGATTCCACTTTCCCGTAACGGATCACATCCGTGTCAGAAAAGCATCCCTCACCGGCGAAAAGCTTCGGCGCGAAAATATCGTAATCCTGTTTCAGACAGTTGAATATTTCATCAGCAGTCTGTCTTTCCAACTGATATCCCATAATTCTACTCCTTTTCTTCAAGACCCGCCGCGATGAGACGAAATCCGAAGTTTCTGTATACATCTTCGGATCTCCGTGCGTCCCCGCGAATGGTTAAATATTCCCCGTGTCTTCTGCATCATATCCGAAGACAAAAAAATATTCCGTGACATATCTCACGGAATATCGTTTCATACCGATTATTTAATATTCTCCTGTTCTGTAAAAAGCAGCCATTTTAGCCGGATCCGGAATATAGATTTTCTTTTTCTCCATTATGATCAGGCCAAAGTCCTGCAGTTTCCCGCAGACACGGGACGCCGTTTCTCTGGGAACCCCCAGAAGATCCGCCAGAAACGTCACCGGCAGATCCATATCGATCTTAATTCCCTTCTCGGACGGGATGCCAAAATCCCTTGCCAGCTTCCAGAGTTTGGAGGCAAGTTTTCTCTCCAGATAAATACTGCCAACAGTATTTTTCAGCTGATGTCCCAGCCGCCAGAGTTTCCGTTCCTGATACCGGAACAGATTCTTCGTCAAGGCGAAGTCCTGTTCCATCAGCTGCATCATTCTGTCTTTTCTGATCACAAAGAAACTGCATTTCTCCAGCGTTTCACAGAAGATCGTATTAAAGTCCGCCACAAGGCTCTCATTGGCGATATTATGCTTTCCCAATACAAATAATATTTTCTTTTTCCCGCATTTCGTCAGATTATAGATCTGAACCTTTCCTTCCAGAATAAAAAATATATTGGAATTCTCTTCACGGGCCCGGATACAGAAACGGTTCCTGGGATATGTCACGATCTTTCCATACTGTATGAAATCCCGGCAGGTATCCTGCTTACAGTCTTTTAATATCCACAGTTCCTTCAGTTCCTGATATCCTTCCATAGACCTGTATTCTCCTCCTTTAATTTCCTTCCGTCAGGGCAGGTGCGTCTGAAGCGGCGTCTTCCTCCTGCTCTCCGGCATTCTGTCTCATTACAACAGCTTTATACCGCTTTCCTGTAAGCAGGATTCCGCTGGTCAGCGCCGTAAGGGGAGCCACCGTCACAAGTCCCAGGCTTCCCACGATCGTCTGCAGGATCTCGGCGGAAACATATTTATAATTCAGGATGTTTTCGATGGGCGTTCCCTGCGCCATGAAAGTCATCAGAAGCGCTATGTATCCTCCGGAATATGCCAGAAGGAGTGTCGTGGTCATGGTTCCCATCGCCGCGCGCCCCACATTCATTCCCGAAAGCATCGCTTCTTTCCATCCGATGCCCGGCTTCTTGTGCACCACCTCGTTGACCGCAGAGGTGATATCCACAGAAAGATCGATCATTGCTCCGGAAGCCCCGATGAAGATCGCGCTCATAAAGATCCTGGTCAGGCTGAGATCCTGATATCCCGCGTACAGGAGGCTCTCCGAATAGGACATCACCGCGCCGTGGATCTTGAAGGCGTCGGTAAAAACACACCCCAGGATACATGTCACCAGCACGCCGAGAAACGCGCCTCCGCAGGCGGCCAGCGTCTTCATGTCAAATCCGTATACAAAGAAGATGATCAGAAGGGTCAGAAAAGCCGTGATCAGGATACCGCACCAGATGGGATTCGCCCCGCCCAGATAGGCGGGCACCAGGATCTTCCAGATGGTGAGGATGGTAATGGCGAAAGAACACACCGCCCGCAGGCCCGTCCCTCCCGCGAACAGGATCAGGAACAGGATGAAGATCCCCGCCAGTATCAGTTCTTTGTCGATCCGGTAATGATCGTTCATCGTTACGGAAGTGATGCCGTCGTCGTTATAGCTTACCACTACGTGGGCCACGTCGCCCTCTTCAAAAATCTTGTCGGATTCCAGAGAGCCGCTGAGCATATTTACCGCCCTGGTCTCGTCTCCCTTGAACTTTCCTTCCAGAAGCTCCACCTCGCAGTACTGTTCCCCCGACTGGATGAGGCCCGAGCTTCGCACCGCACTTTCGTCTGTTGATAAAACTTTTGCTTTTACTTTGTCTGTTCCCTGATAAATGACAGCATCCTCATAGCCCGTAGGAAGGGCTATGAGGATGACGATCAGCAATACCGCAATGATGGAAACAGAGTATTTTTTCAGTCTGTCCGTCATTATTTTTACTGTACTCCTGTGATTGCTGCCATTTTGTTGTAGATATCGGTGTTGTCATAGTATCCGCCGAACTGCTCCTGGCCGACGCCCATTGCGAACACTTCCACAGGAAGTCCTGTGTGCGCGTAGGAGGAGAAGTCGATACCGGATTTGTTGTTCAGGATATGAGTGATCGTTACGGTAAGCGGCTCATAGCTTCCGTATAATACATACTCTTCCTGACCGAATTCTTCTTCCTCGCCGGTACGGCTCATAGTCTCTTCGTATGCAGCCTGCAGCTTCTGATACTCATAGTCTGTCATAACGAGAGTGCCGCTTTCTTCTCCTTCCGGATGCTCATCCTTGCTGTCCGCCTGATTGGTGGTCTCTGTGGTTCCCTGAGGAGCCTGAAGGCCGAACAGTTCCGTCACATCCTGCATAACGGTTTCAAAATCAGTCTTGTTCTCTTTGTATCCTGCCACATAGTCAGAATCGAATTTCGCGTAGGAAATCTTCTGGTTTGTCAGATTGGTAAGGAAGGTGTCATAGTCTGTTCCTGCGAAACCGATTGTCAGACCGCCGGTCTCGTGGTCGCCTGTCACCAGGATCAGAGTCTCGTCCGGATGCTCATTGTAGAATTCAACCGCTTTGCCTACAGCCTCATCCAGAGCGACTGTGTCTGTAATGGTGGCGCCGGCGTCGTTCGCGTGACATGCCCAGTCGATCTTTCCGCCTTCTACCATCATGAAGAAACCGGTCTCGTTATCCAGAACCTCGATTCCTTTTTCCACATAATCTGCAAGCGCCCACTCGCCTTCTTCCAGATCCATGTCATAGCTCATAGCGTCGTCGTCAGCCAGGGTCTCGTCGATCACGATAGTTTTTCCGGACTCTGCGGTAAGGGCTTCCGCCTCTGCCTTTGTCTTAACTACAGTATAGCCCGCTTCTTCTGCAAGCTGATAGAGATCTGTCTGATCTTCGTTCTCACCGGTGGGGCTTAACAGTCCGCCGCCTGCGAAATAGTCAAATCCGCTTTCGATCATTTCCTGGCCAATCTCATAGTAGCTGCTTCTGGAAGCCTGATGCGCATAGAAAGCCGCTGGCGTCGCGTGGTTCAGGTTTACGGTGGAAAGGATTCCAACCTTGTAGCCAAGCTGCTCTTTCACCTTCTCCGCGATGGTCTCATAAGGAGTCTGCATGGTCTCGTCCATGTTGATGGTTCCGCTGTAGGTCTTGTGACCGGTAGCGATAGAGGTCGCTGTGGAAGCGGAATCCGGGCAGAAAGATGTGCTGTCGTAAGTCTGAGCGGATCCGGCTACCGGGAAGTTCATCATGTTCAGCTTGCTCTCGCTGGTAAGAATGTCGTCCCCGTCGTCTTCAATGGCGTTGAGGTAATAGTTTGTGGTCTGGATCTGAGGATAGCTCATTCCGTCGCCAATAAAAAGGAACACATACTTCGGTGCTGCCGCGGTCGCTGCCTCGTCTGCAGCTGTTTCAGCAGTTTCTTCTGCAGCGGCTTCTTCTGTTGTGGCTGCTGCGTCAGCAGTTTCTGTTGTTTCTGCGGCAAATACTGCCTGTGCAGGCGCTGCGCACGGTACCATCATAGCTGCAGCCAGTAAAAATGCACTGAGTTTTTTTGCGTTCATAAAATGTTGATCTCCTTTTTTCTCTTTTTCATAATTGATTTTCTTCTCAGGAGCGATGCCCCGATAGAAAGAGATTAACATTCAATTATTAAAACTGCCTGCGCCACTCTGTAAAATATAAATCAAATATTCCGGCCAAATATGAATTTTCTGTCAGACGTTCCCCTGCCGGTCTATCATCTCTTTCAGAGTTTTACACAAAAGGCCGAAATCAATGGGTTTGGAGATATGCGCGTTCATTCCCGCCGCTGCTGTTGCGGAAAGATCCTCGGCAAAGGCATTGGCTGTCACAGCGATGATCGGGATCTTCTCCGCGTCCCGGCGTTTCATCTTCCGGATCGTCCTCGCCGCTTCGCAGCCGTCCATCTCCGGCATCTGCATATCCATCAGGATCACGTCGAACTCGTCTTCCCCGGAGGCGGCGAAAAGATCCACCGCCTCTTTTCCGTTCCACGCCTTTACCACCTGCGCGCCGTACATATCCAGAAGCTCGCAGGCGATCTCCATATTGATCTCGTTATCTTCCGCCAGAAGGATTTTTCTGTTCCTTAAGAAATCCTCTTCAGATTTTCCACTCTCTGCCTGGTCCGCTTTTTTCTCCTCGCCGCTTCCCGCAATGTCCCTCTCATTGCCGGACGTTTTTCCGGGAACCGGATTATTTTCCATCTCTTCCTCCACATCGGCTTTGCGGAATGGAAGGATAACGGTAAAAGCACTGCCCTTTCCCAGCTCGCTCTCCACGGAAATCTCTCCGTTCATCTGGGAGAGGATATTTTTTACGATAGGCATTCCAAGCCCTGTTCCGGATACATTCTTCGCGCCGAATCTTACCTCCCGCTCATAGGGGATAAAGATCCTGTCCAGAAAATCCCGGGACATACCGACTCCTGTGTCCTTAAGGACCAGCTTATATTTCACAAAATCACTGTTCTGCCTTTCCGATACTTTCAGCGATATGGTATCCCCCTCCGAGGTGAATTTCACTGCGTTGGACAGAAGATTGCTGAGGATCTGCGTCACGCGGAAGGAATCCCCGTATACTTCTTTTGTCTTAATGTCAAAATCAAGGGTAAATGTTTTCCCCTCTCTTTTTATCTGATCCCGCACCATATCCGCACAGTCGGCAATACACTTTTTCAGATCAAAATGTTTTGTGTCCAGAGTGATCTTTCCTTTTTCCAGTTTAGATATCTCCAGAATATCATTGATCAGTCCCAGCAGCTGCTGGCTGGAAAAATTGATCTTCGACATATAGTCTTTCATTTTTTCCGGGTCGTCCAGATGCTTTTCCGCCAGCTCCGACAGTCCGATGATCGCGTTCAGAGGAGTCCTCATATCATGAGACATATTGGAAAAGAAAGAATTCTTGGATTCCTCGCTCTCTCTGGCGGCCTTCAGGGACTCCTTCAGAAGTTCTATCTGGCTCAGCTGCTCTTTCTTTTCGTCGTCCACCATACGGAAACAGAGCACCGCCTCCTCGGGATTCAGGGATTCGTCGAAAAGGAGACGGACGTTTACCCAGCAGTAGGATCCGTCGAAAACACGCTGGAAATCTCCGCCGTAATCCCGTACTCTTCTTGATACAAGGCTTCTGATATTCTCCAGAGAAAAGCTTTTTCTAAAATCTTCAAATACATCCGGCTTCATCAGTTCTCCCATGGTGTTCATGAGAAGATCGTAATCTCCCTGAGGCGGGATTTTTCTCCGCATATAGTCGGAGCCCTTGATCATGTCATAGGTTCCCCGGGAAAAATCCATGCGATAGATGGCGTAAAATGAATTTCCCAGAACGCGCACCGTCTCGTTCGTCCTGCGCCAGGTGCGGTTCATTCTCTCCTCCCGGACGCTCATGATCACGAAAACCGCAAGGAACACCAGAAGGATTGCCACAAACCATATGGATATCGTCCGTACCCCTCCCAGAAGGGAGCTGTACGGTATGGTGACAATAGAGAGCCATCCGTTGGTGGTTATATCGAAATAGGCGGCTCTTTTCTCCTGTCCCGGCGTGTGGATATAGGCGCTGTTGCTGTCAAAAGTCCCGTCTTTGATCCTGTCGATAATGGTATTTATATAACTCTGGATCTGTTCACGGGGAATGTCGGCCCTGGTTTCCGAATACAGAAGCGTACCGGATGAATCGCAGAGAAGGAACGCGCTTCCCTCCGGAAGACGTCTCTCCTGTTTATCCGTCTGGGAATGGAACTGCCGGGGAAAGATATCAAAAGCCACCACATTGCCCGGAACTTCTCCTTCCTGGGCAATGGTGATCACCAGTTCCCCGGAGACAGCGTCCTCATAGGCGTCTGTAAAAATAACTTCGCCGTCGGCCTCCACAGCCTCTGTGTACCAGGAAGTATTCTCCACATCATAATCCCCGTCTCCCTCCCAGGGATCCGCGGCAACGATCTTTCCGTCGATCACCGCATAGGGATCTATCTCGTCTTCGCCCACGATATCCACAAGGCTCTGCATAAAAATCTGAATCCAGGTTTCCGGATCGCTGCTGCTTTTCAGCTGCTGGTCAATGTACCCGGTGCACAGACGCAGCATTGTCTCGTATCCTATGAGGTTCCGCGTGTTTTCCACCGAGTAGCTGTGGGCGATCTCATTTCCCATCCTCTGCGCGTTGGCAAGAAGCACGCCTCTTACCACGACAAGACTGCAGACAGCCATGGCCGCAACAGCGATCAGTATCACAACTCTTCTTTTTATATTGTTCATGCCGCCTGCGGCCTCACGTTTTTTCTTTGCCATCATCTGTACTCCCTGAGAATGTCAATAAGCTCAAGATAACAGTTGTGGAATTCCGGAAACAGTTCCCGGGCTTCCTCAAGTTTTTCCGCTCTGAGAAGTTCTGTCATCCGGGAGGAAATCTCATACAATCGCCGGAACGAAAGGTTTCCGCATACTCCTTTCAGATTGTGGACCGCCTGGAAGGCTTTTTTTACATCTCCCTCTTTCAGCGCTGTTTCCAGATCTCCCGCGTTGCCGTCGTCAGGGAACTTCAGAATGAATTTCCAGTACAGAGCCTCGTTTCCCATAAACCGCTCTGTCCCGGACGCTATATCTGTCCCGGCCTGTTCCAGTTTCTTTTTTATCTCTTCATTCATTTTCTCTCACATCCTTTTCTTTACCCGGAGACGGATTCCCCGCCTGTCTGTTTTGTATGATACAGCTTACGCAGTTCTTTTTCGGCTCCTGTGAACGCCTCCATCAGACGGGGACTGAACTGGCCGCACTGGCCGCTGCTGATCATTTCCAGCGCCTCGTCGAATCCATAGGCGTCTTTGTAGACACGTTTGCTCACCAGCGCGTCGTAAACGTCCGCCACGGACACCACCTGCACCCATACGGGGATGGCCTCTCCTGACAGTCCGTCCGGATATCCCTTCCCGTTCCAGCGTTCATGATGATGGCGGGCAATATCATAGGCGTAATGGAACACCGCATGTTTCCGGAGCTGGGGGATTTTTTCCAGAAGCCGGGCGCCCTGTACGGTATGTGTCTTCATGATCTCGAATTCCTCTGCCGTCAGCTTTCCCGGTTTGTTCAGGATCGCGTCGGATATGGCGATTTTTCCCACGTCATGCATAATGGCGGCCATGGAGATCAGGCGGATCTCTTCTCTTTGGAGTCCGGTGCCCAGATCTGTATGCATCAGAAGATATTCCGTAATCCCGCTGATCCTCTGGACATGGTCCCCGGATTCCCCGCTTCTGAACTCGATCGCGGTGGCCAGCGCCTCGATCATGCCCCGGTTCAGGTCCATGATCTCCAGTTCCCTGTTGATCAGCTCCTGTCTCTGGTATTCTGCCAGACGGCTGAGCTTCCGTCTGGAAAGAAATAATTCCACCACGGAGTCCACGCGTCGTTTTACAACATACGGAACCACCGGTTTTTCGATCACGTCCATAACGCCCAGACGGTAGCCTTCTTTTACCACCTGTTCTCCGGCCTCTGCCGTAATGAGAAATACAGGTATGGTATCCAGGATGTCTGTATCGGCCTCCAGCCGTCTCAGAAGTTCCATTCCGTCCATTACCGGCATCATCACATCCAGAAGAACGGCGCAGATACGTTCTTTGTTTTCCAGAAGTTTTTCCAGGCATTCCTGTCCGTTTTCCGCCTCCATGATCTCATAGGAATCTTTGAATATTTCTTTCAGTATCGCTCTGTTCAGTTCACTGTCGTCCACGATCAGAATGGCGTCCGCCGTGAACTGTATCTGCCGCTCTGTTATCTGTCTGTCCATGCTGATTCTCCTCTGGCTGTTAAAATACTGTGTTGCTATTGCATGAAGCCCGGCTTTTGTCTGCCGTCATCAAATACATTTATAGGCAATGATGGTTACGGTTCCCTTTCCCTTGTAGCGTTTCATGGAATATTTTTTCGGGAAAGCCTCCACAAGATCCGGGAGCTTGGAAAAACCGTAAGTCCTTGCGTCGAAATCGGGCTTTGCCCGCTTGATATACTGGCCCGCCGAGCTTACATTCACATACCCGTCGTTTTCCTGATATTTGTCCCAGGCGATCCGGAGCAGTTTGTGGATCTCTTTTATATCTTCCTCCTGTGGATACTCCGCCGCTTCTTCGGAAATCTGCATTTCTTTCTTCGCGTTATTTTTCTCATTTTCCGCGGAACCGCGAATGTCTGTGTTCTTATTCAGGTTCTCAAGGAATACGAATTCATCACAGGCGTTGCGGAAGGCCACCGGAGTTGTTTTTTCTCCTACTCCCATAACGTAGACCCCCGACTCATGAAGCTTAATGGCAAGGGGCGTGTAATCGCTGTCGCTGGCAACGATCACGAAAGCGTCATACAGTCCTCTGTGAAGCAGATCCAGCGTGTCGATCACCAGCGCCATATCTGTGGCGTTTTTTCCGGATACATAATCAAACTGCTGTTCCGCTTTGATCGCCAGGCGCTTCAGTTCCTCCTCCCAGTTCTTCAGAGTTTCCTTCCGCCAGTTTCCATATGCCCTTTTCACAACTATACGCCCTTTGGCGGAAATTTCCTGAATAACGGCTTCCAGCTTTGAAAGCTGCGTATTATCGGCGTCGATCAGCATTGCAATACTTTCCAGATTCTTCATATATTTTCTCCCGCTAAGTTTTCTGTTTACTTTCCTATTTGAAATATATCATTTTCTGTTAAAATTGTAAATATTTCTGGAATTTTATAATAGAATGTGCTAATATCGAAAGAATAAAATTATACAGGGAGATGTAATTATGATTCACTTGTTATCTGTTTTATTTATAAAAGACCGCCGGAATTATTCATCCCCTCAGGTGCGTCAGGCATACGGTACGCTCTGCGGGGCTGCAGGAATAGGCCTGAACCTTCTGCTGTTTCTTGGAAAATGGATCGCAGGCACTTTAAGCCACTCTATTGCCATTACCGCAGACGCCTTCAACAACCTGTCCGACGCCGGATCTTCTATTATAACCCTGATCGGTTTCCGGATCTCCGGCCAGAAACCTGATCCGGAACATCCCTTCGGGCATGGTCGGATGGAATATATTTCCGGACTTCTGGTGTCAGTCGCCATCCTGATCATGGGCTTTGAGCTTGTCAAATCCTCTGTAGAAAAAATCATACATCCGGAAGCCATCGACAGCAGCCCGGTTATTCTGGGAATTCTCGCCGCCTCTATTCTGGTAAAATTATATATGTTTTACTACAACCGCTCCATCAGCTCCAAGATAGACAGCGCCGCTATGAAGGCCACCGCTATGGACAGTTTAAGCGACACCGTGTCTACTGCCCTTGTTCTGGCGGCTACAGTGATCAGCCAGCTTACCGGGCTCCTTCTGGACGGCTGGTTCGGCGTGCTGGTGGGAATTTTCATTCTTTATACCGGGGGGTCCACTTTAAAAGAAACCATGGATCTTCTTCTCGGTCAGCCGCCAAAAAAAGAATTTATAAAGGAAATCCGGAAGATTGTCATTTCCCATCCTCTGGTCTACGATATACACGACCTGGTCGTACATGACTATGGTCCTGGCAGGCTGATGATCTCGCTCCATGCCGAGGTAGACGCCCAGGGGGATATCCAGGCCATCCACGAACAGATCGACCATATCGAACACGAGCTTCAGGAAAAGCTCCACTGCTCCGCGACCATCCACATGGATCCCATCGTTACCAACGATGCGGAAGTTCTGGAAATGAAGGAAAAGGTATACCAGATCGTCAGAGATTTTGACAGCACACTGAGCATCCATGATTTCCGTATGGTGAGAGGAAACACCCGGACAAATCTGATCTTCGATATCTCCGTTCCCAGCGGCTCGAAGCTTACGGACAATGAGATCGTCAATGAACTGAAAAGCCGTATCCATCAGTATCTTGGCGGAAAATATTTCGCCGTGATCCAGATCGATCACGAATATTATTGATGCCAGTGACAATTTAGCCGCAATATTGCAAAAAACAGCAGAAGGGCGCTTTCTGTCAAACCGCTCTTCTGCTGTTTTATTTTTAATCCCTCTCGCTTACAGGCACAGTACCCTGTCTCCCGTGCGCAGGAACAGGATCTTCCATTTGGCTTATCAGTCGTAAAACTGTATTCCCATCAATGTCAGTCCGTGGGCAGGAGCCGTTGGTCCCGCCGCAGCCCGGTCGCAGGCGTTGAGTATATCTCTTACTCTCTCAGGGGGATACTGTCCGTTCCCCACCTGGATCAGTGTCCCGGCTATGATCCGGACCATGTTGTAAAGGAACCCTTCTCCGGACACGCGGATTGTGATCATGTCTCCGTCCTTCCACACCTCAATGGCCGTCACTGTGCGCACAGTGGATTTCACCTGGGCTCCCGTGCCGCAGAAGCTGGCAAAATCATGTCTTCCGATAAGGTAGGAAGTAGCCTCCCGCATTTTTTCCACATCCAGTTTATAATGATAAAAATAAGAATAAAGCCGTTCTGTGGGAACCGGAAATCTTCTGTTCAGGATCCTGTACTCGTATGTTTTCTCACTGTCACAGTATCTGGGATGAAAATCCGGTTCTACTTCTTCTGAAAGCTGTATCCGGATATCTTCCGGAAGCCGCTGGTTCAGAGCATAGGAAATTTTTTCCCCGGGGATCCTGGTATTCGTATCAAACACCGCCACATTGCCAAGAGCGTGGACTCCCGCATCCGTGCGGCTGGCGCCCATAGTTTCGATCTTTTCCCCCAGAAGCTCTGACAGGGCTTCGTTCAGAACTCCCTGTATTGTCACTCCGTTTGGCTGTATCTGCCATCCACAGTAATTTGTGCCGTCGTAGGCCACTACAAGCCCTACTCGTTTCATATTTTCCCTTTCTTCTTCATTCAGATTCCGGCAAAGCGAAAGACTGCCGCAACTGCCAGATAGCAAAGAAGTACCAGATAAGCCAGCCTGTCTCTCTTTTTATACTGCAGAGGCTTCATCTGGGTTCTGTGTTCGCCGCCGTGATAACATCTGGCTTCCATAGCCATGGCAAGATCATTGGCTCTCCGGAAAGCGGAGATGAACAGAGGCACCAGAAGCGGCACCATGCTTTTCACCTTCTGGATAAGATTCCCGCTTTCAAAATCTGCACCCCTGGCAATCTGCGCCTTCATGATCTTATCCGTCTCTTCCAGCAAAATCGGGATAAACCGGAGGGCGATGGACATCATCATGGCGATCTCATGGACAGGAACATGTATTTTGTTCAACGGCCTGAGACTTTTCTCCAGACCGTCCGTAAGCTGATTTGGCGTGGTTGTCAGTGTCATAAGCGAAGACCCGATCACCAGATAAATAAGCCGGATCGCCATACGCACCGCCATGGAAATTCCTTCTTTTGTAATTTTCAGTATCCCGAAGCTCCAAAGCGGTTCTCCAGGCGTTAAAAGCATGTTAAACACCATGGTGATAAGAAGGATGAAAAAAATCGCCTTCAGGCCCTTGAAAATAAATTTCACCGGAACTTTGGATATTTTGATCGCCGCCGCCAGAAAGACGGTAGCCACCGCATAACCGGGAATTGTGTGGAACAAAAATATAGACACAATAAAGATCAGAGTGCCTGCAAGCTTTGTTCTGGGATCCAGTCTGTGGATCACGGAATCGGCCGGATAATACTGGCCTATGGTAATATCCCGTATCATTTTTCCTGTCCTCCTTTCAGTAAAGGAGAACCTGCTTCCCTTAAGGCCTTCAGTATTTCCTCTCTTGCCTCGGGAATGGTGGTGACTCCGCTTTCCACCTTCAGCCCCTTTTCTTTCAGGGCGTGCATGATGTAAGTGATCTGCGGCGCCGCAAGTCCCATGGTCTCCAGTTCTTTATAATGGGAAAAAACTTCTTTCGGAGTACCGTCAAAGGGAAGTTCTCCCCTGTTTACCACAATCAGACGCTCCACATATTTTGCCACGTCCTCCATGCTGTGAGACACCAGGACAATGGTGATCCCTCTTGCGAAATGAAGTTCCGCAATCTGATCAAGTATTTCATCCCGCCCTTTTGGATCAAGGCCTGCCGTGGGCTCGTCCAGGATCAGGATCTTCGGATTCATAGCCAGAACTCCGGCGATGGCTACTCTTTTTTTCTGACCGCCGGACAGCTCAAAAGGCGATTTCCGGAAATTTTTTTCCTTAAATCCTACCTGAAGGAGCGCTTTCCTGGCTTCTTCCTCCGCCTCCTCACGGCTGAGTCCCTGATTTACAGGCCCGAAGCACACATCGGAAAGAACGTCGCTTTCAAAAAGCTGGTGTTCCGGATACTGAAACACCAGTCCAACCTGGCTTCTCAGATTTTTTCTGTTGTAATTTTCCGCCCACACGTCTTCTCCGTTATACAGGACGGTTCCGGAGGTAGGACGGATCAGAGCGTTAAAATGCTGGATCAGAGTAGACTTTCCGCTTCCTGTGTGGCCGATCATACCAATAAACTGACCGTCCGGAATAGTAAGATTAATGTTTTTCAGCGCATGGATCTCATAGGCGGTTCCCGGGCTGTATGTGTATGTTACGTTTTTCAGCTCTATTGACATAAAATATTCACCAGCTCTTCCGTAGTAAGAATCCCATCCGGAAGACCGACTCCGGATTTTTTCAGTTCATAGGCAAGAAGGGTTACCTGAGGCACATCCAGACGGTATTTTTTCAGAGTTTCCACCTGGGAGAAAATCTCCCTGGGCGTTCCCTCCATCACCACATGGCCTTCGTCCATAACATATACATGATCCGCATGGATCACTTCCTCCATGTAATGAGTGATCAGGACCACCGTCACTTTTTCCTGTCTGTTTAACTGGCGCACAGCCTCCAAGACCTCTTTTCGTCCATTTGGGTCCAGCATGGCCGTAGGCTCGTCAAGCACGATACATCTTGGTCTCATAGCCATCACTCCGGCAATAGCCACCCGCTGCTTCTGACCGCCGGACAGCTTATTGGGAGAATGATGGCGGTAAGCGGTCATCCCTGTTTTTTCCAGGCTCTCCTCCACCCTCTTCCAGATGTCTTCTGTGGGAACTCCCATGTTTTCCGGGCCGAATCCTACGTCTTCTTCCACAACTGTTCCGATGATCTGATTATCCGGATTCTGGAATACCATTCCGGCTTTCTGGCGTATTTTCCACAGCTCCGGTTCTTTCAGAGTGTCCATTCCGTCAATCCAGATCGTTCCCTCTGTAGGAAGAAGAAGGGCGTTGATGTGTTTTGCCAGCGTAGATTTGCCGGAGCCGTTATGCCCCAGCACAGCCACAAATTCACCTTCCTGGATATCTATGTTTACGTTATCCACTGCCCTCTGGGTATCCTGCACGTTTCCGTCTTCGTCGTATTTAAAATAGTCAAATCCAAGTTTTACTGCTTTGATGATTCCCATTCTCTGCCGTCCTTTCAGGATTCTTCCCCGGAATCCGGCGTGATCAGCTCTCCGATCAGTTCCCAGATTTCATCTCTTCCCTGTTTCGTTTCCGCCGAAAAAGGTATCACCACGGCGTCCTTTTCCAGTCGTAGCCCTTCTCTGAGGATTTTCAGATTCTTCTGGACCTGGCTTCTTTTCAGCTTATCCAGCTTTGTGGCGATGATGATCGGCTGAAAACCGTTATGAAGGATCCATTCGTACATCTGACAGTCATTTGCCGAAGGCTCATGCCGGATATCGATCAGAAGAAAGACGGCTCTAAGATTTTTTGAAGTATGAAGATATCGCTCGATCATCTTACCCCATTTTTCTTTTTCTGACTGGGATACCCTGGCATATCCGTATCCGGGAAGATCCACCAGATACATTTCTCTGTTGATCTTATAGAAATTAATGGTCTGGGTTTTCCCCGGCTGTCCGCTGGTACGGGCCAGGGATTTCCTGTTCATCAGTCCGTTGATCAGGGAGGATTTCCCCACATTGGATTTTCCCGCAAAAGCCACTTCCGGCATTCCTGTATCGGGAAGACGGCTGGTAACTCCGCATACAATATCTAATTCTGCTTGTTTGATAACCATTGGTTTCCTCTCTGTATTCAGTGTTCTCTCAGGGCTTCATGAAGTACGTCCGTCATATTGCCTACATAGAAGATCTTCAGCCCTTTCAGGATCTCCGGATCCATATCCTGAATATCCCCTTTGTTCTTCTCCGGAACAAGCACCTCTTTAATCTTGGCGTATTTTGCCGCCAGAAGCTTTTCCTTCAGGCCGCCGATAGGAAGCACGCGGCCCCGGAGAGTGATCTCTCCCGTCATAGCCACGTCCGCCCTTACTTCTTTTTTTGTGATCGCGGACAGCATTGCAGTGGCCATGGTGATCCCGGCGGAAGGGCCGTCTTTGGGAACCGCTCCTTCCGGTATATGTACGTGGATATCATGCTCCTGGAAAAATTCCGGAGCGATGCCGTACTGATCCGCCACAGAACGGATATAGGAAATGCCTGCCTGGGCGGACTCCTTCATTACGTCTCCAAGCTGGCCTGTAAGGACCAGTTCTCCTTTTCCCGGAAGGACGTTCACCTCTATCTGCAGGGTATCTCCGCCTACCTGGGTCCAGGCCAGCCCTCTTGCGATGCCTACCTCGTCCTTCTGGTTTGCCATCAGATAGCTGTAGCGGCTTCGTCCCAGGAAAGCTTCCAGATTCTTACTGTTCACCGTCACTTTTTCTTTGCCGTTCTCCATAAGCTGTCTGGCTGCCTTGCGGCAGATCTGGCCGATCTTTCTTTCCAGACTGCGGACTCCGGCTTCTTTTGTATACTGATTAATGATCTTTCCGAGAACGGGCGTCTGGATGACAAGCTGTCCTTCCTGGATCCCGTTGATCTCCATCTGCTTTGGTATCAGATGCTCTTTTGCGATATGTTCTTTCTCATTTTCCGTATAGCCGGAAATTTCTATCACTTCCATACGGTCCAGGAGCGGTCTGGGAATCTCCTGCATATCGTTTGCCGTGGCAATAAAGAGGACTTCCGAAAGATCCTGGGCGATTTCCACATAGTGATCGTTGAACCTGCTGTTCTGTTCCGGATCCAGAACCTCCAGCAAAGCGGAAGAAACGTCTCCCCGGTAATCGCTGCTTGTCTTATCGATCTCATCCAGAAGCATCAGGGGATTGCTCACTCCCGCCTGCTGCAGCGCCGCCGTAATGCGGCCGGGCATCGCTCCCACATATGTTTTTCTGTGGCCGCGGATCTCCGCCTCATCCCGGACGCCGCCCAGACATATCCTTACATACTTTTTATGAAGCGCTTCCGCCACAGACTTCGCGATAGATGTTTTTCCCGTGCCCGGCGGTCCCACCAGACAGAGGATCGGCGTTTTCCCTCCTGCCGTCAGCTTCCGCACAGAAAGGAACTCCATGATCCGCTCCTTTACATCTTTCAGCCCATAATGTCCCTCTTCCAGTATCTTCCACGCCTCTTTCAGATCATCGGAATCCTGAGAACGGCGGTTCCAGGGCAGGCTGAGAAGCGTTTCGATATACGTACTGAGCACGCTGCTCTCCGCAGCGCTTCCTGACATGCTTTTAAAGCGGTCGATCTCTTTGGATATCTTTTCCTTTACTTCTTCGGACGCTTCAAGGTCTTCCAGCTTTTTGCGGTATTCTTCCGCAGCGTCGGACGTTTTATCCTCTCCCAGTTCCTCACGGATCAGTTTTAACTGTTCTCTTAAAATATATTCCCTCTGATTTTTATCTACCCGCTCTTTCAGTTTCTGCTGAAGCTCCTGACCGATCTGAAGGATTTCTGTTTCGCTGGTCAGTATTGCCCCCAGAACCTCATACTGCTCCTCCAGGGTCACTGCTTCCAGAATCTTCTGTTTGTTCTGGTAAGACAGAGGAAGATTTACCGCAATCTGTGAAATCAGTTCTTCTATATCCTGGATATTCAGGATCTGGGCCGCCAGCTCACGGCTGATTTTCCCGCTGTCCATACAATAGCGGTGGAACAGTGTCCGTATGCTCCGGTACATGGCTTCCCGAACAGGCTCTGAATAATTCTGCGCATCAGATTCAAATCCTGTGATCTCCGCCCTCAGATATGGTTCTTCCGATTCTATATTTAAAAGCTCCGCTCTTGTTTTACCTTCTACCAGAACGCGCAGAAGATTATGGGGAAGCTTCACCACCTGTTTGATATAGGCGACTGTTCCGACTTTATAGAGCTCTTCAATCCCCGGCGTCTCAATCTCCGGATCTTTCTGGGTGACCAGAAAAATTGTCTGGTCATGAAGCATCGCCGCCTCGATAGCTTTCACAGACCTTTCTCTGCTGACGTCAAAATGAACGATCATATCCGGCAGTATCGTAGTTCCCCGAAGGGCGATGGCCGGCAGTATCTGAATTAACTGTGTCATGTAATGTCAGTCCCTTCCTCAGGCCGTTTCAGGTTTTCCCTTTTTTCTGGAGCGGGAATTTCTTCTGTTCACAGGCTGGGCCGGAACTTCTCCATAAATAATTTCCGGCTCTCCGGTTCCCTCCACGGTCTCCTTCGTAATGATGGCCTTTCGTATTCTCTGGTCCGAAGGCGCTTTATACATGAGATCCATCAGGGAATTTTCCATGATGGAACGCAGTCCTCTGGCGCCGGTTTTACGTTCCAGAGATTTTTTTGCGACAAGCTTAAGCGCTTCGTCCTGGAAATCCAGTTCTACTCCATCCAGCTCAAAAAGCTTATGATACTGTTTTGTAAGAGAGTTTTTCGGCTCCCGCAGTATACGGATCAGAGCCTCCTCGTCCAGCCCGTCCAGTGTTACCACAATCGGAACACGTCCGATAAATTCCGGTATCAGACCGAATTTAATGAAATCTTCCGGCATTACATCTTTCAGGACCTCTCCTACATTCCGTTCTTCTTTTGCCGCCACCTCGGCGCCAAAACCAATGGATTTCGTATCTTTCCTAGCCTCAATGATCTTTTCGATCCCTTCAAAGGCACCGCCGCAGATAAACAGAATATTTGTGGTATCGATCTGGATAAACTCCTGATGAGGATGTTTCCTGCCTCCCTGGGGCGGCACGCTTGCCACTGTTCCCTCCAGGATCTTCAGAAGCGCCTGCTGTACTCCCTCTCCGGAAACATCGCGGGTAATGGACGCATTTTCAGATTTTCTGGTAATCTTATCAATCTCGTCGATATAAATGATTCCATACTGCGCCCGTTCGATGTCGTAATCCGCCGCCTGTATGATCTTCAGAAGAATGTTTTCCACATCCTCGCCCACATATCCGGCTTCAGTAAGAGTCGTAGCGTCTGCAATGGCAAAAGGCACATTCAGAAGACGCGCCAGTGTCTGCGCCAGCAGGGTTTTTCCAGAACCGGTAGGACCCAGCATCAGAATGTTGCTCTTCTGAAGTTCCACATCCAGATCCCTGGCAGCCAGAATTCTCTTATAATGGTTATACACCGCTACGGACAGCGCTTTTTTCGCCTCGTCTTGTCCGATCACATAATCATCCAGTATCCTGTGGATCTCCTCCGGCTTCAGCAGATTGATATCCGTATCATACGCCTCGTCCTGCCCGTATCCGGACAGTTCCTCCTCCATGATCTCCGCGCAGATTCCAATGCATTCATCACAGATAAACACACCGTCCGGGCCGGCGATCAGCTTGCGTACCTGATCCTCAGATTTTTTGCAAAAAGAGCATCTGACTTTGCCCTCTCTTATTTTGTCTGCCATAAATATTTCTCGTTTCCTTTCTTTTTAATATGCTGAGATAAAAGCAAGATAAGACTCCCCGTCAGAGGAGTCTTGTTTGCGCTATTTATGTTCGACGACACCGTCGATCAGTCCGTATGCTTTTGCTTCTTCCGCAGTCATATAATTATCGCGGTCTGTATCCTTTTCCACAACCTCAATAGGCTGTCCTGTATTTTCAGCCAGGATCTCGTTGAGAGTTCTCTTGGTCTGTGCAATGTGATCCGCTACGATCTGGATTTCCGTAGCCTGTCCCTGCGCGCCGCCGGAGGGCTGATGGATCATGATCGTAGAATGGGGCAGGGCATATCTCTTGCCCTTTGTTCCTCCTGCCAGAAGGAACGCGCCCATGCTGGCCGCCATTCCCAGGCAGATGGTGGAAACATCACATTTAATATACTTCATTGTATCGTAAATCGCCATCCCGGCAGTTACAGAGCCGCCCGGGCTGTTGATATAAAGCTGGATATCCTTGCCCGGATCCTCCGCTTCCAGGAACAGAAGCTGCGCCACAACAATACTTGCGCTGACATCGTTGACCTCTTCTCCAAGGAAAATGATCCTGTCCTTTAAAAGACGGGAATAGATATCATAGCTTCTTTCTCCTCTGCTCGTCTGCTCAATGACATAAGGTACTAAACTCATAAATATGCCTCCATTCGTTCGCTCATCAGTTATGATGACTCACTCCTGCTCAGGCTTCCTTTGCCTCATCAGCAACCAGAGTTACGGCTTTCTGTACAGCCATATCTTTCTTCATCTGCTCTAATTCACGGTCGCCCAGCAGTTCTTTTAATTTGTCTGCTTCCATTTTATACATTTCAGCCATCTTGCTGATCTCTTCATTTACTTCTTCATCTGCAGGCTGAATGTTTTCTGTCTCTGCAATCTTTTCGAGAACAAGTCTTGTCTGGATTCTCTTAAGAGCCTGCGGTTTCATTTCTTCACGCATCTTGTCCGCAGTCATGCCTGTGAACTGGAAATACTGCTCCATTGTCAGGCCCTGAGCCTGCATTCTTCTGGAGAAATCATCCAGCATCTGGCTGATCTGTGTATTGATCATGGCATCCGGGATTTCCATCTGCGCATTCTCGATCGCTTTATCCACAGCAGCGTTTTCTTTTGCCGTACGGGCTTCTTTTTCTTTTCTTTCTGTAAGCTTCTTTCTGATGTCGTCTTTATATTCCGCAAGAGTATCAAACTCAGATACATCCTGAGCGAAATCGTCGTCCAGCTCCGGAAGTTCCTTCGCCTCCACTTTCTTTACGTCGCACTGGAATACGGCGGCCTTGCCGGCAAGCTCCGCAGCCTGGTATTCTTCCGGGAAAGTAACGTTTACTTCCACATGATCTCCAGCTTTTACGCCTACAAGCTGATCCTCAAATCCGGGAATAAAGGAACCGGAACCAAGTGTCAGCGGGTAGTCTGTTCCTTTTCCGCCTTCAAAAGCCGTACCGTCGATGAATCCCTCGAAATCAATTGTAGCGATATCGCCGTTCTCTGCTCCGCGGTCTTCTACAGTAATCGTTCTGGAGTTCTTCTCCTGTTCTTTCTTCAGTTCTGCTTCGATCTCTTCCTCAGTTACCTCTGTTTCTGTTTTCGGAACTTCCAGGCCCTTATACTCGCCCAGAGTTACTTCCGGCTTCACTGCTACTTCCGCTGTGAAGATAAACGCTTTGCCCGGCTCTGCCTGGGTCACGTCGATCTCCGGCTGGGAAACGATCTCAAGCTCGCACTCTTCAAGAGCCTTGCTGTAATGCTCCGGAATCAGAGCGTTGGCTGCGTCTTCCAGGAAAATGCCTTTGCCGTACATATGCTCGATCATCTTTCTCGGAGCTTTTCCTTTACGGAAACCGGGAATGG
>DXGV01000022.1 GCA_019113745.1 Candidatus Blautia intestinavium
ACCGTTCGTTATTCAATGAAGTTCGCACTTTCTCCATCCAATCACAAGTCGGATGTTTCAAGCGCTCTCTTTAAGAATTTTCGAGAATCGTATGTGTCTCACTGTTCAGTTATCAAGGTTCCTGTCTCTCAGACAACTCGTTTACTTTATCACATTCGTTTACGTTTGTCAAGAGTTTTTTTATTTTTTTGAAGCTTACGCTCCAAACGGAGAAGGAGGGATTTGAACCCTCGCGCCGCTATTAACGACCTACTCCCTTTCCAGGGGAGCCCCTTCGGCCAGCTTGGGTACTTCTCCAAATTGCCCTTTCAGATATTTCCATATCTACTTTTTTCAATCAGCAACGGGTTAAATTATAACTCATCGTTCCTTGTTTTGTCAAGTCTTTTTTCATCTTTTTTTCATTTTTTTTGATGTTTTTCTTTCATTTCCAACTTGTCAAAACAAACGGAGAGAGTGGGATTCGAACCCACGCGCCCTTGCGGACAAACGGTTTTCAAGACCGCCTCGTTATGACCACTTCGATATCTCTCCATATAGAATTTTCACGCTTTTTCGCATTTGCTCTGTCAGCGCAGAAGTTATTCTATCATCAAAACCTGTAGGTGTCAATATAGATTTTACATTTTTTGCAAAAACTCTTTACCGTTTTGACTGATAAATATCCAGAAAAATCTCCGCTGTCGCCAGATCCTCCGGCGTTGTTATTTTCAGATTCATATAGGAGCCTTCCACAAGACGGACTTTTCTCCCAGTTTCCTGTTCTACCACCATCGCGTCGTCTGTGATCTGGGACATGTCTTTTTTCCGGATACTTTCATGGGCGCTTCTTATCAGAGAGTAGGAAAAAATCTGGGGGGTCTGAATCGTCCACACATTTTTCCTGTCCGGAGTTTCTGAAACAAATCCTTTTTCATCTGATAGTTTTATTGTATCCTTGGAGGGCATTCCAATCACACAGGCGCCCGTTTCCCTGACCCCTGCCATACCTCTTTCCAGTATTTCTTCTGTAATAAAAGGTCTTGCCCCATCATGGATCAGAACATGATCACACTGTCCGCAGGCGAGAAGCCCCGCATAGACAGAATCATATCGTTCTTTGCCCCCCGGTATCACTTCAGACACTTTAGAAAAACCGTACTTATCTATAATTTCTTTTTTACAGTAGGAAATATCCTTCTCCCCTGTCACGAGAATAATATTGTGGATCAGAGGGCTTTCCTGAAAACAGCGCAGGGAATAATAGAGCACCGGTTTTCCGCCGATCTCTAAAAACTGTTTCTGTATTTTACTGTTCATTCTTTTTCCCTGCCCTGCCGCCAGGACAATAGCTGTATTGAGCTCCTGCTTCATAGAAAAACCTCTCATCTTTCCTATTATAACTACGGTTTTAAATTTACACTGTTTATCCTCTACCGTTCTCCCAGTTTAAGATTAGGAACCGCATTCAGATCCCATCCATGCCGCGTGCCTTTTTTGTATTCATAGTAAGCGGCAGCGCCGATCATCGCCGCATTATCTGTACAGAAAATCGGTGAAGGGCGATAAAATCTGTATCCGTTCTGCGCGCAGGCATTTTCCATAGCGGCGCGAAGCGTTCCATTAGAGGCGACGCCTCCCGCAATGGCAATCTTGTCCATATGACAATCTGCCGCTGCCATCATAGTGTGTTCCACCAGAACATCCACTACTGCTTTCTGAAAGGACGCCGCCAGATCCGCCCTGTTGACTTCTTCACCCTTCATCTGCGCCTGATTCAGATAATTCAGGACTGCCGATTTTACGCCACTGAAGCTGAAATCATAAGGGCAGTCGCCCACCTTTGCCCTGGGAAAAACGATGGCGTCCGGATTTCCCTCTTTTGACAGCTTATCGATCTTCGGGCCTCCCGGATATCCCAAGCCTATCGCTCTGGCCACTTTATCAAAAGCTTCTCCCGCCGCGTCGTCTCTGGTACGTCCCAGAATTTCAAATTCTCCGTAATCCTTTACGATCACCAGATGAGTATGTCCTCCCGATACTATCAGACAGAGGAAGGGCGGTTCCAGATCAGGATGCTCGATATAATTTGCCGAGACATGTCCTTCTATATGATGAACTCCCACAAGAGGAAGCTTTTTGGCATAGGCGATAGCCTTGGCTTCAGCCACTCCCACCAGAAGAGCGCCTACCAGCCCGGGTCCATAAGTCACCCCAACAGCGTCCAACTGATCCAGAGACACTCCAGCCTCCGCCAGAGCCGCTTCTATTACCTGATTGATCTTCTCAATATGCTTGCGGGACGCGATCTCCGGAACCACTCCGCCATACAGCTTATGCAGTTCTATCTGAGAAGAGATCACATTGGACAGAACGGTCCTTCCGTTTTTTACTACAGAAGCCGCCGTTTCGTCACAGGAACTCTCAATCGCAAGAATCAATGTATCTTCCACTTTCAGTCCTCCTCGAAATTCAGTTCCACACTTTTTCCGTCTTTACCCGGATAAGCCTCCGGGAAAATTTCTCTCACTTTTTCCATATAATCATCCGGGCGGATCAGAGAGGGACTGTAATGTGTCAGCCACATTTCCTTTACGCCGGCGTCCCGGGCAAGTATGGCAGCCTCCCGGAAAGTCATATGTTTATAACCCTTTGCTTTTTCCGCCTTGTCTTCCTCGCCGTACATACCTTCGCAGATAAAAAGATCCGAGCCCCTGGCGTTTCGCAGTATCGACTCCGTCGGTCTGGTATCTGTAGTATAAGTCAGCTTGATCCCTTTTCTCTCAGGTCCAAGAACCATGTCCGGCGTGTATATGATTCCGTTGTCCTCGATCGTCTGGCCTTTTTGGAGCGGATTCCAGTATTTCAGAGGAATCTCCCTTTCTTTTGCTCTCTCCGGTGAAAATTTCCCCTGGCGGAGAATCTCCAGAGAGTAACCATAGCAGAGAACATTATGGTTCACCTTAAAAGCTGTGATCCGGTATCCGTTCAGTTGGATTGTTTCTTCCGGCCCTGTTATTTCCACAAATTTGATTTCAAAAGGGAGCTCCGGCGCGATCACGCGCAGCGCGTTCACCACCCGCTCCAGTCCTCTGGGTCCTATCAGTGTCAGCGGTTCCCTCCGGTCTGCGTTTCCCATAGTGAGAAGTAGTCCCGGCAGACCACTGATATGATCGCCGTGATAATGAGTAAAACAGATCACATCAATCGGCTTAAAGCTCCACCCCTTTTCCTTTATGGCGACCTGAGTGCCTTCTCCGCAGTCGATCAGAAGACTGCTTCCATTATAGCGGGTCATCAGCGCCGTGAGCCACCTCCTGGGGAGAGGCATCATACCGCCGGTTCCCACCAGACATACATCTAACATAAATTATCCTCTTCTAATTCAAATCTCTCTATTTTTATACGGCAGACAGAAAAATCTTCCGGCGGAAAAGCACACATTTATACAGAACAGTCCTTCTGCTTTTTTGTCATCAGAACCGCCGCCTCCACAGGCTCTGTATAATAGTTTTTTCTGAAACCATCCTCCCGGAATCCCAGGCGCTGATACAGCCTTCTGGCTGAACCATTGCCCTCCCTTACTTCCAGATGTACGGTGTGGATTCCCTGCATCTCAGCTATCCGCAGCATACTGTCCACAAGAAAATATCCGATACCTTCTTTCTGACGTTCCCTGCGCACAGCCACATTCAGGATATCTCCTTCGTCAAGCACTGTCATCATACTGCAGAAGCCAAGGATCTTTTCCTTTTCTTCTACCACAAAGAACATTGTGTCCTCTTTCATCAGATAAGTAAAAAATCCTTCTCTTGTCCATGGTACGGTGAAAAGATCTTCTTCTATTTCCATTACCTGATCCAGATCTTCTACCAGCATTTCCCGAAATGTCATCTGTTCTCTCCTGCTGCACTTTCCTTTCTGCGCTCGCGTTCCGCCCGCTCTCTTTCCGCCTGGGACACGCGGAGATAATCCGGAACATGCTCCGCGGCAGTCTGGATTTTTCCTTCCTCATAATATACCTGTCCAAGTGCGGCTACCGCAGAAGCACGCTGCTTGTTCACATGAGCAGGGGCAAAAGAACAGGGTACCGTCATTTTTTCTTCAATCACCCTGCGGAATACGGGAACGCCGTCTCCCAGAAAGATCACATTCTTTCCATATTTATTCAGCTTTTCCAACAACTCTTCAACAGGAACCGCCATCTGCTTTTCCACTGTCACAAGCTTATGATCCTCAAAACAGTAAATCCCTGTATATACCTGATTTCTTCTGGCGTCCATGATGGGACAAATCAGTCCCTCCGCGTCGTAAAGATTATACGCCAGAGCTTCTACTGTAGGGACTCCGATCAGAGGTTTTTTAAGAGCAAGCCCCAGTCCCTTGGCCGTAGCGGAACCGATCCTGAGCCCGGTAAAAGATCCCGGCCCTGCGGCTACTGCTATAGCGTCAATGGTATTCAGATCCAGTTCCGTCATACTAGCGATCTCATCCAACATGGGAAGCAGCGTCTGTGAATGTGTTTTCTTATAATTTACCGTATATTCCGCAACAAGATTTTCGTTTTCCACCACAGCTACAGAAGCTACGATCCCGGAGCTGTCCAATCCTAAAATCTTCATGATATTCTCACCACTTTCCTTTTTCTGAGCTGACCGGATCTCCGCCTGTTTGGTTTTCCCCGCCGAAATCCTCCGGAAGGCCCTCTACTGTGATCCTGCGGTAGTCAAAGCCCTGTTCCAGGTCTTTCTCTATTATAATGGAAATCCGTTTCTCAGGGATGATCTCTTCAATCAGCTCCGCCCATTCGATCAGGCAGATCCCCTGGCCGAAAAAATAATCGTCATAGCCGATTTCTTCCATTTCTTCTATATCGCCGATCCGGTATACGTCAAAATGATAAAAGGGCAGCCTGCCCTCCTCATATACCTGTACGATTGTAAACGTCGGACTGCTTACCGCCTCGGAAATTCCAAGTCCTGCAGCCACGCCCTGGGTAAATACAGTTTTTCCGACTCCCAGATCCCCTGTCAATGTATAGATCTGCCCCGGCAGGGCGGCACGCCCAATCTTTTCTCCCAGGGAAAAAGTTTCTTCAGGGCTTCTCGTTTCTATTACCATCTTTCCACCTTTTTCCTTGCAGAATTGTTCTTTGCATATTATAATAGAGCGAACAGAGAAAAACAATACTTTTTATAAAGGAGAATCAAACTATGGCAAATCCCATCGTAACCATCACTATGGAAAACGGCGACGTCATGAAGGCGGAGCTGTATCCGGACGTTGCCCCCAATACAGTAAACAATTTTATCAGTCTTGTGAAAAAGGGCTTTTATGACGGGCTGATCTTTCACCGCGTTATTAACGGTTTTATGATCCAGGGCGGATGCCCCGAAGGTACCGGAATGGGCGGCCCGGGTTACAGCATCAAGGGTGAATTTGCCCAGAACGGCTTTGCCAACGATCTGGCTCATACTCCCGGCGTACTTTCCATGGCAAGAGCCATGCATCCGAATTCCGGCGGAAGCCAGTTCTTCATCATGCACAAAGCCGCTCCTCATCTTGACGGAAGCTATGCGGCTTTTGGCAAGATCATCGAGGGTATGGATGTGGTAAACCGTATTGCCGAGGAAGACACTGACTACAGCGACAGACCTCTAGACGACCAGGTAATGAAAACAGTTACTGTAGAGACTTTCGGCGTAGATTATCCGGAACCTGAGAAATGCTGAAAAGAGGGGAAATTCCCCTCTTTTCTTCCATCGTAGCCGTCTTCTGCACAGATATTGTTCAGGAACAGAATGTATGTACTTCTCCGTCCAGCACGGCGAAATAAAGCTCTCCCGTTTTTTCTATCCGGGCTCTTCCGTTGGTCCCTTCTGTAACCGCTTTTTGCAGAGCGTCCACGTCCCCTGCCGGGACAAGAAGCTCCAGCTTTACTTTATCTGTATATTCGCTGTTCAACACAGGGATTCCACGCTCCCCGGCAATATACTGTATTTTGCCGATTCCGGTATAGTCTGTCGTTACTTCCAGCGAAATCCCTTTTTTCTTCTTAATGATCCTGCTGGCCTTCAGCCCTTCCTGGACGGCTTTTGAATACGCTCTCACCAGCCCTCCTGTTCCCAGGAGCACTCCGCCGAAATACCGCGTCACTACCACTGCGGTATTATAAATCTCTTCTCCCAGAATCACATCCAGCATAGGACGCCCGGCGGTACCGGAGGGTTCTCCGTCATCGCTGCATCTTGTATACTCCCGGTTCAGTCCCACGGAATATACATAGCAGTTATGTCTTGCGTCCCAGTATTTCTTTCTCATCTCCTCTATAAAGGCAAGGGCTTCCTCCTCTGATTCCACATGGCGCACCGTCGCGATAAATCGGGATTTCTTTTCTGTAATTTCTCCCTCGCCGCCTTCCAGTACGGTCTTATATTGTTCCAGCATTGTTTTCTCTCCTGGTTCTTCCCGCAGCGCGCAGGACCTTCTTCCCGCCTGCCGCCGGTCTGTTCTTTTCCAACATATTTTGTCCTGTCACAGACATGAACGGACAGGATAAATTTATTGTATCCGACCCTACTTCCGGTGTCAATGCGCAGTCTCCTGTTTCTCGTAAACCCAGCTCTGCAGTGTCTGGGGCTGAAGAGTACTGTAATCCCATTTTTTCCGGCTGTTGGCCTTGCTGAAGGGATCGTTGATGGTAAACTGTCCCTCTTCATATCCAGTGAGCACGATAAAATGACCGTCGTCCGTAAAGTCACCCGGCCCCATGGCGCAGATGATCAGTTTTCCGGCCTCCAGCTCCGCCTCCATGGTCGGCTCGTCCATATAGGGGAACTGGGTGACTTTCACGCCGTATTCTGCGGCGATATCTCTCATAAAAAGCCAGGAGGTTCCTTCTCCCGCCACATAATAGCCCTCCTCCATGGCTCTCCCTGCCAAAGCGTCAGGCGTCAGGCTCTCATTTCTGGTGAGACTGAACAGAACCATGGACAGGCAGGTGGGGCCGCAGCCGGAAATTCCGATATTCGACTGACCGTAAGGCACATAGCCCCAACGGCTGTCCCACTGAAGGAAAAGCGGCGTTTCCTCCTGCTTTTCCATAAGCCGGATTCCTCCTGTCTTCTCTGCCGGCATATCCGGATACGCCTCCACAAAGTCTGCGATTTCCGGGTTCCGTCTCAGCGCCTTCAGGAAGCTTTCCGGATAGCGGGAGGAATCCGCCCATATTTTTTCCCAGGAGGTAGGTTCCTTGATTTCCTCCGGCTCCGGTTCAGCCTCAACCACAGCCGCCACCGGCACGGAAGATATTTCCTCCAGTCTCCATCTCTTTATTTCATAAATAAAAAAGCCACTGGCACAGATAAGAAGAATCAGTACTGTCAAAAGAACATGGGTATCTCTCTGTTTCTGCCTGGCCTCTATGGTACGTTTTTTTCTTTCCTCAAGATAAACGGCTCTTTCCTCTTTTGGAAGCTCTGTAATATGCCGGGACATAATTTTTTTTGATCTTCTCTTTTTTTTCGTCATTCCGTCCCCATTTCTGTAAATAAGCATTTTTTGTTTGCTGAAGATACCCCATCATTATAGCCAAGATATTCCCGTTTTGCAACTGTGGTCCGGAAGCTGTATAATTTCAGATTACAGTTCCATGTCCCTGTCTGTTATACTGATTGATAGCGAAGTTTCCTATGTTTAAAATGTGAAGTTTTTATTTTAGGGTTTATTTACTATTTCTTATTTGATATAATAATACGGACTATAAAGGAGGAAGAACATGAATTACGGAAAAAAGTCAGTTGCAAAGAAACGAAATTCTCTGATTTCCAGTACATCCATGATGGGAAAACGGGCTCATGTTTCTTTTATCAGAGTTCTGTTCATCTCCCTGATCACGCTCTGCGTCGTTGTGGGCTGCATAGGGATCGGGGCGTTCAGAGGTATCATAGATAACGCTCCGGATGTGGATGAGATTGATATCTCCCCTCTGGGATACGCTACTTTTCTGTACGACGGCGATGGAAACAAGCTCCGGCAGCTCTCTGCTCCCGACGCAAACCGTCTGCCCGTTTCCATAGAACAGATTCCCTTGGATCTTCAGCATGCGGTAGTGGCTATCGAGGATGAGAGGTTTTATGAGCATAACGGTATTGATGTAAGAGGTATTCTCCGTGCTTTTGTAAGAAATATCACCTCCGGGGATCTTTCCGAGGGCGCCAGTACCATTACGCAGCAGCTTTTGAAAAACAATGTATTCACCAACTGGACTCAGGAATCCACCTGGCTGGAACGGTTTACACGAAAATTCCAGGAGCAGTACCTGGCGATCCAGGTAGAGAAGAAAATCAACGATAAGAACGTTATCCTGGAAAACTACCTGAACACCATCAACCTTGGCGCCGGAGCCTACGGCGTACAGGCGGCCGCCAGACAGTATTTCAACAAGGACGTGTGGGATCTGAATCTTTCCGAGTGCGTAACTCTGGCCGGTATCACCCAGAATCCTACTCAATACAATCCTATTGAGCATCCTGAAGCCAACGCCAAAAGGCGTCAGGAGGTTTTGGATCATATGCTGGATCAGGGATATATCACCCAGGCTCAGTACGATGAAGTTCTCGCGGACGACGTCTATTCCAGGATCCAGGCGGCCCAGGCCGAGATTTCCGATACCACCAGCACGATATACAGTTATTTCGAGGACGAGCTTATCGACCAGGTGATCAACGACCTGATGAACATTAAAGGATATACAAAAACACAGGCTCAGAACCTGGTGTACAGCGGCGGGCTCAGCATCTACACCACGCAGGATCCCACCATCCAGAATATCCTTGACGAAGAATACGCCAATCCCGAGAACTATCCGGAGAATGTACAGTACGCTCTGGATTACGCTCTTACAGTAGAAAATCCCCAGGGCGAGGAAGTCAATTACAGCAAGGAAATGCTTCAGCTTTACTTCCAGAACGAGGATCCGGAATTTGACCTTCTGTTTGATTCCCAGGAAGAGGGACAGAGCTATGTGGACCGCTACAAACAGTCCATTCTGGCAGACGGAAGCACCGTCGTGGCGGAGCGTGTGAGCTTCGCTCCCCAGCCGCAGTCTTCTATGAGCGTCATCGACCAGCATACCGGATATGTAAAGGCCATCATCGGAGGGCGTGGAGAGAAGACCGCCAGCCTGACTCTGAACCGTGCCACAGACACCACAAGGCAGCCCGGTTCTACTTTCAAGATCGTGTCTACCTACGCTCCTGCCCTGAATGAAAAAGGCATGACTCTGGCTACCACTTTTGAAGACGAACCTTATAACTATCCGGACGGATCTCCGGTAAACAACTCTTCTATGAGTTACGGAGGCACAACGACGATCCGTCAGGCTATCCAGAATTCCGTCAATGTCGTTGCTGTCAAATGTCTGGAAGAGGTTACTCCGGAGCTGGGTCTTCAGTATCTGGACAACTTTGGATTTACCACTCTTGCACATGGCACAGAAGCCGATACGGACGAAAACGGCACTGTCTGGACAGACGCCAATCTTCCTCTTGCTCTCGGCGGCCTTACCCACGGCGTTACAAATGTTGAGCTGTGCGCCGCTTATGCTGCCATTGCAAACGGTGGAAATTATATCGAGCCTATTTATTACACTAAGATCCTTGATCATAATGGAGAAGTTCTTATTGAAAAAACTTCCGCAGAACGGTCTGTTATTAAGGAAAGCACAGCATGGCTTTTGACAAGCGCCATGGAAGACGTTGTGACCAAGGGCACCGGTACTGCCTGCCAGCTTGACAATATGACTGTAGCGGGAAAGACCGGTACCACCGATGATTATAACGACCTGTGGTTCGTAGGCTATACCCCTTATTATACCTGCGCCGTATGGTCAGGCTATGACAACAACGAAAAGCTTCCGGACGATTATTCCCGCGACTTCCACAAGGATATGTGGCGGAAGGTAATGACGCGGATCCATGAGGGTCTGGAAGACAAAGATTTTGAAATGCCTTCCAGTGTGGAAAAACTGAGTATCTGTTCCGAAACAGGACTTCTTCCAAGAGCAGGCTGCCCGGTTACGACGGAGTACTTTGATATCGGCGATGCTCCGACAGAATACTGCGACCAGCATTTCTATGAACCGGAAATTATCACAGAATATGACACATACGATGAAACTACTGTAGAACCTTCCGCAACGCCGGATCCCAACAATCCGGACGGCACGACCACAGATCCGGAAAATCCGGATCCAAATAATCCAGACAATACCGGCGATCCCAATGGCACTAATCCGGGAGGAGACAATACCGGCGGCGATGCTTCCGGCGACGGCACTACAGGCGGGGACACCTCTGGAGGCGATGCTTCCGGTGACAACGACTGGGATTATATAGGTCCCGGTGCCGGCGGGGACACCTCTGGAGGCGATGCTTCCGGCGGCGATACTTCCGGTGATACCTCTGGAGGCGACACTTCCGGCGGCGATTGGGATTATGTAGATCCCGGCACCGGCGGAGATACTCCGGTAGCTTAAAAAAGGGCATCAAAAAACTCTATGTAAATGAAAATATCATTTACATAGAGTTTTTTATATTACATATACATATTACAGCACCAGCTTTGCCGCTCCGTAAATGCCGGCATCGTTTCCAAGGCTTGCAATGACCATCGGCGTATCCTTGCACAGAGAAAACGCATATTCCCTGTAATATTTCTGAATGCAGTCGATCAGCGGCTGTCCAGCCTTTGAAACGCCTCCCCCGATTACGATCGCTTCCGGATCTACTACAGCGGCAAAAATCGCGAGAGCTCCTCCAAGGCGTTCTCCTACGTTTTCCATTACCCTTACTGCAACCGGATCTCCCGCCTTAAAAGCGTCCAGAACATCCTTTGCAGTGATCTTTTCCAGAGATCTGAGAACACTGTCCTCCTGGCATGCTTCCAGCTCTTTTCCTGCAACACGGACAATTCCTGTGGCGGAAGCAAACTGTTCCAGACATCCCCTGTTTCCGCAGTTGCATTTCTCCGGTTCCTTGTGGTCAATATTCGCATGACCAATCTCTCCGCCTGCTCCGTGATGGCCTGCCACGATTTTTCCATCCACAATAATGCCGCCGCCTACGCCTGTACCCAGTGTTGCCATGATTACATTCTGCGCGCCTGCAGCCGCGCCTTTCCATGCCTCTCCCAGAGCGGCTACGTTGGCGTCATTTCCCGCTTTTGCCGGAAGTCCTGTCAGTTCGCTCAATTCTTTTGCCACCGGCTTAAATCCCCAGTACAGGTTTACCGCGCACGCTGCCTCGCCCTTTGAGTTGATCGGTCCGGGGATTCCAATTCCCACGCCCGCCACGTCTTCTTTCCTTATTCCGCGATCCTGAATTTTGTCCTTGATCGTTTCCGCCACATCCGGCAGAATATTTTCTCCATTATTTTCTGTTCTTGTGGGGATTTCCCATTTTTCCAGAAGCGTGCCGTCTGTCTTAAATAAACCGCACTTTACAGAAGTTCCTCCCACGTCAATTCCAAAACAATATATACTCATTTCTTTTCCACCTTTCCTCTGTATTCTTTTTTTCGCTGCGGCTTTTCCCGGCGCCGTTAAAATCTGCGCCGGCATACTTACCGTGGCCTTTGATCTGTCATACTTCCCGTTTTCTGGCAATATTTTCCTGTACACGCTTATAAAGCTCTTCCGCCGCATTGTAGCCCATCTTCTTCTGTCTGTGGTTGACGGCGGCTGTTTCTACAATAACGGCCAGATTTCTTCCCGGACGGATCGGAAGGGAATGACATACGATCTTGTTTCCAAGATATTCTGTATACTCTTCATGAAGTCCCAGACGGTCGTATTCTTTATCTCTGTCCCATTCTTCCAGCTTGATCACAAGATCCACAGACTGCGTGTTTTTTACACTCTCTACACCAAAAAGGGTCTTGACGTCGATAATGCCGATACCCCGAAGCTCAATAAAATGTCTCGTAATGTCCGGAGCCGAACCTACCAGCGTCACATCGCTGACCTTGCGCAGCTCCACTACGTCGTCGCTGACAAGGCGGTGTCCTCTTTTGATCAGCTCCAGGGCAGCCTCGCTTTTTCCGATGCCGCTTTCACCTGTTATCAGGACTCCCTCGCCGTATACGTCTACCAGCACGCCGTGAATGGAAATACAGGGCGCAAGCTGTACGCCCAGCCAACGTATCGTTTCCGCCATTACATTGGACGTGGTCCTTTCTGTAACAAAAGTCGGAACATTATACTTTATGGCCAGATCCAACATATCCTGAGAGGGTTTTGTCATGGTGCTGAAGATAACGCAGGGGATCTTACTGGAGATGAAACGCTCATATTTCATCAGGCGTTTTTCATCGCTGAGCTGCATCAGATAAGTGTACTCTACATATCCGATGATCTGTACCCGTTCATTGGCAAAATGTTCCAGATATCCCGTCAGCTGCAAAGCCGGACGGTTAATTTCAGCAGATGTGATTTTTACGTCAGTCAGATCAATTTCAGGAGTCAGATTTGTAAGCCCAAGTTCCTGAACCATCTTTGTCAATAATACACCCTTCATAATATGTGTTCTCCTTTTTCATTTATTTGTATACGTTGGATGAAAAAACTGATATACCTGGCGGGCGCTTCCGGCATTCATAGATTCTGTCTCCGCCAGTTCCTCCACAGATGCCTCCCGGATTTTTTCTACAGAGCGGAATTTCCTCATAAGCGCCTTCCTTCTCTGCTCTCCTATTCCCGGTATATCGTCAAGAATAGAATGAACCTGTCCTTTGCTTCGGAGAGAACGATGATATTCGATAGCGAAACGGTGAGCCTCATCCTGGATCCGGGTGATCAGGCGGAAGCCCTCGCTGCCGGTATCAATGGGAATTTCTGTATTGTTGTAGTAGATCCCTCTTGTCCGGTGATGGTCGTCCTTCACCATGCCGCACACCGGAATGTTCAGCCCCAGCTTCTTAAGAACGCCCAGGGCGATATTGACCTGTCCCTTCCCTCCGTCCATCAGGATAAGGTCCGGCGCTTTCGCGAAGCTGTCGAATTCTCCGCTGCTCTCATGGGTAAAACGTCTCGTAAGTACTTCTTCCATGCTGGCATAGTCGTTGGGACCCTGCACGGATTTGATCCGGAACTTCCTGTAATCGCTGCGCTTCGGCTTTCCTTTTTCGTAAACCACCATAGAGCCTACAGATTCAAAACCGCTGATATTTGAAATATCAAAGGCTTCCATGCGGCTGATATCAGAAAGCCCCAGCCAGCCTTCCACCTCCCGGACAGCGCCGATAGTACGTCCTTCCTCGCGGCGGATGCGTTCCCGGTCTTTTTCCAGAACCATTTTTGCGTTTTCCCAGGCAAGTTCCACAAGCTTTTCCTTTGTCCCTTTCTTTGGAACGAGGATATGCACCTTCTGTTTCCGTCTGGAGGTCAGCCATTCTTCGATGACCTCCGCGTCCTCCACCTGAGTCTGGAGCATGATCTCTCTTGGGATAAACGGCGTTCCGGCATAAAACTGCTTCAGAAAGCTGGATAATACCTGGGCTTTCGTATCTCCTCTGGCAACCCGGAGGTAGAAGTGATCCCGTCCTATCAGCTTTCCGCTCCGCATAAAGAATACCTGGACAACCGCGTCCTGCTCTCTGAGATCCTGGCTCTCGTCCATATCTACGGCAATAATATCCCGGTCCTCTTCCCCGTAAGCGGTGATCTTCTGGCGTTCACCGATCTTCCGGATGCTCTGGATCAGATCCCGGTACTCCGCAGCGTCTTCAAACCGCATTTCTTCAGAAGCCGTATCCATCTTCTCCGTAAGCCCGTCTATCGTCTCCTGAAAGTCCCCGTTTAAAAACCTGAGAACCTTCTGGATATTCCTGCGGTAGCTTTCCGGATCCACTCTTCCGGTACAGGGACCGGCGCACTGCTTCATGTGGTAATAAAGACAGGGGCGGTCTTTGCCGCAGTCTCTGGGAAGCGTCCTGTTGCAGGATCTCACCTGGTACAGCTTCCGCACAAGTTCGATTACGTCCTTGACAGCCCCGGCGCTTGTGTAGGGACCGAAATATTTATTTTTGTCTTTCTTCATCCTCCGGGCAAACAATACCCGGGGATAGGCTTCCTGCACAGTCACCTTGATAAAGGGATATGTTTTGTCATCCTTTAACATGGTGTTGTACTTTGGCCTGTACTCTTTTATCAGATTATTTTCCAGAACAAGAGCTTCCAGCTCCGAATCTGTGATAATGTACTCGAATCGGGCTATGTGGGCGACCATCTGCTCAATTTTAACGCCTTTGTTCCGACTGCTCTGAAAATACTGGCGCACCCTGTTTTTCAGGCTTACCGCCTTTCCCACGTATATAATCTCATCGCGTTCGTCGTGCATGAGATACACGCCCGGCTTTGCGGGAAGCTTTTTCAGCTCTTCCTCAATCACAAACATGATCTCACACCTGATCCTGTGCTTTCATTTCCGGACTTTTCTCTTCAGTGCTTTCCGCTTCTTTGCTTTTCAGCTCTTCAACTTCCAGCTCTGCGTCCTTTGCCTCTTCGCCTTCCGGTTTCCCGCCTTCTGACGTTTCATCTCCCGGTTCTTCGCCTTCGGGACGTCCGTCTGAGACTGAATCTGAAGACGCCTCTTTCTCTTCCGCGGACGCCGCGCTGTCTTCAAGCTTCGCGGGCTCCTCGGGAATCACAAGATCGTCCAGATTTTCCGGAATCTCCATTCCCTTTTCCACCGCGCGGAAAATTTTCATAAATTCTTTTCCGGTGATGGTTTCTTTTTTAATCAGATATCCGGCAATTTTATCAAGAGCAGTCCTGTGCTGGCTGAGAAGTCTCTTCGCCTCCTCGTAGGAAAAATGGAGAAGCTGCATAACTTCATGGTCGATCTCTGTAGCTGTATCGTCTCCGCAGTTCAGGACAGCACGTCCGGAAAGATACTGGTTTTCCTGCGTCGCCAGCCCCATAAGACCAAACTTCTTTGACATGCCGTACTGGGTGATCATGGCTCTTGCCACCTTTGTCGCCTGCTCGATATCATTGGCGGCTCCTGTGGTTACTGTGTCGAAGACAATCTCCTCCGCCGCCCGGCCGCCAAGATAGCCTACCAGCATGGCTTCCAGCTCTTTCTGGGTATTCAGGAATTTTTCTTCTTCAGGAACCTGCATTACATACCCAAGCGCTCCCATGGTACGGGGCACGATGGTGATCTTCTGCACAGGCTCCGCGTCTTTCTGAAGGGCGCTGACCAGAGCGTGTCCCACCTCATGATAGGAAACGATCCGTCTCTCCTGGGGGCTTAAAATCCTGTCCTTCTTTTCCTTGCCCACCAGTACGACTTCCACAGATTCCAGAAGATCCTTCTGTGAAACGGCCTTTCTTCCATTCTTTACCGCAAGAATCGCCGCTTCATTGATCATATTCGCCAGATCGGAACCTACGGCTCCGGAGGTTGCAAGTGCAATGGCGTCAAGATCCACTGTATCGTCCAGAAGCACCTCTTTGGCGTGTACCTTCAGGACCTCCACCCGGCCTTTCAGGTCCGGTCTGTCAACGATTACCCGGCGGTCAAAGCGTCCCGGCCTTAAAAGCGCAGGGTCCAGAACCTCCGGTCTGTTGGTCGCCGCAAGGATCAGAAGACCCTTCGACGTGTCGAATCCGTCCATTTCCGCCAGAAGCTGGTTCAGTGTCTGCTCCCTTTCGTCGTTCCCTCCATAATGGGAATCACGGCTCTTTCCAATGGCGTCGATCTCGTCAATAAATACAATACAGGGGGCGTTCTTCTTTGCTTCTTCAAAAAGATCCCTTACACGGGACGCGCCCACGCCTACGAACATCTCCACAAATTCTGAACCGGACAGCGAAAAAAACGGCACGTTGGCTTCCCCCGCCACAGCTTTTGCCAGCAGGGTTTTTCCTGTTCCGGGAGGCCCTACCAGAAGCGCGCCTTTTGGAAGCTTGGCTCCTATCGCCGTATATTTTCCCGGATTATGAAGGAAATCAACCACTTCCTGAAGAGATTCCTTCGCTTCGTCCTGACCTGCCACGTCCTTAAAAGTAACTCCCGTTTCCTTTTGTACATAGGCCTTCGCCCTGCTTTTTCCCACTCCCATAATGCCGCTTCCGCCTTTATTCATACGGCGCATGAGAAACATCAGCATTGCGAACATAACAATGGTGGGAAGCAGGATACTGGCCATCATCGAAAGAAATTCCCCTACCGCGTCCGGCTGCTTATACTGAAACTTGATTCCGGTGCCTTCCAGCCTCTCTGTCAGGGCGTCCACGCTCTCCATCTGGTTTACACGGTAAGTCACATTCTGATAAAAAGATTTCTGGATCTTGGGCTCCACAGTCAACACGCCGGACTGCAGCGTTACCTCTTTCACCTGATCCTTATCCACCATTTCGATAAATTCATCGTATGTGATCTCACTGGTATTCCCGTTCATCATATCAGTCACAAAGCTCAGGCAGACCAGCGTGATCAGAAGACAAATCAAAAAAGCCAGAATGGACTGGCGGTTTTTGTTCGGTCCCTTGTTCGGGCCATTTCGGTTTGGACGGTTTCCATCCTGCCGATTATCCATATGATTATTCATTCTTTTCCTCCTAATGTTGTCTTCTTTATTATAAAGAGATTTCCCTGATAAATCAACAAATAAATAACATCCCCGCTGAATTTCACCAGCCTCTGACAGCCGCCGGATTCAAAAAAAAAATTTTCCATTTTTCTGTTTTTTGTAGTATACTATGTGCATGACAGCGCCGGGACATACCGGTGTCTGATGGAGACAGGAAAGGAAATGAACTTATGAAAATAGGATTTGACAACGAGAAATACCTAAAAATGCAGTCGGAACATATCCGGGAACGAATCAGTAAATTTGGCAATAAACTGTATCTGGAATTCGGAGGAAAATTATTTGACGATTATCATGCCTCCAGAGTTCTTCCCGGCTTTGAACCCGACAGTAAGCTGCGCATGCTGATGCAGTTAAGCGATCAGGCAGAAATCGTTATCGTCATCAGCGCGGCGGATATAGACAAAAACAAAATGCGCGGAGATCTTGGCATTACTTATGACACGGACGTGCTCCGCCTGATCGACGCCTTTACAGAGAGGGGACTGTATGTAGGCAGCGTCTGCATCACCCGCTATGCAGGGCAGGAAAGCGCGGACCTGTTCCGCCAGCGTCTGGAAAATATGGGGATCCGCGTTTTTCTCCACTACAGCATTCCGGGATATCCCAGCAATACCTCTCTGATCGTCAGCGACGAGGGATACGGAAAAAATAAATATATCGAAACTACAAGACCTCTTGTCGTTGTAACCGCTCCGGGACCTGGAAGCGGAAAAATGGCCACCTGCCTTTCTCAGCTCTACCATGAATACAAGCGTGGGATCTGCGCCGGATACGCAAAATTTGAAACCTTTCCCATCTGGAACATCCCTTTGAAGCATCCGGTAAACCTGGCTTACGAAGCGGCCACCGCCGACTTAAACGACGTCAACATGATCGACCCCTTCCATCTGGAAGCTTACGGCGAGACAACTGTAAACTATAACCGCGACGTGGAGATTTTCCCTGTACTTCAGGCTATGTTTGAAAAGATCATGGGAAAATGCCCCTACAAATCTCCTACGGATATGGGCGTAAATATGGCCGGCAAGTGTATTATCGACGACGAGGTATGCTGCGAGGCTTCCCGTCAGGAGATCATCCGCCGTTATTACAAGAGCTGCGCGGCCTTTGTGGCAGGTACAGGAAAAGAGGACGAGGTGCGCAAGATCGAGCTTCTTTTAAAACAGGCCCACGCTTCTCTTGAAGACCGCAAAGTAGTTCCTGTCAGTCTTGAGATCGAACGGAAAACCGGCGGTCCCGCCGCTGCCCTGGAGCTTCCCGACGGGAAGATCGTACACGGAAAGACCTCCGATCTTCTCGGGGCTTCCGCCGCTCTGCTTCTGAACGCTTTAAAAGTACTGGCGGGAATCAATCATGAACATCATGTGATCTCCCCCGACGCCATCCGTCCTATCCAGGAATTAAAAACAAGATATCTTGGAAGCAGGAACCCCCGTCTTCACACAGACGAGACGCTGATCGCCCTTTCTGTCAGCGCCGCCAGCAATCCGGAGGCCCGTCTGGCCCTGGAACAGCTCCGCAGATTAAAAGGCTGTCAGGCCCACACCTCTGTTATGCTCTCCTCTGTGGATATCCTGGAATTCCGCAGACTGGGAATAGAGCTTACCTGCGAGCCAAAATTTGAAAACCAGAAAGGAAATCCCCGTCTCTTCGGACGGGGTTAATGGGAACCTGCTTGTCCTTTCGGACAATCAGTAGCGAAAATCCCCGTCTCTTCGGACGGGGATTTTCTTTATTCATATCCGTTGGGATTCTTTGACTGCCAGTTCCAGGAATCCGCGCACATATCCTTAATATCGTATTCCGCTTTCCATCCCAGCTCTTTTTCCGCCTTGGAAGCGTCAGAATAGCATGTGGCGATATCGCCCGGACGGCGGGGTTTGATCACATACGGGATCTTCACGCCTGTAGCCGCCTCAAAGTTTTTCACAATATCCAGCACACTGTAGCCCTTTCCGGTTCCCAGATTGTAAATGCTCAGGCCGGAGTTGTCCTCGATCTTTTTCAGAGCTTTCACATGGCCTTTCGCCAGATCCACAACATGAATATAATCTCTTACTCCTGTTCCGTCGGGAGTATCATAGTCGTCTCCGAACACGCCCAGTTCTTTCAGTTTGCCTACGGCAACCTGGGTAATATAGGGCATCAGATTATTGGGGATTCCATTTGGATTTTCCCCGATCAGACCGCTCTTATGGGCGCCGATAGGATTAAAGTACCGCAGAAGCACTACGTTCCATTCCGGATCCGCCTTCTGGATATCCGAAAGGATCTGCTCCAGCATGGATTTTGTCCATCCGTAGGGATTGGTACACTGTCCTTTCGGACATTCCTCAGTAATAGGAATCACTGCCGGGTCTCCGTAAACGGTCGCCGAAGAGGAAAAAATAATATTTTTCACTCCATGCTTTCTCATTACATCCACCAATGTCAGAGTTCCCGAAATATTATTATGATAATATTCCCACGGCTTCGCCACTGATTCTCCAACCGCTTTCAGACCGGCGAAATGGATACAGGAATCGATCGTTTCCTTTTCAAAAATGTCTGTAAGTGCTTCTCTGTCCAGAATGTCCGCTTTATAAAATTTCACCGGCTTTCCAGTGATCTTTTCCACACGCTCCAGACTTTTTTCGCTGGAATTGCACAGATTATCCACAACTACCACATCGTACCCGGCATTCTGAAGCTCTACAACTGTATGGCTTCCTATATAACCGGCTCCTCCTGTTACTAAAATTGCCATGATGGTTTCCTCCTTTAGGATGTTTTTCTGTCAGGATCTCCAGCTCTCACGGTCTGACAGCCGGCATCTGTGATCCCTTCTAACCGCATTTATTATATCACTGTTTCCGTTGTTCCTCAACTTTATTTCTCTTCGTTTTCCTGCCACAGCTTCTGAGGATACAGCCCGCTGTCTTTCAGTCTCTGAATGGCGTTCACAACCACCGGCTTGTCTTCTTTATAGGTGACTCCATACCATTTATCCCCTGATTTCAGCACCTGAACGGAAGCCTTGCCCTCCTTTAAAAGCTCATCCACCACAAAAGGCAGGAAATATTCACATTTCATGGGGTTTTCCTTTAAATTCTCTTCCAGGAATCTCCGGAACCTTTCTTTCAGTTCCTTCATAAAATCTGCAGAAAATCCCCACATGTTCATGGAAACAATGCTGTCTCCCGGAATCTCTGTCCAGGTGGCTCCGCCATCCTCCGTATAGGCGGCGCCTTCTTCCCGTTTTTCTATATGCGTGCGCTCATGGATTCCCAGAAGATATCCCTTGTCATCCATATCACAGACACCTCTTGATACATAGCCGTTCTCTGTAAGAGTATTTTCCAGCCTGTAGCCCACCATCATATATTTTCCGGATTCTGCGCCATGATCTTCTGTGAGAAAATCATAGGCCATCTGAAAGGCATGGCTGCCATAATAGTCGTCGGCGTTGATCACCACAAAGGGCCCGTCGATTTCATCAATGCAGCTCAGCACCGCATGACCTGTTCCCCAGGGTTTTTCTCTTCCCTCCGGAACCTGGAATCCTTCCGGAAGATTTTCCAGTTCCTGGAACACATAGACAACCTGGAGCTTTTCGCTTAAGCGGTCCCCGATAGCCCTGCGGAACGCTTCCTCATTTTCCCGTTTGATAATAAAGATCACTTTTTCAAATCCTGCCCTTACAGCGTCGTATACAGAAAAATCCATAATAATATGTCCTTCTTTATCAACAGGATCGATCTGCTTCAGTCCTCCGTAACGGCTTCCCATTCCCGCCGCCATAACGACCAGTACCGGTTTTTTCATATTTTTTTCCTCTCTTTCTTTTTCAGGCTTCCTGTCCCCTGAGTCTGTATCCTACTCCCCTGACTGTTTCCAGCATTTCTCCGGCCTTCCCCAGCTTCTGTCTTAAAGACCTGACATGAACGTCCACCGTCCGGGTTTCTCCGTCAAAATCATATCCCCATACGTGTCCCAGAATCTGGTTCCGGCTCATTACCATACCTTTATTCTCCGCAAGATACAAAAGAAGCTCAAACTCCTTTCGGGTCAGCTCTATCTTTTCTTCACCGTAAAACACCTCATGCCTGCCTACTGAAATGCGGAGTTTTCCACAGGTGAGTTCTCTCTGCTCCGTCTGCCTTGCGCATCTTCTCAGCACCGCCTTCACACGGGCTACCAGTTCCATCATACCGAAAGGCTTTGTCACATAGTCGTCCGCTCCGCCATCCAGCCCCCTTACCTTATCGAATTCCGCCTCCCTGGCTGTCACAAGGATTACCGGAATATTTTTAGTCTCCGGTTCAGATTTCAGTTTTTTCAGGATTTCGTATCCGTTTTCCCCGGGAAGCATAATGTCAAGAAGGATCAGCTCCGGAAGCTCTTTTTTTAAAGATTTAAAAAGCGCTTTCCCGTCTTCCATTCCCACGGCGGAAAATCCGGTGGCCTCCAGCGTATAAACGATCAGTTCTCTGATATTTTTTTCATCCTCCACACAGTAGATCACCTAGCGTTTCCCCCCTTTCTTATTTAAAAGCTGCGGATATCTTCTCCTTCGTCTCCTGTCTTGTCAATAGAGCGTACCAGAAGATAATAGCTGCTGTTTTCATTTACCTGGACCTTCACCCTGTCTCCCACACGATGGCCTTTCAGCGCTTTTCCTATGGGAGATTCAATACTGACTCTGTTCTCCATGGAGTTTCCTCTGATAGAAGTTACCAGCTTATATTTTTCAATCTCTCCGTCCTCTTCAAACTGTACCTCCACAATATCATCCATTCCAATCTCGTCCGCTTTGGAAGTATCTGTCACAATATCCGCCGTTTTCAGCATTCTTTCCAGATAACGGATGCGGCTTTCATTCTGGTTTTTATGTTTCTTGGCCGCGTAATATTCAAAGTTCTCGCTTAAGTCGCCCTGGGCTCTGGCTTCCTTGACCGCTTCAATGGCGTCCTTGCGTACCACAAGCTTCCGGTGTTCGATCTCCTGCTGGATTTTTTCCACATCTCTCTTTGTAAGCTTTTCACGCATTTTCAGATCTGCTCCTTACTTTCGTCTGTCCGTACCTGACAGTCGTATTTCCATATGCGTCCGGCATACCGGAAAAATACAGTTCAAACCGCGCAGTTCCGGCGGTTTTCCGTATTGTCCTCTTATACGCTAACGCTATACGTTCTAAGTATACACGAAATCCCGCTTCCATACAAGAATATGACGGAAAAGAATAAACCGGAGCCCCTGGCGCTTTTTGCTCCAGATATCCGCTCCGGTTTCTTTACTGATTACATCCCGTCTGTTTGAAATACTTTTTTATAGCCGTCCTTCATGACCTCCACGATCTGCTCCAGTTCCTCATTTATCTCCGGCAGCGGTTCTTTTTCAGCAGTAAATCTTACGCAGGTTCCGCAGGAAGAACTCAGATTTCGCGGCACCGGCATAAGCGTCGCGGCGAATCCCCGTTTTTCACAATTTCTTTTAAAACTGACCGCCCCGTAATGAGAATAAAAAGTGGCGATATATTCTTTCATTTTTTTATCAGCAGAAGAAAATCATCCCCCTGCTCCTTTACCTGTACCTGGAAGCCCTGATGCAGAGCAAACCGGGATACATTCTCTTTCGCCGTCACATTATCCACAAGGACTTCGTATGCTCCTTCCTTTGATTCCAGGGCTTTCTTTGTCATAATCACCGGTTCCGGGCAGGACAATCCTCTCGCGTCTACTTTCTTCATCTTCTTTCTCCTCCTGTTCTGTACACAGCATTTTTCAATTTATTTCTGACTTTCTGATCTGATATGTTTCTACACATCTGCTTTTCGCACTGTATTTAATACGCCAATAAGCGTGACTGCGGCAATCCCGATCACTACGGCAATCTTTCCGTTAGCGGTAGGTCCTTCCGCCGAAGACGCAAGTCCGAAATTATGGGCAAAGGCCGCGCCTGTCATCAATCCCAGAACTGTCACAGCAGAATCGGTATTTCCTTCTCCTGTCAGAACAAGCTGCCGGAGGGGACAGCCGCCAAGGAGGACGCATCCAAATCCGGCCAGAAGCATTCCCAGCGCGTTCCATAATCCGTCGGTATGCGCTATGGGCTGGCCCGCAAAGCCCGGATGAAAATATGCGGTTCCGGATATAGCGCCAAGGATCAGATTCACAACAAAGGCGCTTACAAGAACAGCAAGAAAGCCAAGAAGCAGCTTCCACTCCCGGAACAAAACGACGTCCCGGATACCGCCCACCATACATAACCTGGTTCTCTGTGCAAGCGCCCCTACGATCAGCCCTGCCGCAAGAGAAATAACAACCGGCGCATGCTGCGCTCCAGGCCCCGATTCACTGAAGTGAATAAAAACCGGCGCGGCCGCCAGCAGAACAAGAAATACGATCTGGATGGAAGGATACAAGACTCCCTCCAGAACAGGCATTTTGTAGGAACGTTTTAAGGTATATCCCTTTTTCAGAAACGCGACGCCTGCCAGGATACCTGCCGCAAAACCCACAAGCCCGAAAACAGCGTTTCCGTCTCCCCCGGCGATTCTCAGGATCATCCGGAACGGACATCCAAGAAACATCAGACATCCGATCATCACAAAAAATCCCAGTATATATCTTGTTACAGGCGCGGAGCCTCCTCTCGGGCGGAATTCTTTCGCCGCAAGGGAGATTGCACATGCTCCAAGCACCAGCCCGATGATCTCCGGGCGTATGTACTGTACCGTCTCCGCATTGTGGAGCCCCAGCGCTCCCGACGTATCCCGCAGAAAACATGCGATGCAGAAGCCCATATTAGCCGGATTCCCGAAGAACACCAGAACAGCCGCAATAAGACCGATCACTGTTCCCGCCAGAATAATCGTTGTTTTTTCATTTTTCATTTCAAACTCTCTTCCTTTCCCTTTGTTTTATATAACAATCATACCATTTCCGCTTTCTTTCCTCCAATTAAATATAGATTATTTCTCTTTTATTTATAGATTATATTTATAAATTGGTGTATAATAGTCCTGTGTCCTTTCCTGATTTTTTCATATCAGGAAAGATTTTATCGCCCGGAAAGGAAAAATCATATATGAAAAAAATATATCTGGATCAGGCAAGCACCTCGTTTCCCAAAGCGCCTGGAGTAGCCGAAGCCGTCTATCGCTATCTTTCGGATTCTGCCGTCAATGTAGGCAGGGGAGCTTATGAGGCGGCCTATTCTGTAGAAGAACAGATTTACGATACAAGAAGCCAACTTCTGCGGCTGTTTCATTTCACTTCAGGAAAAGAAAAAAATGTGATTTTCACCTCCGGCATTACCGCCAGCCTCAATATCCTTCTGAAAGGACTTCTCCGTCCCGGGGATCATGTGCTGGTTACTTCCATGGAACACAACGCCGTAATGCGTCCCCTGGTGCAGCTTACAGAAAACGGAATTTCCTTTGACCGGATCCCCTGCGGACCTGACGGAACCCTCCTTTTACACAAGGCGGAAAACCTTCTCCGACCGGAAACAAGGCTCCTTGTCTGTCTGCACGCTTCCAATGTATGCGGTACGATCATGCCTGTCCAGAAGATCGGAGATTTCTGTAAGCAGCATCACCTTCTTTTTCTTTTGGACACAGCGCAGACCGCGGGAGTTTTTCCCATTGACATGGAAGCGCTTCATGTAGACGCGCTGGCTTTTGCCGGACATAAAGGGCTCCGCGGCCCTCAGGGAACAGGAGGCTTTTTGATACGCGACGAACTCGCCGGAGAGATAACTCCTCTTCTCAGCGGCGGGACGGGAAGTCTTTCTCATATGGAAGAAATTCCTTCCTTTCTTCCGGATCGTTTTGAACCGGGCACTCCGAACATTCCGGGAATCCTCGGGCTTCACGGGGCGCTCTCCTATCTGGAACAGACTTCTATGGAGGCCCTTCGCCGCCATGAACTGGAAGTGACAGAATATTTTCTAAGAGGAATACAGGAAATGGATCCCTATGAAAAACGGATACGCCTGACAGGCAAAAAAAATGCCCACGGACGCTGCGCCGTAGTTTCTCTTCAGACTCCGGGTACAGACCCGGCCCGGACAGCCTACGAGCTGGACACGTCCTATGGGATTATGACAAGGGTTGGACTTCACTGCGCTCCCAGCGCTCACAGGACACTGGGGACTTACCCGGAGGGAACCGTCCGTTTTTCCTTCGGCCCGGAAAACACCATAAAAGAAGCAGAAACCGCCCTTAAGGCGCTGGCTGAAATTACATGCATAAAATAAAAGAAAGGGAAATGAGATAAGAATGGATTTTAAACAGTTAGAAGCCTTTGCGGCAGTTGTAGATTACGGCAGCTTTTCTGAAGCGGCCCGGCGGCTGTATCTTACACAGCCTACGATCAGTTCCCATATCCGCACGCTTGAAAAAGAACTGGGCGCAAAGCTGATCATCCGTACTACAAAAAAGATAACTGTCACCGCAAAGGGATATCAGTTTTATGAGAGCGCGGTCCGGATCCTTCACATCCGGAACCACCTTCTGGAGAGTTTCGCGGAATCTCCAAAGCGCATGATCGACCTGGGCGTTTCCACGATTCCCTCCTCCTATCTTCTTCCGGAGCTTCTGGCCGCCTTTGGAAAAAAATATCCGGATATTTATTTCCATTCGCTTCAGTCTGACAGCGCCGGGGCAGTCGAAAAAGTCCTGGACGGCAGTGTGGATCTCAGCCTTGTCGGACAGGATACCGGTGAAGAATCCTGCCGCTTTATTCCATTCTGCCAGGACAGGCTTGTCATTGCAGCCCCGGTTTCAAAGCGTTATCTTCATATGGCAGACCGGAAGGTGACATTCCGGGATTTTCTGAAAGAGCCCATCATTCTTCGCGAGAAAGGTTCCGGCACAAAGAAGGAAATGGATCTTTTTCTTGAAAGGATGGATATCCCGCCTTCCGAGCTCAATGTTGTCGCGCAGATGAACGATCTGGAAAGCATCCGGAAATCTATTGTCAATGGACTTGGGATCTCTGTGCTTTCCGCCCGCTCCGTGGCGGATCTTGAGAAAACAAACCAGCTTCTGGTCTTTCCTCTGGATGAATCCGTCCATATGCGCAGTTTTTATATCGTATACAGCAGGAACAGGATCCTCAAGCCTCATGTGCAGAAGTTCATCCGCTTTATTCAGGATTTTTATAAGGATCGCTGAGATCAGACACTGACGCCAGCGTCAGCGTCTGACATTCATGCATTCTCTTCGCCCTGACCGTCCGCTTCTTTCTCTACGATTCTGAAACGTTCGTCACCTTCCCATAACTGTTCCAGCCGCTGGGGCATTTCCTCAACCAGCTTTCCCATGTCGGAATACAGATTATAAATCTTCTGCTGCGTCAGGTTTAATTCCTTCCTGTATGATTCGATCTTATATTTCGCAGCCATCAGGCGGATGCCTCTGTCCTCCAGTTCTTTGTCGATCTGGTTTTTCCTTCCCTCAATGATCTCTTTGCTTTCCTTTTTGGCCGCTTCCAGGATTTCTTCCGCTTTTTTCCGCGCCTCATCTTCAATATACCGGGCGCTTAAACGCGCGTCTTCAAAAACCTGGCTTATAGCTTTAAAATCATTGTCGTATTTCTCTTTTTTCTCTTTCACCTGCTGGATCTCTTCTTCAAGGCAGCGGCTTTTCTCAACGTCTATGTTCACTGCCTTCTGCGCTTCCAGTTCTCCAAGCAGCTTCTCTTTCTCCTGTATAAGGGCAGCTTTTTCAGCCTGCAGCTCTTCCAATTTCTGCCTAAGCTCTTCCTCTTCTTTCCTTTGAAGTTCCAGCTTTTCCAGATACTCTTCTTCCTTCTCGGTTCCGGCAGTTTCCGCCGCCTCCTCCCGCGCTTTTATAAGTTCAAGCTTCTCAGCTTCCAGCCGGGCGATCTTTCGATTGAGCTCTTCATTTTCTTTTTTCTGTGTTTCCAGCTCCTGTGCGACTGTCGGATCAAAAGAATCGTTTTCTTCCTGCGCCCTCTGAAGCTTCGCTTTTAAACCCAGGATTTCTCTCTGATACTCGGATTTTGTCACTTCCTCGTTTCTCTCCAGCTCCTGAAGATATCCGCGCACATCCTCTTTGTTAAATCCTCCGAATAACGCCGTCCGGAATTCTCCTCCATTACTCATAATATTTTTCTGCCTCCCTTTTCCTTCGTTTCACAATGGGTCGTTTTCTATAAAAAGAATAACCTTTTTGTCTTTTTGTGTCAAACAGTATTTCTGTGGTCAGTATCCGTATCTTCCGTCCCGCTTTCTGTCATCACAATCCTTCTGTCACATATGTTCAGGGCCGCCGGACGGTGGGTGATGATCAATACGGTTTTATCTGTCATTTCTCTTAAATTTTTTAAAAGTTTCTGCTCTGTGGCCCCGTCCAGGGAACTGGTGGATTCATCCAGGATCAGAATGGGACGATCTGAAAAAATCGCCCTGGCTATGGCAATCCTCTGTATCTGTCCCTCTGACAGTCCACATCCCCGCTCGCCCAGCACAGTATCTATTCCCTTCTCCAGCTCTTCCACAAATTCTTCCGCGCAGGAAATTTTCAGAGCCTTTTTCATATCTTCTTCCCGCTTCATTGCCGCAGGATCGCCAAAAGCTATGATCTCCCGTATGGTCCCGCTGATAAGCTGATTCCCCTGGGGCACATAGGCAAACAGTCTGCGCCATGCGGCGGTAAGCGGGATTTTAATGATATCGTTTCCTTTTTTCGCTTTTAAATACCTTTCTCCGTAATCTAACGGATACAAACACATCAAAAGCTTCAGAAGGGTACTCTTTCCACAGCCAGAATGCCCGGTAAACGCCACATATTCGCCTTTTTTGATATCCAGATCCAGATGGTCTATCACAGCCTTTTCTTCCAGGCCGCCTGACGTTTCCGCCGCCTTCTGATAAGAAAACCGGGCGTCTTTTACTCCCAGGCTCAGGAAATCTTCCTTATAGAATACGGAGATTTCTTCCGCAGAGTGAGACTGGCTGTTTCCGTCGTCTTCATACTGTTCCGCCTCCATCAGACGTTCCGCGCTGGCAAGCATAGCGTAGTATCTGGGAACGATACCGCTCAGATTGGCAAAAGGTCCCTGTACCTGCCCGATCAACTGAAGAACAGCCGTAAACGTGCCGTAAGATAAGGTTCCCTTAAGAATGCCGTAACCGCAGTAAATAGCGCATACAATGTAACCGCCGCCCATGACCAGCCCAAAGCCGGAATTACATATATTAGAAAAATGGTTCCTTTTCAGGCGGGCCGCCTTGTGCTCTTTCATTTTCTCTTCCGCGCCCTGCAAAGCGCCCTCTTCCATAGAAAAGACGCGGAGGATCATAAGGCTTTCCAGCCGTTCCTGAAAAAATGCCAGCACTGCTCCATTCGCAGCCTGGATCCTCTTATGAAGTCTCTTCAGGACTTTCCGGAAAGAAGCCGTAACTACCAGAAGCATAAGCCCCATGGGGATCAGTATATAAAAAAACGTCGGCGTAAGAAAAAACAGCGCGGCCATAGCGCCGGCCAGCCGTACCGTCATGCCGGCGAGGCTTGGAAAAATGGACAAAACTCCGCCCGTCACTTCTCTTGTATCTGAGGTAAGCCGGTTGATCCAGTCTCCGGAATGGACGGCGGCCACGGACGCATAGTCCTTATGAAGAAGGCAGGAAAAAAGACGGTTTTTAAACCGGTTTTCTACAGAAGAGCTCGTCCATTCCGACATGAAGCTGTAAAAGGCGTTCATAACGATCTGCCCCAGCTCCAGCCCCAGCAGCATTACCGCCGCCTGGAAGAAGCCGGATTTATCGCCTGCTACGGCATGGTCGATCAAAGCCCGGAAGAGCATGGCGGAAACCACGCCGCACAGCCCATATATTATCTGTATGATCAGAAGGACCGCCACACAGCCTTTATATTTTCCAACTACCCGCCAGATCCAGAGGAGGGAGTTTTTGTGGGATTCTTTTGAATATCCGGCTAAACTCATGATTTCTTCTCCGGTTCTGCCCGGGATCCGCCTTTTCCATATTTCTCAATCGCTGCTTCTGTAACCTGGCGGATACGGTCGACATATCCCCCTTTCCAGAGCATACACATGGTGCGATCGCATCCCATCAGTTCGTGATTTCCATCCAGCAGTGCATTGGCACGGCATCCACCGCCGCAGCGGAAACGATAGGGACATTCTCCGCATTCCTTATTTGCCTCCAGCAGATCTTTCACACGGCCGTTGACAAACTCCATATAATAACTGTCGCTTAATCCCTGTCTCAACCCGATATCCTGAACCTTCGGAAAACGTTCCTGTTCCGGGCTGGCAGTCATAGGCATACAGGGCAGGAGACGCCCTTCCGGCGTAATATAACATGCCCACCGTGTCGCTCCGCACATATGGCAGTTCAGGCATTTTTCCGTACCATCGTATGGTTCCGGGACTATTTTATACGGCTGGTCTTTCCGCAAAACAACCACTCCGGAAAGAGTAAGGTTCATAGGCTGTCCCGCCTGGAAATACTTTGGAATATACTGTATCATGGCTTCTGTATATTCCTGGGGCGTCAGTGCATTCCCTTCGCTGTTATTTTCCCAGAGTTCTGTCGGCGCAACGCCGGATACCTTTAAATCTGTGACGCCCGCTTCGCATAAAGCCTGGATCGTCTGCGGCAGGCTGTCCAGATTGCCTCTGTGAATGCACATTTCCACATCGGTTTTAAATCCCCGGTCTTTACATAATTTCAGCGCGCGCAAAGCCGCCTGCTCGGCGCCCTTCACCCCTCTCATCCAGTCGTGCCAGCCAACACCGTCAAAACTGAGGGAAAATGCCGGTTTCATTCCCCGCTGTTCAAATTCATCCAAAACCTTCTCATTAAGGAGCCAGCCGTTGGTATAAATCTTCCCGATTACAATTTTATAGGAAAGAAGATGATCTATCAGTTGCCAGAAATCCTTTCTCACAAAAGGTTCTCCGCCGGTAATATCCACATGTAATACGCCGCAGTCTGCCATCTGATCAATGAGCGCAAGAGCTTCTTCTGTAGAAAGCTCTCCCAGCGCCGCGTCGGGCGCATCCATGAAGCAATGCCGGCAACGGTAGTTGCATCTTCCTGTAACAGACCAGAAAACGCTCCCCACATGCCGGTTATTATAGTATTGATAATACTGATATGGAGCTAACGGCTGAGCAGAACTGCAGGATTCTACAATCCCCTCTTCCTCACACTGCTTCAGAGTTCTCCTAAATGTCTCGTTCAGTAAACTATCGCTTAAGTCTGTCTGTCCGTCGCAGAGAATCAAAACCTGAAATTTCTCCTGCGACAATGGCTGGACCGCATTCTCAGGACGCTTTACCAATACCCAGGACATTTTTTCCCAGCCCCGCAAAGCATAGTCTGATTTGAGTCTGTAAAACATGATTTATTCCTTTCACAATATCTGTAATTTATAAATTGGCAAACAGATCGCATATATCTGTTTGCCAATTTACTTACAACCATCGAGATCATATCCGCCCCGCCTGTCCTCACCGAAGAGGTTTAAGTTAAAAAATCACTTTTACAGGACGGATAATCTCTAAATACAAAAACTGCTTTTCCTTATGATGCAGTTAAGCCAAACTGGCATGCTACGCCATTCTGATTGGACCAGGTAACGCAGCCTGCGACTTCACCGCTTGTAGTGATTACATCGCTATTGTCAAAGTATACTACCTCAGCCTCAGCTTTTTCATAAGGTGTATTTGCGGTTGTGTTCTGAGATAACATCAGGGCATCTCTCCTTTCATATTAATATTTTATTTAATAAGACATCTGTTTTATAAAACATCTGCCCTATTATCATCTGTTCAACAAAAGATAAGATGAAACTTTCCGGTAAACGCGGCTCAATATATTCTTTAATTTCGTCTTTCTCCGGCGAAATTTCAATGCTTTTAAGTAATGCCTATAACGCTCATCCTCACAGGAAATATAATTATCATTCTCATCTTCATAATATCCTGTCATCACGCCGATAATCCGTTCTTTGGGAACTGTTTCTTTTCCGATACAGTTATCCCCCTGGATAATATATACGTCTCCCGCCGTTTTTACTACGCGGTGAAGAACATATTCCTCTGTTGGGCGGCGAAATAATACGACATCGTATTTCTTTAAAGGAAATTCCGCCTTTTCTATGACCACCGTGCTCTTCCGGTTATGCAGAAGAGGCTCCATGCTCACTCCCACCGTCTGGATCACACAGCGTCCGTTCAGTTCCAGTTCCTTTTCGATCGTCCGTTTATTCATCTATGATCGCCACGGAAATGGACTTCAGGAATTCTTCCACATCACGGCGGGCCGTGTCCTCCGTCACGCCTTCATACTCTTCCAGCGTCTTCGCCACAAGCTGCTCTTTCGTCGTACCTTTCTCCAGTTCTTTCCAGTAAAAAGCGCCTGTTCCGTTCAGACGGATCATCCCGTTAAAATTTTTGCTTGCCTCTCCGATGGCCACCGCCATATACTCTGTTCCAAGCTTACGCAGTATGAAACCTTTTTTTACTTTTAACATGTCTCCCTACTCCTCATCGTCTGATATGCCAACTGAGCCGCCTCGGGCTGTCGGTTGCACTCCAGTTCATAAAACTTTTGTGAGGTTACCATTCTTTCCAGCAAAGGCCAGAAATGTTCAAAATCCTTTTGATTTTTGGGAATCAGAATCTGGGAAAAAATCCGCCCGCTTACTTCGCCGGTATTCAGAGGGCGAATACGGTTTTCCGGACCCTGCTTTAAAAAACAGATCGCCCTCACCGGACACATCCGCCTGCATCCCAGCCCTTCCTTTCCCCGCCACGGCGTACCGCAGACATATAAGCGCCCGTCTATAAAGCGAAAAATCGGTTTATCCCCGTTTATCACCTGAATCCTGTTTCCGAACTCTTCTTCCCACAGACGGATATGCGTAGTCTTTCCCACTCCGCTGGGAGCCGCAAATACATAAGCCTCCCCGTCCATGGAAATCGCCGCGGAATGCATCAGAAAAGCGTCGTACTTTGCCAGCGCAAAACAGATATTCCGGTAAATACAGAGACTTTCACAGTAACCTTTCGAAAAACGGTTGTCTCCGTTCTGCTCCTTCAGGATTTCTTCTTCTGTGACCGCTACCGTAAACGCAGGCTTTTCTTCTGTCTCGTAGCCCTCGCACAAACGCCGGATATAAGGATAGCGATTCTCAATTCCTATAGGGATATCCGCAATCTTAATGCAAAACATTATATCCTAGCACCTCTCTGTCCTCTGTACTTTCTGCCCCGGCCAGTATACGCTGCAGCCTGAAACAATTCTGAAGCTTCATAATATTTCCGTTCTGCAGATAAACGCAAAATAAAAAGCTGCCGGTATTTTCCACACTAAAGAAAATATCAGCAGCTGGCTGCCATTCTCAGGCCCTGTAGCTTTGCGTCACAGCTTTTCAGCTGCTTTGCCTTTGACATAAATTATTATATGCTTCCGCACAATTTCTTTAGATATTATAGCACATATCTGTCCTATAAATCAATCGTCATTTTTTCTCAAATTTCGTGTTTACTTCTTCCAGCTTTCTGCGGATGCGCTCCACATATCCCTCTTTCCACATCCTGCACATGTCCCGGTCGCAGCCCATCAGATTGTGCTCGCCTGTCAGCAGAGCCGCCGCCCGGCATCCTCCGCCGCATTCATAGCGGTATCCGCAGGAATCACATTCCTTATTCGCCGCGAACAGATCCCCGACGCGGCTGTCCACAAACTGCATATAATAGCTGTCCCGCAGCCCTTTCCTTAAGCCTATATCCTGCACCTTAGGAAAGCGTTCCTGATCCGGACTGGCCGTCATAGGCATACAGGGCAGGAGCCTTCCCTCCGGAGTAATATAGCAGGACCAGCGGGTTGCCCCGCATAAATAACATTCTCTGCATTTTTCTGTTCCATCGTAATGTCTTACGCTCAGGGTCGCCGGTTCATCCCGCGACATCCTTGCAATGCCGCCAAATTCCAGGCTTTCTATCGGGCGTCCGGCCTCATAATACCACTCGATATAAGGAAGCATGGCGTCCACATACTCCTGCCACGTCAGATCATTTCCCTCGCTATGACGCCTCCAGAGATCTGTTTCATCCACATGAGCGGTTTTCAGCTCTGTGGCTCCCACCGACCGCAGCGTCTCCACCGTCTGAGGAATCGTATCCTTATTTCCACGGTGAATACACATACTCACACTTGTATGAAATCCATGTTCATGACACAGCTTCAGCGCGCGCAGCGTCCGCTCTTCCGCTCCGGGAACGCCCCGCATCCAGTCATGACATCCCGTACCGTCGAAGCTGATATTTATCTCCGGTTTAAGACCACGGCGTTCAAATTTCTCTAAAATCCTCTCATCTAACAGCCATCCATTTGAATAAATCTGCGCCACAAACATTTTGTGAGAAAGAATACGATCTATCAGTTTCCAGAAGTCTTTCCGTACAAAGGGCTCGCCGCCAGTAATGTCCACCCGCAGCACACCGCACTCCGCCATCTGATCGATCAGGGCAAAAGCTTCCTCCGTGGAAAGCTCTCCAAGCATCGCGTCCGGCGCGTCCATATAACAGTGGCGACAGCGGAAATTACATCTGCCTGTAACGGACCAGAAAACTCTCCTGGTAAATCTGTTAGGGTAATACCGGTAATTCTGATCCGGATCCAGCGGAGACGTCTGAACAGAAGCTTCAATGATCCCTTCTGATTCACACTTATGCAGGACTTCCAAAAATGTATCGTCCAAAAATTCCCCCGGTAGTTCCGTTTCTCCATCACAAAGCAGGAGCACCTGAAACATTTTCTGCGACAGCAGGCGCGTCGCATTCTCCGGGCGCTTCACCAACACCCAGGACATCTCCTCCCAGCCCCGCAGCACATAATCGGGTTTTAATTTATAAAACATTGCCTGTCTCCTTAATAAAACAGGAAATCACTATTTCCATGATCCCCCCGGACAGTCACCGCTGTTGCCCTTGCATCCGTTTCCATTATCCTGTCCATTATTACGACAGCCGCCTATATCTAATCCGCCGCTTGTGGTGATCACGTCCCGGTTCGTAAAATAAACAACCTCTGCTTCCGCTTTTTCATAATTCATCATAATATGCGCCTCCCTTTTTCATATAAAAATTCTGTTCCACGTCATTTCTTCATGGAATAAAGCAATAAAAAAAGCTGCAACAATATAGTTGCAGCCGAACGACCTTGTGGAATCAGATGAAAAATCATCCTCGCCCACCTAAGGTTCCTGACTTTGCGTCCCTGCATTTCTACAGGTTTGCCAAGGATTTATTTTCTAAATTATACGATACTGCATACTGTTCTGTCAATTCTAAAATCGTACAATTTAGATAAAATTTCACTTTTCGCTTTTCCAAAGCGCTGTTTTCCTTTATAATAAAAGAAAATATAACGCTTTACGGGGGCCAAAAATGATCAACTATAAAAATCTTGAAGAATTATACACAGCCGGTTCTTATCTGGTGAAACTGCTGTCCGCTGTCCTTCACGAAGAAGAAGCGCCGCCTCTTCCTGAATCTCTAAACTGGAAGCTTATATATGATATGGCGAAGATGCATTCTGTAGAGACTATGGCTTTTTATGGCGCAGAGCCATTTATCAGAGATGATGCAGAACTTTATCAAAACTGGAAAAAGAGCCGGGATGCCAACATTGCCCAAAGCCTGCACCAGATAGAAGCACGGAAAGAAGTATTCCAGGCTCTGTATGAAGCGGGAATCCGCTTTCTGCCACTGAAGGGATACGAAATGAAGTGTCTGTATCCCCGGCCTGAATTCCGCCAGATGGCAGATGTCGACGTATTGATCGATCCTGAAAATACCTCCCGCGCAAGAGAAATCATGATACATCTTGGATATCGGCAAAAAGAAGCGCTGCCGCATCACGACGAATACTTTCGCCCGCCTTTTGTGACTGTGGAGGTTCATCGGCAGATGCTTCTTGTAGGAGAATCCAGACAGGCATATTATGATAATATATGGGACAGAGCGCTTATCGATGAAGAAAATCCAGGCGGTTATAAACTCAGCCCGGAAGATTTCTATATTTATCAGATTGCACATTTCGAAAAACATTATAGTCTTATGGGCAGTGGTATCCGGTCTGCGCTGGATATCTATGTTTATTTGAATAAATTCAGGACAATTTTAAACCGAGACTATATAAAAGAAGAATTTCAAAAACTTAACATTTATAATTTTGGCACAAAAATGGAATATCTGAGCCAGTTCTGGTTTTCTAAGCAGCAACCGGACATAAAAATTAGTAAAGACGAATTAAATGAAATACAAAAAAACATTTTCCTTTCCGGCGTTTACGGATCACTGGAATTTTCAAGATTTAAAAAGATGTCTAATCTTCATATAGAAAAGGGATTCAAACAAACTTTCCATTATTTCTGGACAAGGATTTTCACCAGAAAAAAAGACTTTAAAAATTCTTATCCTTTTCTCAGAAAGTATCCCTTTCTTCTACCTTTTTGTTGGTTTCACAGACTTATTTACGTTTTACTGCATAAAAAGCAATCTATCAAAAGAGAACTTGAATTATATAAGAAAGTAAAGGAAAAATAAGCAGTCGGTCCCTCTTATTCTAAAAAGGGACTGACTATATTTTTAAATATACTTATTTGGATTTCAGCTTTTTTAAGTTTCTTTCTTCCTGCATTAATTTTATATATGTTTTTATCGTTTTGGATATTCCCATAATACGAATTCTGACCACCAATTTTCCCACTCTGTTAAATATCATCTTATTTATTCCGTGCTTTTTTTTAGCATATTCAATCCCATCCAGTTCAGGACATACATAAGCAATTAATTTATCCTGATGCTTTTTGACTCTCCTTTCCTGGATTGGAAAATCTGCAAGCATAGAAATAAGAAATCTTGAATTAACTGGCTGTAAAGAAGTAATATCTTCCATTATATCAAATGACTGTTCTATTGGCGAAAGCCAACTTGCATTTCTTTGTTCCCAAAAAAACCTGTCACAATCTGAAATACCAACCTGTTTTGTCTTTTCCAGCCATTCAAAATACGATTTCAATGACTTTTGAACTAATTCATTTGCAACAAAAAAACTGTATATACTCTCTATGTCCAGTTTACCTTTGTCATCTAAAAATTTCTGGTAATAGTTTGTGACCGTTTCCCAGACTGAACTTCTGAGAAGAACTATATTCCCATATTTCTGTACCAAATCACGATATTGACCATAAGCATAAAACCGTTTATCCTCGTCATCCGCCAATCCGCCAGTATGCATTATATATTCCTTTTCTAATTCTTTAGAATACTTTTTTTTTCTAGGTATATATGTATATTTTTTCTTTAATGCCTTACAAAGCTTTTGGGGAATTTCTACATCTCCGTCTGATATTTTTTTATGGTCTAATGTATAGCAATCAAAATCTATTCCTGCATATTCTGCCAACGCAAGTAATGTTCTTGAATCATAGCCGCCTGTAAGGGCTATCAAAATTTTCTTTTCCGGAAACATATCCTGCAGATTATGTAATGAATTAGAAAAAAGTTCTGAAAAAGCTTCTATTCTTTCCTGCTCATCTTTATATCGGGGAATATGCGTCGCTAAAAGCTGTCGGCTGTTTATTGTCTGGTCGTTGTAATTATAAATCTGGCTGGGTAGCAACCGTTTGATCTGTTCATACTGAGTTAGAGGACCTGGAAGCCAATTAAAACCAAATGTAGGACGATATATAATTTGAGGTAACCCCATAATTTCTGCCAGCATCATACAACTGCTGGAAATCCCCTCTCTGCTGTAAAAAATCCCCAGTAAACCAGTCGCATCCAGATAAATTTTTTCGTTTACAATCAACACGTATCTTCCGCACCAGGATTCTTCCATCCTCAAAATCTCTTCTTCCGGTATATATCCTTCGTACTTTTCCGCCAGCTTTTCAATTTCAGATACGGGATCTTCCTTTTTTTCTTTTACCTGCCATGCAATACCAAGCAGTATAATCTCATATTGCTTATTTATATAAATATTTAAGTCCTTATGATAGCTTAAAATATAATTATTCTTTAGCTCAACATAAATATAATCAGAACTGTGAATTTTTTTCTTTGCTATAATAAATTGTTTCTTATTGATCAACGATGTATCTACTCCTTATTTCCCTGATTATTTTTTTTATTTTTTCCCAGTCTTCATAATTACCCACAATAAATAAATGAAGCAAACAACCTATAATCGCATAAAGCAAAATACAGATTATTAAAGTCAACCATTTTCCCGGCGTGAATATCAAAGAAAAAAACTTAAAAACACTTGATAATACAAAACAGGAGATTACATTTCTGATTATCTCTGGATAAAATGTATGCCATGGCAAATGAAGAACATAGGACATATACAATGGATTTGTTACAAAATTAATGAGCATCATAACCACAGCCGTCGTCCCTGCGACTGCATATACCCCCATATCAGTGTACTTAATAAGAAAATACATAGCGGTCACATTAGCCAAACCTCCCACCAATGTAATAAAACATGGAATTTTTCTTTTTACAGTTAAGATATAGATATAGTATAAAGGCTGCATTGGGCCTCCAGGAATACAGGTTAATAAAGTAATAACTGTCAATTTATAAATCAAATTAATATCCTCGCCCGGTATCCATAATCTGAAGTACGCTAATCCTAATGCAATAAATCCAGCAATTCCTACATTAGTAAACATTCCTGATATTTTCATAGAAAATTTTAGTTCCTGCAATAAACCCTCTGTATTTTTTTCCGAATAACTTTTTAAAAATAATGGTTGAAAAGCTTGAGATACAACAGAATATAAAGCTTGAAATATCGAGTAAATCATCTTAGCAATCGCCATTTGTCCCATTGCCGTAGACGACAGCATTAAATTGCAGATCAACAAATCCAATCCATGATTTAATAATTCGCCCAATGAATTGACAGAAGTCCAAATCCCTCCAAACACCAACTGTTTTACAGCGCCAATTGAAAAACTACCTTTTGAAATTCTTAATTCTGGAATATGCCGTTTACAAAGCCATATATTAGCAAATACAATCACCAGAGAGGCAGCAACAAGTCCAATTCCCACATAAAAGACTCTTGTAGGAAAAAACATATAAAGTATATATAGTATCAGCGCTTCAGTTATATACGATATACCTTTAAATACTCCCACAATATCCAGTTTATTTTTTATAATTGCCACCGAACTGAACACAGAAAATACTGTAGTGATCCAAAAATTAATAAATATAAATAAAAATAAAAATTTAACATCTGCAAGAATGTCGGGGAGTATATTTAATAAATTCTGCAATATGCTGATACAGCCTAACGCTCCTAAAAATATAACGGAACCTAATACTAAATCGCCCCAAAAAACAGAACTGAAATATATATTTGCTTTCTTTTTTTCCTCCTGATAATATTCAACTGCAATATACCTTGCAGCAAATGAATTCAAAGTTCCAACAACTATCGCTGCATATTCAGCAAACTGTTTTGCCAGTGATACATATCCATAAGCTTCTGTACCAACATTATCTGTTATATACGGAACTAAAACAAGGTTAATACCATAATTCAACATATATGCCAGACCAGTAACCACCATTGTTTGGAATAGTTTCATATATTTATTATATTTCTTCATTCTTGTTCCGTAATCTCCTCTCATGTCAACACAGATCTGCCATTATTTTTCATATTCTTCTATAAATCCAAATTCAAAACCAACCCGTCCTGTTAATTTTATTTTTCTTCTCAACATCCCTTCAATCTTTCGTTTTTTATTCAAATCCCTTCCTCCCATCATTGAAATATTATCATTCGTATTCCGAACATAAATCGTTGTGGGAAAAGGCATTCTGGCTAATTCTCTTCCATGTTCTTTTAAATATTTTGGCAGCAACCTGTGGGATTTTCGGATAATCCATTTATCTTTAAAAGTATCGTCCCAAAGATTTTCAGGCATAATATCCGGAAGATCTTCAACAGAATAGTTTATAATAGAACACGATCCGCAAATCCTGTGAGGGGCATATATCTTTTTCACATATGGCATACCCTCTCTATATAAATATCCAAATTTACTCAAAAAACCATTCTCTCCCGGATGAGCATTTACATATTCGGCAATGCGATTTGATACAATGTCATCAGAATCAACTATCATTGTATATCCGCCGCCCATCTGTCTGATCCTGACAGCAATCATTGATATTTTCCAGCCCTTATCCAACCTCATTTCTCGTTTATTTTCCGGCAACGGCTGATCCGATACGAGAAATTCAACTCTTTCATCATAGTTTCTATACAGTTCAGGAATATCATGGCATGCGATGATCACATGAAAATCCGGATCCGTCTGTCTGTATATGGATTCAAGTGTTCTATTAAATATCTTTGTAACCATTGCCCAGTTTTTAGAAGCTTTTTTTGACCGAAGAGGAATCCCAAAATATATCATTTTTTTCTCCTTTCTGCGTTATCATAAATGTTCTCTGCTGCTTTCTTTTTTATCACAGTGTTATATATATCAGCTGTCATTTTTGCAGAAATAACCCAATTATACTTATTACTTGTAAGCCATGTGATCGAATCAATCATTCGATTAATTTTTTCCTGTGGCATGTTTGAAAACATGATCAATGCCTTCGCCAGAGATTCTGCATCCTCATTTTTGAACAAAATCCCTGTACTGCCTGAATCTGTTTCTTCTACAAAAACAGGAACATCACTTGCGATCACCGGTTTTTCAAAAGAATATGCCATCAGAAGCGCCCCGCTTCCATAAATCTCCCGATATGGAAATATACATGCGTCCGCCCAGTCAAATAGTTCCGGCAGTTCGTCATCTTCTATTCTTCTGCGAACTAATTTTACACAATCTCCGATCCCTAAGTCATTGATCATATGTGCATAATCTGTTGTATCCTGATTGTCGTATTGCCGTCCGGCAATAATAAACTCCATATCTGAACGTTTCTCTTTCGGAATTTTGGAAACCGCCTGCAATAATACGTCTACTCCTTTATACCGCCGTATTACACCAAACATCAGATAATGCTTTTTTTTATCAGCTTTTAAAACAGCCGGAATTTTCTTAACCTGATATGTACCATGAGGTATAACTGATATTGTGTCGTCTTCCAGATTAAACACTTCTATCAGTCTCTTTTTACTTTGTTCATTATGTACAATCAAATGATCACATGCTTTATAAAAATCTCCATATAATTTTATATCCTTTCTATCAGTCTCATGGGGCAGGACATTATGCACAGTATGGATCAGTTTTGCATGCATCTTTGTTTTCGTATATAATGGAATCTCCACCGCAGCATTTTTAAAAGTCTGAACATGGATCACCTGATATTTTTTGTTCTTAACCTCTTTCGCCAAAAAAAAGATTCCTTTCACATATTTGACAAACGCTTTTAGCTTATTTTTTTCTCCGCCAGCATACATAACTGCTTTCCGGTCAATCTTTTTTGCAAACTCTCCTGCATTGCTTTTGCATAAAACAGTAATATCCGCATATTCCGCTAATTCATGACACAGTTCAGCGCTATATGTATTTCCCGGAGAAAAATGCTCTACCATTAAAATTTTCATCATAAAAAGCCTCTGCATTTCTTTGATTACACTTGTTATATCCCACGGCAATACTGGATTGCACTTATGAATCCCTGATACATTTTGTCTATCGTCACTTCTTCTTCATATTCTTTCTGGCACTCCTTCCGCATCTTTTGCAGAACGTCATCATTTTGAAGCAGATACAGCAGCTTCTGTTTATAGTCTTCTTCGTTTTTTGCAATAAATCCAGTTTTTCCCTCTTTCAGATAATAAATCTCCGGAGGCTGGAATCCCTGCATAGTCACAACGGGCATGTTCCAGAATATCGCTTCGTTGATTCCCAGGCCTACGTTGACCGGAATGCTAAAAATGTCCCCCATCGCCCATATTTCTGTACCCTCTTCTCCATATTTTGTTCCCATATAATATAAATTGGAAACAGAATCAAACATTTCCTTAAGCGCAGGAGTAATACCCGCTCCCATAACAACGACCGCCACATCCGGCATATCCGCCAGCGCGTTTAACAGAATTTCTATCCGTTTATTTTTCTTTAAACGGCTGATATACAGCACTACCTTCTTTTCTTTTATACCATATTTCCTGCGGATTGTCTGCTTGTTATATTTTGACCTGTCAATATCGGAACAGTCCACCGTATTATAGGCTATGAACAGTTTATGGCGATTTTTTTTCTGAAAATTCTCTGTCATTTCCGGCGTATATGTAATAAGGGCGTCGCAGCAGTTATGGATATGATGGTAAAGCATATTTTTTACAGGGTTGTGCGGATCCTGGTCGCTGACTCCCTTGTTCCAGAATATAACGGGAATTTTCTTCCTTTTGCAGTAATGAATAATAGGAATCTGGATTTTATCTTTCAGATGAAGAAACACAATAACCACAGCGGGCTTTAATTTTCTGATTACCGTCTCGTAACCTCTCGCCGACATTGGGAGGGTGTGCGCTGTAAATTTAAAGTCATACCCTGCATTCTGGAATTCATTGGACAAAACATGAAATTCATATCCGTCCTGCATAAACCGGTCTACAAAATAATTATAAACTTTCTGCCTGTAGTGAAAAACATAATTTGAGATCAACAGTATTTTTTTCATAAATCCCTCTTACTGTACAGCAGTATTGTTTTCTGTGATGTAATTTACTATCCAGCTATATTTACCTCTTTTGCTCATAATAAGCTTATCAACAACCCGTATCTCTATTTTCAATATACCCTCGCACTTTCTCTCATAGTAATCATTTATAATTTTGAAATCATTGTCTGTGAGCGGACAATCTGCCATCACATCCAAATACGCCTTTCCAACCTCATACTGTACAAACTGATATAATTTAATCTTTTCAAATGGCGCAATACGGGCTGCCAGAGTACCTTTATATATTTTGACGCCGCCCCTGCCTATCAGGTATGTCTCTGACATTTTATGTCCTGAAATTTCAATCTGCCCCTGCTGATTATAAGTTACCACGTCGTCTGTCATATATCGGATCAGAGGCATTTTTCTGGAAAGGAATCCCGTACATACAATTCTGAACTTCTTCACATCACTGTTATCATTAACTGGAATCAATTCTGTGAATCCATATAATTCATTAAATTTATATCCTTCCGGATAAAGCTCCGCAAAAACGGCCCGTTCCGTATGTCCATACCTGGCGACGGTTCTGCATCCGAAAGTCTTTTCCACATATTCTTTTATCTCAGGAGTATAATTATCCGCATAAAATTCCACAAATTTCACAGGCAGTTTTTTGTTATATTTCCGTACTAATTTCGCAAACACATAGATTGCCGATGGATATCCGGACAACACATCCGGCTTAAATTTATTTATATCCGCCCAGACAGAAGGGAACTCACTTTCTTTAAAAAGGCGGAACGGCGAGATCACGATCTCGTTTTTCATAGGTGAATAATAGTAATCCTGATCTTTATTATGGCCCCAAAAGGCAAGCGTTCGCGTTTTTCCAGAATCAAATCCGAATTTATTCAGATAATGAAGCACAAAAGCCCTTTCTTTGTAAATCGAATCTTTATCCAGCAAAATCCGAAAAGCTGTTCCTGTGCTTCCGGAAGTACGAGATTCATAGCACGCGATATTTTCCCTGGAATATAAATTTTCTCCTTCGCTGACAGCGATATTTTTATCGAGGAACGGAATAGCCTGCATTTCCTCCACATTTCTGAACTTGTACGGATCAAATTTTACTTTGTCAAACGTCCTTCTGTAGTACGGGACATTTTCATAGGCATAAATCAATGTTTGTTTTAATTTATTGAAAATAATCTCTTTTTTCTTCTCTTCTTCGAGATTTTCAAATTGATCTAACTCTGTATATGTTTTTTTGTATACTTTATTTCTGATTAAAACTCTCTGGAACAAAGGAGCCAATAAATACTTTATTTCCTTTGGCATATTTTCATATAATATTTTTATTTTTTCATAATTCATTGTCAAATCCCCCGCTGCAGTCAGTACCTTTACGTCTCGCAGGTTCTTATGTATTAACTTACCTACGTTATTTTCTGCACCTGAATACAGGAAACAAGATAATTTCCGCCGAAATCCACCCTGACGCCCTGCGTTTCCCTTTTTATTCCATATTGAGACGAATACATTTTATTTTCTTTATATAAATTCATATAACCACCGCATTTAAAATCTATTTTTATTATATATGTATTCCCCTGAACAATTACCTGCTTTTCCAGAATATCGACTTTAAGGCCCGGGGCAAAAACAAAATCCGCCTCTTTTTTCTGTTCTCCCTCCACAAAATCAGATATCACCAGTCTGTCTTTCTTATTAAAGCAAAATTCCCGTCTGTGTACAACCGGTTTATAACCATTATGCTCTGCTTTCAAAATTATCTGGCTGTTTTCTTCAAAATCGGTAAGCCTGCATTCCGCCCTTCTGCCCCAAAGAAACGGCCCCAGCATTTCTGACTGGTCCCTGCCGTCCATACATACGGTATTATGATTTTCTGTCTTTCGAAATGCATTCCTGCTTTTAATATCACAGTGATAAATGTAAGTACCGGGATCCGCAAATACCGGCTGCCCTTCCACAAACATCTGAAAACTTAAGGCGTCCGCATGTCCATGGGCGGCAATACTTCCAAATCCCAGTTCCGCATGGTCAATATCGATCAATATCTTTCTGTCTTCGCTTCTCAGGATTGTATTTCCGCCTTCACGATAGCATGCGCTGAGCGGCGGATGATAAACGGCTTTTCGGCAGGCCTCCTCTGTTTCATCACTGTCAAAAAGCCATTTCAGGTTTTCACATCGGATATCTTTTTCATTCGCGTAACGCGCCGGCAGAATATAACTGAAAAGTCCCAACACATAAGGATAATAGTCCAGTCCGCCCTGCAGATCCAGGATTTTCCCTTCGTCGTTATCACCAAATTCCACGACTTCACCATAGTCGCCTGTACAGTCCGCCACATAGCGGCACATTTTATCAAGCATCGTATTCCATATTTCCGGATATGCAATATGATTTTTATGGAAGAGCCGCATCGTCAGTCCCATGGCTTCCATATAAAACGCCTGGTAGTGCAGAGACAGTTCTCTATTAACGCCGTCTGGATAGTTCTGAAGCGGAAGTTCTTTTGTAAGTATTTCAGATGCCAGCTTGATCCATGGAAAGTAACCGCAGAGTATACCGGTCTGTCCGATGGCGTAAGCTTCTACGATCAGATGATTATTTGCGGAAGAATATCGGGAATAATGCTTTGCGATATAGTCTGCCATATTTATAATACCCGTTCTTATTTTTCCCTGTAATCCTGCCGCGTCTTTCATTCCGTCCAGAAAGCAGTATGTAAAGCACCAGTTGCTGCATCGGATAGCGATTTCCATGACGCTTGTCCATGAAATTCCCCACAGAAAGGGATTTTTTTTATTCCAGTCATAAAAAAGCGTTTCCAGCTCATCTAAATACTTTTTGTTTTCTGAAACCCTGTAGGCTTTTGCAAGTAAGGCAAACTGAAAGTGTCTGTTTAACTCCCAGTTTGTTCTGGCGTCGCCGATATCGTCTCTCTGTTTGTATTCCAGTTCATAAGAAAATCTTTCCGGCCATACCTGTGCCGTCTGAAATCCTGCGTTCCACTTCTGTTTATAAAAACTGTAATCATATCCCCCAAGGAGAGGGATCACTGTACTCATGGAAAATGTGGTGTTTTTCAGATTTAAGTGCATTTTTTCCGCATCTATCCTCAGATCCGTAAGTTTCGGATTGAAAACCTTCCCCACTACTTCAGTTTTATTAGGTTTAAAGTAAACGGCTTCTTTTTTCTGTGTGATCTTCTGACCAGTTCTCCATACAACCTCCGGTATACTCATTGCCCTGAGACGCCGGACAAGCCACATTACATCAGCCATAAGATTCCACCTCTGTTTTAAAATTCTGTTTTCATCATCGACCGTACAAGTTCTTCCTTCTGCGCCGGATTGGAATTAATATTTCCCCAGCTTATCCCCTCATAATTTCCCTCATAATCTAGCTCCTTATACTGGCGCGCAAGATCGACGATTGCTTTATGGGGATATTTTTCAGGAATGCAGTCAAAATCTTTATCCCTGTTTGTGATAACCAGCACCTCGCACTGAGAGCAGACAGCATCCAGATCATCCGTGATCCTTTCATGAAGGTGAGGAAGCTTTGCCTCTATAAAGTCGGCGTTTGTGCCTGTCATCTGGGAGATGCGGACATTTTTATCATAAATAGAAAGCTCATATCCTTTTCCAAGCAGCGCTTCGGCAACGTCTATAATCGGGCTGTACCGCAGATCGTCCGTTCCCTCTTTGAAACTCAGACCCAGAATACCTATTTTTCGTTTTCCTTTGCTTTCGATTATTTCAAGCGCCTTCTTTTTCTGAAGCTCATTAGACGGATTGATCGCGCTGATCACCGGGACGTCTACATATAGATCATGGGCCAGCGTACGCAGTGCTTTGGAATCTTTTGGCAGACAGGATCCCCCGTAAGCAAATCCCGGTTTAAAGTAATAAGGCGAAATGTTCAACTGTCTGTCCTTACAGAAAATGTCCATCACTTTGTGACTGTCTATATTCATAGCTTTGCAGATGTTTCCAATCTCATTGGCAAAGACGATCTTCAGTCCATGATAGGTATTATTCACATATTTCATGATTTCCGCCACTTCAATATCTGTTGCAATAAATTCCCCCGGAATATCCTTATACAGCTCCCGGAATTTTTTCTCCGCAGTTTCACTGTCTGTACCGATCAGCGTCAGGGGCGGATTCTTGTAATCCTGTACGGCAGTTCCTTCCCGCAAAAATTCAGGATTAGACACAACGGCAAAATCTTTGTTTCGTTTCTTTCCTGAGGACTGCTCAATGATGTCCCCCACTTTTTTATTCGTTCCCGGAAGAACCGTACTGCGGATGGCTATAATATGGAAGCTGTCTTTATGTCTGAGCGCTTCTCCGATCTGGCGGGCAGCTTCAAAAATATAGTCCAGATTCAGATGCCCTTCACGGGTACTGGGTGTTCCCACTACAATAAATGAAATTTCGGACTGGCTTACCGCGTACTGAGGATCCATCGTTGCCTCCAGAAGCCCCCTGTCATGCGCTTTCTTTACCAGTTCCCCGATTTCCGCTTCAATAATCGTCGGTTTTCCCTGATTGATCAGATTTACTTTATTTTCAGATATATCGTTCCCGATCACCCGGTGTCCCATATCCGCAAGACAGGCCGCTCCCACGCAGCCCACATATCCCAGGCCAAACATACTGATGTCCATTTTTTCCCCTCTATGCCTTTCTTCTCTCATATCTACAGTTAACATTATCATACCACCTTTTCAGGCAGTCAGTTCCGGATCATATCCAGGATACTAAAATTTTCACATTGCCGGATACTTTTACTTTTTCTCCTGCCTGCACAAAAAAGCTGTCTCCCGCAAAAGTCTTATACTTTGCCTTCTGAACCTCCATTTCTCCTTCTCCCGACAGGCAGAGTACAGAAGCGAAATGACTGTTATCGATGTTAAATTCCACCTCATCCTGTACCTCAAAAACGATCACTTCAAAGAATTTACACCGGCTCACCACGGTTCCGGCAATAGTCGTCTCTGTATCAAATTCATACGGCTGATACCTGCTGTAGTCCAGCACATCCAAAGCCTTGGCAAGCTGCAGCTTTCTTACATTTCCATACCGGTCTTTCCGGTCATAATCGTAAAGCCGGTAGGTACAGTTGCTGCTCTGCTGCACTTCGCACAGCAGATTTCCCGCTCCCACCGCATGAACCGTACCGGCCGGGATAAAAAATACATCTCCCGGATGGGTGTACACTTTATTCAGAATTTCGGGAAGTGTATGATCCCGTATCCTCGTTTCGACCTCCTGTCTGTCGGTGGCTCTTTTAAACCCTACATAAACAAACGCGTCTTTTTCGCAGTCCAGGATATACCACATTTCACATTTTCCATACTCGCCTTCATGCTCCAGCGCATAGTCGTTGCCGGGATGTACCTGGATCGAAAGCATTTCCTTCGCGTCAATAAATTTCACCAGCAGCGGAAACGGTTCTCCCGGCTGAACTTTCCATCCCATTCCTTTCTTTCCGATGTTTGTCAGATAAGCGCCGAACGGAAGGCCTTTAAATCTGCCCGAATCCACGATACTCTGCCCTGCGGGATGCGCGGATAACTCCCAGCTTTCCGCTATCATATTCAGCTCGCTTTTTTTCCGGTACCGCTCCCGTATCTTTGTTCCGCCCCACAGGTAATCCTTAAAGGCCGGACGCAGCTTTACCACCGGCTCTCTCTTTACATCGGTAATAGATTTCTGTGTTGCGATATTGTCTTCCTCAAATATGGTATCGCCCAGAGCAATTTCAATAAAAACGGCATTGCCGTCTCCCACATTTGATATCTGGTGCTCTGTCCCCCTTGGAACACAAATATTGCTGTGCTCTCCATATTCATACTGCTGGTCATCCAGAATAACTACTACGTTCCCCTCTACAATGATCCAGTTTTCTTCCCGCATTTTATGCCTGTGAGGAAAAATGCTTTTCCCCGGAAAAAGCGTTACTTTTCGTACCCGGTATCCTGTTTCCGCCGTAATGTCTTCATAAAATCCCCAGCTTCGGAATGTTGTCGTACCTTTTTCCACATATTTCCTGAGTTCAGGATAACGGGAATAGATATCACTTATTTCACCGGCCTTTCCTTTTTTTCCTACATACACAACATCCTGTGTGTTGACAACTGTCAGATCTTCAAGTCCGTCTACATATACAATCTGCGACCGGTTATCATTGACGATCATCGTACCTGGGCTTTTTTCCGCAATTCCAGTTCCTTTTGGATGATAAGCCGCTACTGTGAGATCATTCAGGCATGTAATATCCTTCCAGCCAAATTTCACGTCTACCACGCTTAAAAGACTGCTTCTTGCCATCAGAATTTTTTCTATCGAATCTCTGAATCTCGTATCCACAATATTTTTATATATAACAGATCCGGCCTGATTGTACTCAGATCTGTATAAGCTCTGGCAAAAATCATAAAAATCAGGAGCCACCCTGCTTAATTCATTTTCATATGTTCCTTTTTCAAAGAGGTACATTCCGCTGTTGCGTAAATAATTTTCATCCGCGCAGATATTCGCAAACCTCTCCCGGGACTTTGCAACAAATTCTGTTACTTCTTCGCCGCAGTGCCGGATAAATCCCATATAAGGCGACGCGTTTTTCTTCTCCAGCCCAAACGTCACGATCCTTCCCTGCTGTGCCAGATTCCTGGCTCTCGTAACTGCGTCTTTATAATTCCCCAGTCCTTCTTCTGAATCCAGCAGATGATTGGACGCCATAACAAAAACCAGTTCTGACATAGGAAGATCCCTGCAGGCTGCCGTGATCGCCGCAGCCGTTCCGAGAGGATTCTCCTCATAAATGCAGCGGTAAGCTGTTCCCTGAAAAACTGTCATCTGATTTTCCACAATATATCGGTTCTCAAACCCTGTAACAATAATAAATTCATCACAATACGGAAGATTCCTGGCTACTGTTTCCTGGAAAATCGAATGATTATTCTGTATTGGTATAAACTGCTTCGGATAATCCATCCTCGACAAAGGCCATAGCCTTTCTCCACGTCCGCCTGCAAGAATCAAACATTTCATTTTTATACACTTCCTGTTCTTTTTCGCATGATGTCTTCTATAAAAATTCTTCTCTTCCGTCCGCCCGGAGCTTATCCACGATCTCTTTTACACCCTGCGCCTTATCTTTACTGCATACCATAACTACGTCCCCGGCGTCCACAACTACAAGATTCTCTACTCCTTCCAGAACAACCAGCCTGCCTCCCGAATATATCACGCTGTCTTTTGTATCGACAGCGAGCACATCGCCCACTGTGATATTGCCCTGTTCATCCGGCTCATGAAGCGCCGCCAGCATATCCCAGCTCCCCACGTCGCTCCAGCCAAACTCGCCAGGTACCACCAGAACTCTGCTTTCCAGAGAGGCCGGTTCCATAACTGCATAATCTATCGAAATACTGCGGATACCCGGATAAACAGCCTGCAGCACAGCATCTTCTTCCTCTGTATTCATGGCTTGACCGATTTTATCCAGATTCTCATAAATATCCGGCGCGTAAATACGGAATGCTTCCAGTATAGCGCCTGCTTTCCAGATAAACATCCCGCTGTTCCAGACATATTCCTCCGTTTCCAGATATTTCTTTGCAGTTTCTTCATCCGGTTTCTCCTTAAAGGACAACACCTGCTTTGCCGCGGCTTTTTGTTTCCTGTCATACCTGATATATCCGTATCCTGTCGCCGGAAAAGCCGGAGAAATACCAATCGTCACTAATTTATTCTGATCCTCCGCCGTTTTTACAGCTTCCTGCAGCGTTCTTGTAAAAGCTGCCGTATCCTTTATGTAAGCGTCGGACGGCGTGATGATCATTACTCCGTCTCCATGCTTTCTGACGATCTCCATAGCGGCATAACCGATACAGGCCGCCGTGTTTCTTGCAGACGGCTCGGAAAGGACATGCTCCTGCAAAACTTTTCCTTTCGTCGCTTTTTTCATCTGTCCATACTGGTCTTTATTTGTCACTATAAAAATATTCTCATTATCCACCGTATAGGAAAGCCGTTCAACCGCCTCGTTCACCATCAGATCTCTGCCTGTCAGATTCAGAAGCTGTTTTGGGGTTTTCTTTCTGGATAACGGCCAGAAACGGGTTCCACCGCCGCCTGCCATGATTATGCCGTATTTTTTCATGTGTTTATCATCTCCCAGGTAGATCTAAAAACGATTATGCATTCGTATTAAAGTCTATGATTTTCTTCATGGATTGACGCAGGTTTTTCATACGTTTCTCCGCGTCTTTCTGTTCGCTGCCCCTGACACTGTAATATATTTTAATTTTCGGTTCCGTGCCGGAAGGACGTACCGCCGCCCAGGAGCCGTCTTTTAATATAAACTTCAGCACATTTTCCAGCGGCAGAAAACCAAATCCAGGTTCCGCTTCAACCGGATTGCTGTAATCTATCATCCGGTCCATATCCGCATCAAAAGGAGTTTTTCCTCCTCGCAGCTCATTCATAATAGCGGTAATTTTTTCGGCTCCGTCTTTTCCCTTCAGGGTATAGCTGTCCAGAGCTTCCTGATAATACCCGTATTGTCTGTAAATATCGTCCAGTCTGTCCAGCAACGTCTTACCCTCCGCCTTTGCTTCCGCCGCCATTTCACAGATCAGAAGAGAGCTTACTACAGCATCCTTATCGCGGGCATGGGTTCCTGCCAGATATCCGTAAGATTCTTCATAGCCCAGAACAAAATCATAATCCTGTTCCGTATTTCCATTTTTCTTCGCCTGTTCAAACTGCGTGATCTTTTCACCGATGTATTTGAATCCTGTCAGAGTAGAAAAAACCGACAGATTTTTTCCACGGGCAATCTCAGCTCCCAAATCCGACGTCACAATCGTCTTGATCACTGCCGGCCGCTTCCAGACAGACATATCTGTATGATCTAAGACAAACTTCATCAGAAGAGCCCCCACCTGATTTCCCGTAAGCAGATGATACGTTCCATCCGCCGCCTTTACCGCGACGCCAACCCGGTCGCAATCCGGATCTGTTCCCAGAACGATATCGCTGTCCAGATTTTCCGCCTTACTGATCCCTTCTTCCAGCGCCCGGGAATCCTCCGGATTTGGTGAAATAACAGTAGGAAAACCTCCGTCTGCCACAGCCTGCTCTTCCACTATAGCCACCTGTGAAAATCCGTCCATACCCAGTACCTTCCGCACCGGAATATTTCCTGTTCCGTGAAGAGGCGTATATACGATCTTCAGCTTCTTTTTCGCTCCGCTTTCTTTATACCGGCTCTGCTTTATCACAGACAGAGCAAAATCGTCTGTCACATCAACCATAGAAATAAGAGACGCGTTACCCATAAACTGAATTATACGGTAATCCGTAATCTGATCTATATAACTGATCACCTGCTTCGCCTGGGACGGAACAAGCTGACAGCCAAATTCATCATAAACCTTATATCCGTTATATTCTTTTGGATTGTGGCTGGCTGTGATCACGATACCCGCTGCCGCATGTAAAAAACGTACTGCAAAACTAAGCTGCGGGGTGGGGCAGGGAGTTTCATGTAAATATACATGAATCCCCATACCGCTCAGAATATCCGCTGCTGTGCGGGCGAAAAGGTCACTGTTATACCGGGTATCATAAGCAATTACAACTCCGCGTTTCCTGCTGTCTTCTTCACCGTAAGTATCTGTAAGATACTTACCCAAACCTGCCGTGGCTTTTCCTACTGTGTATCGGTTCATACGGTTTGTTCCCGCGCCCATAACGCCGCGCAGACCTCCTGTCCCAAAACGCAGATCACGGTAAAAACGATCCTCTATCTCTTTTTCGTCTGTAATAGCCGCCAACTCTTTTCTCGTACCTTCGTCAAAAAAAGTATCCGTCGTCCACTCTTCATATTTTTTTCTGTAATCCATACTTCTTTGGTTCTCCTGCATACCTTGCCAAAATATCCCGGTCAGTCAAATTTCCCCTCAAAAAATTTTTCATATCCATCCAGCAAGACCCGGCTTGTATGTTCCCAGCTCAGTTCTGTTCTGATCCGGTTTCGTCCATACTCTCCCATTTTCTTACGTCTTTCAGGGTCTTTCAGCAATTCTATGATTTTTTCAGCCATATCGACTGCATCGTTATTTTTTGCATACAGAGACGCTTCTCCTGCCGAATATCTCCCTTCCGTCATATCGAACTGTACGATAGATTTCCCAAGAGCCATATATTCCAGAATTTTATTCATGGTACTTTTATCGTTCATACTGTTCCATTTATCACTGTTCACACATACGTCTGCAGTATTCATGTATTCCAGCATCTGTGGATCCGGAATACGTCCTGTAAATTCCACACAGTCGTCAAGCCCCATCTCTTTCGCTTTCTTCTTCAGGGCTTCCAGATGCGGGCCGCCCCCTACGATTCCCCAGAACACATTATTTTCGTGTTCTTTAATATACTGCGCAGCCTCCAGAAGATACTCCACGCCTTCCTGCTGTCCGATCACTCCCAGATATCCTACCATATAACGATATCCCCGTTTTAGGTTTTCCCGGGGGGGCATAATCTTCATGCGTTCCAGTCTCGGACCGCTTCTGAGAACCAGCACTTTGCGGGGATCCATTCCTCCCCTTTCTACCGCGATTTTTTTATAGCTTTCATTTGTCACAAAGGCAAATGCGCAATGCCTGTAAGTCTGCCGTTCCAGCCATATCTGGCTGAAATAAAGGAGTCTCTTCGTCTGTCCGAATTTTGCCTCAAATAATTCCGGGCAGATGTCATGATGGTCAAATACATATTTCACACCATATTTTTTAAATTTCCTCGCCACCATATAAATATCGTCCGGCGGGTTGCATCCATGAATGACGTCAAATCCAATCTCTTTATAGATCTTTTTCGCCAGCCGGATTTCTTCTTTCAGAGCAGAAAAATATTCCCGCAGATATCCCAGCGCGCCGTTTCCCTCTTCCGGAAGACTGTGCCGGAAAATATGTACTCCCTGCAGGTATTCTTCTTCTTTTGTATATCCCTTTCCCTTAGGACAGATCACAGAAACAACATATCCGTGATCCGCCAGTGTAACAGCTTCCTGCCATACCCTGGTATCAAAAGGTACCGGAAGATTTTCTACAATGATCAAAATTTTCTTTCTTTCTGCCATACCGTATGCTGTCCTCCATAACAATCCATTTTCATTGCCTGAGCTTTTTGTTCCTTTTCACTTTCAAATAAACGGCCGACAGTAAAGCGCCTGCCGCCGCACCCAGTGTATTTGCCAGAATATCGTCAATATCGCACAGACCTGAGTGGAATAAAAGCTGTCCTGTCTCGATCAGGACGGACAGAAGCATACCAAACGACGCTCCGGCTACAAACTTCTTTTCTGTATTTTCTGTGATAAAAGGAAAAACAATACCAAGTGGAATAAACATAACAAAATTGGAAAATGTATGACTGAATGTACTGATATTATTTGACTGTGCAGACGAATTGAGCCAGTTAAAAACATGCATCTGTATTCTATGCTCCGCCCCGCTTTCACGGGTGATCAGCGTAAGATAAAGTATGGCCAATATATATGCCAGTAGCGTCAAAAAAGGTCCCCACTGTATCTTATGCCGCTTCCCGGTTGATTGATATCCTTTCCATATCCAGTATGCCAGAGAATAGACCAGACAGACCGCATAGAGCAGGAGACCCGACTGACCGAAGTATTTTCCAATCAAAATAATTATGCCGGCCGCACATCCATAAATCAGCAAAACAACAAGAGCCAATGTCGACAGAGAAGTTCTGCTGTCTAATCTTGAGGCTGCCAGCACAAAACAAATAAAATACCCAGCAACAATCAGCAAAATAATCAAAAACAGATTCATAATATCCTCGTCCTATTTTAATTTTCTATTCGTTTTCTGTTCTCATCCGTATCCTGAATAGAGGACAAACGGCATCCAAGAGCTATCACCAATAAAAATCCCATCATTTTATAATCGTAGTTACCGCCCAGGCATCTCTCCGTAAATCCATTCAGCATCAGATAAGTCAGAATAAGTACACAAAAAATATATTGTTCTTCCGAAAATATCTGCAATTTTTTCATTGAAAACAAAACCATGGCAAAAAGCAGAGCAATCCCGATCAGACCGCTGTTTGCCCAGATTTCCAGCAGCATATTATGGGCTCCCGACGTAATACTTCCCAAAAACGATCCTTCTTCAAACGGCGCCCGCACCAGGGCGACTGCGTTTTCATCCCGCCAGAACATACCGTAACCAAAGCCTGTAAAGGTATTATGCCGTGTCAGAACAGTGATCATCTGATTCCACAGAGGAATTCTTCCTGTTAATGTGGCGTCTTTTCCCAGGAGTTCAAAAATCCATTCAAATGCCGGCATCAGAGTCAGGGTTAAAAACAGAAACAAAATATTACCGGCTATATAAATCCATCCCATGGGAATGCGGATATATTTTACAAAAAGAAATAGTATAAGGACACATACTGTACAGACCAGCGCTCCCGTTGCCTGACACATCAAAAGCAGCGCTATCTGGATAGCTTCGATCACCAGCCACCCAAAATATATTTTTCTTTCATGCGCTCTCTGCCGTATTAGAAATCCAATTATAATGATTCCGAACGCCAGCTCGGAGGCACAGGTATTTTTTGTGCCGTACAGACCTATAAACGGCTCTGTAAAAGGCGTCCCGCCTGAAAATGCGAATCTGAAATATTGTAAGGTAAAAAAGAGCGTAACAATAAGAAAAATCGTCTGAGCCGTACATATTAGTTCTATCATACGCTCAAATTCAAACTGTTCCTGCAGCCAGATTACAAAAAAGATCGTCACGGTAAGTCTTGTACAGGTGATAAACTCCAGATCTTTGTATTCCGCCACCCACATGGATTCCACAAAGATCACGGCGGCAAAAAGATACATGACTGTATATTTGCGGTCCAGATTGATAATCTGAACGTCCAGCCAGCTATTTCCGCTGGAAAGGAGCATGGCCAGGATTTGCGCAATAAAAACGGCATAAGCCATCACAGTCTCAACCTGCTCTCCATATACCAGCGCATAGTTTCCGGGAAATCCCAGAGAAATCAAAAAGGCAAAAACCACAAGTAATTCAACTTTAAAACTATTTCTTTTTGCATTACTTATTGTTCCTGCCATTTTGATGCTCCTAATCTTTTATTTATTATTTTTGTTGTCTGACGTCTTACTTTCTTTTATCATTTGCGTCTGTGTCCTGATTGCTTTCCTCCTGGAACAGAAAATCTACAAACTCGCCGCTGGAAGTAACCTCCCGCTTTTTCTCCGTTGGTTTTTCTTCTACATCCGCCGCAAATCCTGCAACAAGAGAATTGTCTGAATCTCCATTCTTTATGCCAAAGCTGTTTTCATCCCCGGCCTTTCCCATTTTTACGAGAGGATCGCCGATCGTATTCAGCTTGACTTCAGCTTTTTTGATATTTTCTCTCTCTTTTACAGGGTTCTTAACGCCTTTTTTACTTACTTTTATACCGTTCACCACACAGCCAAGAAGCTGGACTCCCGACTTTTCCACTCTCTCCAGGGCGTCCTTGATCTCCTGCAAAGTAGCGTTATCATAGCGGACTACAAACAGCGCCGCGGACGCGATCTGATTCAGGCTCATGGGATCTGCCGTCAGACCCACAGGGGCCGTATCCATCAGAACGTAGTCGTACCCTTCCGCGATCTTCCTGATCACCTGGAAAAGATTGCTGTCAAGCGGTATTGCGCTTCTCTCCAGGATCGTAGGTATGATATCCAGATAACCTGTCAGAGATATAATAGCTTCCTCCTTCGTGATATCGCCTGTATAAAATGCGTTCAGAGAATGTTCATAATCCACACGCTTCAGGAACATACCTCCAAGATTTGGATTCTTCATATCCAGATCCACCAGGAGGACTTTCTTTTCCAGATCGGACAACTGTACTGCCAGATTTGCAAGAATGCTGGTTTTCCCTTCATCTTTTAAAGTGGAAGTGATGTAAATAATATGCGGGCCGGGTTTCCGCAGATGATTCTGTATGATATGGGCGGCAGAGGAGAAGCTTTCTCTTACCTCTGTCCCGATCCCGTCGTCTACAAGAATAGAATCCTTCTTTTCAAAGTAGGCTTTGTCATCTGCTATCTCACAGAGTACCTCCAGACCGTACTCACTCTCAATTTCCTCCACATTCAGCAAAGTCGGGCGCATGATCAGTTCAAGAAGGATGATTCCCAGGCTGAGCCCGAAGCCAAGCAATGCCAGATATCCCCAGAGTACCACATTGACGCTTCCTCCAATCAGATATTTTGCGCTGGGCGGGTTGATCACCGCCGTATTTCCGATATTCAGCGTCTCCTTTAACACCGCCGGCGCCTCATTATTGAGCGCCGTAAGGATATTGATTCCCTCATCCGCGCTTCTCCAGTACAGCGACATTTCGATGATCTGTGTTTCCTCATATGGAGTCAGCGTCAGATTATCCGCGATATCTTTCGTGGTAACTCCAAGAAGTCCCAGAGAATCGATGATCTCATCCAGCATTTTATCGCTTTTCAGGACATAGGAAACTGTATCTGCCAGGTCCGTCGCCATATCAATATCATTAATACTGGGAAAGTCATATCCTGAGGTAAACAGTCCGTTGTCTGTCTGCGTATTCACAGAAAACGCGCTTGTAACAAGGTATTCCTTGCTCATTTCTCCCTGCAGATAGGAAATCCCTGAAAGTACCATGCCTACAAGAAGACCTGCCACCGTCATACCAATGATCAGAAGACGATGTTTGATTATTCCATATAAGATATCTGCAATTCTGATATGAATCCCGTTATTTCTCACGACTTATTTCCTTTCCTGACCTTTTTTCTTATGATTACGGCAACTGCGGATATGGCCAGTATAACTGCGCCGCATCCCACAATAATCACAATGATATTCTGCATTGTCCAGACAGAAACAGAAAATTCCTGCAGTGCCTCGTCCTCAGAAAAGTCAAATTCATATTTCTTTTCTTCATCCCCCTTCAGCAGAACGTAGTATCCGCCCTCTGGAAGATCTTCAAAAGTAGTATCCGTACCGTTTGTCGTCCATGTCTGGATCAGGCTGCCGTCCTCGCTGTATAAGGACAGGCTGTAGTCTGAAACAGGCTTTCCTAAAAGTTTATCTGTTACATTGATGTTGACGCGCGGGATATAATTTGTAAACTCAAACGATGCTTTCGCTTCGCCGTCGATGCGTCCGTCCTCCGTTACAGTGATCTCCACAGGCGTATCGTCAAATCTGTAATCGTCAGGCGCTCCGACCTGCTGCAGTTTATAGGTTCTGTTTTTCTCAAGATCTGTAAAGACAAGTTCTCCGTTCTCATCTGTTTCCGCCTCCTGATTAAGCTCCGGATAATTGTCGCAGCTGAGAAGAAATTCTGCCCCTTCCAGTCTCTGGCTTGTATACACCTCGTCCGACAGAGTCAGCTCTATTTTTGTTTTTTCACAGGAAAATTTCACAGCCGCCGGCGTACTTCCGTCTTTCTCTTCCACTGTTCTCTCCGCCGTGTCTTCTATGCTGGCGTAATACTTCGGTATCTCGTCCTGGGAAATAATATAACTGCCCAGGTACAGTTCCTTACTCTGGCCCTGCCCGTCTTCGTCCATCACGATTGTATCTGCCGTCTCATCTTTCGCATAACGCAGGGTTTCGTCTGAGGTGATGATATCCTCCGCTGCGGTAACTTTAAAAGTACCGTCAGAAACCGGTTCCTGTGTTTCCGCGTCTGTCAGCTCGACAGGAATAATATTTTTCACCGGGGAAATCGCGATGGAAACCACATAGGGATCCGGCCAGTCGTATACGTCGTCGATTTCAAAGTTCACGGCTTCCGCCAGATCGTATCCTTCCACTTCGGATATCTGTTTAAAATAGTAATTTCCCTCGTCGATTTTCTCCGGAAGGTAGAATACGCCCGCTTCTGTAGTCGCGTAATTCCTGTATTCTGTTTTTTCCGGATAATATGTATTCAGGAAACGGAGGGAACCGCCGTCGTCCCCGCCTTCTTCTTCGTACAATTCAAAGGTAATGCCTGCCTGACGGATAGCGCGTCCGGTCTCTTCGTCTACTACCGTGGCATAGACGGCGGCTTTTCCCCACTCGTCGCCGCTGGTAGGAGGATAAGGGAATTCATAGTCTCCGCCGTAGTCGTCGCCGCCTCCGCCGCCACCTCCGCCGGATACGATATCCTCTTCCTCCTCGTACTCTTCTTCACCGTCGCCTCCGCCGCCGGCGCCGTCCCAGTCATCGTCGCCGTCATCAGAATCGCCCCCGAGATCATGGGCATGATCATCGATCGTATTTCCCAGTTGATTATCTACCGTATAGCCGTTTCCCTCTTCCGCATCTGGCAGAGTATCTTCTGGTATCTGCATTAAATATAAGATCAAAAGGAGGATGATCAATACCAGTACGAGCACGAGACCTGTCATCATATCTGTGTTTGATTGCCAGTAATTGATCTCCGAATGGTTTTTTTTGTTTCTTTTCATTCTTCTCTCCAATTCATCATCTTCTCGAACTCTTCAATAGGAACCGGCTTTGAAAGATAAAATCCCTGCCCCTCCGTAATTCCGTTTTTACGGAGAAGAGACATCTGTTTCATGCTTTCAATTCCTTCCGCCATAAGATCTACCTGCATGTTTCTTGCCTGCTCCGCAATCGATGTGATATTAACATCTTCATGGCAAAATCTGAGGTCAAGTTTATATGCGTCCGCACAGGGCGCTTCTTCCCCGGAATAAAGTTCAAAAAAGGCTCCTTTGAAACCGTCCACAACAACCCGGAAACCTCTTTGCTGAAGTGTTTTCTCAAATTGAAGCGCGACGTTTCTTGATTCAAGGTATGCGTTCTGCGCAATATCAAACTCCACATATTTTGGCGGCAGCCTGTATTTCTGGATCATATCGGTAAATACTTCTGAAATGTCCAGTGCCAGAACGTCCGTCTTCGATATATTTACCGCAATAGGCACCGGATGCAGCCCCGCATCCACCCACTCTCTGATCTTTGCGCAGACTTTATCCCATATGTACTGATCGAGCTTTGCAATATAGCCGTTTTTTTCCAGAATAGGTATAAACACCGACGGCGCGATAAGCCCTAATTTCGCGTGATTCCAGCGCACCAGAGCCTCGGCGCCAGTGATCCTTTGCGTATTGAGATCAAATCTCGGCTGAAGATAGAATGTAAATTCTCCGTTTTTCAGACCTGTCATAATCTGCGGCATCAAAACAGACTCGCTGCCAGCGTTACTGAACATCGCGCCGTTGGAATTTGCAAGGGAATATCCTTCATTGCGGGGAAGATGTTTCAATTTGTCCTGTATCTTCTCCATATCTTTCTTCTGGGAGTATCTTTCCTGTTCCTCCACAGACGGAATGATATTTCTCTGGAACGACGCCGTAAACATACCCAGATCGCGCAGCATGATATTCCAGAGGAATTTATAAACTATATTAAAAAGAACAGAAAGGATAACGCCGGAAATAGAGGTATAGAACGCTACCCTGATACCGTCGAACAGCGTCTGTATACTTGCCAGCGTCGCGTCCACTGAGCTGATCTGCACGCTGCTGATACCTGTGATCAGACCGATGAATGTTCCCAAAAGTCCCAGACCTGTCAGGGTGCCCGGTATCTGAAGCACGACTCCCTGCCAGCACCTCACGGAAATCTCTTCCTCATTGATCATCTCGTCAATCCCCTCGATGATCATATTATTTTTTCTTTCTTCTTCGACCTTCTCTCTGTACTGCTCAAATAAACGGTCCAGCACTCTCTGGTTAAAAAAATTATCCATTTTCACAACCGCCAGCCACGGCATGGACGTCTGGGTTTTCTGCGCAGTCAGAATATTCCTGGCCGCATGATTAAATCCCGCGCTGTAATTTATGACAGGGAACACTCCGAGAAACCCTCCCACAACAACGATTCCTGTCATTACGCCGCCGAAAATCCGGGAGAGAATATCGGGCGCCAGAACTGTCAAAGCCACTGCCGCGCCAACCACAATTAAAAATGCTCCGTACGAAATCCACTTTTTCATTTACTATTTCCGCCTTCCTGTTGTTATAAATACAAAAAGCTGCATTTGAATTCATCAAATGCAGCCAGTCAATCATAGGAATCCCCTTAGATACTAAACTTTGCGTCCCTACATTTCTATAGGTTTGCCTCCCTATTAACCTTTGACATAAGCCGCTGGGATTTTATGCCATAATCCTGTTTAATTATGTCAATGGAAAACGTATAAACGTCCTTATGTTTTACATTCTACAATATCCGCCTTTTTCTGTCAACTTAAATCATTTCCATTTTCGGGATATTTTTCATATTTTCCGAACTCGCATACCCGTTTTTTTCCGGCCTTCTTTGCCATATACAGCGCTTCATCCGCGCATTGATAGAGTTTTTCATAATCCCATTCCGCGTTTTCCGTCACGGCGAACCCAATACTGCATCCTGTTTCTATCTTCTGTCCGTTCCAGCAGATATCGGCCATATGTCTGATCACTTTTTCCGCATATTCACTGATATATGCCGTATCTTCCCCTACCTTCAAAAGCACCATAAACTCGTCCCCGCCAAACCGTCCTATTTTTGCGTTTTCAGGAGCGTATTTTACCATGATATCCGCCACCTGCTTCAGCACATGATCGCCGCAGGGATGTCCGTATGTATCGTTTATGTTTTTGAAATCATCCATGTCCAGGATCAGCATGGCTATCCTGTGGGATTTCAGATGCAGAGATTCCAGCCAGTTCCGGCCGCAGTCACCTATGGAAGCCTTATTTAAAAGGCCTGTGGCGTCCAGAGTGGCGTTTTTCTGAAACTCTATAAGCTGTTCTTTTTCTTTTGTGATATCATTCATAAATCCTATCGCGTACATCATACTCTCGTCAGATGATGAGCGCTGACAGGCTACCTGTATTTTGAACCAGCGCTGTATATTGCCTCTGGTCAGAAGCTTGATCTCAAATTTCTGATAGGCGGCTCCCCTTCGCACCGCTTCCATACATTCCCGTATCTTTTTCTTTTCTGCGTCTTCTATCGTCAGACAACTGTTCAGGAACTGGCTGAAACGGGGAATCTCATAATCATTTTCAAAAAAATCCCTCCAGTTTTTTGAAAACACCAGCTTATCTTTTTCCGGATCCCACTGAAAGGTGATAAAGCCCGCGTTCTGGCTGATAAGATCATACTGTTCCTTTGTAAGCCAGAAACGTCTTGTATGCAGTTTTTCCCCTATTTCATGAATCTGCCTGCTCTGATCCAGTTCAATACAGATATGCCGGAACCGCACGATACAGATCACGCTGGCCATCAGCGCGGTAAGCGTATAATTAATTCCATCTCCGGAAAAAAGAGAAATCTGCGCCGCCGTCATAAAAATAAAATAATTTGCCCAGATGATGATCAGACCATATACGGGCTCCACGATCACCAGCGCGGAAAAGGCCACAAGCATGGTAGACGCCATTGTCACATGCACATGGTCGGATCTGAAAATGTCATATATATTCAGGCAGGTATTCCAGAAAAGCACGATACCTATATAAATAAGTGAAATCCTGTTTCCTTTCCTGAAAGACTTCTCTTTCTGTCTGTCATAGATCAGATACAGTATGGAACAAACCAGCAAAAAAGTGTAAAATCCGAAATAGATCCTGTTATTTAACGTATTCAGTCCGCTGTCGGAGCCAAACAGTACTCTGATTATATTAAACCCTTCCACAGCCAGGCAGAACACAGAGGCGACAATACACAAAAGTCTGTTATTCCGGAACGCCTCTTCTATATATTTTTCTTTTCCAACATCAGAAATTATGCTGATTTTCAACGTTAAATTCCCCCCCCCCGCCACACATACGGCTATACCGCATATTTTTTCCATGCACTATTTTACCACAAATTTATACTACGCACAATTTATATGCCGACATTTTCAGACATAATCCGTCTATAAAATATAAAATAAAAAACAAGACCCAGACGTTTTTCTGTCCGTCCGGTCCTGTTTTCTCTGCTTCACGCTTTCGTTGTACGGATTGTTCTGATCCTGTCCTGTATATAGTCTTCCATTTTGTTTTTCGGGATATCAAGCAGCATGGACAACTCTGTATATACGTTTTCCTCTGCTGTTTTCAGATATTTCTCGTCAGTAGCGGTCGCTTTTTTTCCACGGGAAATCCGGTCCCTTTTTCGGAAACGTATGGTTTTGATCATCCGGAGCAGCTCTCTGCACTGGCAGCTTCTGATACACTTTTTGTACGTCTCTTCCCTCATTTTTTCATTTTCCACACCCAGCACTTCCATAGCCGGGATCTCATCGATCAGTTCTTCCGCCTCTTCCCTTGTCAGCAGCCTTCGCATTACCATTTTCTGACTGTCTACCGGAGTAAAAATCTTGCCTTCTGTACTTCCTTCCGGCCGAAGGATATAATACAGGCGGTCTTTTGGAATCCCCTCCATATCCATCGTAGTGACTCCCATCACCTGACAGATGCCATTCTTTCCATATACAACATATTCTCCGGTTTCAAACATGTTTTCACACCCTTTCTTTTCTGCTTTCACAAACTACTGTCCCGTGTTTTGAACAGGTTACTGTCTGCATTAGTTCACATAATACAATATCTGTTCAAATGAAAACTCCCTGCCGGAGGATGATCCGAAACAAGGAGTCTTTCTCTTAACTATATTTTACCATTTTTTCCGTTTTTTATCAAACAAAATATTTTTTCTGTCTGTTTTTTGTGAATAATGCGCATATATTCCCACTTATATATTGTGCAGTTTGTCCTTACCGGATTTTTTCCTGTATCGGACGCATTCTGTCAGAAGATATTCAATCTGTCCATTGATCGAACGGAAATCGTCTTCCGCCCACTGGGCAAGATCATTATAAAGAGAGGCAGATACTCTCAGGGGAATCTGTTTTTTTGCTTTTTCTTTTGCTTTCTGATCCGCCATGGCACCGCCTCCCTTTTATATTTTAATATATTGATCCGCTGTTTACAACAGGCTGCGCGTCTTTATTTCCGCAAAGGACTACAAGAAGATTGCTTACCATAGCCGCCTTGCGTTCTTCGTCAAGTTCTACAATCTGATTTTCGCTGAGCTGGCGGAGCGCCATTTCCACCATGCTTACCGCGCCTTCCACGATCTTCTGACGTGCGTCGATCACTGCTTCCGCCTGCTGTCTTTGAAGCATTGCGGAGGCAATTTCCGGCGCGTAAGCCAGATGGGTGATACGCACATCCAGAATTTCCAGGCCGGCTTCCGTTACTTTATTCTGAAGCTCTGTCTGCATGATATCGGCGATTTCCTGGCTGCTGCCTCTCAGAGTTTTTTCTTCCGACTCTCCGCTGGTATCATAGGGATAATCTCTGGCAGCGTTTCTCGTTATCGCGTCGCACTGGATAGAAAGAAACTCTGTATAATTTTCTACATTCAGAACTGCCTTGGTCGCATTCTTTACTTTCCAGATCACGATCGTTCCGATCTCCACCGGATTTCCCTGAGCGTCGTTGACTTTCTGGCGTTTATTGTCCAGAGTCGTAGTTTTCAGCGAGACTTTCTTGGAGCCGCCGCTCTGTCCCACATTCATATTGATGTTAATGGAGCTGCTCTTGGCGGCTGCGCTCTTTTCTGCTGACTCCTGATTTTTTGCGGCAGGATTGACGGCGGTACAGAAGGGATTTACCCAGTAAAAGCCCGCGTCGTAAAGCGTTCCGTAATAATTACCGAACAATGTAAGTACAAGAGCCTCATTTGGCTGCAGGATCCTCAGTCCGAAGAGCATGATAAAACCCGTGCAGTTCAAAATCACTCCGATAATGATCGCGACCGCCAGGACTGCTCCCGACGCCGGTCCGTCCATACTCACATACGCTCCTCCCAGCACATAAGCCGGAATTCCCAGAAGCATGACAATCAGTGATACAAACAGCATCGCCATACCCGAAGCTGCCTTCAGACGCTTTTCCTCCGTTACTTTGATTTTATCCATAACTCTCTCCTCCTTCATGTGTGATGTTATGTTTTGATATCAATTTGATATCATCATAATACATCTCGCAATACGGAATGTCAAGTCACTTTTTCTCACCCAGCCTTAGTTTTTCCATATAGTCCGCCAGCTCACCGTCCATGCTATCGAACAGGTAATTCCTGCTGCTCTGCCGTCTCTGTCTCCATTCCTGTTTTCCCGCTTTTTCCGCGTCTTCGATCTCCTGCTTCAGCCCCTGGGCGGAAAGCCTGTGGGCGCCCTGTCCCAGGATGATCACCTGCTCCAGTCCGTCTGACGTAGCCACAGTCACCTGATGTTCCCGGCCGATGCGGTGGACAGTTTTTTCAATATACTGGTCTGCCGTCTCCGCTTCTCTGGTATATACCACATAGATGTTATGATAGGGAACCACTTCCTCCTGATGGCCTTCCACCTTGTAGGCGTCGAAAACCAGGATCAGGGTACATTTACGGTATCCCTGATAGTTACTGAGAATATCCTTCAGTTTATCGCAGGCGGCGTGGATGTTCTCTTCCGCCAGTTCCCTCAGCTCATCCCAGGAGAACACAATGTTATATCCGTCCACCAGAAGATATTCTTCTTTTTTGGGTTTTCCCGGCCTGTAGCGTTTCGTCTCCGAGGGAGCCTGTACTGTTTTTTTCTGAAAAGCTCCTCTGTCTCTTTTTACAGGGCCGAAGGTTCTTTCAAAAATTGCCTGAAGTTCTTCTTCCTCTTCATAGCTTCCGCTGTAGGAATAACCGCCCGGTCTTTTTTCTCCGCTGCCGTATCCTGTCTTTGAACTTCCGCCAAAGCTTCCGCTGCTGCCGGAATTTTTTTGAAACATACCGCCGGCCGACTTACGGTTTACGTCCGCCGGATTTTCATAATCTCCTGCACCGTTTCCCGAATCGGACAGATCCTCATACCAGGAATCTGCTTCCAGAGAATCCTCATCTATGCCGCTGTCTGTGTGCATATATTCTTCCACCTGATCCCATGGCACTACGAAGCCCGCTCCGTGGGAACAGAAAACGGAACCGGTCGGATTCTCCAGATCCCGTTCCGGATCATAGCCGATCCGTTCCACGATCTCATCCTGGTTCCGGCAGGGCGCGTATCCTTTCAGGCTGCAGAAAAGACGTCCCGCTCCCCGGGTATAGGAATTGATCTCCTTCTGATAATCCCTCATCTCCGCCACCGGAGCCGTTCCGGTGAGTACGGCTGTCTCTCCGTCCGTTTCCGGCGGCTGAAAGCTGCCCTGCATTTTCTGGATATCCGCCATGGCTCTCCCCAGCATTTCCCCGGGGAGCTCCAGACGGAACTCATAGTACGGCTCCAGAAGAATGCTTTTCGCCTTTCTCAGCCCCTGCCGCACCGCGCGGTAAGTCGCCTGGCGGAAATCGCCGCCCTCGGTGTGCTTTGTATGCGCCCGGCCGGTAAGCAGGGTGATCTGTATGTCTGTGATGGGCGACCCTGTCAGCACGCCCGGATGTTCTTTCTCCTCAAGATGAGTGAGGATCAGGCGCTGCCAGTTCCTGGCAAGCACGTCTTCGCTGCAGGCTGTGAAATACTGGCATCCGCTTCCCGGTTCTCCCGGTTCCAGCAGAAGATATACCTCCGCGTAATGCCGGAGAGGCTCGAAATGTCCCGCGCCTGTCACCGGGGCGGCAATGGTCTCTTTGTATACGATGTTTCCCGCGCCGAATTCCACAGCGACATGAAAGCGTTCCCAGATCACCCGTTTCAGGATCTCGATCTGTACTTCTCCCATAAGCTGGGCGTGTATTTCTCCCAGGGCGCTGTCCCAGACAATGTGAAGCTCCGGCTCTTCCTCCTCAAGCTGTTTTAACTGCTGCAGCATTTTGTGCGGATCACAGCCTTCCGGAAGCCGGATCTGGTAGCTCAAAACCGGTTCCAGCACAGGCATTGCGGAATCCGCTTCCACTCCCAGACCTTCCCCCGGATAGGTCCTGGTAAGTCCCGTCACCGCGCAGACGGTTCCCGCCGGCGCTTCCTGAAGCGTTTCATATTTTCCTCCGGAATACAGGCGGATCTGATCCACTTTTTCCTCCCAGGGTTCTGCCTGTTCCTTCCGCCCCGGAAGCGTCTGTCCACGGCTTTTCTCTCCGCCTGCGAAGGCAAGATTGGCCTTGACCTTCAGGCTTCCCCCTGTGATCTTCATATAGGTAAGGCGGTTTCTCTGTCCGTCTCTGGCTATTTTGAATACTTTGGCTCCGAATTCTTCCGGATATATCTTTTCTCTTGTATACTCCTCAAATCCGCGGAGAAATTCTTCCACGCCCTGCATTTTCAGGGCGGAACCAAAATAACATGGGAACAGTTTCCGCTCCCGGATCAGTTCCGCCACAGCGTCCTGATCTATTTCCCCGGATTCCAGATAGGATTCCATCAGCGTCTCGTCACAGAGGGAAACATTTTCCATCCATTCTTCCCTGTCCGTACCCGCGCTGAAATCAATGCAGTTCTCATCCAGTCTTTTTTTCAGGTCCGAAAGGATCCTGTCCCGATCCGTTCCCTCCTGGTCCATTTTGTTGATAAAAAGGAATACCGGGATCTGATACCGTTCCAGCAGTTTCCACAGTGTCATGGTATGGCTCTGCACTCCGTCCATACCGCTGATCACCAGAACCGCGTAGTCCAGCACCTGCAGCGTACGTTCCATTTCCGCGGAAAAATCCACATGTCCCGGGGTATCCAGTAGGGTGATCTCCATACCGGCAGTACGCAGAACCGCCTGTTTGGAAAAAATAGTGATGCCTCTTTCTTTTTCCAGTTCGTATGTGTCCAGAAAGGCGTCTCCGTGATCCACGCGCCCCAGTTTCCGGATCTCGCCGCAGAGATAGAGAAGTCCCTCCGAAAGAGTTGTTTTACCCGCGTCCACATGGGCGAGTATCCCCGCGCATATATGTTTTAATGTATGTTCTGTCATATTGTTTTCTCTTTTCTCAGACGTATTTCCCACAGAAAATACCCCTTTCTGTGTCAGTTGATATAATCATAACACAGAAAGGGGTATAAGTCGATAAAGCTATTTTTTATTATTTTGCTGCAAATAAAACATCATTTTCTGTGTTTCGATTTCAGCCCGCAATTCTTCCTCTGTTGGAAGATAAAGTTTGTATTTAGAAGCAAATAGTTGCTCGTTCCCGTGCATAATTGAATACCGGGCGATATCTTCATCCGTATCTGAACATAATACGATTCCAATCGTAGGATTATCTCCTTCTCCTCTTTTTAATTCATCATACATCCGGATATACATATCCATCTGTCCTACATCCTGATGTGTGATCTTCTCTGTTTTTAAGTCAATCAGCACAAAGCATTTGAGAATATAATTATAAAACACAAGATCAATATAGTAATCCTGCTTCTCTGTATGAATGTGTTGCTGTCTGGCCACAAAAGCATAGCCTTTTCCCAACTCCATCAAAAACTTCTGTAAATTGGAAAGAATACTTTTTTCAAGATCACTTTCTGTATAATCTGTATCTGAAGAAAAGCCTAAAAATTCAGCGATGATCGGATTTTTTATAAATTCCAGTCTGTCCTGTTGAAATCCGGTTGTCCGTTCCCTCATTTCTTCTTCCACAAGATCTTTTTTCTGCGTTTTCAGCATACGATAATAATATTGAGAAGACACATTTCTCTGTAATGTCCTCACACTCCACATCTGACTGGCAGCCTCTTTTTCATACCAGTCACGGGCCTGTTTGTCACTAACCTGTAATAAAATTGCATAATGCGACCATGACAACAACGCAGGAGATTTTCCAGACACTGTCTGGAAAATCTCAGGATACTCTCTGTAAAACGAATAAAAATTATATAAATTTGTTTTTGTGAACCCCTTTCCATACTCAGCGGTAAGGATCTTTGACAATTTTGCGATGATATTGGCTCCATACTCTGCCCGGTCTGCACCCAAAAAGTCTTCCTCAGCAATCCGATAGCCTATCAGCCAGTTCCTTTGCACTAATATAGTATTTACCGCTCTATATGCAGTATCTCTTGAACTTTCAATGATTTTCCGCATATCTTTTTCAATATCGTCTGTTTTAGAAAAATATTTCATAAGCATATTCTGCTCAAAATCTGTTGATATATCCCACATATTCACTTCCCCCTTTCCGCTGTTTTGTTTCGCTTATTTATTTCGCTTGTTTTTTTCGCTCATTCTTTTCGCTCATTTTTTTCGCTCGTCTGACCAGCGGCAATGTTAAAATAGTACAGAAAATACCCCTTTCTGTGTCAGTTGATATAATCATAACACAGAAAGGGGTATAAGTCGATAAAGCATTTCCGCCCGCGGTGTCATCCTTTCCTGGTCTTCCAGTTCAGCAGGAAAGCGGAATTTACGATCACAATCACCGATCCGGCGTTGTGGACCAGGGCTCCCACTACCGGATCCAGGATCCCGGTGAAGGCAAGAACGATCGCCACAAAATTCAGCGTCATGGAAAAGGTCAGATTACATTTGATCGTGATCATCATACGCTTTGCCAGCCGCAGAAGGTGAGGCAGTTCGCTGATCTTATCGTTGATCAGGGCGATATCCGCCGCATCCACGGCAATGTCGCTTCCGATACCGCCCATGGCGATTCCCACAAAAGCTTTTTTCAGCGCCGGCGCGTCGTTGATCCCGTCACCGATCATGCAGATCTTTTTTCCGGCCTTCTGGTACTCTTCGATCCGCTTCAGTTTATCCTCCGGCAGGCAGTCGGCATACACCTGTGAAATCCCCAGTCTTCCCGCCATATATTCCGCGGCGCTCTCATGGTCTCCGGTGAGAAGGACCGGCTTTACTTTGATACTTTTAATTTCCTGTATGGTATCCGGCGCGTCCGCTCTGAGCGTGTCGGACACCGCGGCAAAGCCTTTCATTTTTCCGTTCACTGCGATATGAATGACCGTGCAGCCTTTTCTCAGGAATTCCTCCGCCTGTATTTTCAGGCTGTCCGGAAATGTAATTCTGTTTTCCGAGAAAAGTTCTGTATTTCCCGCCAGAATCTCCTGCCCTTCCACTACAGAATATACGCCCTTTCCCGGAAGCATTCGGAATTCCTCCGGCTGAGGAATCTTAAATTCCTTTTCCTTTTTAAAGCAGCTTACCACCGCTTTTCCCAGCGGATGCTCCGAGCGAAGTTCCGCTCCTGCCAGCAGCCGGTACAGCTTCTCCCTGTCCATCCCCGGATCACAGCTTATCACAGCCATTACCTCCGGCGCGCCACAGGTAAGAGTTCCCGTCTTGTCAAAAGTAATGCCGGACACAAGAGCCAGCCGTTCCAGCGCGTCTCCTTCCCGCACGAGAAATCCATGTTTTGTGGCGTTTCCGATCGCGGCCATGATTGCCGTAGGAGTGGCCAGCACCAGGGCGCAGGGACAGAATACCACAAGGATCGTGACGGCGCGGATGATTTCGCCTGTAATAAGCCAGGTAAGGGCCGCCGCCGTAAGGGCTATGACAACGATCCATGTGGCCCACCGGTCGGCAATTCCCACGATTTTCGCCTTGCCTGAATCCGCCGACTGTACAAGTCTTATCATTCTCTGGATAGAACTGTCGTCTCCCACTCTGGACGCCTTCATATCAAAGGCGCCGAACTGATTCACAGTCCCGCTGGAGACTTCATCCCCCACCGTCTTGTCTACCGGCAGAGACTCTCCTGTCATGACAGCCTGGTTGACGGAGGTCTGTCCGGACAGGATCACTCCGTCCACAGGAATCGTTTCTCCCGGAAGAACCCGGAGAATATCTCCGATCTGCACGTCTTTTGCAGCGATCACTGTCTCCGAATTGCCGGATACTTTTCTGGCGGTGCGCGGCGTCAGATGCACCAGCTTCTCAATCCCGGCTCTGGCCTTCGCCACAGTGAGATCCTCCAGAAGAGCCCCCAACTGCATGATAAAAGCCACTTCCCCGGCGGCAAAGATCTCGCCGATAATGACGGAAGCAATCAGCGCCATGGAAACAAGTACGTCCGCCTTTATATCAAATGCTGTCACAAGTCCGATCACCGCTTCCAGGATAATGGGAATCCCGCACAGGATGATCGCCGCCCACGCCGGATCGATCCCTGCCGGCCGGATGTGCATAAGACTTGCCGCCAGCGCGATGCCCGAAATCACCAGAAACGTGATATCTCTCTTTATTCCTCCCCATTCCAGCATTTTCTCCAATGTTTTCACAAAAACTCCTCCTTTGCCCTCGCATACCCCTATGGGTATATCTCCATTATACCTATAGGGGTATGGGCTGTCAAGGAGATCATTTCATATTCGCGAAACGCTCTACCGCCTTTGTAAAATTGGCTATGGTCTGATCTGCATCCCCATGCTCGATCCCGTCCCGTACACAATGTTTGATATGCCCTTCCAGAACCACCTGTCCGGCTCTGTGAAGAGCTGATTTTGCCGCATTGATCTGCGCCAGGATATCTTCGCAGGGAACATCCTCGTCGATCATTCTGTCGATCGCCTGCACCTGTCCCACAATCTTCTTCAAACGCCGGTGCAGATTGTCGGAATCCATACACTGCCTCATAACTTACCTCTCCTGTCTGTATTATTTTTTATCATCACATCTGTTTGTCTGACACTGGAAAATCAGACTTTCCGAAAAAAGCGATATACCCTTGGGGGTATCTGTATGTAATATTATCCGCAGATATCTTTCTTTTGTCAAGCCTCCTCACTTTCAACATCAAACAAGGGCGCCAGTCTTTTTACGATTTTCTCACTGACACGGATCAGCATATCCAGATCTGCGCCCTGATTATTGAGATACACATAAAAAGAACCGTAAATCCCATAGGAAAGCAGGATATTTTTCTCCAGATCATCTTTGTACCGGGGGTATTTTTTCCAGATCAGTTTTTTCACCTCTTCTTCCAGGCAGTCCGCCAGACGGCTTTTATTTTTGCCTGAAAAAACAATATTGATCAGGGAACTGTTAGCGAGGCAGGCCATGTAAAGATTTCTGGCGAATATGTCCGAATTTTTCACTGAATAATCCTGTCCCTTGACGATACTCTGAAGAATGGAATCCACGACTTCTTTTTCCAGTTTTTCCGAAAGAGCATAGATGTCCTGATAATGGGTATAAAATGTAGATTTATTGATGCGGGCAAGCGCGCAGAGTTCCTTCACCGTTATCTTTTCCAGCGGCCGCTTTGCTCTCAGCTCCAGAAAGGCGCTTTTTATGGCGTTTTCTGTTTTCTCTGTCCTGATATCCATATTTCGTCCTCCATATTCCGTTATCGATGCAGCTCAGGATTCGCCTGCGGGTTCTGGCGTGGGATTCAGGCCAGCTTTTGCCGACATGACACATTTCCATTCCCCACGGGTTTCTCCGACACATCACACAATCTGTCGTTTATCCGTCTTTTTCCAAACATTATCGGTGGACATTGCGCGGGTGTTTTTTTATATTATAACCAGTAAATCAACTCATGTCTATTATTTTCTTTTGCTTTACGGAAGCCGGAAAAAGGAGACACTGTAGACCGGATTATGAGGAGGAAACATGGATTTTTACGGATTTTATACAGGAAAAATTTTTGACGCGTGGGAATATCTGGGCGCTCATATAGAGAAAGACGGGGTAACTTTCCGGACTTTCGCTCCCGGCGCTTCGAGGGTTTCTCTCATCGGCGAATTCAACGGATGGGAAGAGACAGCGATGCGCCGTGTCTCCGACGGCAACTTCTGGGAATGCCATATTGACAGCGCCGGAGAAGGTATGATGTACAAATACCGGATTTATGACCGTTCCGGAAACTGGATCGATCACTGTGATCCTTATGGTTACGGTATGGAACTGCGTCCCGGCACGGCTTCCGTGATCCGGGATCTTGGCGCTTATCAGTTCTGCGATGTGGAATGGATGAAAAACAGAAGCGACTGCCGCACCGGCCCGCTGAATATATACGAAGTCCATTTCGGCTCTTTTCGCAAGCCTTCCGAAGAGCCGGACGACTGGTATGATTATGAAGAGATGGCGGATATCCTGATCCCCTATCTTCTGGAAAACGGATATAACTATCTGGAGATCATGCCGCTGAACGAATACCCCTGTGATGAATCCTGGGGCTATCAGGCAACCGGATTCTACAGTCCCACTTCGCGGTACGGCACAGCCGCCCAGCTGATGGCCTTCGTTGACGCCTGCCACCGGAACGGAATCGGCGTGATCATGGATTTCGTTCCCGTACATTTTGCAGTGGACGGATACGCGCTGGCAAATTATGACGGTACTCCTCTTTACGAATATCCCAATTCCGCTGTGGGAGTCAGCGAATGGGGAAGCTGCAATTTCATGCATTCCCGGGGCGAAGTCCGCAGTTTCCTTCAGTCCTGCGCCAGTTACTGGCTGAGCAAATATCATATCGACGGTCTCCGGATGGACGCTGTCAGCCGCGCCATCTACTGGCAGGGCGATCCCGCCCGGGGCGTGAATTCCAACGCTGTCGATTTCATCCGCTATATGAACCAGGGTTTGAAAAAGCTTTATCCCACAGCCATTCTCGCCGCGGAGGATTCTACCTCTTTTCCCAAAGTCACGGAACCTGTCGCGGACGGCGGTCTTGGCTTTGATTATAAGTGGGATATGGGGTGGATGAACGACACGCTGGACTATTTCCGCACAGCGCCGGAATACAGGAGCCGGGATTACCACAAACTCACTTTCTCCATGATGTACTACTATAACGACCGCTTTCTGCTGCCTTTGTCCCATGATGAATCCGTACACGGCAAGGCTACGGTCCTGCAGAAAATGAATGGGGATTATGACCGGAAATTCACCCAGGCGCGGGCGTTCTATATGTATATGTACGCCCATCCGGGCAAAAAGCTGAATTTCATGGGAAATGAATTCGGCCAGCTCCGGGAATGGGATGAAAAAAGAGAACAGGACTGGCTTCTTCTGGACTATCCTGTTCACAGCGGTTTCGCGCGGTTTATGAAAGATCTGAACCATCTGTATCTGAAGCATCCCGCTTTCTGGGAGAAAGATTACGAGACCGACGGTTTCCGCTGGATCGACTGCCATCAGGAAGATTCCTGCGTTTATGCGATCGAACGGAAAAGCCGGAAAGAACGTCTGGCCGCTGTCTTTAACTTCTCAGACCACGAACAGAAATATGAACTGAACCTTCCGGAAGACACTTGCCTTCAGGAAGTTCTGAACAGTGATCTGTGCATTTACGGAGGCAGCCAGGACCGGGATCTGCAGACCCTTAAAATCACAAAAAGAGGAAGCTGTCTTCTGACGCTTCCCCCTTATTCCGGCGTGTATTATCTCCTGCAGGAGAATACCTGACGCTGATATGGATTTGTCGCTCGCCGCCTCTTTAGACGGCGAGCCGTCCCCCATATGATATTAGCATCAGTGTACATGGGGACAATACGGTCGACAATGGGCTGACAGGTCATAACGGGCCGCACTAAAGGCAATTATTTTTCTCCAGTATATCCTGGAGATATTTTATCTGCTCCTTATCCAGAGACGCAAACGGCCTGCGGCACTCTCCGCAATCGATTCCCTGGAGTTTTAACGCTGCCTTAACTCCTTTAAACACACCTACCTTTGTAAGCGCTTCGATCACTTCATTTACATCGTCCTGTATCTTTCGAGCGTCTTCCCATCGATTTTCAGAAATCAACTTTTGCATTTTTACAAATTTATCCGGCATAATATTAAATGTAGAGCCGATACCTGCCTGAACGCCGATCACAGAAGCGCTGAGAAACAATTCATCATGACCGCAGAAGATACTTTTTTCAGGATATTTTTTCAGAATTCTTTCCAGCTGGAACAGATCATAGCTTGTATGCTTCATACCGATAATTTTATCGTTGGAAAAAAATCTTTCGATATCTTCTGTGTTAAAAGTGATTCCTGACATAGCCGGAATGTTATAAATAATCACAGGAACATTTACAGCGTCTGCAAGATCGTTATAATACCGTATATATTCTTCCATTGTAAATGGAAAATAAAAAGGCGGAACCGACGAAACAGCAGATACGCCGAGAGATTCTGCGTGTTTTGCCAGTTCTATACCCTGGTCAGTAGAAAACACACCGATATTGGCGATCACATCCGCTCTGCCGCGCACTGTCTTTATAACCAATTCAAGCATATAACGTCTTTCTTTGGCAGAAAGCAGATAAGATTCTCCTGTGCTTCCCCCTACATAAAAACCTCTGACTCCTTTTTCCAGACAATGCTCCACAAGTTTTTCCACAGATTCCGGCGCAATATTTCCTTTCTCATCAAAAGGAGTCACCAATGCCGGAAAAATCCCTTTGAACTTTTTCATATTCTTATATTCCCTCTCAGATGTTTTCATTATATTTCTTCATCGCATAACGGAAAATAACAGATTTTTCCTGTGTAACCTCTTCCAGTACAGAAGACATACACTCACGGCTGTTGCCGCTCATCTTTTTCCCGCCTCCGAAAGGAAGCTCCTGCGCACGGAATCCACCGGACCCGTTTACCGCCACCATTCCGGTACGCAGACTTGCCGCCACCTTCATAGCATCCTGAAGATTATTGGTAATAACGCCGGAACTAAGTCCATAGTCTGAAGTTTCCGCAATTTCAATCGCTTCATCCAGAGTGCGGAAAGTAAACACAGGAAATACCGGACCGAAAATTTCCATATTTCTGCAGATATCCATCTCTTTCGTACAGTTATCCAGAACCGTGGGCATATAATAGGCACCTCTCCGCACTCCACCGTATACCAGTTTAGCTCCCTGGGCAATAGTATGCTGTACCTGTCGCTCCACTTCCTCTGACGCTTTTTCACTGATCAGCACGCCGAAATCTGTATGAATATCCATAAGGTCGCCCTCTTTGACAGTTTTCAGCCGTTCTTCAATAAGCCTTTTTACAAACACATCCTTAATAGACTCATGAACGATAAACCGTTTGGCGCCTGAACAGCACTGTCCTGCATTTCTGGTTTTGTCTCCCGCTTCATTAACTGCGAGATCCATATCACAGTCTGCGCAGATTATAAGGGGATCGTTTCCACCCAGTTCGAATTTGTAAGGAGTTAAATTCTCCGCCGCATGTCTGGCAATTTCTTTTCCTGCCTCCACTCCTCCGGTAAGATTTAGCTGGGCAATGAATGGATTCTCGGAAATCCAGTTTCCTACGGTCGCTCCTCCTCCTGTAATACACTGTACCACGCCAGGAGTTACACCAGCCTCTATCAGAAGTCCCATCAGTTTGAGAACGGTCAAAGGATTGGAAGTAGCCGGTTTCACTACAATAGCGTTTCCCGCCATCAGGGCCGGTCCTGCCTTAAAAGCCCAGAGGGCGGCCGGAAAATTAAAAGGAACTATACAGGCGATCACTCCTAATGGCTCATGCACCGTTACCTGAAGATCATCGTCATAACCGCCTTCAATTCCCATCGGCATAGTCTTTCCATAATGATGCTTTACGATCTCAATGGCGCTTTCGAAAGTCATATAGACGGAATCAATTTCTCCATAGGAATCATAAACAGGTTTTCCTGTCTCAAGTGTCAACGTTTTGGCAAGATCCTCTCGATGTTCTTCCAGAAGTTCCAGATATTTCCTGAGAATCTTTGCGCGTTCCCGGATAATGACTCTGTTCCATTTTTTCTGAGCAGCAACCGCCTCCTCAATAGCTCTGTCCACGTCTTCTTTCGTTGCGCTGGGAACAGTATCCAGGAAACTTCCATCATAAGGATTGGTAACTTCTATTATTTCCCCATCAGATGAATCTGTCCAATTGCCGTTTATCAGCATTTTCATAATTTCAGCTCCTCCTTCCATAAAGAGCCGCTTTCCCGGTCGTCCGGAACAGCTCTAATTTATGTTCTACCACTTTCTGCATAGCTGCGATGCAGGATGGCTGAATAATATTCGGCTCTCTCAGGCTTTCGTCTTTCAGTACTTCTCGCATTTTCTCATAATATGCAACCTTAATATCGCTGGAAATATTGATTTTATTAATTCCTATCTTTACCGCTTCAGCAATTTCCTCATCAGAATTGTTGGAACCTCCATGAAGTACCAGCGGAACTCCGACTTTTGCCTTAATTTCTTTTAAAATATCAAGACGGAGTTTTGGTGTCATACCCGCAGGATAAAGACCATGAGATGTTCCGATTGCCACCGCCAGGGTATCTACCTTTGTCCGTTCTACGAATTCCGCCGCATCTGCCGGATTTGTATAGATAATCTGTTCTGCCCCGGCCTCCGCCTGTCCATCGGTAGATCCTATTGTTCCAAGTTCCGCTTCCACAGAAACATTTGCCGGATGGGAAATTTCCACGATCTTCTGCGCTCCCTTGATATTTTCTTCAAAGGGAAGATCTGATCCGTCGAACATAACGGAAGTAAAACCTGCCTGAATGGCATAAATTATTTTTTTATAGTCATTACAATGATCCAGATGCAGACATACCGGTACCGGAGATTTATAAGCGCGTTTGATAATGGCATCCACCAGGTCCGTTCCGGTAAAATCCAATTCCAGTGGATGTATTTCAATGATCACCGGCGAATCAGTTTTTTCGCAGGATTCCATGATTCCCATAAACATGGAATAGTCGCTTACATTAAACGCCGGAATAGCAAAATAGTTTTCATTTGCAATCTTTAACAGATCTTTCATATTTAAAAGCATAATTTATCCCTCTTATTTTCTTTCGTTGAACGCATAGCGGAACACAATGGATTTTAACTGGGTTACTTCATCCATTACCTTGGAAAGGGACTCTCTGCTGTTCCCGCTCATTTTCTTTCCGCCGCCAAAGGGGAGTTCTGCCGCACGGAAATTTCCGGAACCGTTGATCGCAATATGTCCCGTTTTTAATTTCTTCGCTGTCTGCAAACAGGTATAGATATTTTTGGAGAAAAGTCCTCCACCCAGTCCATAATGCGAATTATTGGCAATCGCAACCGCTTCCTCCACAGTATCAAAACCTATCACCGGCCATACAGGTCCGAAAACCTCCATATCTTTTGCAATATCCATTTCCGGTGTAACATCCACCAGAATCGTAGGATCGTAAAACGCGCCGTTTCTCTTTCCACCCCGGGCTATTTTAGCTCCCTGAGCGACAGTAAGATTCACCTGCTCTTCCACTTTTTTTGCCGCCCGCTCCGCGATCATCGGCCCCATATTAACTTTAGGATCCATGGGATCGCCGATCACCAGTTTATCCAATTCTGCGGCAAGTCTTTTGACAAACTCTTCTTTTAAAGAGTTATGAATGATAAATCTCTTGGAACCTGTACAACACTGACGATTATTCCTTGCCTGATCCTCCGCTTCTTTGATCACGAGATCCATATCCGCATCCTCAAATACGATAAAAGCATCGTTTCCGCCAAGCTCAAATTTATAATCTGTCAGATGCTTCGCTGCTGTTTTGGCAATACTGATTCCCGCTTCAGTGCTTCCGGTAAAGTTTACACCGGCAATCCTGGGATCATCCACCAGAAGATCGCCCACCAGAGAGCCTTTTCCTGTCAGGCACTGCGCCACGCCTGCAGGAACGCCTGCTTCATGGAGCATCTCATGAAGTACAAGAAGTGTCATAGGATCAAAAGAAGGAGCCTTTACGACAATCGTATTTCCTGCCGCCAAAGCCGCAGCTGTCTTAAATGCCCAGATCGCGGGCGGAAAATTATAGGGGATGATGCAGGCCAGAGTTCCCAGCGGTTCATGTATGGTGATCTGAAGATCGTCGTCATATCCCGGTTCCGTACCCAGCGGCATCGTCGCCCCGTAATAATGAAGCGCAACATCGCAGGCGCCCCGGTACACATAAGCTACGGAATCCAGTTCCCATACCGCTTCCTTCATATAAGGCTTTCCAGCTTCTTTGGCAAGAATTTTTCCCAGCTCCAGACGTCTTTCCATAACCATATCTGCAAATCTTCTGAGGATAATACAACGTTCTCTTACCGGCAGGGCCGCCCATGCCTCCTGCGCTTCTATTGCACCGTCTACCGCTTTCTTTACATCCTCCGCCGTGGCAGAAGGAACAGTGTCAATTACCTGAAGAGTTGCGGGATTGATAATATCCTGCGTCTTTCCGTCAGAAGAATCTACTTTCTGACCATTGATGATCATTTTCATAATACAAATCTCCTTTCACGATATACAATGGACTGTTCTTATTTTCTATGGCTGTCCAGGTATGCCTGTACCTGTTCCTTACTTTTTATCGCACCATTAGCGCCATATTCACTGATTGCGATAGCCGCAGCCGCGGATCCGAAATACAGGGCTTCTTCCAACTCTAATCCATCCATAATTCCTGTGAGAAATCCCGCCACGAAATTGTCGCCGCCGCCCAGTGTATCCACCACCTGATCGGCTATACTTTCCACCCGGAAGGTTCTTCCACCCTGACTGGCAAAAACGCCTTCCGCGCCCAGCTTGAGAACCACTGTAGAGACGCCTCTTCTATGAAACTCATCTGCAATTTCCTCCGGAGTATTTTTTCCGGTAAAGTATGATGCCTCATGATAACTGGGAACAAGATAATCAATATACGGGAGTGCCGCCCCGATGTCATCCAGCGTCATCTGAGACTGATCCAGCACCATATCCGCAGCAGTAAGCAGCCCCGCCTCTTTTGCAGTGTGGAAAAGTTCCTTGAGATCATCTTCTCTCTGACCCCTGCTCCAGAAAAGGCTTGCTACAGAAAGAAGCTTCGCTCCGCTAAAATCCAGATCAAATTGTCGCGGATTGTAGCACATATTGCCTGCCGCGCCGTTTTTCAACGTCATGCAGCCGTGCTCCCCGTCTGCTCCTACCGTCACTACCGTAGCCGTGGTTCCATGTTCTTTATCCAGAATAATACCGTCCGTCTCTATTCCGGCCTTTTTTATCATGCCAAGAAAGGCGTCTCCCAAACTGTCTTCCCCGATTACTGTATAAAGTTTTACATCGTTTCCCATAGCTTTCAGGCTCACAGCCTCGTTTACCGCATCTCCGCCCAGATACATGTTAATGGATTCCGAAAACTGCGTCATTCCATCTGGCGTACGGTCAGGACCGTTTTTTACGATCACATCCACCACCGCATTGCCTACACACAGAATTTTATTCATGGAATCATTCTCCTTTCCTTCAGTCGCCGCAGACCTTTATCACAGCCTTTACCATCGACTGTTTGTTGTTGATGCAGTCTTCAAAGGCATCCGCAGTCTTCTCAAACGGATAAATCTCTGAGATGATATTTTTTACATTAATCCGTCCTGCTGCGATTGCTTCAATGCAGACCGGATAAGCGTTGCGGTATCGGAAACAGGTCATCAGCGTAAGCTCCTTGTCGCACATTCTCTGAAGATTCAGAGAGGTTTCTCCTACTACGTTTCCTACCTGCATGATGATTCCGCCCTTTTTACAGATATATACAGAAGCTTCCGCTGTATAACGGCTGCCGGCTGTCTCAAAAACATAATCCGGTCCAATGTTTTCATAATATTTCAAAACCTCTGACACTGTATCTTTATCCTTTGTATTGACAACTCTTGTAGCGCCCACTTCCAAAGCCTTATCAAGACGGATATCAAAAAGATCTACTGCTGTAATATCTGTAATCCCTGCCGCTTTTAAAGCCATGATCGTCACAAGCCCGATACATCCGCATCCAAGAACCACCGCGGAATCTCCTACATGGATGCCGGAGCGGATCACAGAGCTCATGCCTACCGCCAGCGGCTCTACCAGAGCGGCTTCCAGTGTTGAAACATTATCCGGAAGCTTAAAACAGAGTTCCGCCGGATGGGTAATATACTCCCTCATAGCGCCCAGTGTTCTGGGAGCAGAGAGAAACTCCATATTTTTGCAAAGATTATATTTTCCTTTCTTACACCATTCACATTTTCCACAGAAGGTACCCGGCTCTACACATACCCTGTCCCCAACCTTCAGATCTGTCACGTCGTCCGCCACCTCTACCACGGTTCCTGCGAATTCATGTCCCAGAATAAAAGGATACACGTCCGGAAATTCCGGTTCGCCAAAAGAATAAAAATGCACGTCGGAACCGCATACTCCGCAATATTCTACTTTTACCTTCGCATAGCCTGGTTTCATCTCAGGCATGGGCGAATCCCCGATCTCAATTTTTCTGTTCTCCAGCAGCAGCGCTGCTTTATTTACCATATGTACGTTTGCCATTTCCCTGTACCTTCTTTCTATCAATATAAGTTATAATTCACCGCTTCCGGCGCGCGACTGGTTTCCGGATATTTATCCGAAAACCCTGCGCAGCGTCGCCGCGTCTCTTCCCAATAGTTCCGCCTCAGTTCCCAAACAGCTCACCGTGGGTTTTTCATAAACGCTTTCTATAATCAGACATCCGGAATAACTGCTCTCCAGGATTGCCTTTGCAGTTTTATAAAATCCGGAGGTTCCGCCGCCCAACAGAGAAGCGGAAAGCATTGAACCTTCGCCGTCTTTAAGATGTACGCCCCCGATCACATCCTCAAGTTCTCTGAAGTAAACCGCCATAGAAGTTCTGTTAAGTGCGTATAGATTCTGAGAGTCGAAAAACAATTTCACCATGGGATTATCCACCGCCGCCAGAAGATTCCTTACAGCATCCGCGCTTTGATTCAGCTCCAGGTATGTCTCTATTCCGCTTTCTGCCGCCATGTCGCTGAATCTTTTGATATATTCCACTGCCCGGTGAAAAGAAGGACCGTCAACGATACCGTTACGACAGAGTACCGGCAGAAGAAAAGAGCGACATCCAAATGTTCTGCTCAGCTCTATGGTTTTCTCCACCAGTTTTATCGCCGTCTCCTCATCCTGCCTTCCTCTTGGCATAGTGAAACTGTACTCATCCACAAACTGTGGTGAAAGAGAATGAATAAAAAGGCCGTATTCCTCTGCTGCCTTCTGGTATTCCCCGATCAGCGCAGGGTTGCCTAAACCGCCGCCTCTGAAAATCTCTGTGCCCACCCCTAACTGCAGACAGTCCAGATTTTTTTCGGCAGCAAGTTTACAGAGCCCGTTTCCTCTGACGCGCAGGGTCCATTCACATACCCCGTACTGAAACCGCTTCATCACTGATCCTCTTCCGGAAGAAGAATTACCTTTGTTGCCTGGCGGTTTTTCACCAGTTCCAGACCTTCCTGCCATTTTGATAACGGCATCCTGTGGGAAATGAAAGCTTCCATATCTACTTCTCCTTTTTCCAGAAGTGTCAGACAGTTCTTCCAGGAGGTACTGTCATAACCCATATGACCGATCAGAACGATTCCTTTCAACGCCATGGTATCCAGAGAAAATCCTACCGGATTTTTACTGTATCCTACTTTAATGATTTTGCCTCCGTTCCTGACAATGTCTATGGACTGTTTCAGGACCACCGGCGCACCCGCCGCGTCCACGATCACTGCTACCCCTTCCGGACCTGCGATCTCTTTTACGCGGGCAACTACATCCTCTTTGTCCGCCACTACAAAGTCTGTAGCACCAAGCTTTTTCGCAAGAGGGAACCGCACAGGCTCATCCTCCGCCATGCCTACGGCAATAATCTTTCCGGCGCTTCCCAGGCGGGCGGCGTTCATGGCGAAAAGTCCCATCGCGCCGCAGCCGAACACGACGATATTCTGTCCGGGAAGAAGATTTCCCTCCTGAATAACCGCTTTATATCCATTACAAAGAGGATCCATCATTGCCGCCGCTTCATAGGATACGTTATCCGGAATCCTGTACAGACAGTTCGGAAAAGTCATCAGTACATCTCCGGGGATTTTTACATACTCTGCAAAACCGCCGTCCATATCGTTTCCCATACCCTTTCTGTCGGCGCAGAAAAGATACTCTCCCTTACTGCATGCATGACACACGCCGCATACATGTCCGGTATTGTCGGAAACCACTCTGTCCCCCACTTTCCATCTGGTTACTTTAGAGCCTACCTCGCAGATCTCACCGGCAAATTCGTGTCCGATAACGATGGGATAGGGAACTGTTTTTCCCTCTACTGTCCCATACATTAATCCGAGATCAGAACCACAGATGGCTGCCGCTTTTACTTTAATCAAAACGTCATAATCCTGTACCTCAGGTTTTGGAATATCAGTATATTCAATCTGATATGGTCCATAGTCCTTTTTGATCACTGCCTTCATACTTACATCCTCCTGTCATTTTCTTATCGAAAAATTTCCCTGTATCTCATCCTGTGTTTTTATATCCGTGTGTTAGAATTTCTCGTCATGCTCGCTGATAAAATCCATGTTCAGCCTCAGGCCCAGACCCGGGAGATCAGGAATCGTCATAAACCCGTTTACCGGCTTCGGTGCATCCAGGAAAGTATTTGCCGTGATGCCCTCGAAGAGCTTCAGTCTTTCCAGGAACGGAGCATTGTTAAACGCACTGATAAGATGTATATGGATATTTTCCATGGCATGAGGCGCAAACTTCACGTTGAACGCCTGAGTCAATGCCGCGATCTTCAGCATCTCCGTAAAACCGCCTGCTCTCGTTCCGTCACATTGGATATAATCCGCGTCTGAATAAAGCAGCAGATCACGCGCTCCGTATTTGGTATATTCATGTTCTCCTGTAGCCAGTGGAAGATCCGTAGAATTTTTGTATTTTTTCAATCCCGGGATATCGTCCGCAAATACCGGTTCTTCCAGAAACATAATGTCATAATCTTTAACACAGTTTGCAAATCTTGCTCCAGTAGCAGCGTCCCAGCAGTTGTTGGCATCCAGCATAATACCGATGTCCGGCCCTACGGCTTCTCTTACCTTCTGCACCCGGATCACGTCCCGTCCCGGGTTCATGCCGCCCTCTACGCCGACTTTGAATTTGATATTTTTGTAGCCGTCCACCTTTACCAGATTTACCATTTCCTCCACAAGCTCTTCATCAGAGTAGGAGGTCCAACCGCCGCTTCCGTATACCGGAACCTTCGTCTCAGTGCCTCCAAACAATTTATAAAGAGGCATATTCAGGATTTTGCCTTTCAGATCCCAAAGCGCGATGTCTACTGCGGAAAGTGCACAGAACATCAGTCCCTTACGGCCTACGCCCCGGAGATATCCGAACATCTCGTACCAGAGCTTTTCTGTCTCAAAAGGATCCCGGCCGATTATTTTCGGCGCGATATTTTTCTCGATCAGCATCTTCGTCGCCTCGCCGCCCACCTCGTGGTAGGTAACGCCAAAGCCTTCTATTCCGTCCTCCGTAGTTACCCGGACGATAGTAAAACCGATACATTCCACCTTACGTGTGGCGTCTGCAAAGCCGCCCTCTATCGGCTGCGATACAAGATGCACCTTTACTTCTTTAATTCTGTTATCTGCCATCTGAATCTCCATTCCGCCGCCGTTCCCGGCCGGCTGTTTCTATATTTTATTATTTCGAATATTTTTTCTGCGTCGCCATTCAGCGTGGAATCTTTTTCCTTACGCAGCCTGTACTGTTTTGGCTTTTCTGTTATTGGCATATGCATCCAGCATGATCGCAAAGAGAAGTACGATACCGCGGACAATATACTGCATAGACGCGTCTACATTCATAAGGCTCATACCGTTATCCAGGGCAGCCATAAAAATAGTACCTACAACTGCTCCTACGACAGTACCTCTTCCTCCAAGAATTGAAGTTCCTCCTACAACGCAGCCTGTGATGGCTGTAAATTCATATCCGTCGCCGCCTGCTGTCGTTGCGGAGCCAAGGCGTCCAAGATATACAAGCGCTGCAGTCGCTACCATAAAAGCGTGAAGAACATAAAGCTTCATCGTCTCTTTTGATACATTAATGCCGGAGAGAGCCGCCGCATTTGTGTTTCCGCCTATCGCATAAACATATCTTCCGAACTTCGTATTATTGCTCACGTAGGAGACTATCAGAGTCAGTACAAAAAGGATCAGCATTGCATAAGAGAACCCTTTATGCATAAAAAGAATAAATGTAACCAGTGCGGCAAGTATGGAAATCATAACTGTTTTAGGAATGACTTTTCCCCAGCGCGGAGAGATCAGGCCCTGCGCTATATTCTTCTTCTCTTTGCTGACTGTCACTGCTATGTATGCTATGATCACAACTGCTCCAATGATCAGCGTGGTATCGTTGTATGTACCGCTGATAGTAGGAATATATCCATTTCCCATCTGATCGATCACTCCTGATACCGGACCCACGATCCTTCCTCCGCTGATCAGCTGATTAATTCCCAGAAATACAAGCTGTGTGGTCAGGGTAATAATGAAAGCAGGAAGCTTCATATAACCGATCAGAAAACCATGAGAAAGTCCGGCGATCAAGGCAATTGCATATACGATCAGAACCACCGCAACCGATGGGAGTTTCGTATTCACCTGAAGAAGCGCCGCCACCATTCCCAGCATTCCCAGGAAACGTCCGGCTGCCAGGTCAGCATTACAGGTAACGATTACCAGGCACATAGTGATTGCAATAATGGAACAGGTTGCTCCCTGCATCAGAAGATTGGACAGATTACGGAAGGACAGGAATGTTCCCCCCGTAAGAATCTGAAAAATAAGAAACACTATGATTGTTTCCACGGCAAGACTGTTTTTGTAAAACAGGCTAAATATATCAACTTTACTTTTCACTGCTTTTGTCATACTGTGACACCTCCTGTTGCGGCCAGCGCGATATCTTCCTGAGTAAGAGTTCTCTCTTTATTATCAAACTCTCCGCTGATCCTGCCTTCTCTCATAACATATACTCTATCGCTCATTCCCAGTATCTCGGGAAGTTCTGATGAAATCATGATCACCGCAATTCCTTCCTCTGCCATGGAATTTATGAGCTGGTAAATTTCTGTTTTTGCTCCTATATCAATCCCTCGTGTGGGTTCGTCCAGAATCAGAACCTTCGGTTCTGTCATAATAGCCTTAGCCAGGCAGACTTTTTGCTGATTTCCCCCGGAAAGATTACCGACCTTCTGCAGAATAGAAGGTGTTTTTACTGTAAGTTTTTTTACCATTTCTTTCACTCGTTCCAGTTCTCTGTCCCTGTTGATAAAAATTCCTTTCTCGATGAATTTCCCCAGGCTGGAAAGAGATGCGTTATAGGCAATATCAGAAGAAAGTACCAGGCCGTATTTCTTTCTGTCCTCCGAAGAATAAAAAACGCCTGCCTCGATCGCTTCTGACGAATTCTTAAAATGCGTCCGTTCTTTTCCCTGGTATTCCAGTTTTCCGGTAATAGCCCCTTCCATGGAACCAAAAATACTCATAGCAAGCTCTGTACGTCCGGCTCCGATCATTCCTGCGATTCCTACAACTTCGCCTTTATGTACCTCAAGATTAACGTTCTGTACGATCCATTTATTATTGATACCATCGTAGACTGACCAGTCAGATACTTTAAGCGCCACCTCTCCAATGACACAGTTCCTTGGTTCAAAACGTGTGTCAAGCTGCCGGCCTACCATTCCGTTGATCAGTGTCTCCTGGGTATATTCCGCCGCCGGTTTTGTGGTAATCGTATGTCCGTCGCGCAGAATTGTTATTGAATCCGCAATACTCAAAACTTCATTCAGTTTGTGAGAAATAAACACAATGCTCATACCCTTGTTCTTCAGTTCTCTCACAAGCTGCAGGAGATTTTCAGAGTCATCCTCCGGAAGCGGCGCCGTAGGTTCATCCAGAATAAGTATCCGGCAGTCCTTATTTAATGCCTTTGCGATTTCAATCAACTGCTGCTGGCCGATTCCCAGATTTCCCACTCTGGTAGCCGGATTTACTTTTAGCTTTAATTCCCGAAGAAGTTCTGCTGATCTTTTGTATTCTTCCTCCCAGTTGATAGATCCGTTCTGACAGATTTCGTTTCCCAGGAATATATTTTCACAGACATTCAGAGTCTCAATGAGTCCCAGTTCCTGATGAATGATAGCGATTCCTTTTGCCTCGCTTTCCTTTACTCCTTTGAAATGTACAACTTCTCCATCCAGTATCAGTTCTCCGGTATAATCTGTATGTTCCCCGCTCAGTACCTTCATCAATGTGGATTTACCTGCACCGTTTTCTCCTACCAGAGCATGGATCTCACCTTTTTTCAGGTTCAGTGTGACATCATCCAGCGCTTTGACCCCGGGGAACTCTTTCGTAATATGACTCATCTGCAGGATATAATCTTCCATATACGAAGTTCCTCCTTTTCCTGATTCCGGAGGATGCCGCACTACGGCTCCTCCGGATTTTATGCCATCAATTTATTCTTCTTCTGCTTCCGCGTCTTCCTCCGCGGTTTCTTCCGCCGCCTCTTCCGTCTCTTCTGCGGATGCCTCTTCGCCGTAAACCTCTTCGTGTGTAAATACGCCGGCATCGATAACCACTTCGTCGATATTATCTTTCGTAACAATAATTGCCGGATAAGACATAAACGGTTTTTCTTCACCAAGACTGTTCGTGTCTGTCATCTCAAAATCATCTTCTGACATTTCCCCTAAATATAAGCTGATCGCTGTCTCAACAAATTCTCTTGCGTACTCTTTTCCGCCTTTCATAACTGTAGAAACCTGTGTCCCTTCCACGATTCTCTGGCAGGCGGAAAGATCGCAATCCTGCCCGCACACAAGTACGTCTCCGGCCAGACCTTCGTTCTCCAGAGCCTGTACTGCTCCTCCGGCAAGACCATCGTTCATGCAGAGAATTGCAGAAAGGGTATCCGCGTAATCAGACAGCCAGTTCTCCACATATCCCATTCCAGTAGCAGGATCCCAGTTGGTGACAAACTGTTCGCCAACAACATTTACGTCACAGTCTTTCATGCTGTCCTGCATACCGTCCTTGAAGTTCATAAGTCCGGTACCTCCCGCGGAATCTCCGTACAGATATGCGATATCCCCTGTAATATCCATGTCCGCGATTGTTTTTGTGATCGCCTGTCCCACTTCGTAATAGTCGTTTCCGCCGGACATATCAAAATACGTTTCTCCCATTACCTGTTCGTAGTAACATACAAAGATCCCTGCGTCGTGCGCTTCTTTCAGCACATTATTTACAGCGCCCTTTTCAGCAGCAATGACAATCAGAATGTCCACATCCTGAGAAATCAGATTCTCGATCTGCCCGACCTGCTTCTGGTTATCGTTTTCAGAACACTGATAAACCATCTCCACGCCCTGTTCTTCACACACTTTCTCAATCTCTTCAAGTTCTGTGGCGTAGCGTTCCTCCTGAAGTGTCTTCCAGGAAACTCCTATCTTCAGGTCTTCCCTGCTTTTTTTGGTTTCCTCTTCAGCTTTAACAGTTACCACGTTTGACATCACCGGCGAAAAAGCCAGAACTGCTGCCATCATCCCCAATACTACTTTTTTGAACATTTTGTTACCTCCCGTTTTTTATTTTGTGTTTTATTTCATGTATCAAAGATATCATTGTTCCCGCTTTTTATACATGGAACCAGATAACGGAATCGTAGAAAAATATAACCTGCAAAAAAAGAAAAACCATCGTACAAAAGCGGCTTTGCGCCCTGTACAATGGTCTTTTTTTACCTCTTGTTATTATATTTTTACCTTTTAGAAAATCATGTGTTAAAATTTTTACTCTGTTTTTTATAATCACTGACTGAAAGACCGGTATGCTTTTTAAAACATGAACTAAAGTAATGAGGATCTGAAATGCCTACTTTTTCCGCAATCTCATATGCCCTGAGATCAGTCCTCTGTACAAGTTTTTCGGCCTCCCGCATTCGTATTTCAAACAACCACCCACTGAATGTGTTTCCAGTTTTTTCTTTAAAAACCCTGCTCAGATAACTGGCATTTACATAAAAAATTTCCGCAAGAGAATTTAACGAGAGATCTTCTTCGCAATAATGATCCTCCATATAATCTTTTACTTTATGGACCAGGTCTTTTTTCTTGCCGGAGATCTCTTTCCCGGTTACTCTGCATGCTTCCAGCACCGCATTTTCCAGATATCCACATATTTCCTCGAATGTCTGCAAGGTAAATACATTAGCAAGCAAAGTGGAATAATTCAATAATTCGGAGGTTTCTTCCAGTTTAAGTTCCGAAATAACCTTCATAACCGCGGATAAAATCTGCACAGAAAAAATCTGAATATGTTCTTTTTCTCCATTCGTCTTTTTCAGGTATCCGCAAATTTTTTTCAGAGAGTCTGACGCTTTATCCGAATCACTGATACGAATAGCATTTTCCAGTTCATGAAGATTTTCATCATCCAGCGCGGAGGCACTTTCTGTATCATAAAACGGATAGATATCGCGAAAACATATAACGCCTTCCTCCTCCGACACAAACCGGTATTTCAAAGCATCTTTAGCCTCCTGATAAGACTCTCGTAACATTTTAAGTTCTGCATAAACTTTTCCTACTCCGATACATATTGTTTCCTCTGTATTATTTTCCAGATATGTTTTCAGTTCTTCCGCACATTCATAAATAATGTTTTCCGACTGGTTGTTTAAAAGAATAAGCCGTTCTGCACCGCTGTCAACAACATACACTCCCGGATGATCGCCAAAATAATCTTCCACAATTTTTCTGGCATGCATCTTCATCAGAAGTTTTTCTTCCTCCCCTTCTTCTTTCCGAGAGTTGATTTCTATCAGAGCCACCTGAAAAGATTCTCCGTCCAGCTTCACTCCAAAATATGCCAGTGATTCCAGATATTGTTCCGGAGTTCTGCTTCGTACCAGCGCGCTTAACTGTCGATCCCTGATATAACTGGAATGTTTTTCAAGTTCTTCTTTAAAACGTTGAAATTCTTCACGATGGTTTCTTTCTTCCAAAACCGCGTCTCTTGCTTTTATAGCTGTTTTTTCCAGTTCTCCCGCATTTATCGGTTTTAGCAGGTAATCAAATACGCCAATCCGGATTCCTTCGCTTGCATATTCAAATTCATCATGACCTGACAATATTACGATCTTAATTTCCGGATGTTTTTCCAGAATCCTTCTGCTGCATGTCAATCCATCCATTCCCGGCATCCTGACATCCATAAAAACCAGATCCGGCCGTAGTTCATCAACCAGCTCCAACCCCATTCTGGCTGAGCTGGCCTCTCCTGCAATATGAAGGCCCAGCCCTTCCCAGTCAATACACCGCATTACCATCTGTCTTACCAGTTTTTCATCATCAATCACCAATACATTAAGCATCATTCTTCACCCTTTTCTTTTGGAATCCTGATAGTAATTACAGTTCCTTTTCCTTTTTCACTCCATATTTCCACTAATTTCTCTTCTTCGTCCTGATAATAAAGACGCAGTCTCTGGATGGTCCCAAAAAGTCCAAAACGTTTCCCCTGATTTTCTTCTGACCGGTTCAGGACAAAATCCAGTTTTTCCTTCTCCATGCCGATTCCATCGTCTTCCACCTGAAGGATGACATAGTTCCCTCCGTCTTTCGCACGGATGATGATCGTGCCTGTCAGTTCCGGTTCCCTCAGTCCATGATAAATCGCGTTTTCCACCAGCGGCTGAAGGATCAGTTTAATCATCCGGCAGGAATTTACGGACTCATCTATGTCGTATACAGCTTTGAAAACATTATCATATCTATATGACTGAATAATCAGATAGTTCCTTACAATGTCTATTTCCTCTTTGACAGTAATTACTTCCTGGCCCTTATGAAGACTGTTCCTGTAATACTGCCCCAGTGCCTGCATCATCTTATATACATCCTGGGATCGTCCCATCATGGCAAGGGCGCATACGGAATCAAAAGTATTATAAAGAAAATGCGGTTTTATCTGGGCCTGAAGAAGGGAAAGCTCATATTTTCGGCGCAAACGCTGTTCTTCTACTTTTTGACTCATCAGGATTTCTGTCTCATCCAGCATTTGATTATAATTTTGCTGGAGATAGTCAATCTCCGCATTTGTTTCCACTATCTGGATCCGTTCCAGTTTCCCTTCTCCAATCTTTTTCATAGAGTCAAGAATATTTTTAATTGGTCGGATAATCTTCGCTGTCAGAAAAGATGCACCCACAACACACATGATCATTCCCAGGACTACCAGCAGGATATTTAACAGCGTATACTGTTTTATTACAGACAATGATTCGCTTCTGGGAATTGCGCCGATGATTTTCCAGGCTCCGTCACTCTGTGAAATAATCCCCGTCTTATATTTTTCCCCTTCGTGTTCTTTTTCAACATAAGCTCCGTCCTTCTCCATTTTTTCTTCTGCTAGCCAGCTGCCGCGTGGCGAGGTAATAAGAGTATCCCCGTTTCTGTCCAGAATTGCCACATCCATCTCATTTTGTTCCGAAATAACGCTGAATACTTCCTCCAGTCTGCTGTATGAAATATTTACTGCAAGAGTACCAAGAACATCCAAAGTATCTATATCTCTCACCGGTCGCACAAAAGAAATCATCTGCTGATCTGAATCTTCTTTTGCCTGATAGGTAAAGATCACATAATTGAATCTTTCCAGATTTTGTTTTTCCAGAGTACTCTCATAACCGGATGTATCGTTCAGCCAGGAACGGATTGCCTCCACTTCATAAATATCGCCGGCCAGATAATTTTCTCCCTGCAGGTCAAACAAATAAATCGAGGTGATGCCATCACAGCACGCCACCATCTGCACCAATGTATCCTGAAGTTCCATCCGCTCTTTATAACTGACATTTCCTTCTTTTTTCAAAGTGTTTTGAATCACTTCATCAAATGCAACAATTTTGGAATTGTCATTGATACTCCGCACCAGCGCCTGCATATTATTTTCAACCATCTGAAGACTGTACTGCAGAATGTTATTATCAGATGCTGATAACATTCTGAACGCGGTGACCATATAGAGAATCCCGCATAAAAGAAAAATCAACAAAAACAGAAAAATATAGTAATATCGGATCTGACCGGAGAAAGTTCGCTGCTTAAATTTTTTCATAGTAAATAATATCCCCCTATCCGATACTGTTTTTTAATTCATCAATGAATCCTTCTGTATTTATCCGCCGCTCAAATAATCCTGCGCAAACGTCCAGCCAGATATCCGCTTTGTCCGAGGTCATCAGTGAATCCCATGCAATCCCGCCGTCCGCTTTATCGCTATAGAGATTAAGAATGTCCTGACTTACCGCACTGATTTTATTTTTGGCATCCCCCTCGTCTATTTTAAATGTTGCATTTTCCGGCTGATAGCAACTCAGTTCATAACTCAGCCAGGATATGATCTCTGCCGCCAGTTCCGGATATTCTGTATCTGCCGACACAAGCCATCCGTTGCTGCCGCCGCCATGGTAATCTTGAGGATAAGAAGCCCCGGGAACTTCCGGCATTTTGACTGCTGCAAGTTTATCTCCCAGACTCTCTTCTGCAGACTGTGTAAACCAGCTTCCAATATAAAGCATTGCTGCCTCTCCATCCAGAAACATTTCTTCCGCTTCACCCGATACCAGCTGATACATATCTGTACAGAATGCATCAGCATCTATCAGCTTTTCTGTCAGGTCCACAGCCTTCCGAAAAATTTCATTATCCAGACTTTCTTCTCCTTTCGCCATTGCCTTATAATATTCAGCCCCTCCAAGCTGTATCGTAAAATTGTTGATCCACTGCTGTCCCTGCCATTTATTCAGTATTCCAAGAGCGATCGGTTCAATATCAGCCTGGCGGAACTTTTTACAGACTTCCAGGAGTTCTTCATAAGTACCGGGAATCGACGCCCCTGCTTTTTGAAAAAGCTCCGTATTACAATAAAGCACTCCCTTCCAGTTAGCATAACAAATCCCATATTGTTTCCCATCAAAAATAAAATTATCCTGATATTCCATATCCATATGTTCCGTATAGAAATCATCCAGGTATTCATCCAGGGCCAGAATTTTTCCCGCATTTACAAAATTTTCAGAAAATCCGCCGCCATAACTGATCATAATATCAGGAATATCATCCGTAGCCATTAATACCCTTAACTTTTTCTTATAAGTTTCGTTATCACAGGTTTCCTGGATCAATTCAACGTCAGGAAAAGCTTTTGGAAAATCATTATCCAGGATCTCTTTCAGATATCTGGATGATATATCAGAATCCGTGTCTCCCCAATAATACATCATCCGCAGTGAAATTTTCTCTTCACTGCCTTCTCCGGCATGTACTTCTTCCTTTCCCGGGAATATATATGTAGAAGCACTCACAGCCAAAAGCAGCGTTCCTGCCGCAGCGCCTGCCCATAATATATTTCTGATCTTTTCCGTCATATCCGCCCTCCTGATTTACTACTATAGTCTGTTGGCATATTCTTTATTTATTATAGCATCAATGTACAGGGGGACAATACAATCTCTGTACACTGACGCCAGCATCAGTGTTTCATAATCAGGGTCAAAATATCCGATTTCGACAAATCTTCATCTGTATAATAACAGAAAACGGTTCCATGATACATAGAACCGTTTTACCAGAAAGTTAAATTTTATTACTTGGAAACATATTTTTTAGTACAGCATACCATGTCTTACCCCTCAGGATAAGGTCAGGTCTCCGTCTTTTACCCAGCCCAGCCGTCTGCATACCTGGTTGATCGCAGGCGCCAGTATAGCCGGCAGTATAAAAGAAATCAGTATAAGTCCTATCCAGTCGAAAGCGGTCGGACTGATCGCGGCCGCTCCGTTGGCAACAGCTGTTTCACTTGGAGCGAGCCAGCCTGTCCAGACACCCAGCTGTCCGCATAATCCGCAGGTCCCCATACCGGAATTGATGGCGTCGCCATTCATCTGCAGACGGAAAATACATGTTGCAATTGGTCCTGTGATAGCTGACGCCACTGTGGGGGCAATCCAGACACGGGGATTTTTAACGATATTTGGCATCTGCAGCATAGATGTGCCAAGCCCCTGGCTCACCAGTCCTCCCCATCCGTTCTCTTTGAAACTCATGACTGCAAAACCAACCATCTGCGCGCAGCATCCGGCCACAGCCGCCCCGCCTGCAAGCCCTGTCAGACCAAGAACAGAGCAGATAGCGGCAGAGGAAATGGGAAGGGTCAACGCCACGCCTACCAGTACAGACACTACAACGCCCATCAGGAATGGCTGCAGTTCTGTCGCCTGCATGATCACCTGGCCGAAAGCGCTGGCAACAAAACCGATAGGCGGGGCAATCACCCAGGCGGCTCCTATGCCAACGAGAGTTGTAACAACAGGAGTCACAAGGATATCGATCTTCGTCTCCTTACTGACTGCTTTTCCTGCTTCTGCGGCAATGATCGCTACAAAAAGCACAGCCAGCGGACCGCCTGCCTGCCCCAACGCATTGCACGCGTACCCTACGGTAGCCAGAGAAAACAATACCAGCGGCGGCGCCTGCAACGCATACCCGATCGCCACCGCCATAGCGGCGCCGCTCATAAAGGACGCCATTCCGCCAATAGTGTAACCTACGCCGTTAATGGTCACAATCTGCGCAGTGAGAAAACCCACATGGAACTGTGTTCCAATGGTATTCAGGATCGTGCCGATCAGCAGCGAACAGAACAGACCCTGCGCCATAGCGCCCAGGGCGTCTATTCCGTACCGCCGGGCTGAAATGACAATGTTCTTCCTCTTCATAAAAGCTTTTAATTTTTCCATAATGTACCTCTCTCTTTCAGCCGATGAGCAAAACCCTGCAGACCGTTTATAACGCAGATTCTCTGCTGGTATAAATCTGTATGTATTGGTGTCTTGTCATCTAAATACTCATCATACTATACAGCTTTTGGGAGGACTTGTCAATTCTTTAATTACATTAATTTTTTATTTATAAACGAGCCGTTTCAACAGACTTTTCCCTCTTAATCCTGCCTCATAATTCGACTAAATAATCTTTGCCTGCAAGAACAGGTGTTTTCTATTCATAAGAACCTCTACAACAGATACCTTTCCACAAGCCCCTTTACTATTCTGATGTCCAGGATTGTTTTTTCTGTTTCAAATGTAAGAATCAGATTTTCTCCGGGATATATGCCGTTTTCTTCATACGCCTGTATTTTTCTGACTGCGCTTCGCGCGTATACCGGATCATCCATTTTCCCGTCATGTTCCCAGTATATTTCTTTTCTGGTTTTTCTGGAAAGACAGGTAAAGTCCGGATATACCGTTCCAGCACCTTTCAGATACAAAGGTCTTTCATACTTATATGGAATATTATTCTGGAAAAAATAATCCGCCAGAATTTTTTCTGATTTTGATCGTACCCGCTCGCCTTTTTGCGTCAGTATAACGGCAGTCCCTTCCTGAAACTCTTTGCCCTGATATCTCTCTTTAAGCCACTATGCTATCTGCTGCTCCCAGGTCGGTTCCACAGGATCGATCAATTTCTGTCTCTCCACATGTTCTCTCTGATATACATTTGCAATTTCATCATAATCTTTTACCAGTTTTCTAACCCGGGACAGACGTTTATCAGCTAGTCTTATAATCTTCTCATCGTATGATTTCTGCGCCAATCTGCGGATCAATTCCATCTGTTCTTTAGGAATATAACTACCGTTCTTTCTAGCTCCCTGCGTGCAGTGATAATACTGTACATTTTCTCTGCAACTGGATAAACGGAGCTTCCCCTGCGGCGCATCCTTTAACCGGACTTTTGCTTTCTCAAGAATCTGTTCCAGTCTTTCCTGTTCCTTTAACAGCAATTCCTTCAGCGTTTCCATAAAAATCCTCCTTTTTTCGTTCTAAGCGTACAAAAGACAACACGCTCCAGTCTGCGTAATTTCAACGATTTTCAGCACTATCCTCATTCAGTGTATCCTGCTTTCCATCGTCTGTCCTGTAAATCGCTGAAATTCCTGCGGTTGGAGTCTACGAGGCGAAAAGTAGTTTATTTCTGTTTCTTTAAGATACCTGATTATGATTGGCTCATGCAGGGCGTACGCGTAATGAAATTAACGCAAAAGAAACAGAAATCAGTCCTTTATTGGCCGTATTATCCCTCTTGTACACTGTTTTTTTAATCATTTCAGCGATATCATTTATAGGCGTTGTCCAACGACTTCAACCTTTCTCGTCTAAATCGTACTTTGTGGCTTATATACCGCCCGGAATCAAATTTAACTTGTATAGCCGTACATTTAAAACTTCAACACGGTTTAAGATCTCAAATTTAATCGCCAAACCGTATTTTCCCGGAGAAAATACGGTTATATTCTCTCTTCTGACCTCTGAACCGTATCTTCTCGGAGAAAGTACGGTTATATTCTCTCTTTTGACCTCTGAACCGTTTCTTCCCGGAGAAAATACGGTTATATTCTCTCTTCTGACCTCCAAACCGTATTTTCCCGGAGAAAATACGGTTATATCCCTTTTTCTGTTCTCCGGACCGTTTCTTCCCGGAGAAAATACGGTTACATGCTCTCTTTTGACCTCTGAACCGTTTTCTCCCGGAAAATGTACGGTTACATCCGCGTTTCTGTTCTCTGGACCGTATCTTCCCGGAGAAAGTACGGTTACATGCTCTCTTTTGATATCCGGACCGTTTCTTCCCGAAGAAAGTACGGTTACATCCTCTTTTCTGATATCCAGACCGTATCCTTCCTGAAAATGTACGGTTAGAAAGTTCATAGTGATACCACAGCGGTATCTTTTATAATTTTGTACAGCTCATATTGGGAATTCAATTCCAGAAACCGTATTATGTACGGTCGAAAATTTAGAACAACTTGATATAACCGTATCGACTGCTTAAATTAGCTTTCCATACGGATTATAATAGATTTTCTTGTATGAATAGCGCCAGTGTACAATAAGTACAATAGAAGAAAACGGCATATATCAGCGACAATACCGTCAATGAATGGATAATTTAGAGAGTGTTGTCCTTTGTACGCTAACGCCTGATTAATGAGATGTTAAAAAATCCCGGAAGCCGAAACTTCCGGGATTTGTCTTACGTAAAATAATAAATTATCTCTTGCTGAACTGCGGAGCGCGACGTGCGGCTTTGAGACCGTATTGCGCTCGTTTTTGAGCCGTTTTTCCTTGGTATTTCGGGCTTTTCCGGACTTTTCGCTGTTCAGTTATCCTATGTGGTAACCACGGAAAATGGCTGTTTTTCAATCAGCAGCGTTC
>DXGV01000023.1 GCA_019113745.1 Candidatus Blautia intestinavium
GGAAGAGGAGTCCGTATGGCTTTGAGATGTGGATAACTGTTCCATCGCAGTTACCAGTTGTGCAAAAATATATACGATAAAACGCCCTGACTGAAAAGCAGGGATTTCCAATATTTATTCTTTGCCGCTGAGGATTGAAGATTTCGGTATTCTCTTTTCGCTAAACAGTGCTATAATAGAAATGTTTGCAATTAACAGGGGGAAATCAGTAAAATGAAGAAAACAAATGATTTCGGCAGGGATTCGATTCCCCTGCTTGTATTGAAAATATCGATTCCGTTTATGTTCGCCCAGTTTGTGAACGTACTCTACAGTATCGTGGACCGGATCTACGTGGGAAATATTCCGGTGACAGGCGCGGACGCCCTTGCCGGTGTCGGCGTCTGCGCTCCGGTCGTGACACTGTTATCATCTTTCGGCACATTGTTCGGGATTGGCGGATCTGTGCTTTTTTCCGTGCGGCTCGGCGCGGAGGATAAGAAAAATGCCCGGAAGATCCTGGCCAACAGTTTTTCCTATCTCATTATTGTGTCGCTGGCGCTTACGCTGATCTTCCTTGTCACGAAAGATCAGCTCTTAAACTGGTTCGGCGCCAGTGAGGTAACGTTTTCTTATGCGGACGCTTACATGACGATCTATACGGCCGGTACATTTTTTGCGCTTCTGGGTACGGGGATGAACTATTTTATTACAGCCCAGGGCTTTCCGCTTCTGGGAATGACGACAACCCTGATCGGGGCGGTCGTCAATATTGTGCTGGATCCGGTGTTTATTTTTCTCTTTGATATGGGCGTGGCGGGCGCAGCAGTGGCGACGGTGCTGGCGCAGATGTGTTCCTGCGCGTTTGTGCTCTGTACCCTGCGCCGGAAGAGGATGCCGGTTTCCCTCGCCATCGTCAGGCCGGACCGGGATACAGGCAAACGGATCGTGAAGATCGGATTTTCGCCTTTCCTGATCCTGGCGTCAGACAGTATCATTATCATTGCTCTGAATGCGGTGCTCCAGTATTACGGCGGGCCGGAGTACGGAGACACGCTGATCACCGCGGCGACCATCGTGCAGAGCTATATGCTGCTGATCACTTCGCCGATGCTGGGTATCACGGGCGGATCCCAGCCGTTGATCAGTTTTAACTATGGGGCGAACCGGCCGGACCGGATCCGGAAGACATTTTTCTGGGTGCTTGCGCTCTGTGTATGTTTTACTTCGGTCATGTTCCTGATCTCGCGGATCATGCCCCAGCATTTTGTACGGATCTTTACAGATGAGCCGGAGTATGCGAAGCTGGCTGTGTGGGGGATCAGAGTCTTTACGCTGATGATCATTCCGTTAAGCTTTCAGTATGTGATCGTGGACGGGCTGACGGCGCTGGGTATGACAAAGATATCGTTAAGTCTTTCTCTGACGAGGAAAACCCTTTATTTTGCCGCGACCTGTCTGATCCCGCTTATATGGACGGCGCAGTCCGCTTTTTATGCGGAACCTTTTGCGGACGGCGTGGCGGCATGCCTTTCGTGTGTGACATTTTTCTTTATCTACCGGAAATATCTGCGGGGCGCAGGACGCCTCGGAGAGATCAGACTGTGAATATATCCCCGGGTCAGTATCTGGCCTGGGGATATTATTTTATCCGTAATTCTATAGTGAAGATATAACTTATAAACTTGATTTTTAACATTTGTTAAGTTAAAATGAAATAAATTGAGTTAAAAGGAGACTGAGCAATATGCTTACAAACGTATTTGGAATTTCTATAAAATATGAAGCATGGGATCATCAGGACTCTTTACCTGTTTATATTGCAGGAAGTTACGATTTTCGCACAGCATATATCGCAAAAAAAAGATGTATAATGCTTGTTCCCAAGGAAGAACTTGTAACGACCCCCGCTCTGAAAAAACAAATTGCAAAAATACAGCAGGTTGATAATGTGCCAGTTGTACTTGAACTTGCGACAATATCAAAATACCGGAGAAAAAGCTTTATAGAAAATAACATACCATTTGTTACTGGGAAGCAGGTTTTTCTGCCTTTTATTGGAACAATGCTTACAGATGAGAAGGAACCCCAAAAGCTGACAGGAAAATTTGTTTACTCTACGCAGCAGTTATTTTTATTCTATCTGTATAGTAAGAAAAAGCGACTGTATATTTCGGAAGCAGGAAAGGTGCTTCCATTTACTGCAATGACACTGACCAGAACGGTAAAGCAGTTGGAAGCGACAGACTTGTTTCTTGTGGCAAAAGACGGAGTCAATAAGTTTATTGAGTCCAAATATAGTCGATATGAATTGTTTGAAAAAGCAAAAGGATATTTGTCCACACCCGTCCGCAGAGCAGGATATATAGATAAGACACAAGTTACGGAGAATATGGCTTTTGCGGGGGAAACGGCACTTTCTGAGAAAACAATGTTAAATCCAAGACGGATTGTAACATATGCAATCAGCGAGAAAGATTATGATAAAACCATGCTGACCGAAGAACTGATAGACCCGTATAAGCAGGTCAGACTTGAATTATGGGTCTATAATCCGAAACAATTTTCCGAGGATAACAATGCTGATGACATTTCTGTTGTTTTATCCCTGGGAGATACAGACGATGAGAGAATTGAAGAAGCAGTAGAGGCATTGATGAAAAGAAGGTTGCAGAAATAATGGTCAACGGATTTAAAAAATTTAAAGAACGATTTCAGGGGTTTGAAAATCAATATGTCATAATCGGCGGGACGGCGTGTGATTTGATTATGGAAAAAATGGACATTAGCGGAGAAAAACTATGTACCAACAGACATCTATTCTGATCGTGGAGGACGACGGGGTTCTTGCACAGGGGCTTAAAAGAGTCCTGAAAACAGAAGACCGGGAAATCAAAATCTGCGGAAAGCTCAGGGAAGCCCGGGAGATACTGAGAGACGGCCTGCCGGATCTTATGATCCTGGACGTGAATCTTCCGGACGGAAACGGGTTTGACTTTCTGGAAGAAGTGAAAAGGCAATGGCGCTTTCCCGTAATACTCCTGACGGCTAACGATATGGAGACTGATATTGTGGCGGGGCTGGAAGCCGGCGCGGACGATTATATCACGAAGCCTTTCAGCCTTGCGGTACTGCGCGCCAGAGTCAATACACAGCTTCGCCGGATGAGGGAGAATGGAGAAAAGCAGGAAGCAGCGCGGGCTTATGGCAGGTATCGTTTCTGTTTCGACCGGATGGAGTATTCTGTGGATGGTAAACAGGTGGAATTGAGTAAAAATGAACAGAAGCTGCTCCGTATCCTGGTGGAAAATGAAGGACGCATTCTGAAAAGAGAAACACTGATCGACCGGCTCTGGACAGACGGCGCGGAATACGTGGACGAGAACGCCCTGTCCGTCACTGTGAAAAGACTGCGGAACAAGCTGGATGCGGGAGCGCAGATCGAGACGGTCTACGGATTGGGATACCGGTGGGTGAAGCGGCATGGATAAAATAAGTATACTGTGTATAGCAATCGCGGCGGCGTGTGTGACGGGAAGCATTCTGTTCGTCATATTTCAGAACCGGAAACAGAGACAGATCACAGAACGGCTCCGCCGGATGCTGGAGGCGGCACAGGCAGGACGCTTCAGCGAGTCCGGTTTTGACGAGAGCGTTTGTTCCGCCCTGGAAAGCGAGATGGCGGATTATCTGAACGCGTCGGAAAAATCCATGAAAGCGGCTGCGGCGGAAAAAGAAAAGATCAAAACTCTGATCGCGGATATTTCCCATCAGACCAAAACGCCCATTGCGAATCTTCTTCTTTACACACAGCTTCTGGCAGAGAGGGAGACGGATCCCGACACGGAGGAATCTCTGACAGCCATACAGAAGCAGGCGGAAAAACTGAATTTCCTTATCGGATCTCTGATCAAAATGTCGCGACTGGAAACGGGGATCATAACCCTTTATCCCCGGGAGCAGGATATCAGAGAAATGCTGTCGGAGACCATTGCCTCTTACAGAGAAAAGGCAGAGCGGAAAGGGCTGGAGCTGAAAGACCTTTCGGAACCGGTGAGGGTATGTTTTGACAGGAAATGGACGGCGGAAGCCATTGGAAATATCCTGGACAACGCAGTGAAATACACGGACCGGGGAAGCATCACGGTCCGCACGAAACAGTATGAGCTGTTTACCGCTGTGGAAGTGGAGGACACCGGCCGGGGACTGGGCGAGGAGGAGATCCCGCTTGTGTTTCAGAGGTTCCGCAGAGGAGAAGAAACACAGGATCAGGACGGCGTGGGGATCGGTCTGTATCTGGCGAGAGAGATTCTGGCGGGAGAAGGCGGATATATCAGGATCTCCTCGGAAAAAGGCAGGGGGTCTGTGTTCTCGGTTTTTCTGCCTAACAAAACTCCTTTGTAAGAAGTGTCAAAAGTCTCATAGAAAAAAAGTAAAGATATGTTAAGATGTATTTGAATGAAAGAACAGTGGAACAGGAGGCGATTCTGAATGAGCGAACAGAAAAAAAAGATTGGTTTTACAGTTGCATGTGTAAATGAATTTGCAAAACAGCATAACCTGAGTGCTCAGGAAGCATTTCGCTATCTTTTCCATTTTAAAGGTATTGCCTTTATTAAAGAAAATTATGATATAGAGCATACATTGGATTTTGAAACAATACTGGAAGACCTGGGAGTCTTATGCCGGAGAAATGGAGGCATATTATGAGACTATATCATGGAAGCAATATCTTGATAGACGGTATTAATCTGGCAATGTGCAGACCATATAGCGTTAATGTACAAGGGGCAACACGCTCCAAGCCGCGTGATTTCAGCGATTTTCAGCTTATCCTCAGTCAGCGTACGCCCTGTACGCTTCCATCGTCTGCCTTGTAAATCGCTGAAATTCCTGCGGTTGGAGTCTCTGAGTCGAAAAGGAGTTGATTTCTGCCTCTTTAAGGCACTTGATTGACGCGTACAGGACGTACGCGGAATGAAAGTAACGCAAAAGAGGCAGAAATCAGCCCTTTATCGACCGTATTGTCCCCTTGTACATTAACGCTAAAGATTTCGGAAAAGGATTTTATATGACAGATATTAAAGAGCAGGCAGAAAAAATGGCCTTAAGAGTTGCCAGAATTTATGGGGGAAATCCAGTTGTAAACATTTTTGAAATAGATGACGATTTCAAAAATGTGCCGAACATAAAGATTAAAGATTTTGGAGAGCAGACAACGGAGGAATGGGCAAAATTTGTAATGAATAATCGAGACAGAACATTTGCAGATATACATAATGTTTTGTGTAATATGGACAATAAATATGATATCGTAATAGGACCTGTTGCAGATGATAACATGGCACTGCTATTCCGATAGTATGCGAATGAGATCATTGATTTTTCCACTTTGCTGAAAGGAATGATATACAAGAAAACCTCTTCCCAATATTCTTTTCATACGGAGAGAAGTATTGCGCTTCTGAGAAAGGTGGACGATTAAATGTATGTACAAAATCAGCTGATTGAATATATGATACAGGATATTGTTGATATGCTTGCGACAGATCAGAATATAGAATATGATGAAGCTATGAATAAATTTTATAATTCTGATGTTTTCGAAAAACTTCAGGATCAGGAAACCGGTTTATATTTGGAAAGTTCAGCATATGTATATGATCTTTTAAAGGACGAGCTGAATTTTGGGCATATTGTTCAGGCTGAGATATAAAGAAAATCTTTCAGAATTGTCATAATTGATTTTCCGGCTGAAAGATTCTGGAAAGAATACTGTGAGATAATCTGTATGAACGAAAAATTCATACAGATTTTTCGTTTTACAGGAAAGTATTTTGCTGCGGAAAAAGAAAACAGTCCGGCACTGACGCTGTCAATACCGGGAAATTTAACAGGAGGCGAGAACAATATGGCAGTTCTGAAAGCAGAAAATCTTATTAAGATATACGGAAAGGGAGAAAACCAGGTAAAGGCTCTGAACGGCGTCAGCCTGTCAGTGGAAAAAGGGGAGTTCGTGGCTGTGGTGGGAACTTCCGGATCGGGGAAGTCCACCCTGCTCCATATGCTGGGAGGTCTGGACCGGCCGGATTCGGGAAAAGTCTACATAGAGGATAAGGACATTTTTGCCCTGAAGGAGGAAGAGTTGACGATCTTCCGGCGCAGGAAGATCGGATTTGTCTTCCAGTCCTACAATCTGGTTCCGGTGCTGAGCGTTTATGAGAATGTGGTGCTTCCTGTGGAACTGGACGGAAAGAAAGCGGACAGGGCGTTTGTGAACGATATTCTGGATACCCTGGGTATCCGGGAAAAAGCCGCGAACCTTCCGGGACAGCTTTCCGGAGGGCAGCAGCAGCGCGCGGCCATTGCCAGGGCGCTGGCCGCAAAACCGGCGATCCTTCTGTGCGACGAGCCCACAGGAAACCTGGACAGCCGCACTTCCCAGGATGTACTGGGACTTCTGAAAATATCCGGGCAGAAATTTTCGCAGACCATTGTGATGATCACCCACAATGAAGAGATCGCGCAGATGGCGGACAGGATCATAAGGATCGAGGACGGCCGCATCCTTGCTTCCAGAGGAAGGAGGATGGCGTGATATGAGGGTAAAAAACAGAAAGACCATATGGAATTTAAGCCTCCGTTCTTTCCGGGCGTCGGGAAAAAGAAATGTTATTGCAGCAGCGGCCATCGCGCTGACCACACTTCTTTTTACATCGCTTTTTACCATCGTTATGTCCCTGAACAGCAGCTACCAGACCTATACCTTCCGTCAGATCGGCGGCTACGCTCACGGGACGTTTAAAGATGTAACGGAAGAGCAGGCGCAGGACATCAGCGGACACAGGAAGGTAAAAGCCGCCGGAGAGCGGATCGTGGCGGGGACGATATCGGACGGAGTATTTGCCAAAGTTCCGGCGGAGATCAGCTATATGGATTCCAACAATACGAAATGGAGCTACATTGAACTGGAGGAAGGACGGGAACCGGAAGCGGAGAACGAGATCATCATGGATAAAGCGGCTCTGGAGCTGCTGGGCGTAACGCCGGAGATCGGAGCAGAGATTTCTCTCACTTATCAGATATCCGATAAGAATCAGAACGGCGGTTCAAGAACCGATACCTTTGTGCTTGCCGGATGGTGGGAGTATGATTCCATAAGTCCGGTACATTTTATAAATGTTTCCAGAACCTATGTAAAGAATCTGGAAAAAGAGATGGAAAAGGAAGGCATGGAGCCTTTCCGCACAGACCTTAGTGTGATGCTGCCCTCCAGCATGAATATAGACGGAACCATGGAGGAGATTGAGAAGGACCTGGGATACCAGAGAGAGGATCCTGATGCGGAAAATTACGTCAACTACGGCGTGAACTGGGGATATACTTCCACCCAGGCGGAATCGGAGCTGGATCCGGGAATGGTGATCGCCATGGCGGCGTTTCTGATCCTGGTAATTTTCACCGGATATCTCATCATCTACAATATCTTTCAGATTTCCGTGACAGGAGATATCCGCTATTACGGGCTTTTGAAGACAATCGGGGTGACGCCCCGGCAGCTAAAAAGAATCATCCGCCAGCAGGCGTTACTGCTGTGCGCCATCGGATGTCCGCTGGGTCTGGCTGCCGGCTGGGCGGTGGGATACCTGCTGGTACCCGTAGTGATCGAAAGGTCAAGCCTGGGCGAAATTAGCGCCCGGGTCAGCAGTTCGCCTGTGATCTTTATCGTGTCCGCTTTGTTCGCGGTAGTTACGGTGCTCCTTTCCTGCGGACGCCCCGGCCGGATGGCGGCGAAGGTGTCTCCCGTAGAGGCGGTAAAATATACGGAAAGCGGAAACTTTTCCAGAAGACAGCGCAGGAGCAGGGGAGCCGGGATTGGACGTATGGCTCTTGCGAATCTGGGAAGGAATAAAAAGAAAACCGTTCTGGTGGTGGTATCCTTGTCTCTTTCCGTAGTGCTTCTGGCGGTTACCTTCCAGTTCACCGGAGGGTTCAGCATGGAGAAATACCTGGCGGAAAAAACCTGCGCGGACTTTATCGTGGGAAGCACGGATTATTTCCGCTTCCGCGGCGGCAGTCCGGATTCAGGCATATCTGAAGAAACTGTGGAGACGATACAGGCGAACACAGAAATTGAAAGCGGCGGCCAGGCGTGGGCGGTTTCCGGGGAAGATCCGAAAGTATGGATGAGCGAAGAACAGTTTCGGGAAAATGCCTACGGGGCTTCCGGGGAAATGATCCGTCAGGAACTGTCTTACAGAGAAAGAAGAGGAGAGAAGATCGAGGCGTCCCTGCAGGTGGAAGGGATGGATAACGCCCTTCTGGAGAAGCTGACAGTCCTTGCGGGAGATCTTAAACCTCTTCAGGATCCGGAGGCGAAAGCCATTGCCGTTACTGTAGATACAGATGATTACGGAAATCCCGAAGGCGGGGACGCGGCGCCGCAGCCGGGAGAAAAGCTGACGGTGACTTATGTGGACGAAGGATATTACGAGGATTCCAGAACCGGGGAACCGGTAACGGACGCTACGCCGGAGGAATACATCCGGTATCATATAGAAAAGAGCCATGATGTGGAATACACCGTCTGCGCTGTTGTCACAGTACCGTATCAGATATCTTTCCGCTATGAACTGATGTACAGTATGGAGGCTGTTATGGGAACAGAACAGTTAAGGAAAGACAGCGGAACAGAGCTGGAGTCTCTTCTGTACATGTTTGATACCCCCGATCGGGAGGCGGAAAAGGCGGCGGAAACATTTCTTGCCGGAATGACAGCAGGGGAAACATCCGGGCTGATGTACGAAAGCAAAGATCTTGTACGGAAAGACTTCCAGGGATTTCAGCAGATGTTCCTGCTTCTGGGCGGCGCACTCTGCGCCATTGTAAGCATTGTGGGGATCCTGAATTTCTTTAACGCCATCCTCACCGGGATCCTGGCAAGGAAAAGAGAATTCGCCATGCTGCAGGCGGTGGGAATGACGGGAAAACAGCTCAAAAAGATGCTGATGGAAGAAGGATTGATCTACGCCGGAACGACGGTCCTGATATCCCTTGTCCTGATCCTTGCCATGGAACCCCTGACAGGAAGGATGCTGGAATCCATGTTCTGGTTTTTTGAATACCATTTCAGCGTGACGGCGGTATTCGTCACAGCCCCCGTCTTCCTTTTTCTGGGTGTGGCGCTGCCTTTGGCGATTTACCGGAGTATCGCGAAACTGACGGTCGTGGAGAGACTGAGAGAAACGGAGTGAGAAAACATTTCAGCAAACGGACTGATCTGCAAGAAGGAATTTCCTGACCTGGAAGTCCGGCGGATAAAACTGCGTAAGTTTTATGATTGTTTATGATGTGGGAGGATTAAGGAAATTTCCTTGAAATGCCAGCACCAATGTTGTATAATTTATTAAATATTTATTATTTAAGGAGTTAACGATATGGATGCTGAGCTGAGAGACCTGTTTTTTACGATCATAAATCAATTCCGCAGACTGGAGCCTGCTCTGGCGGCGGAGTGTGGGATGCAGATCAATGAAATGGCGGTTCTGTACAGCATTGCCGGAACCTGCTGCAGCGAGTGTCCCTGTATGAATCTCAATGTGCCGAAGATACAGGAGAGGCTTTGTATCTCAAAACCGGCGGTTTCCTACATACTGAACTCCCTGGAGAAAAAGAATTACATTACCAGAGAAATTGATTCCAGAGACCGGCGGAAGGTTTCCATAAGTGTGACCTCCGAGGGCAAATCTGCAGCAGAACAAACCATGGAGAAGTATGAAGAACTCTGGTCAGAGATACTGGAACGTTTTGGAGAAAAGAATATGCAGCAGCTTATCCGTCTCCTTCAGGAGCTGGACGGCTGCGCTTCCGGGATAGCATCGGAAGATAAATAAGAAAAATCCCCCCTCAGTGCTGCATAGCGGCTCTGCAGGGGGGATTTTTGCGGGAAAATTCATTTTTTATGCATATTGTCTGCAAACCTTTCAGATGAATTTGGCACGAAAGATTTTGATATTTATTTATGAAGCATATGCTGTTTCTTCTACCTGTACGGTAATTTCTCCGTCCTTTCCTGTGGCGGTGAGCGTTTCTTCATTTTCTGTATCTGCTGCAGTTTCCAGAAGGCGGTCCGCAATGGCGTTCTGGAGAGTGGACTGGATTGCCCGCTTCAGAGGCCGCGCGCCGTAGGCAGGATCGAAGCTTTTGTCTGCAAGGATGCTGCGGGCGCTTTCGTCTACATTCAGATGGATTCCTTTTGCGGCCATCCTGTCGATCAGTTTCTGGATCTGAATATCTGCAATCCGGCGGACATCCTCCGGTTTCAGCGGATGGAATACCAGAATTTCATCAAGACGGTTCAGGAATTCCGGACGGAAAGTCTGCTTTGCGGCAGCCATAACCCGTTCTCTGATGGATGCGTCTTTCTGAGCATCCGCATTTTCCTCCCCGTGTTTAAATCCCAGAGGCCCTTTCTGTTCTGTGATCTCCCGTGCCCCCACATTGGATGTCATGACGATCACCGTATTCTTAAAGCTTACCGTTCTGCCCTGAGCGTCGGTGAGACGGCCGTCGTCCAGTACCTGGAGGAGAGAATTCCAGATATCCGGATGAGCTTTCTCAATTTCGTCAAAAAGGATGATACTGTAGGGCTTCTTCCTTACAAGCTCCGTCAGTTGGCCGCCTTCTTCGTAGCCTACATATCCGGGCGGTGATCCGATCAGTTTGGAGACAGTATACTGTTCCATATATTCTGACATATCAAGACGGATCATGGCGTTTTCATCATGGAACAGAACTCTGGCAAGCGCCCGACAGAGTTCTGTTTTGCCTACGCCGGTGGGACCGAGAAACAGGAAAGATCCGGTAGGACGGTCGGGATCCGCAACTCCGGTGCGTCCCCGGCGGATTGCCCGGGCGACTGCGGCGACGGCTTCCTCCTGTCCGATCACCTGACTGTGAAGCTGCTCTTCCAGGTTTCGGAAATTTTCCGCTTCACTGGCGGTAAGCATAGTTACTGGTATCTTCGTCCAGGAAGAAACCACCCGGGCGATATCTTCCGCGTCTACGGTGCTGCACTGTTCTTTCTGCCATGCAGCCTGCTTCGCTTCAAGCTCTTTTTCCAGGTCGGCCTGTCTGTCGCGGAGAACAGCGGCCGTTTCATATTCCTGTCTGTCCGCCGCCTCTTTTTTCTGCCGGCGGATATCTTTGATCTCCCAATCCAGTTTCAGCAGTGCCGACGGAACAGTCAGGCCTTTTGTGCGGACTTTGGACGCGGCCTCGTCTATCAGGTCGATGGCTTTATCCGGCAGAAAACGGTCTGCTACATAGCGCTGAGACAGTTCGACTGCGGTGCGGATGGCTCTGTCGGTAATCTTCAGTCCGTGGAAATCTTCATATTTCGGACGAAGCCCGGTGAGTATATTTACAGCGCTTTCCTCATCCGGTTCAGTAACATCCACCGGCTGGAACCGCCGTTCAAAGGCGGCGTCCTTTTCTATGTAACGGCGGTACTCTTTCTGAGTGGTGGCGCCGATGACCTGAAGACCGCCTCTGGCGAGAACAGGCTTCAGAATGTTCGCGGCGTCTACGGTGCCGTTTCCTCCGGCCCCGGCGCCCATGATCATATGTAATTCATCAATAAACAGGATTACATCTCCCTCCGCCTCGGCATCCTGGAGGAAGAGCTTCATCCGTTCCTCGAAATCACCCCGGAACTTTGTTCCGGAGAGCATTCCTACCAGATCCAGGGAGATAATCTTTTTATCTTTCAGGTTTGCCGGGATATTTCCGTCAGCAATCCTCTGAGCAAGGCCTTCGGCCACTGCAGTCTTACCGACGCCGGGTTCCCCGGTAAGCACCGGATTATTCTTGGTCCGGCGGGAGAGAATCTGGATCAGGCGTTCGATAACATCTTCCCGTCCGATCATAGGATCGTAAGCACCTTCCCGGGCTTTTTCCGTAATGTCTGTGCCGTATTTTTCCAGGGCAGATTCTTCTGCCTGAGCCACGGCTTCCTCATCTTCCGGTTCAGAGGCCGGAGTGGGAGGAACTGGAGTATAAAGAGCCTGCCGCAGTTCTTCCGGATTCATTTCCAGAGACTGCATCAACTGGCAGGCGGCGCATTCTCCCATGTTCAGGATACCGTGAAGGAGATCTTCAGGCTCCATCTGCCGGGCGTGGTTCTGGGCCAGTTGCTGAGAGACATGGATTACCTGCTCCGCTTCCTGAGAAATCTGGACAGCCGGATAAATTCCGTCTGCTTTGGCATCCCAGTCATACTGCCGGAGGTATTCTTCTACAAGAGCCTGATCCAGACCGCCGGAACGGAGGATCTGTCCTGCGCGCCCCTGATCCTGGAGCAGCGCCCAGAGAAGATGTTCGCTTCCGATAAAGCGGTGTCCCATCCTTATGGCAAAATTCACTGCCGCCAGGAAAAGCCCGGCAGTTCTCTGGCTGAATATTCCCAGATTAATTTCCATGGCTGTACACCTTCCTTTCTATGACTGCGATATCATCCCGCAACCGGGCTGCCTCTTCGTAATTTTCCACTTTTTCTGCTTCATCAAGCTGGAAATGAAGGGCTTTCAGGCGACGTCTGGTACGCAGTCCTTCCACTGCAAGTTCCGGGAACGGCTGGTCGCCCAGATGTCTGGGTTCCTGCTGTCCCGGTCTCCAGCCGGTGCGCTTGTGAAATTCTTCCGCCTGCCCGGCGGCAACCGCCGTCTGCCATCTTTTTTGCAGACATTGATTGCAGACGGGAATCTGATAAATAGTGCCGGACATATTAATATAGAATATTTTATCAACAGTTTCTTTTTTGCAAAACTGACACTGCATACACATTCACCTCTTTCAGACAAGAAAATTTAATATTAAATAGTTAAGTTTTTAATAATATAAAATAAAAAAATTAAAATGTCAATATATGAAGAGGATAAAAATAACTGATTTTTTTGAATTTTCTGTGAAAACAAAAAAGGGACTATCCCGGAAGTTAAAATGAAATTAGAAATAGAAGTTTTATTTATTGCAGCGATGCCGGGGGGGCAGAATCCGTCCGGGAATACAACCATATGGGGGAGAGAGCTGATGATTCATAAATTGATTAATCATTTCTTCGTTTTCCGAATATTGTACAATGGACATATGAAATAAAATATCTGCTTTAGAAAATTTATTCACATCATATTTTGTTTCAAAATGTAATTAGTATTTCGTTAAAGGCTTTACGTGCATATGACATTGATCAAATAAAAAAGCAACTGTTGAAGTTCACAATTTTAATAAAATAGTGGTCAACGCAGTTGACTATATAGATCTAAAAATATTTTGTATTGCGTTGTTTAAAGCTATGGAAGCGGGAAAACGATTTATTTTCCGAACAGCGGCAAGTTTTGTAAAAGTGATTGGAGGAATTACAGATCAGGATTTGTTGAAGAGGGAAGACATGATAACAAATCATTCATAGAAGACAATCGGGATTTGGAAAAGAAGGTAAAATAATGTGTTGCGGCAGAGGAGAAATATCTTTATGAAGGTAAAACAGTATGTTGCTATACTACTAGAGAAAAACAGGCAATAGCTACTGGAGACAAAGAAGATGAACTGCGTCTCGCTGCGAAAATTTCCTCGGCTGTACAAAAAAAGGACAACAGCGGTATTTTTTATTAAATATCTGAGAACATTGGGATTTACGGTAACAAATGATATTTTTGCAGAAAATGCATGGTATTTTAGAAACGCACTTGTCCGTGCAAATTATACAAATCTTCAGAAGGGTATTCATGAAACAACGGAATATCTGGAAGTGTTTCTCAGGAGTCTGCTTTTAAATGAAAAGAATGAATTACACAATAGAAACCTGCATATAAGTAGAAATTCAGGTGAAGAAAAAATGAATATTGCAAAGAGAAAAGTGGACATGGAAAAGGGAAGTATAGATTCAGAAAATAAGATTAAGCGATGTTATCATTATCAGGGAAGAAACATGACGATACAAAGTTTCTTCCCTTTTTGTCTGGTCAAAAAATATATGTTCGACGGAATCCCCAGATTTTATGCAGAAGTTTATGCCTTTTTGTAAACATGGGCATATGCATCGGAGGACGCTTTCTCCATGGATATTAACGCATAGGCAAGATATTTCTTTTTAATAGTGAGAGGCGGCAGGAAACGGAAGCAGGACGATTTTTAATCCTGTGATCATGAAACGGTTTTCCTTTTGTCTTATTTAAACAACATATTTTTTCAGAAACGGTATTCTCTGCATTATCCAGGAACCCAGGCAGGAAAGAAGAAAAGCCGCCGCCCAGAAGAGGAAGATCCCGCCGTAGCCAAAAGCCAGAGGCGTAATGCCGAGAAATTTGTAAAACAGATTTAAAAATACCGGATGCAGCAGGTAAATTCCAAAGCACAGCTCTCTGTGACGGGACATCCATGACACGCGAACTCCGCTCTTGGCCGCAGTAAGAAAAAGACTGACGGCCAGAAGAACGATCAGAGGTGAGTCATAGGAAACGCGGAACAGTTTCAAAAACGCCATATCCACAGTCAGTACTCCTACAGTCAGTATTGCGGCCGCAGCCGTCAGGCGCGGGTTGGTTCTTCCGTATTTCAGGAAATAATACCCGGACACATAATAGAAAAGGTAAATTCCGGAAAAGGGAAAGGTAAATCCGAGATTAAATCCGGAAAGCTGTTCTATGAAAGGGATAAAGCTACTGAAAAGAAATCCCAGGATCAGGCTGTACTGAAGAAGCTGTTTTTCTCCATAACGGATTACAGTTCGCAGAAGAGGGGTAGCCAGATACAGTCCGACCAGTTCGTACAGATACCACATATGGGCCCAGCTTTTTCCAGAGAGAGTATTGAGAAACCCTTTCCCTATGATCGCAGGGGAAAAGTTTCTTTCTGTCACATAAAGTTCGATCACTGCAAAAACAGTTCCGAAAATCAGCAGTGCAAGCAGGATTCTCCTTACATAATGAGTCAGGATTTTTCTGACGGGTATCTGTTTTTCAGGGTTCAGAAGAAGAGCTCCGGAGATCATCAGAAAAACAGGAACGCCTGCAGTCATCAGAGCCTTTATGGTGTAGTAAACGGCTCGCTGGCCGGAAGTCATTTCCGCCGATAGAATAGCGGTAACGCCGGAAACCACGTGAAGCATCACCACCATGGCAGTTGCGCCCCAGCGGAGAACGTCAAGGAAAGCGGTTGATCTACCGGTCTGTTTCATAATCGATATCACCCCTCAGAATAGTCTATTATCTGTTATTTTAATACACTTGTGGAACTGTTACAAGACAGGATAATCGAATATTCCGGACATGCGTTGAAAACAGAGGAAAAGGATTGTAAAATAATGAAGAAACAGAAGCAGCCAAAACGGATACATGGAGGAGGGTCTGTAGATGAAGAGAATGGGAATTGATATAGGGACAACTTCTGTCAGCCTGTCGGTTCTGGACAGAGATACGAGAAAACAGGTAAAGGCGGAAACAATTCCGGGCGGCAGTTTTATAAGGACAGACAGCCCATGGGAAAAGCTGCAGAATGTGGATGAGATTGAGAAAAAGGTAACATACGCCGTACAAAAGCTTCTCTCGGAGTTCGGAGACATTGATGCAATCGGACTTACCGGGCAGATGCATGGGATTCTGTATGTGGATCAGACGGGAAACTGTGTCAGTCCGCTTTATACATGGCAGGACGGAAGAGGTGGCAGGAAGGAGTTTGGCGGAAAATCTCTGACGGAGGAGATATATACAAAGACAGGCGAGCACATATACGCAGGATACGGATGGGTAACGCATCTTTATAACCAGAGAAAAAAACTTGTTCCGGAAACGGCGGTGTCTTTCTGTACGATTGCAGATTATATAGGAATGAAGCTGACGGGACGGAAGAGTCCCCTGATACACAGCAGTATGGCCGCCAGCTTCGGCTTTTTTGATCTGGAAAGAAAGCGGTTTAAAACAGATTTCCTGGAAGCGTTGGGAGTGAAGGGAAGTATGGAACCGGAAATTACGGACAAGGTGACGGTTCTGGGAAAATTCTGCGGCATACCGGTATATACGGCTATTGGCGATAATCAGGCAAGCGTTCTGGGAGCAGTGGGACGGGAGCCGGGATCCATACTGATAAATATGGGGACAGGGGGCCAGATCTCCGTGATCTCAGACAGAAACGTTCAGATTCCGGGGATAGAAACAAGACCCTTCTTGGATGAAAATTATCTTCTGGCAGGAGCTTCCCTTTGCGGCGGAAGGGCGTACGCGGTCCTCGAAAATTTTTTCCGCCAGTATGGAAAGGCTGCCGGTACAGGCGACGATCCTCAGTATGACATTATGGACAAAATTCTGAGAGAGACACAGCCTGAAGAAGCGCTGCTGGTAAGAACTACCTTTCAGGGAACAAGGATGCATCCGGATATGAGAGGAAGTATAGAAGGAATAAGCGAGGAAAATTTCACTCCTGCCGCTCTTATAAACGGAGTTCTCCGGGGCATGGCCCGGGAGCTGTACGACATGTACCGGGAAATTTCAGAGCAGGTAAAACTGGAAGCTCCTGTTCTGGCTGCTTCCGGCAATGGAATCAGAAAGAATCCATGGCTGCGGAAGGCGTTTGAGGAGGTATTTGAGAAAAAACTGACATGGAAGAAGCAGCCTGCGGAGCGGCGCTGAGTTGCCTGTGAGGGAAGGATCACGGGTCTGTTTAGAAGTGAAAAGGAGGAGCCGCTTTTATTGCACAGTCAAATTGTATATGTGAAATGGTTGAAAATATAGTTTACATACCCCTTCCGCAGTGACTTTTTTCCAACAGTAGGGTATAATAACCAAAACAGTTGGCATTAATGTACAGGGGCTGTGTTAGTTTTTTATAATTATGCTGTTTAGAGAGAGGCAGAAATGAAAGATACAGGAATTAATCCACAGGTAATAAAGGAAATACAGGATCTTGCGCAAAAGTATGGCGTCAGAAAAGTTATTCTGTTTGGCTCCCGGGCCAGAGGAGACTATAGAAGAACCAGTGACATTGATCTGGCAGTGACAGGCGGAGATATTGACAGATTCGCTCTGGATGTAGATGAAGAGACTTCTACGCTGCTTGAATATGATATTGTAAATCTGGATCGCGCAATGCAGGATGAGCTGCGGGAAGCGATACAGAAAGAAGGGCGTGTATTATATGAAAAAATTTGATAATTTTTGTCAGGCGTTATCGAATATGAAAGAGATTTATTTATATGAGGAGCGAAAAATATGAAATTTTTTCATTTATCAGATCTGCACATTGGTCTGAAATTAATGAACCGTGATCTCCGGGAAGACCAGGAATATATTTTCCGGCAGATTACGGAGACGGCGGCCCAAGAGCAGCCGGACGCGGTGGTGATCGCCGGGGATATTTACGATAAAGCGGTGCCTTCCGCCGAGGCAGTGGAAGTGTTCGACCATTTTATCGCAGATCTGACGGCGGCGGTTCCCAGGGGAGCGATCATGATGATCAGCGGAAATCACGACAGCGCGCCCAGAGTGAACTGTTTCCGGAACATTCTTTCCCGGCAGAATCTCTATATGGTAGGCCAGCCTCCACAGAGAGAAGACGAATATATCGAAAAGGTGACGCTGGAAGATGAACACGGAAAGGTGAATTTTTATCTTCTTCCGTTCGTAAAGCCGTCTATGGTAAAAATGGCGGTGGGAACAGATGAAAACGGGAATAATCTTTCTTATAATGAAACCGTACGCCATCTGATCGAAAGGGAGAACATCGACCAGAGCCAGCGGAACGTCCTGGTCAGCCATCAGTTTTATCTTCCCTCTGGAAAGAAGGCGGAGGAAGTGGAGCGGATGGATTCGGAAATACGGACAGTGGGAAATATTGATCAGGTCTCCGCGGATGTTCTGGATGTTTTTGATTATGGAGCTCTGGGGCACATTCACAAGCCCATGAAGGCCGGCAGGGACCGTTTTCGTTACTGTGGAACCCCTCTTGCCTGTTCTGTAAGCGAGGCGGGACAGGAAAAGGGGATTCTTATGGTGGAACTGGGAAAGAAAGGAGAAGAGCCGGAGATTTCTGTTCTTCCCTTAAAACCGCTGCGTCGGGTAAAGGTGATCCGGGGAAGTCTGCAGGAAGTACTGGGACAGGCCTGTGAGGATTATGTGTCGGCAGTTCTTACGGATAAGGTGGATCTGGACGTGATCGACATGCAGGACAGGCTGCGCCATGCTTTTCCAAATCTTCTGGAAGTACGGCGGGAAAGCCTGCGGAAAGCGGATTATACTGCGGAATTGAAGTCGGAAGAGGATATGCTGGATCCCTATGAGCTTTGCTGCTCGTTTCTTCAGGAGCTGGACGAGGAAGAAAAAGCGATTCTCCGCGATGTGATCCACACGGTTCAGGAGGTGAAGTAGGATGAGGCCTTTGAAACTGACTATGCAGGCATTTGGCTCCTATGGAGAAAAGACGGTGATTGATTTTGAAATGCCGGATCAGAATCTTTTTCTGATCACAGGAGATACGGGGGCGGGAAAAACAACGATTTTTGACGCTGTTGTTTTCGCCCTGTACGGCGAGGCAAGCTCTTCGGCAAACAAAAAAGAGGGGATCGTGCTGCAGAGCCAGTATGCGGACTACGGCCGGGAGCCTTTTGTGGAGCTTGTTTTTGCGGAAGGAACGGGAAAAGAGAGAAAAATTTATATTGTCCGCAGAGTTCCCCGGCATTTAAAACTGATCACAAGAGGAGCGGCAAAAGGCGTAGGAACCAGGGAGATCACGGGAACCGTTTCTCTTCTGATGCCCGACGGAACAGAATATCCTCAGAAGGAAGCAGACAGGAAGCTTCAGGAGATCGTAGGTCTTACAAAAGGGCAGTTTATGCAGGTGGCAATGATCGCCCAGGGCGAGTTTATGGAGCTTCTCCGGGCAAAATCCGACGACAAAAAGGCAATTTTCCGAAAGCTGTTCCATACAGGACTGTATCAGGACATTGTGAATGAACTGGCAGACAGGAAAAAAGAAAAAGAAAAAGACCTTGCCGTCCTGAAGACACAGTGCCAGACAGAGACCGGACGGGTGAAGATCCCTGAGGATTATGAGCGCAGGAACGAGATTGAAGAACTTACAGACCAGATGCAGAAGGCAGATCTGTCCCGGGCCGGAGAATTCATGGAGGAGTTGGGCGCGCTTGTTGCAGCTCTGAAAAAAGAAGAAAAGAGAGCAGACGGCGAATACAGGAAGGCGTCGGATGCAAGAGATGAAAAAAGAGACGCTCTGACAGAAGCCGGGAATCTGGAAACACTTTACCAGAAACTGGAAAAGGCGGAAAAAACTCTTAAAGAGTGTGAAGACCGGGCGGAAGAGATCCGGGAAAAAGAAAAACTGGCGGAGGAGCTTTCCGGCGCTTTTGAAATACAGAAAAAATATAAATGGATGCAGGAAACTTCTGACGATATGGATAAGACACGCAGATCTCTTGAGGAGAACCGGGAGCTGCTTCCCGGTCTCAGGGAGCAGGAGGAGAGAGCCGCAGGAAAGACGGCGGAAGCCCGGAAAACTCTGGAACAGGAACAGGATCGTTTTTCCAGAATATCACAGAGGGTAAGCGCGGCGCTTCAGTTATTTGGAAAGATACAGGAAGCGGAGAAAAAGGCGGAATCCTGTAAAAAATTCCTACATGACGTCCAGAAGGAGGAAAGCGCGGCAAAGAGAAAGCTGGAGCAGATGAGGGAGCAGGAAGAAAACTGGAAGGAAGAAGAGAAAAATCTTGAGGACGCTCCCCATCGTCTGACTGTCTGGGAAACAAAAAGTCTGGAAGCGGAAGATCTGGTGAAAGAAAAGGACGCTTTTAAGGAAGCGGTGGATACAGCGGAAACATACAGGGAGAAGGCGGAGAAATCACAGAAGAAATACCTTGCCGCCAGAAACGGCTATGAGGAGGCGAGGAACAGATATGAAAAGATGAGGCAGCTTTTCCTGGACGCACAGGCGGGGCTGCTGGCACGGACGCTGGAAGAGGGGAAACCCTGTCCTGTCTGCGGATCTCTGGAACATCCCTCGCCCTGCGGATGGGAAGAAAGGTACGGAGATATTTCGGAAGAAAAGCTGGATGAATGCGGACGGCAGAAAGAAAAGCTTCAGCAGAAACAGGAAGAGCTGGCTGCACAGGCGAAGGCAGATCTGTCGCTGGCGCAGGCGAAAGAAGAGGACAGCCGGGAAAAATGGCGCCGTCTTCTGGAAAAGATGAAAGAAAAGATTTCCGGGCTGCCGGATAATGGGGACCAGAACCAGACAGAAGACGCGCTGTGCCGGTGGGCGGGTTCTGTTGAGGAAGAAAAGGAAAAGTGCCGGAAGGAGTTACAGCTTCTGGAGAAACTCAGGAAGGCTCTTCAGAAACTGGAGGAAAAGAAAAAACAACAGGAAGATGCTCTGCTATCTGCCGGCGACGCGGCGCGGAAGGCCGAGACAGAACTGGCGGCGGCCGAGGCGGAGCTTAAGAGTCTTTCGGATTCAGCAGAATTTCCTTCCGAGGAAGAGGCCCAAAAGCAGAAACAGGAGGCGGAAGCCAGAAAAGACAGAGCTTTAGACGCTTATGAAAAGGCAGAAAAAGAAACAGAGAAATTAAAGAAAAAAAGGCAGGAAACGGAGACCCGGATCGCCGGATATCTGGAGAGTCTGCCCGGTATGGAAGAGAAACTTGCGGCAAAAGCTGAGGAATATCAGGCTGAAATGACAAGGAGAGGACTGGAGGAATCCCGGTGGCGGATTCTTGCAGAAACATACGGCGAAGAAGCGGCGGAAACGCTCCGGGAGGAGATCGGCAGCTACAGAAGCAGCCGGAAAGCGGCTGCGGATCTCCGGGATTCCATGAAAGAAGCCATCGGGAACAGGAAGGCTCCGGACAGGGAAAAACTGGAGAGAGAGGCGGCTCAGGCGGAGGAACGGCTGAAAGCTGCGGAAAAGCTGCGGACAATGGTTCGCTCTCTCAGGAAAGAGAACGAAGATGTGTATCATTCTCTGAAACCCAGACTGGAGGAACGGCAGCAGGCTGTGGCCGCGCACGGAAAGCTGGACGTCCTGTACCGGATGGCTTCCGGAAACGTCAGCGGCTCCAGAATGGATCTGGAAACCTATGTGCAGAGATATTATCTGGAACGGATCCTTCAGGCTGCCAACAGGCGGTTCCGGGAAATGTCCGCAGGCCAGTTCGAGCTTCGGATGTATGATCTGAAAAAGGCCGGGGAGGGAAAAAACAGAGGACTTGACCTGATGGTATATTCCAATGTTACCGGAAAAGAGCGGGAGGTCCGTACTCTTTCCGGCGGGGAATCCTTTATGGCGGCCCTGTCTCTGGCCCTGGGAATGGCGGATCAGATCCAGCAGAGCTCTTCCGCCATTCACCTGGATATGATGTTTATTGACGAAGGCTTCGGTTCTCTGGACGAACACTCCAGGAACCAGGCTGTCAAAGTGCTTCTGCGCATGGCGGAAGGTTCCAGACTAATCGGAATCATCTCTCATGTGACGGAGCTGAAGCAGGAGATTGAAGATCAGCTCCTGGTAAGAAAAGATGAAAACGGAAGTCATGTAAAATGGCAGATAAGCTGAAAACAAGGAGAAGAACAGATTGATTTCAAAAGCTGTGAGAACGATTTTGCACGCCCTGTCCTATGGAAATATTGAGGTGGAGGCGGCAAGGAAACTTGCGGATCTGAAAAAACTGGACGCAATGAAGATTTTTTGGAAAAAGCTGGATACAAAGGTGTATAATAAAGAACATGAAGTGCCGATCCGGCTTTATTTTCCTTCCGAAGAAATGATGGAAGAGGGAATTTCCGGAAAACAAAGTTTTCCTGTTCTCCTGTTCTTTCATGGCGGAGGCTGGGTAACGGAAAGTGTGGAAACCTATGACCGTGTATGCGCCAGGATGGCGCAGGCCACAGGACAGATCGTGGCTTCGGTGGAATACCGCCTTGCTCCGGAACATCGTTTTCCGGTTCCCTTTGAAGACTGCTATGAGGCGGCTAAGGCTCTTTATACAAACCGCTCTATTCTGCACACAGAGCCGGACAGGATCACAGTCATGGGAGACAGCGCCGGGGGGAATCTGACAGCGGCGGTAGCGCTGAAGGCAAGAGATACGGGAGACTTTAAGATTGAAAGACAGATCCTGATCTATCCCGCTCTGAATAACTGTTATACAGAAGAATCTCCCTATCCTTCTGTGAGGGAAAACGGAAAAGACTATCTTCTGACAGCGGTAAAAATGCAGGATTATCTGGATCTTTATAAGAGCAGTCCGGAGGATCTTCTGAATCCCTATTTTGCCCCGCTGAAAGAGCCCGACCTGCGGAATATGCCCCGGACTCTGATTCTCACAGCGGAATTTGATCCTCTGAGGGACGAGGGCGAGGATTATGGAAGACGACTCCGGGAAGCGGGAAATCAGGTGGAGATGCACAGGATACCGGACGCCCTGCACGGGTATTTTGCCCTGGGAATACAGTTTCTCCATGTGAGAGAGAGCTTTGGATATATAAACGGATTTCTGGAAAACAATGGGGTATAGCATCGGTGTACAATAGAAACAAATGCTGACATGACAGAAAAGGAAGCTGGGAAAAGTGGAAAAAAGATATTCAGGATGGAGAAAATTAGATAATGCCGCCCTGGCTTTTCCTCTTGTGACGGGGAAAAATGACACAAGGGTATTCCGGTTTTACTGTGAACTGAAGGAGAATGTGCGGCCTGAGGTTCTTCAGGAAGCGCTGGATCAGACAATGGAAAAATTTCCGCTGTTCCGGGCGGTTCTGCGGAAAGGGTTATTCTGGTTTTATCTGGAACAGAGAGATATCCGGGCGGAGGTGAAGGAGGAGCGCAAGCCGCCATGCAGCCGACTTTATATCCCGGATAAAAAGTCGCTGTTATTTGAGGTGACTTACTATCAGAACCGGATCAATTTTGAGGTGTATCATGCGCTTACAGACGGGACGGGAGCCATGAATTTTTTGCTGGAACTGGTGCAGAATTATCTGATCCTGGCGAATCCGGAGGCCGGACTTTCCAGAGCAGTCTCCGAGGAAACCATTACTGCGGGAGATCAGGAAGAGGACAGTTTTTCCCAGTATTATACCTCGGATACCCCGAAAAACAAAAAGAAAAAGCCTTCCGCAGTACGGCTGAAAGGCGAAAAACTTGCCCATGACGAGATGGAGATCCAGGAGGTGGCGGTGCCGGTAAAGGAAATTCTGGCAAAAGCCAGGTCCTACGGAGCTTCTGTTACTGCCTTTTTATCCGCAGTGCTGATCTGTGCCATCCATGAAGAGATACCAAGAAGCCGTCAGAAGAAGCCGGTGGCGCTTATGGTTCCGGTGAACCTGAGAAATTATTTTCCTTCCCAGTCTATGGGAAATTTCTTCGGATGGATCGAGGTGGGATATACCTTTTCAGAGAACAGCACCTTTAAGGACGTGGTGGATGAAGTGAAGAAACAGTTCGAGACAGAGCTGGTCAAAGAGAAGATCGCGGAGCATATGAGCGGCTATGTGAGGCTGGAGAAAAATCCTGTAATAAGGGCCGTTCCTCTGGAGGTGAAACGGTACTTTCTGATACTGGGAGCGGAGCTTGGGAGCAGGAGTATTACTTCGGTTTATTCCAATATCGGGGTGATCCGGCTGCCGGAGGAATACCGGGATTACATAGCAAGGTTTGGCTTTTTCGCAAGTACGGATTCCCTGCAGCTCTGCTCCTGTTCTTACGGCGACGAGCTGCTTCTGGGACTGACCTCCAAGATCCCGGGAGGGAGTATCCAGAGAAATTTTCTGAAAATCCTGAAAAGAGAGGGGATTGTTTTTCAGGAAGAGCAGAATGATTTTCCGGGTTGCAGAAAGGAGCAGAAACAGGAAAGCAGGAAACTGGTGCAGATTTTTACTTTTCTCTGTATCGCCGTGGCTGTTGTCTGCGGAATGATCAATTATATGACACTGGAAACGCTGAACTGGTTCTGGTTTGCGGCGGCAGGCAGTTTCTGTGCGTGGCTGGTGGTGATGGTGGCCTATACGAAGCGGAGGAATATCCTGAAAAATGAGATGTGGCAGCTTCTGATAATTACGACAATCGCGGTCTTATGGGACATTTTTACCGGGTGGAGAGGCTGGTCGGTAGATTTTGTTCTGCCTTTCGGAGCCATGGCGGTACTGGGTTCCGTGCCGGTGATTGCGAAGGTCAATCGCCTTGAACCGGAAGAATATCTGTTTTATCTGATCCAGGCAGCCATAGCCGGGTGTATTCCCATTATTCTTGTATGGACAGGGATTATCCGGTTCAGGTATCCTTCCGTGATCTGCTCCGGCATCAGTTTTCTGGTGCTGGCGGGTCTGTTTATTTTTCAGAAAAAGAATACGCTGAAGGAATTCCGGAAGAAATTCAGGATGTAGGATGAGAAGAAGCGGTTAGGTGTGAACTGTAACTAAGAACCGACCGTAAATAAAAGAGTTTGCGCTGCCCCTCTTGTACATGATGGGCAGCCGTGTTAAAATAAAAATGTTATAAAACTTCCGCATTTAATGCGGGAGAACAAAAGGACCTGTAAAACAGGATCAAGCAAACGGGGAGCTTGTGGAAACAGGCTGAGAGTAAGCTGTATCGCTTTGACCCGCAAACCTGATTTGGATAATGCCAACGTAGGGAACATATGCATGAAGTCTGTGCGGACTGCAGTATACCCGTTGGTATGCCGCAGTCTTTTTTATTTAACAGATAGCACCGATGCTATTCTCTGCTGAATGAAAACGCTCTTCGATTTTACAGGTCTTTCAAGTCAGACCGGGGGCACCACTCTCTGATGAAAATGGAACTTGACAATATAAGGATATGCGCAGGTGCAAGTCACTGCAGAAGCAGTCGGCGCAGTTCATTTCGGCCCGATAGTGCAGGGCAGGGAGGAAAAATGACAGACTACACAACACAAATGGACGCGGCCCGTCAGGGAATTGTCACACCGCAGATGAAAATCGTGGCAGAGAAGGAACACTATGACGCAGAGGCGCTGAGAGAACTGATCGCAAAAGGCGAGGCGATCATTCCGTGCAACAGAAACCATAAGAGTTTAAGCCCCAGCGGGGTGGGAGCGAAGCTGAAGACAAAGATCAATGTGAATCTGGGCGTTTCCCGCGACTGGAAAGATGTGGACATGGAATATGAGAAGGTTCGTTCCGCAGTGGAAATGGGAGCGGAGGCTATTATGGATCTCAGTTCCTACGGCGACACCAGAAGTTTCCGCCGGAAGCTGACGGCGGAATGTCCGGCCATGATCGGCACGGTTCCTATCTATGACGCAGTGGTTTATTATCATAAAGCTCTGGGGAAGATCACCTCAGAGGAATGGATCGACATTGTGCGGATGCATGCGGAAGACGGAGTGGATTTCATGACGATCCACTGCGGCATGAACCGGGCTACGGCAGAACGCTTCAAGAACAATAAGCGTCTTATGAATATTGTATCCAGAGGCGGTTCCATTATGTTTGCCTGGATGGAAATGACAGGGAAAGAGAACCCCTTCTATGAGCATTTTGATGAAATCCTGGATATCTGCAGAGAGTATGACATCACGCTGAGCCTGGGAGACGCCTGCCGTCCGGGCTGTCTGGCGGACGCTACCGATACCGCGCAGATCGAGGAACTGATCACTCTTGGCGAGCTGACGAAGCGCGCCTGGGCGAAGGATGTTCAGGTAATGATCGAAGGGCCGGGCCATATGCCTCTGAACCAGATCGCCGCCAATATGGAGATTCAGAAAACACTGTGCCACGGCGCGCCCTTTTACGTGTTGGGTCCTATCGTGACAGACGTTGCGCCGGGATATGACCATATCACATCCGCTATTGGCGGAGCTATTGCGGCTACGGCAGGAGCTTCTTTCCTCTGCTATGTGACTCCGGCGGAGCATCTCCGCCTTCCAAATGCAGCGGACGTCCGGGAAGGAATCGTTGCGGCGAAGATCGCGGCCCATGCTGCCGATATTGCCAAGGGAGTTCCCGGCGCCGCAGAGTGGGATTATAAGATGAGCGAAGCCAGAAAGTGCCTTGACTGGGAGGAGATGTTCCGGCTCAGTATGGATCCTGAGAAAGCGAGACGCTACCGCGCTGAGGCGAAGCCGGAGAAAGAAGACACCTGCAGCATGTGCGGGAATTTCTGCGCGGTGAAGAATACCAACAGGATTCTGGACGGAGAGATCGTCACTATATTTGACGAATAAAAGTCAACCTTACAGGATAATATGATTTCTTAGGCTAAAATTAGAAAATTTGAGATTGGAACCGTAGAAGTCTGATTCAGACTGGGCCAGCGCAGGGTATTTTATATGTAGAGGCGGCACACTCCAGAGCGTGCTGCCTTTTCGTACACTGACGCTGTATTCAGTCATCTGTTTTACGGATCGCTGTTTTTATATTTTTAAGAAATGTACTGTCAGAAACTGTCGGCGTGCCTGCTATATTATAGCCTTTCCGTTTCAATACACGGAGTTTGAAATCCAGCAGCTCCGGAAGTACGTTTAGCTTCGATGCGGCCTCATAAAAACTGGTGTTACTGTCTGATAGTCCCAGAACTTCCTCATCATTTATCAGGAGATCCGCGGCAAAGATATTAGCTTCATATTCCATAAGAGAGACGGTATCAAAAACAAGAAAATCATGAAACGCTTTTATCCCGCTGGATCTTGTATGCAGGACGGCATGCCCCAGCTCATGGGCGGTGATTATCCTCTGGAATACCGGAGGCATATCGCTGTTGACAGTAACAGCGCGCATTCGGCTCTGGGACAGATAAAAACCTTTGCAGCATTTATTTCCGCTACCCATTGGCGCATAAAGCACAAGTATCCCCATCGCGCGGCAGAGACGGAAAGGATCTGTCTCCTTATATTTCTTTTTGATCTTCTGTACTTCACGGCTGATCATATCGACCGACATAAAGTCTTATCCTCCGTAATATCTTTAGTTTTTCTTTTTCCTTCCATAGGTTTTTCTGGCGGCTTCTTTACATTCCAGATAAGCCTTAGCAATGGCCTGGAAAAAAGCATCTTTGGATTCCTCGCTTAATTCTCCACCGGCAAAAAGAGCAGCATTGCGTTCCAGGAGTTCGTCCATCTCCCTGGCGGCGGAGTTGCCAAATTGTTTCTGCGCCTGGTCAATATATAGCATTTTTTCCATTCCATACCGGGGATCTGTCACTTCTTTTCTGGAAAGGTAATCATAGGAAACATCCAGGGCCTTTGCCAGTTTCTTCATTGTGGAGGCACGGGCAATAACTCCGGCGGATTCATAAGAAGCGATCGTGCGCTGGGATACGCCGGTCTTGTCTGCGAGTTGCTGCTGTGTCAGTCCAGCAGCTTCCCGTGCCGCCCGGATCTTGTCTGAAAATGTCATTTTCTTCTCTCCTTTAATAAATTTTACAAGAAAACTTTGCTGATTTCATGGAACTAGTGAAAATATTTTATTCTGATACAGAACAAAGATGAAGTTTATGAAGTTGCTAATATAATATTAGTCTATAAACAGCATCATGTCAATGCATGGAGTTTATAATCTCTGAACAGGTTATGTTTGTTATTTTGTTTTTGAAATACTTAGCGTTAATGTACAAGGGGCAACCGTATTGTCCCCTGTACATTGACTCTAATATAAAATCTGGCATAATACGGGGAGCTGCTGAAAAAGGAGATATCCTTATCAACAGCTCCTTATTAAAAAATAATCACAGACCTGTTACATAATATTTAATTTTGTTTTAATAAGAGGAATTATAATTGACTTTAACTGTATTTTGTGTAGAATGAGTAGTAAATAATTCTGTATTAGGTATGAAAGAATGATGAAAATTGAGAATCTTGAACAATATACAGATTTTTTGAATAAATATCAGAAAGAATTTCCGGATATAATATACAATCATATGATGCTGCCCGGAGAAGCCGCTTCTCATATAGAAAGAGGCAGGTTTTATTGCGAGGAACAGGAAACGGGAATTGTTTTTCTGGTAAGGGAAAAAGATTTTTATAAACTGTATTTTTATGTCCCTGAAAGGGCAGAGATCCATGTGCCGGAGACGGACAGGCCGCGACTGTTGGAGTATATTTCTGCAGAGGGAAGGGAAGATCCCCAGGTTGAGAAGATGCGGAAAAAAACAGAAGCGCTGGGATTCCGGCCTTATGTGAGGAACAAAAGGCACAGAGCGCTGATTCGCGACGAATACCTGATCCCGCTGGACACAGGATATCTGAGAGAGGATCTTTTGTGGAAATATGCTTCAGAGAAAGACGCGGCGTCCATTTATCGTCTGTGGACGGTGATGGATATTTATAATTCCACCATACCGGAAGAGCGGGAATTTGCGGCAATGATTGCGGCGAAAGAACTTCTTACCGTATGGAAGGAAGGGCGTATGTGCGGCGTTGTGCGCATAAAGCAGGAAAACCGCAGAACAGGTTCTATGTGGCTGATGGCTGTGGATCAGGAATACCGCCGTCAGGGGATCGCTACAGAACTGTATAAGCTGTCTATGTCTGTTTTAAAATCCCGAGGATACAGCCAGGTGATCGAATGGTGCGATGAAACAAATCAGGCGATTCTCTCTGTCAGTGGAAGATTTGGCTTTCAGCCGGATGGAACTGTATCAGAGACTTATATCCTGAAATGATAAGAGAATCTGTCCGGCGGCCTTATGGCCTCTGTTCAGAAATAAAAAAGAAAAATGGAAAGAGGAAACGCAAATGAAAGAAAAAGTGATTGAAATTCTAACAGAGGTTCGTCCTGACATTGATTTAAGCGGAGAAGTGAAGTTTATTGACGACGGCGAGCTGGAATCCCTGGACGTAGTGGCGCTGGTAGGCGAACTGAATGACGAATTTGACATTAACATTTCCGTGAAGCATCTCATCCCGGAAAATTTTAATTCTGTAGACGCAATCGTAAAGCTGATCGAATCCTTACAGGAGTAAAGTTATGTCTTTTGTATCTATAAGCTTTATCATCTTTACTGCGGCAGCGGCAGGCGTATATTTTCTCTGTCCGGCGAAATACCGGTGGTGCGTCCTGCTGGCTGCCAGCCAGATCTTTTATCTTCTGTCAAGTCCCCGAAGTTATGTTTTTTTACTCTTTACCACTGCAGTGACATTTGCCGGAGGGCTTTTTATCCAACGGCAGACGGATGACTGCAAGGCTTATGTAAAGGAGCATAAGGAAGAGCTTGACCGTAAACAGAAAAAAGAGATTAAGGCAAAATATGAGAAAAGGAAACGTGGTGTTCTTTTACTTGTGCTGCTGGCGGATTTTGGCGTCCTTGCATTTGTAAAATATTTCAGGGTTTATATCAACATGCTTTCCGAGACGCTCCATCTGGACTGGCTCCATTTTGACGCCGGGATACTGATTCCGCTGGGGATTTCTTTCTATACCTTCCAGTCTGTAGGCTATCTGATCGATATTTACCGGGAGCAGTATAAAGCGGACCGGAATCCGGCAAAATTTGCTCTTTTTGTGTCATGGTTCCCCCAGATCATCCAGGGGCCCATCAGCAGGTATGACCAACTGGCGGAGCAGCTCTACGAACCGCATTCCTTCCAGTACGAGCGGATCAAGTTCGGCGTTCAGCTTATGATGTGGGGATGGTTCAAAAAGCTGGTGATCGCCGACCGTGTGGGCATATTTGTGGATCAGGTCTTTAGCCGTTATACAGAGTATACTGGATTTTACGCCATACTTGGCGTGATCGGGTATACGATCCAGATTTACGGAGACTTTTCAGGAGGAATGGATATTGCGAGGGGAGTGTCGCAGATTTTTGGAATTGACCTGACGCTGAATTTTAAACGGCCGTATTTTGCTGCCAGCATTCCTGAATTCTGGCGGAGATGGCATATTACTCTGGGTTCCTGGTGCCGGGATTACATTTTCTATCCTATTTCTCTTTCAAAATTCTTCGGTAAACTTGGAAAAAATTCCCGGAAATTCCTTGGGGAAAGGATTGGGAAATTAATTCCCGTTATTTTTGCCCAGCTCATTACATTTTTTGTGATCGGTATCTGGCACGGCGCGGAATTCAAATATATTGCCTATGGTCTTTACCAGGCAGTGTTCATTATAGGTGGAATCCTTTTTGAACCTTATATCATCCGTCTGACCAGACTTCTCAGAATCAATACAAAAGCTTTCAGTTGGCGGCTGTTTCAAATCTGCAGGACCTTCCTTCTGGTAGTGATCGGGAGATTTTTTTCAAGGGGCGTCAGCTTTTCCGCTGCAGTCTGGATGATGAGGCACAGCCTGGACTTTAATCCGGGGATCCTTTTTAATGGATCTGTTTTTACGCTGGGACTTACAGCCCAGGATTTTATCCTGCTGGGCTTCTGTCTTGTATTCTGGATTGCAGTCAGTGTGATCCAGGAATGCGGCTACAGTGTCCGGGAACTGATATCCCGGCAGAACGCGGTGTTCCGGTGGATGATATATCTTGCCGGGGGATTTTCTATTGTGATTTTTGGAGTCTATGGGATGGGATACGATGCGAAATCCTTTATTTACAGGGGATTTTAGCATCGGTGTACAAAAGGATACGGAGCGGATAACTGTCAGTATGTAAAGAAAGGATAAGACATGATTATTAATATTTTGGAATATCTGGAACAGGCCCAGGACAAATATGCGGAGAAAGTCCTGTACAGGGATGAAAAAAACGAGATAACGTTTCATGACGCCTTTTTGAAAGCCCGCAGATGGGGAAGTTTTCTTGCAGAACACACTTCTCCCCGAAATCCGGTTTTTGTCATTACAGACAAGACGGTTACAACGCCGATCCTCTTTTTGGCGGTTCTTTACAGCGGATGCTTTTACGTGCCTATCGATATGGAACTGCCGAAATACCGCCTGAAGCTGATATTGGATACAGTGCAGGCGGATCTGATGGTGACGGAAGAGAACTTCCTGGCGGATGCAGAAGAACTGGGATTCTCCGGAAAGATCATTTCCACCGGAGATCTGGAGAAGGCAGAGGAAGATCCGAAGAAGCTGGAGGCCGTTCGCAGCCAGGTGATGGATGTGGATCCGGCGTATGTGATCTTTACATCAGGATCTACAGGGATACCAAAAGGCGTGGTAGAGTCCCACAGGCAGTTGATCGACTATATTGAAGCCTTTTCTGAAACCTTTGGAATAGGGGAGGATGATATTTTCGGGAACCAGTCTCCGCTGGATTATGTAGCGGCGCTGCGGGATCTGTATCTTCCCTTGAAAACGGGCGCCAGCACGGTGTTGATCCCCAGGAAGTATTTTTCCCTGCCAGTCCGTCTGTTCCAGTATCTGAATGAAAATAAGGTGACGACCATCTGCTGGGTGACAGGCGCGCTTACGCTCTGCTCGGAGCTTGGAATCTTTGAAGAAATACGACCGGAGTTTGTAAAGAAGGTGTTTTTTACAGGCTCTGTAATGCCGTGCAGACATCTGCGGGTATGGCAGGAAAACCTTCCCGGCGCCCTTTTTGTAAATCATTACGGCCCCACGGAGATCACGGCGAGCTGTACCTGGTATGTGGTGGATCACCTGGTATCAGAGGATGAAACCCTTCCCATCGGACAGCCCTTCCGGAACACAAATATTCTTCTCCTTACAGAAGACGGAAAGGAAGCGGCTCCCGGTGAAACGGGTGAGATTTATGTACGGGGAACCTCTCTGGCGTTGGGATATTACAGGAATCCGGAAAAAACGAAGGAGGTTTTTGTAAGGAATCCTCTGAATCCAATTTACGACGAGATTGTATACCGGACTGGCGATCTGGGCAAATATAACGAAAAAGGAGAGCTGCTTTTCTGCGGAAGAAAGGATGCGCAGATCAAGCATATGGGGCACCGTGTAGAGTTGGGGGAGATTGAGACAGCGGCGCTGTCCATGCCGGAGATCCAGGAGGCGGCCTGCCTGTATCAGAAGGAAAAGCAGCAGATATGGCTGTTTTATACAGGCGGTAATGTTTCTTCCCGCGAGATCGCCGGATATTTAAGGGAACGGCTGCCCAATTATATGATACCAAGGAAGTTCTGTGCGATGGAGCAGATGCCCCTGAACTTTAACGGCAAAATAAATATGAATGAATTAAGGGAAAAGATGAAATAGGATATGTGGAAAGAAAAAAAGAACAGATGGATTCTTGTCCGGTGTCTGATCGTAACAGTGATCTTTGCCCTGCTCCTTGTTTTTGCAGGAAAACTGTTTATTCCGTATTATATACAGGATACGGACCAGAACAGAACCTTCTATAAAACGGAAAAGAATACAGTCGACGTGCTGATTGCCGGGAGCAGCACGCTGCTGGTGGGCCTGTCTCCTCTGGAACTCTGGGAGGATTATGGTATTGTGGCACATACCCGGGCCAGTACTGTCCAGGCGCCTCCGGTTACCTGGCTGAACATTAAAGAGGCGTACCGGTACCAAAAGCCGGAGGTTGTGGTTATGGGCATTACAAGCCTTTTCCTGGATTATGACTACGACGCCAACGAGCCCTATCTGCGGAGAGGGCTTGACTTTAAAAGACTTTCTGCGGACAAACTGAAAGCGGTTAATGAAATCGTGAAAAGAAGCGGATCTCAGCATATGCTGGATTATATTTTTCCTATATTCCGCTATCATGACAGATGGAAAGAATTTCAGTGGACAGATGTTTACAATTTACAGTACCGCCATGACTTTATGCGGGGCCAGTATCCTGTATACAGGGCGAAGAAAATTAAAGCCAGGGATCACGTGGATAAAAATGTTCCTCCGGAAAAAGAAAATACCGATTCCTGGTCGTTTTACCAGGACATTATCGAATACTGCCAGTCCCAGGGCTCTGAGGTAGTCGTGGTAAATATGCCGGACAACCGCTGGACATACGGAAGATACCAGACGGCCAAAGAACTGACCGAGGGATGCGGCGCAGCCTATATTGATCTTAATCTGGAAGAACCTCTGAAGGAAATGAAGATCGACTGGGAATATGATTTCTATGATCCTCATCATCTGAATCCGGTGGGGGCGCAGAAAGCGACAAAGTATCTGGGAGATTATCTGGTGGAGAATTATGACATCCCGCAGAACCAGTGCGGCGAAGGTACGGCGGAACTGTTGAACGAGGACCTGAAGAAATATAAAGTAAAGCTGAAGGAGTTTAAGGATAAGCTGGAGATCCAGAAAACGCAGGAAAAACGGGAGGAAATGTAAATTTTTCGTATCCGGCAGGTGATTTATAATTCAATATGACATGGATAGGGGAACCAATAGGGTTTGTATGCTATTGGTTCCTTTTTTTATCTTTTTAAGTTATATTGAAAAATAAACTTCATAAGCATCATAAAAATATTGACAATACTTCGTAGACAATATAAAATAAAAATGAAGTTTATGAAGTTTTTGCATAGAAATATTTCATAAACAGTATTATATCAATGTTAGAACCCGCAGTTTCTAGTTTTTATAAACAGAGAACACTTGATATTTATGCAGGAATGAAAACTTATCAAAATTGAAAGAAAACTGATCAGATCAGTTATTGAAAAGAGAACATATGTTCTGTATAATGCGGCATATAAGGTACTCCGGAGAACCTTTATAGAATAAAATTTATAAAGGAGAATGACAAATGAAACAGCAAAGACAAATGAAACGGACGGAACTTTTAGACAGGCGGACGGCGAACCGGAAGGTTTACGAAAATAAAGACCATTCGAAAACCGTGGAGATCTATCTGGAGCCCGTCCACTACCAGGAAGCAGACGGTTCCTGGAAAGAGATGGATGATACTTTAGAAGAAGTATCGGAGGAAATTATGAAACAGGCGGATGCTGATGTAAAGAAGACGTCTGGGAAAGCTGTCTCCGTACAGCCTGACTCTGCCGCTGCGGGACAGCGCCCTGGTTTCCATAACCGGAAAGGGAATATGGAGATCTTCGTAAACCACAGGGCAGACGACAGGGCCCTGGTATCCCTGAAGAAGGAAGGGCATACGCTGACCTGGGGACTGGAGGCAGGCCAGCCTGTACAGGCTGAAAAGCAGGACGGCAGCGTTGTCCTCTACCCGGAGGTTATTGACGGCGCGGATCTGCGGCTGAGAGTCCGTGGGGAAGGCGTAAAGGAAGATCTGGTCCTGAAAAGTCCGGAGGCGCTTATGGAAGGCTATACCTGCCTTTACCAGACCGGGGATCTCCGCCCTGTGCTGGAGCACAACAGGGTCAGCTTCCTGGATAAAGAAGGACAGGAGATCTTCTGTGTACACGCCCCATGCATGAAGGACGCCGGCGGTAAGAAATCCGAGGCGATCCGCCTGTCCATGGAGGAAACGGAAGACCTGGTGAGGATCACCTTTGCCCCGGATATGGAATGGCTCCGCGAGGAGGGGCGCAGGTATCCCGTGGTGCTGGACCCGGTGACCACCACCTCCAAAAAGGCGGCGGAGATCTATGACGCCCATGTTTCCTCCCTGTATGAAGAGGACAATTTCCAGCAGAGCATCATCTTAAAGACCATGGGCGGCGACGAGGTGCAGAGGAGCTTTGTACGGTTTGAGCTTCCGGAGATCAAGACAGGGGACATGGTGATTAACGCGAAGCTGGTGCTGGTCTCCCTGGCGGAGGACGGGAAGGAACGTACCGTGGAAGTACACAAGGTCCTCCAGGCATGGAATTCCAATTCCATCAACTGGTACAATAAACCCATTTATTCCGAGACTGTAGAGGACCTGTGCCGTTATAAGGGGACCCAGCAGCGGTATGTGACCCTGGATATCACCCGCATGGTGAAGGACTGGTATCAGAACGGCGGCAATTACGGCCTGATGTTCAAGGACGACAAGGAGCTTTCCGGCTATACGGAATTCCTTTCCTCGGACTGCGATGACGGCTACCAGGACATGCGCCCAAGGATCGATATCTCTTATGTGAATTATTCCGGACTGGAAGATTACTGGACTTACCACAGCCAGGACGTGGGACGCGCCGGCACGGTACATGTAAACGACTACAACGGCAACCTGATCCTTGTGCATGATAGCCTGAGTACGGGAGGAAGCCGTGTGCCAATGTCCCTGACCCATGTGTACAATTCTAATAACCGGAAAACAAACCTTGGATATGGGAACGGCTTCAGCATCAGCTATTACCAGACGCTGAGGAAGGTGAATATCGCAGGGACGGAATACTACCAGCACACAGACGGGGACGGGACCATCCATTACTTCTACTATGATTCCAAAGAGAAGAAATGGAAGGACGAGTCCGGGCTGGAGTTGACACTGACGATCCATACGGACGCCTCCGAACAGCTTGTGATCCATGACAAGGAAGAGAACCAGTTAAAATTCCGCAACGGCTATCTGGTAAAGGTCTGCGATAAGAACGGGAATACCCTGACCGTCTCCTGGGCGGGAGGCAGGATTATGAGCATCACGGACGGGGCGGGAAGGAGGACTACCCTTTCCTACCGGGAGGACAGCGCGGGGAACCCGACCTACCTTCATGAAGTCAAATCGCCTTCCGGAAAGAAGAAGCTTTTCGGCTATACCAACGGGAACCTGGTAAAGATCATCGACATTGACGGGGAAACGGTGAATTATACTTATGACGCCAACAACATGCTCACATCCGTTACCGATATTGACGGCTATTCTATGAAATACAGTTACTACGGGACCCAGCCCTACCGTGTGAAAAAGATCACGGAATACGGAGGGGCCACGGAAGGGAACAGCCTGACCCTGACCTACGGATACAACAGCACAAAATTCACGGACAATGAGAACCGCAGCGAGATCTACCGTTTTAACAACAGCGGGAACCTCATCCATATCCACGACGGGTTCGGCCACGCCGCCAGCGCGAAATACAACAGGGACGGGAACCATGTGAACCGCCTGGAAAATACCACAAAGCTGCAGGCCAACGTGGTGCAGCTTTTGAAGGATCCCATTATCCAGGCCAAAACTCTTGGATGGAAAAAAAGCGTAGGCACAGGAGGGGCCGGGGCATCCACCATCAACACCAACGCGGCTTACTGCATGGTCGGAGACCGTTCCCTGAAGATTGAGAGCACTTCCCTGAACGGCTATGTCTGCTGGGCCCAGGACGTCGCCCTGAAGAAAGGGACGACTTATACCGCGTCTATTTATGCGAAGGCGGCCATTACCCAGGCAAATTCCGGGGGAGGGGCATACCTGAGGGTACGTTACCAGGACAAAGCCGGCGCATGGCACACTTCAGACAGTGAAAAGCTCACAGGCTCCAGCGCGGATTTTGTACGGCTGAAGACGACGTTTACCCTCCCGGCAGATACAAACAATACCACGGTCCGTTTCTACCTGCTGATTTCAGGGGCGCTGGGAACAGTATACGGGGATATGGCGCAGCTCGAGACAGGGACCACGGCAAGCCGCTGCAACCTGGTAGACAACGGGGACTTCCATTTAGGCAGCACAGCCGGATATATCACTTCCGGGAAAGCGGAGGACGGTCTGACTACCGTAGGGGCGTCAAACTATCTCCCGGTACAGATGAACCTCCTTGCAACCGCTGCCAGCGCTTATCTTTATGAAACACCGTCCCTGTCCTCGAAGAAACTGACTTCTGTTCCCAAGGGGACCCATCTCTGCGCGAAACTGTACACCACAGGCGAAAACCGGGGATGGTACCGGGCGAGGAACGCGGCAGGCACGGAAGGGTATTTCCCATCTACCCAGGGCGTCCCGTATCTGGGCGGCTCTGACGGGGAAAACTCCGCTGTGGTCGGAGTGACAGGCGCAGTCCTCCGGGCGGCGGCTTCTGATTCGGGCACTGTGCTGGAGAGCGCTATCCCCAGGGGAACCTGCCTGTCCCTGGTTTCCACGAAAGAGGACGCCAATAAGCAGAAATGGTATTACCTGGGCATGCAGATCGACAAGAAGCGTTATTACGGGTATATGAGGATGGAATCCGTGATCCGCCTCTGCATCAATTATCCATACGGCACGATGACAAAGGATGACAAGCTGTTCCGTACCCCCTCTCTTTCCGGCACTGCGGCGGATACACTGAAATCCGGACAGGCTGTGCGTATCCGGGGCGTCCTGCAGCAGCAGAACGGCCAGCAGTGGTACGCGGTGCAGTGGGGCGGCCAGTTCATGTTCCTTTCCCCGCGGTATTTTAAGGCGTCTGTGCAGCCAAATTACGGCAAGAGGAATACCATCACCGTACCGGAAGGCGTCGGCGGGCTGGAAAGCCATATCTGTAAATTCATTGGCGACCAGCTTGTGAATAAACGTCTGATGAAAGTGCTGGATATCACCGGCAAAAAGGGCGACACCTATATGGTCAACGCCTGGGGACGGGGAACTGCGCTTCCGGAGACGGAGAATGACAGATACCGCCGCTTCGGTGTGGAAGTGACCTTTGTGGATGACGCAGGGAACACAGATACCCATTATACCAACTTCAGCCCGGATATCCTGGACTGGCAGTTCCTGAGCGACGTATATGTGGCGAAGCAGGCATATACCAGCATCCGTGTGTCCTACAGCTACTGCAGGAACGCGAACATTGCATTTTTCGACGGCCTTTCCCTCTACCGTGAGGAATTCGGCCAGTCCTACACCTACGATGAGGACAATAACCTGATCTCGGCAGTGGACGCCCAGAAGAACGCCACTAAATTTGAATATAACGCAAACAGCGACCTGACGGGGATCACAGACCCAAAAGGGAGCAAGTTCAAATATGAATATGACGCGAAGCACAATGTTACGAAAGGGACCTCCGCCATGGGAGTCGTCAGCCGCCTTCTCTATGACGCAAACGGGAATATCACAAAAGGCGGAGCCGTGGATCCATCCGCCCCGGATAAGGGAGTCTGGGTGAACCGCCGCTTTACCAGCGACAAGAACCATGTATCCTCCGTAACGGACGCGGAAGGGAATACGACCCTGTATGCATG
>DXGV01000024.1 GCA_019113745.1 Candidatus Blautia intestinavium
GGTCAGGACTGCTCTCTTGCCGCCGTAGATCTTCTGTACGATCTGGTTCAGTTTGTCCTCGATGCTTCCTTCCAGCTCATATGCGAAGGTGAAGTCGTTGGGCTCTTCTACCAGACGGATCACTTCTTCTGCAAGCTTGATGCCGCCTTCGCCGCCCTTTGCCCATACTTCGGACAGGGCTACGTTTACGCCGAGTTCCTTACATTTCTCTTCCACAAGGTCAAGTTCTGCCTTTGTGTCTGTGGGGAATGCGTTGATGGCAACCACGCAGGGAAGTTTGTATACGTTCTTGATGTTGCTTACGTGTTTCAGGAGGTTCGGCATACCTTTCTCAAGAGCTTCCAGGTTCTCGTTGTTCAGGTCTGCTTTCGCAACGCCGCCGTTGTATTTCAGGGCGCGTACGGTTGCCACGATAACAACTGCGTCCGGTTTCAGGCCCGCCATACGGCACTTGATGTCAAGGAATTTCTCCGCGCCAAGGTCTGCACCGAAGCCTGCCTCTGTGATGGTGTAGTCAGCCAGCTTCAGGGACATCTTGGTAGCGGTTACAGAGTTGCAGCCGTGTGCGATGTTCGCGAACGGTCCGCCGTGTACGATGGCCGGTACATGCTCCAGTGTCTGTACCAGATTCGGTTTCAGGGCGTCTTTCAGAAGGGCGGTCATAGCGCCTTCTGCGTGGAGGTCGTGTGCGGTAACCGGTTTCTGCTCGGAAACTTTTCCATAGGTGTATCCTACGATAATACGGCCAAGTCTTGCCTTCAGGTCGTTGATATCGCTTGCCAGACACAGGACTGCCATGATCTCGGATGCTACGGTGATGTCGTAGCCGTCCTCACGGGGCATTCCGTTTGTTCTTCCGCCGAGGCCGTCCACTACGTTTCTGAGCTGGCGGTCGTTCATATCCACACATCTTCTCCAGGTGATCTTTCTGGGGTCGATGTTCAGCTCGTTGCCCTGGAAGATATGGTTATCAACCATGGCTGCCAGAAGATTGTTGGCTGCCCCGATTGCGTGGAAGTCGCCTGTGAAGTGCAGGTTGATGTCTTCCATGGGGACTACCTGTGCGTAGCCGCCGCCTGCAGCGCCGCCCTTAACGCCAAATACCGGTCCCAGGGAGGGCTCGCGCAGAGCTACCATAACGTTCTTGCCAAGCTTCTGCATACCGTCTGCCAGACCTACGGTTGTGGTGGTCTTTCCTTCTCCTGCCGGAGTGGGGTTGATGGCGGTAACCAGGATCAGCTTGCCGTTCTCTTTGTCTGTCTCTTTCAGAAGATTGTAGTCGATCTTTGCCTTATACTTTCCGTACTGCTCCAGGTATTTGTCGTCGATACCTGCTTTAGCGGCGATCTCGGTGATCGGCTGCATTACGCACTCCTGTGCAATCTCAATGTCGCTTTTGAATCCCATAGTTAAATTACCTCCTTTTTTCATACGCCGGACATGCCTCCCGGTTTCTGTGGACCGGTTATGTATTTGCATATCCGAAAATCATTTATAAAAACAGGTTCCGCCTGTCTTTATCTTTCATGCAGGAAAATATCCTGTTCAGCCAACGGCTCCGGCGTCCTTAAATCACTGCTTTACTGAAAGCCTTCATCGATCCGATGATAACATCCCCCATGACCGCCATATCTTCCGCCTGGAAAGATATCGGAAAATTATCGGAAAACAGGATCTGTGAAGAAGGCGGAAACTCCTCATCGCCTTCCCAGAGGATCATCTGTATCTGATATCCCGGAAAGATTTCGATTTCATAAGCGGCGTCCCCGTGATCCACTGGCGCTGCGTGAAGGTGTTCCATAACCGCCCTGAAGTCCTTAAGCCGGTTCCCGTAGGAAAACGCAAGACGTTTGATACATCTTCCGTCAAACTGGCGGAGATACACTTCGCCCCAGGGCATTTCCCGGTAGGTTTTCATCCTGCCGCTCCCTTTGACGGCAGAGCCCTCAAGAAGAAAACGGATGGTCAGGATTCTGGCATATATCATCTCTTTCAGCGGATAATACTTCTGCCCGTCCTCATGATGGCTGACCTGAAATTCAGGCCATGAGATCTCGTATACAGATCCCAGAAAAGGAAGGGTAAAGCACTTCGTGTCCTGGTTATACGGAATCTGGAGTCTGGCCGCGATTTCATCAGGATCCGCTTTGCTGTAGGCGTCCAGATAATGCTCCCAGGGCATCCTTTCCTTGCTGTCTTTTTCATACCCCAGCCTATCCCCGACAGAAAGGAATTCCTCTCCGCCGGATTTTAACTCATTTATGTCAGAATTCATTGCACACCTCTGTTAAACTTAGATTAAATATACCGCCACTAACCGGTACCGTCTGTACCGGCTTTATTTCTGCTTTACGGACGGGAACATGGACGCGTCTGTATGAGGAATGAAGCAGGCTCCCACAAACTCGTCCATATAGGTCGGTACTGCGGAAAGCTCCAGATAAGTCATATTGGACGCAAGCTTGTACGTCTTCTGCTCCGCCGGCGTGGAAAGAAGCATCAGATAAGCTCCGGTCAGGGAGGAATTGCCGATATAGTGGAACTTCTCCAGCGGAATATCCGGGAACATTCCGATATTCACCGCGTTGCGCATGTTAATACCGCTTCCGATACCGCCTGCGACATAGACGTCGTCGATCATGGACACATCGAAATCCAGTGAGGAAAGCATAGTCCTTATAGCTGAGAAGATCGCGCCTTTCGCACGGATGAAGTTGTCGATATCCACTTCTGTGATCTCCACATCCTTCGTGGTGCCGGCCTCCTCCTCAAAAGCAATAACATAGCTGCCCATTCCATACTGGTCGTGGCGTACTCTCTTTCCTTCACGGACAAATTTGCCCTTGGGATTGATGATGCCGACCATGAACAGCTCGCTGATCACATCAATGATACCGGATCCGCAAAGTCCCACCGGCTTCGTGCCGGGATCTCCCACAACAGTATAGGTGGGTTCCATGGTGTCTTTATCAATGGTACAGGCTTCAATGGCTCCGTCTGTGGCGCGCATGCCGCAGCTGATGTCTCCGCCCTCGAAAGCCGGTCCCGCAGAGCAGGCGCAGCTCATCATAAAGTCAGAGTTACCGAATACGAGCTCGCCGTTGGTTCCCAGATCAATGAACAGAGAGAATTCCGGTCTGTTCCAGATCATACTCACCAAGGTGCCCGCGGTAATATCGCCGCCTACATAGCTTCCGATGTTGGGCGCGATAATGATATGCGCGTCCTGGTTGATATCGATTCCCACATCTGAAGAAAACAGCGAATTTGTTTTAAAGAATGCCGGGATATACGGCTCCATACGGAGATAATCTGCATTGATGCCGGCAAACAGGTGATTCATCGTCGTGTTGGAAGCCACGCACATACGGTAGATCCTGTCTTTTGGGAAACCGATGCTTTTGCACATCTCATGGATCATGGGATTGATGGTCTCCTTGATCACCGCGTCCTGCAGCTTCTTCTGGCCGCCCGGTTTGGCCGCCTCGATAATACGGTTGATAACGTCGGCTCCATAACGGATCTGTCCGTTACCGGCAGAACTCTTCGCCAGGATCTCTCCCGTCTCCATGTTGATCAGCACGGCGGATACTGTAGTGGTACCGATATCCACCGCAAGACCGCCGATCACCACATCTTCTTTGCTGTCAAAAATATCATATACGAACATATCGTCCGGTGTTGTCCTAAGCACACATTTCACAGAAAACTTACTGTTTCTGAGAACATCCGGAAGCTTTCTGAGAACCGTATAGGGTATTCTCACACGCTTCAGGTTCATAAACTTGCGCAGTGCGCGCGAAAGCCTTTCGATGTCAGGCATGGTATCGTCCAGAGTAGGTTCCTCCATCTGAACCTCCACCACATCAAGGCTGTTTTTCAATTCAATACCCGCCAGTTCGATCTCTCGCTTGGCGTTTTCAAAAATGGCGATCTCTTCCCTTGAGCTTAAATCCGCGACTTTCATTCTGCTCTTGTAAGCGGAAGCAATGTCCGGAACAAGCACCTCCACGTCTGCAACGATCTTGCTCATGCAGGCCAGACGCCATCCTTCCTCGAATTCTTCATCGGAAATATGAAGTGTTTTCTTTGTTTCCAGCTCGCCGTTCTTTAACTGAACGCGGCATTTCCCGCAGGCTCCGTTCCCGGAGCAGGGAGCGTCGATCGCCACATTGGCTTCACGGGCGATCTCCAGGAGATTGTCTCCTGTATTGGCATACGTTTCTGTTACACTGCCGTCTTCAAAAGCAAACGTTACCTTAAACATCAGGCAACCACCTTTCTCCTAAGATAGATGAGGGCTGAAGACCGAAGTCTCCAGCCCTCATCTTGGTTATGTACACTATAAAACTCTTCTCCGGGACCGCCTGTACAAAGCGTTCCCTTACCGCCGCAAAACGGGTTGTCCGACGGCAGATCAGATCTCCAGATAAGAATCTGCGTATAGAGTGTTTCCTTTGAATACGTCACAGGATTTAATGGTCTCCATAAGGCGAAGATCATTGGGGTTGACAATTGCAGAGGTAAGACCCTGCATCATTGCCATAGCCACCAGAGCGGAATCCATGATCGGACGGATGGTTTTCGGCATACCGTTGCTGTTGTTGGAAAGTCCGCCAGTGGAGTTAAGTCCCATATCGGAGAACATTTTGATTGCTTCCAGAACTTCCATCTGTTTTTCCTGCATACCCTTAACAACTACGAACAGCGGGTCAAACCACAGATCCTCTGCTTCCATGCCAAGGCCGAGGCCTCTCTCCAGCATGTTCTGGCAGTGCATCATACGCTCGTCATTGTCGGATGCGATCATTCCTGAAGAGCAGAGAGCGATAACGATAGCATCGTTAGCTGCCGCAAGATCGATGTTGGAAATTCTGTCGCCTGCGTCTGCAGAGTTAACGATCGGTTTGCCTTTGCTTCTGTTGTAAACAGAAATTCCGGCTTCAATTGCTTTTTTATTGGTTGTATCAAGAGCAAGCGGAACGTTGTCAAACTCGGACTGAAGGAGCTGAACCGCCCACTTCATCAGATCCTCGCCATCGTTCTCAGCCGGTCCGATATTTACATCCAGATAGGTAGCGCCAGCGTCAAGCTGCTGTTTTGCTCTCTTGATGATCGGCTCCGGATCTCTTTCCATGAAAGCTTTGTTTACAGCGGGAGCTGTTGTTGAAAGTCTTTCTCCGATTACTACAAATTTTGCCATACCTGTGTTCTCCTTTACATTACTTTGTTATGATAAGGTGCAGTTATGCCTGCATATCCTTTAAGAACTTCACAAGCTGTACTGCTTCTCTCGGTCCTACGATGATTTCCCATCCCGGAAGTTTTGCTTCCAGATCGCCCTTCAGTACGGCCACCTTGCCGGGGATCACGAGTTTTCTGCATTTTACCTTCGGCTCAACATTCTCTTTGATAAACTCGGAAATGCTTGTTCCGGAGAATTTACCTGCAGCCCAGGAGGTAAGAACGGAAAGTCCGCCGGCGTCGTTGATAACGAAGTTAAGCGGAACACCGGAACGCTCCAGCTCGCCGGATACAACGAAGTAAGTAAGAGCGAAGTCTACAGTGGTAACTACGAGAGAATTCTCGTCCGCGCCGTTCAGCGGATAGATGCCCGGCTCTACCTTCATCGGCTTCTGCGGGTCTGTAAATACGTTCTGGCGCAGTCCGTAAAGCGGAAGTGCTTCTGCGTATGTCATCTCTTCCATTACAACGATGGAACCGTATTTCATGGTAAACAGTGCTGCCAGTGCCGCCTGCAGATGTTTATCGCCCTGGGCGATCTTAACAAGGTTGACCAGAGACGGATAACCGAAGGTTCTGTCCTGATCTTTCAGAGCTGCACGGCGAACCAGTACAGTATTTGCGAATGTTTCTTTCACGTCAGCGCCTGTGGTGTCAAGAACAAGGTTCTTGTTGCCCAGCTTTTCAAGTGCTGCTGTTGTATCGTATAATTCGTTGATATCTTTGCCGGATACGCCCAGAACAACGCCCGCCTCTGTGGCAACTGCGTTCATAGCCTCATAGTTGGAAGCGTTTGCTCCGTTCAGAACCGGTTTGCTGTCCTTGCATACTTCAAGAGCAGCTTTCGCGATCTCAGGATCAGTACATCCCAGGATCAGAGTTCTTCCAAGGCCTTTAGCCTTCTCAACAAGCGCTGTATATTTAGCCGCGTCAGCGTCCGCTCCGCAGTTTACATATACAAGCTCAACATGCATTCTCTCGCCGATACGCTCATAGTCAACTACCGGGATCTCAGCAAGCTTCGCCTCAACTTCAGCGTCGCTCATGTCTGTGCAAAGAGATACCGCATATCTTGTCTTGCTTACAAATGTCTTCTCATGTCTGTAGAGAACTGTCTCGCCGCCGAGAGTGAACTCGCCGTCTCCTGTTCCGATTTTGATGGTCTTCATCGGCGGTGCGGTAGCCTCGGAAAGAGTAGCCAGCGCGTCTTCGGACATATGCGGACACTGTTCGATCTGCATAGCGCCCTGTGCAACTTTCATAGCGAAAGCCATACACGTCGGACATCCACATTCCTTACAGTTTTTCTTTGGTGTTAATTTAAAGATCTGAATACCATTCAGTGCCATAGCTCAATTATCCTCCTATTCGTTACACAAGTGCTTTGATCATCTTGGAAATTGTCTTAACAGATTCCGGATGTCTTAAGATCACAGCGTCAGAACCTGCCGCCAGGTCTGCTGCTGCTGTCATGATCTCCATGTCGATTCCGCGCTCGTCCTGCGGACCCCACTCCGGCATGTCGGCCTCGGAAGCTGTAGCTTCCTTCACGCCCCATGTCTCTGCGGATACAGGTGTAATGATAGGCATCTGAAGCATATTGTCGTTCTGGCCGAGAGCAGCACCTTTGATACGGTCCATAGTGGAAACCACATATTCATATCCGTAGCCTGCTGCCGCACTTCCGATATTCATAACGATCTTCTTGGGATCTACGCCAAGCTGTGTTGTAACAACGTTCAGCTGCTTCGCAAGGTTGATATCTACCGCGGACTCAGCGCCTACGATCTGATTGTATGCCAGACCTGCTGCTGCGCCGATAGCCTTGTAGTTCTCTTCTTTCTCGGAAAGGATCAGAGCGTTTCTTCCCTGAAGAACCTCTGCAACCTTCGGAAGAAGTTCCGCATCTTTCTCTACGTTCTTGCATCCCTCTACAACAAGCGGACAGTCAACTGCATCGGCAACTTCCTTGACAACTGCGATCAGCTCTTCGATGGACTTGTTCTCACCGTTGGGATCTCCGCCTTCCAGGATCAGTGCGACAAAGTCAGCGCCCTCCATAGCGGCTGCTTTCTTCGCGATGTCAGCCATGGTGGAAGCTCCGTCGTAGTATGCTTTGATTCCCTCAGATACGCCTTCAAGACCCATGTCAGAAATCTCTACGCCGATCTTCGGGCAGTTCTCTGACGGAGCGTCAAAGGTATAGAACGGAAATGTGCTGTCTCCGCCGATTGTCACAGTCTTGTCTCCGCTTCCGATTGTGACTGAGTTAATCTTCGCATTAAACTTTTGTGGTTTCTGATTAAACGGCATTTCTTATTAGCCTCCTCTTAAAAATTTAAGTATTGATATTTATACTCTATTGCATATTATACAACAGTTCATAGGTTATTGACAAGGCAGATTCCGCCAAAAATAGGCAAACCTTTCTGTCAGTTTTCACGACTGCTTTCTGAATGCATAACGCCGGAGAATGAGGAAAACCCCATTCTCCGCCTTGAAATTACATCATCGGATCCAGTGCCAGCGCCGGATGGTTCTTCTCGGTAAGGAAAGCTACCAGTGTCTCCGGATCTGTCGCTACTGTCTCGTCTCCGACCATATCTGTGAAATTGTCGATTCCGTAAAGCTCTTTCGCCGTCTTGTTCAGACGCTCTGCCACGAAATCCTTCAGCTCCTTGGGCATCCATACGATTCTCTCGATTCCGCCCTCTGCCTTCATGAACTTCTTGGAAGAGATAAAGTGCTTGCCGTGTCCCATGAAGCCCGGCGTCTGTACGCCGCCGCCTGTCATGGACGCCATCTCCGGGAAGGTCATTCCAAGAGGCGTCATGCCTGCGTACTCACGGTTGGCGATAACAACGCCGTTGGAGAACGGCTCGATTCCGCAGATACACTCGAAGCATCCGCAGGAGGTCATGGGATCCTGCATGATGGAATACAGGGTTACATGCTCCAGGGCACCCTGGGAGAATTTCTTCACTGCCTCGTCCACATCTTCGTAGGAACCAAGGTTCTCGTCGATAGGACGCTCTTTGGTGATCACCTGGCAGGGCCCGTTGGGATCCAGCTCATTGGTAGCCTTGGCGTCAAGCCATGATACAGCTCCGCAGAGTCCCAGTCTCTCCGGTGTTACCACGCATACATGGCTGGGAGAGAATGCCTGGCACAGGATACAGCTGTAGTATACGTCTACAGACTCGTCTGTCAGGTTGTCCAGACGCTCGTCACGTTTCTCGAAAGTTGGGATAGCGATCTCATGGCGTACTCTCTTACATTCCGCCGGGTCTGTGTAGATCACAACCTCGCATTTGTCCACAACCGCGTCGAATTCGTTCTTCACCTGAGCGTAAAGCACTTCTCCGATGTGTTTAATACGGAAGCCCGCGTTGAACGCGTCGATGCTGATACGGATACGCTGCATGTCTCTCTGGCCTGTATGGTATACGCCCTCGATACAGTTGATATAATTGTGGAACTTACGCTCGATAACCGGCTCGAAGTCTGCCTGCATGTTCTTTCCTGCAACCTTCACAACGTATGCGATGCAGTTCTTGCTTCCAAGCTCCATCTCGTCTGCTTCCGGCCCGATCACGGTGATCTTGTGGTCCTCCACCTCGCTGGCGTCACAGGTCTGCACAAGCTCTGCGCAGTCCACACGGGATCCGTCGAACTCTACCTGCATATCCTTCCGGCGGATGATCTCGCCCTCGAATGCGGACGCAAACGCTACCGGGATGTCGATATTGGTGATCTTGATCTTGATGTCACGGGCCTCAAGGGAGGTTGCGTTCCATTTGCTGATATCTGTCTGGCAGATCAGGCTCTTCGGCACCCTCGCCACATCCTCCTGGTTGGTGATTACCGGGAAGCCAAGGGCGATAGCGCCTGCCCCGCATGCCACGATCACATCGTTCAGCGGCGCAAATGCGTTTACGAACGCCGGCACACGGTCTTTGGTGTAAGTCATCAGGGCCGCAGCGTCGCCCGGTTTTACGTTACCGAAGATCAGGGCCGCACGGATCGCTACGGATACCACGTGGATCACGGATGTAACGTCCTTGCCCAACGGGATCACACGCACGTTGGCGCCTGTCTTATAATTGATCTCTGCAAGCTGGTCGATGATATCCCCTACCAGAGTTACCAGGATACCCTGTGCCTGATAGGATTTTACCAGGGCTGCCGCTTCCTCCGCGGAAGGAGCTTTGCCCAGGATTACGGCCACGCCGGGGATATCGCCGGTTACCAGCGGCACGCCCAGTTCACGGATCACTGCGTCGGCAAGATGGCCGTAGCAGGGTTCTTCATAGGGAACCGCGCCGTCGATGTATTTCAGAACCTCGATGAACTCCGCGCAGAGCGCTGTAGCCACACCGGACATAAATACGTCGTGGGTCCTTTTCTCCCTTGTCATCAGGGTCTTCACAACCCCCAGGGCTTCTTTCAGCTCTCCAAGGGTGCCTACCTTTGTTCCTGTTACTGCGTAGTAGCAGGGAAGAGAGTAAGCGGTGTTGGGGAAGCTGACTGCTTTGTCTGCTCCATGAGCTTTGATTGCTTCGTCAATGGCGTTCTCGGTAAGGCCATAGACTGCGTCGTTTCCTGCGAAAACACTTTCAAATAAAGTCACTGTTATACCTCCTAAACATGTAGATTACTGACAATCTATTTTTTCTTTGATCTTCCGGATCTCATCAGTAACCGCTTCGCTGAAATCATAAGGTGATTTTCCCTGTCTGTCCGCGTCGATCACTTCTGTATTGTAATGAATCATTCCGAGAAGATCTGCCTGTGGAATCCTGTCAAGAATGAATGCTTCATCCTCTTTATTGCGCACCTTATTGGCTACCACCTTCACCTGCGAAACCCCAAGATCGCTGGCCAGACGCTTGACGTTTTTGTATGTCTGGACACTTCTGGCGCCGGGCTCAATCACTACAATGAAAGCATCCATACCTTCGGTAGTACCCCGGCCCAGATGTTCCAGTCCTGCCTCCATATCAAGGATCACCACATCTTCTCTTCTGAGGACAAGATTATTGATGATTCTTTTCAGCATTACATGCTCCGGACATACACAACCGCCGCCGCCTGTCTCTACGGTTCCAAGAACAAGCAGCCTGACCCCGTTACAGACCTTTCCGTATTTATCGGGAATATCGTCTACCTTGGGGTTCAGATGGTAAAACTGGTTATTGGCATTTGCTCCGGTACGTTCCTCCACCAGCTTGCGCATTTTGGAAATCGGAACGATAGAGTCCAGGGTTTCCTCATCAAATCCGAGAGCAAGTCCCAGATTGGCATCCGGATCCACATCCGCCGCCAGAACCGGCCGTCCTTCCGCCGCATATAACCGTGCAAGAGTCGCCGCAAATGTTGTTTTTCCCACGCCGCCTTTTCCTGTTACCGCAATTTTCATTTTCAGTCATCCACCTTTGTTAAATTTTCACTGTTCCCGGTTTTTATCAGATGCCAAGAGCAGCTCTCTTTTCTTCAATTCTTTCGATCATCAGATCAACTAATTTTTCAATATCTGTTTCAACTGTGTAAGCAGCGCCTACCCACTTTCTTGTTCCCTCTGTAAGGATCTCTGCCATCTGGTCAGAACCTGCCACATACGGATCTACGCCAAGGAAGGTATCAATACCGGTAGCAACTACATAGTTTCCGATAGACACTGCCTTTTCAGACATCCACTCGGGAGCGCACCCTACAACAGGAAGCTGATTAATCTGCAGTCCTGCGTCCTTAGCGAGAGTAGCGGCAAGAACCATCATACGGGAAATATCCACGCAGGATCCCATATGAAGCACAGGCGGGATATCAGCCAGCTCACAGACTCTCTTCAGGCCGTCGCCGCAGAGGTCTTTTGCGGATTTGTCCATAAGGCCTGCTTTTGCAGCAGCCTGTGCAGAACATCCGGAAGCAATGATAATGATATCGTTGGCAATACACTTTTTCATCAGTTCGATGTGAGCATAGTCCGGACGAATCTTCGGGTTATTGCATCCAACCATAGCCACCGCGCCGCGGATAACACCGGAGGTAATGCACTCCAGAAGCGGTTTTGTTGTTCCTGTCTCGTCTACCTGGGAGTTGGTTACGCCGTCAAGAGTTTTGACGATGGCTTCTACAGAGTAGCCGACAGTTGCCTTCTGTTTTAACTGCGGGATATGTACAAGCTCAGGTTTTCTGTTCTTGAAATTCTCGATTGCCATCTTAACAATGGCCTTTGCATTTTCTCCTGCTGTTTTTGCGTTGAATCTGATAAATTCAGAATCCGGCATCTGAGCAATGGGAGAAGTTGTGACAAATTTTGTGTGGAAACATTTGCTTAATGGTCCAAGAGCCGGGAAAATACACTGAACGTCTACGACGATTGCCTCGCATGCTCCTGTAAGGACTACATTCTCCTGCTGGAGGAAGTTACCTGCCATCGGCACGCCGCGGCGCATTGCAACTTCGTTGGAGGTGCAGCATACGCCGGATACGGTGATTCCCTTTGCTCCCATGGATTTTGCATAGTCGATCATTTCCTTGCTGTCCGCATACTCGCAGATCATCTCGGAAAGGCTCGGATCATGTCCATGTACAACAATATTTACATTTTCCTCTACCATAACGCCAAGGTTTGCCTCAGTATCAATGGGCTTCGGGGTTCCGAAAAGCACGTCTGAGAACTCTGTTCCCATCATGGAACCGCCCCATCCATCGGCAAGGCCGCAGCGAAGAGATTGTTTTACAAGAGCTTCCGGAAGAGAAGAACATCCCATATGAGTCATGTGAAGGGAAGAAGCAACCTCACGGTCGATAGCGCGGGGCGCGATCTCGTTCTCAATGAGTTTTTCCTTCTGGCCTTCGGGCATTCTGTCCAGGAATCTCTGATAGCCGAAAGGTTTGCCGTATTCCATCAGACCGGTTTCAGCCATCTCATGCGCCAGGTCATAAATATCTTTGCCTTCTGTCTCCACACCCCATTCCTTTGCGATGCGGATCAGTTTTTCAGGATCTTTCACCTTATAGTTTCCGTCTTTTTCCGCGCAGTACAGAGTATGGCAGATCTCACGTCCGTGATCGGAGTGTGTAGCGGCTCCGCCTGCAGTGAATTTCAGGAAGTTTCTTCCTACGATACCATGAGCGTCACATCCGCAGATACCTCTCGGCGCCTTGGGTGTGATACGGCACGGCCCCATAGAACAGATACGGCAGCAGATACCCTTCTCTCCAAACTTGCAGTGAGGAGTCTGGTTTTTCACACGGAGCTGCCAAGAGTCCGCGCCTACCTTAGCGCCGGTTTCCAACAGCCGGTTAGTGGCAGCTTCAAATTCTTCCACTGTAGTTAATTTGAATTCACTCATTATAGACCTCCTTTAATGATACATGACTTATGTTCATGTATTTTGCCTTTTAATTTTTTATCAATAACCCCGCAGACAGAACCCATCCCCGCCCATGGGTTATTCTCGTGCAAAAGCAGCCGGAACGAATTTCCGGCGCAAAGGCCCCTGCCGCCGAAGCGGCAAGGGTCACTCTTACAGATTCAATTTATCTACAATTTTTCTAAGCGCCTGCTTTACAGGGTTATCCTCCGGCAGAGAAACTGTCGGACGTCCCTCGCAGTCATATTCGTAAACCGTCTCATCCTGGGGTACCACACCCAGAAGATTCAAGCCCTGATTTGCGATTTCTTCCTGGATCCCGGGATTCAATTCGCCCCCCGGCGCGCGATTGACGATCAGCCCTACAGTTGACGGGTGCATATCGCACTCTTCAATAAGTCTGGCGATTCTTCCTACCGCCTGGATCCCTCTTCTGGAACAGTCGCTTACCAGAATTGCCGTCTGCATTGTGGGAAGCACGCCGCGGCTGATATGTTCCATTCCCGCCTCATTGTCCACCACAAAATACGGATAATTATTCTGATATTTCGCAAGCTGGGCCTGGAGAAGCCCGTTTACATAGCAGTAACATCCTTTTCCCTGGGTCCTTCCCATCACAAGCAGATCAAAGTCATCATCCTCGATCAGAGCGTCCTCAAAACGCAGTTCCGCATAATCCGCCTTTGACATTCCTGCCGGAATCGGGCTCTTCTGCGTCATCTCCGCCTGAGCGATTTCCTCCCGGACGTCTCCCAGCGTTGTATCCACCTTCACGCCCAGAACCTCATTCAGATTTGAATTCGCGTCCGCGTCCACTGCCAGGACAGGGCCCTTGCCCTGCTCGCAGAGATACTGGATCAGCATTCCGCACAAAGTTGTTTTCCCTACGCCGCCTTTTCCGGCGACAGCGATCACATGTGCCATATAAATGGTGCCTCCTAAATCTAGTAATCATTTACCTCTGTCCGCTGCGGGGCAGAAGCTTTCTGTATCCTGCCGTAGTAGATTTTATCAGTCACAGCACAGTTTTACAACACTGTTTGCAAGATCCACCATAAGGATACGTCCCTCTACGATCCTCTCGTCGCCCATGATGTCGCGAAGAATCACCTTTTCCCCATCCACATCGATCCGGCTGACATTCTTGAATATCACAGAATCGTCGCTTTCTTTATAAACCGTTGCAAGACACATTACTGTCACCTCCTGAAATCTGTCTGCCTAATCATTTCAGCTCTTCTTTTACAAGTGTCAGTGCAAGTCCCAGACGCATATTTCCCTTCTGAAAATCCGCCACAGCTTCTTTGATCGTCCTGGCAGCGGCAGAAAGTTCCATTTTCTCAAGGTTTTCCGCCATCTGGTCCAGTTCCTTCGCATGGTGCTCGTTGTGCTGAAGCATATAAGTCAGAAGAGCGACCGTCTCATTCTTGCAGTCGCCGCCCTGGCAGGAACCGCAGTGTTCATGAGAGTGATTCCCGCAACCCTCTCCATGGCTGTGGGCATGATCATGCCCGTGCTGAACCGGATTGCCGTTTTCGTCTTTAATAAGATGCATTGTTTTTCTCCTTTCTCCGGCGTTGAAATCAGCCGGAGGCTGTATTTATATCCATATCCCCTCGCCTTTTCAAGCTGTCTTTTCTGTACTGTACAGGCCGGAAATATTTTTTGCAAAAATAAAAAAGTGCATAGTTATGACAAGAAATTATCAATTATAGATATTATACATCTTTCTTCTTTTTTTATCAAGAAAATATTGATAAATTCATAATGAAAACACCGAAAAAATCTTCTTTTATTTCAGGATATTTGTTATATTTTTCCTTTGCCAAAAATAATTGTTACTATTATAACAATAATGTTTTTTTCTTAACACACATTTTCCCTTTCCGGTTGTACAGCGGCGCCTGGGTATTGTTTTTTACCTAGAGATTACATCCCGCAGAAGTTCGTAGTAATTTTTTAATAAAAATGATGTTCTTCCTTCATACTTTTATGATATAATGACCAATATATGGGCAGATGCTGCGTTTTCTGCATCTAAAATTGCAGTATCTCTTATAAGAACCGGATACAACAAGGAGGAACCATCTTGACAACTGCAGTATTTTTAAATAACGACAGAAAAATGCCTCTTCTGGGTTTAGGTGTCTATAAAGCAACCGGAGAAAACGAAGCGGAAAATGCCATCATCCACGCGGTTCAGTGTGGATACCGCATGATCGACACGGCGTCAGTCTATAAGAACGAAGAAAACGTGGGCCGCGGTATTGCAAAGTGCGGTATTCCCAGAAAAGACCTTTTTGTCACAACAAAAATCTGGAACAATGCCCAGCGTCTCGGAGATGTGGAGGGAGCTTTTCAGCGAAGCCTGGACCGTCTCGGCCTGGACTACATCGATCTCTATCTTATCCACTGGCCTGTGCCAGGGTGTTATCTGAACACCTGGAAAGAAATGGAGAAGATCTTAAGTTCCGGAAGGGCGCTTTCCATTGGCGTCAGCAACTTTGAGATCCGCCATCTGGAGGAGCTTCGCAAGGTTTCCGGCATCGTCCCGGCGGTCAATCAGATCGAGTGTCACCCTCTCTGCTATCCTCAAGAACTGATCACCTACTGCCAGGAAAACGGAATCCAGGTTCAGGCTTACGCGCCCCTGGCCAGAGGCGCATATCTGGACAACGATATTTTCTGCGTACTAGGAACCAAATATGCCAGAACTCCCGCCCAGATCGGTCTTCGCTGGGCTGTACAGAAAGGCATCTCCGTTATCCCGAAGTCTGTGCATCCGGACAGGATTGAATCGAACGGGAACATTTTTGACTTTTCTATCGATCAGGAGGACATGGATCTTCTGGATACCCTTAACGAGGATTTCCACAGTTCTCACGTACCCGAAGATCTGCAGGGTGTAATCCTGTAAATATTAACCGGCGCTCACGCCGAACCCTGTTTGTCCCTTGCGGACAAGCAGTATCGAAAATCCCCGGCCTTTTGGCCGGGGATTTTCATTCTCACTTCCAGGGCAGCATGGGCGTCTCCACTTTTTTGTCACGGACCATAAGATCTTTAACAGCCTCGGACGCGGCCTTGCCCTCAAACAGCACTCTGTTCACTTCATCTATGATAGGCATTTCCACCTGATATTTCTCAGAAAGACTTTTGGCGGCTTTCGCAGAGTAAACCCCTTCCACAACCATATTCACCTCATCCATGGCCTCCTGCATGGAGTAGCCTTTTCCCATGAGATAGCCAGCCTTTCTGTTGCGGCTGTGGACGCTGGCGCAGGTTACGATCAGATCTCCGATGCCCGAAAGCCCGTAGAAAGTCTCGATCCTTGCTCCCATTTTCGTTCCAAGACGGGCAATTTCCGCCATTCCTCTTGTAATGAGCGCCGCCTTGGTATTGTCTCCATATCCAAGACCGTCCGCCGTTCCCGCTGCCAGGGCGATCACGTTTTTCAAGGCCCCGCCCAGCTCCACGCCCAGAATATCCGGGGTGGTATAAACACGGAACACAGGACTCATAAAGATTCCCTGAAGATATTCCGCTGTTTCTCTCGAAGCCGCGCTTACCACGCAGGTGGTGGGAAGCCCCTTTCCAACCTCCTCCGCATGGCTCGGTCCGGAAAGAACGCACACATTTGCCCCGGGAATCTCCTGGCTGATGATCTCACTCAAAGTCATAAGAGTATGCTCCTCCACACCCTTAGCCACGTTCACGATGATCTGTCCTTCTTTTACATAAGGCGCCATCTGTTTCGACGTACTTCTTGTAAAAGGAGACGGAACGGCCAGCACCGCCACATCCGGAGATTTCAGACATTCTTCCAGATCCCCTGTAATCTCGATCTGATCCGGAAGATGCACTCCCGGAAGTTTGGACGCATGTTCTCTTTTTTCGTTCAGCATCTCTACTTCATCTTCCAGAGCGGACCACAGCTTCACCTCATGTCCGTTATTATAAAGAAGAAGAGACAGCGCCGTTCCCCAGCTTCCCGCGCCTAATACACTGATTTTTGCCATTCACTCCACCATTTACCTTTCTGTTTTTTTTATATCGACCGGCACACAGAATTCGTTTACTGTTTTTTCCTAAGATAGATCCTGTTTTCATTTCCATGGACAAGCCGCAGGATATTCTCTCTGTGCTTATAAAAAGCCAGAACCGTCAGCGCCGCCATGATCACATACATTTCCAGCGTATGAGGCCTGTCCATTCCGTAAGCTCCATGTTCACCGAGAATGATCATCACGATCAGCGCAGTAAGGTAGGCGCTCAGTGAACAGAGAGAAACATAATGGGTCAGGAAAAACAGCCCGAAGAAAACCACCGCCCCGATCAGAAAGATCCTCCAGTCAAAAGCGAGAACGAAGCCCACCGAAGCCGCAACCCCCTTGCCTCCTCTGAAATTCAGGTATATCGGAAAATTGTGTCCCAGTATGCATCCTGCCGCCGCGTAAACGGAAAGCAGAGGCATCATTCCGCCCTCCGTCCTGCCGAAAATAAGCCTTACCAGCAAAATCGCGATGATGCATTTCAGAAGATCTCCCAGAAGAGTCAGCGCCCCGGCTTTCTTTCCGAAGGTACGCAGGGCATTTGTTGTTCCCGCGTTCCCGCTTCCATGCTCTCTGATATCCGTCTTGTGCATTTTACCGATAATGTACGAGGTCTGAAACAGCCCGCATACATATCCGATGATCAAACAAATGATACGTTCCATAACTTCTCCTTCCCGTCAGCTTTTCTCTCCGCGCTGGCGGATAATAAATTTCAGCGACGTTCCTCTGAAGCCGAAGGCTTCTCTGATCTTGTTTTCCAGATACCTTGTATAAGAAAAATGCATCAGTTCCTTATCGTTCACAAAGATCACAAATGTAGGCGGCCTTACTCCCACCTGTGTCATGTAGAAAATTTTCAGCCGCCTGCCTCTGTCTGATGGCGGCTGCTGCATGGCGACTGCTTCTGAAAGAATTTCGTTCAGCACTCCTGTCTGAATGCGGAGCGTCTGGTTTTCAATCACAGCGTCAATCGTCTCGAAAAGGCGGGGAATCCTCTGTCCTGTTTTTGCGGAAATGAACACAAGCTCCGCATAGGGCATATAAGCCAGGACTTCCCGGATACGGTTCGTATATTTATAGATGGTTTTGTCATCCTTTTCAACGGCGTCCCATTTATTTACCGCAATGATCACTCCCTTGCCCTTCTCATGGGCGATTCCGGCGATTTTTGCGTCCTGCTCGGTAACGCCCTCCACCGCGTCGATAAGGATCACCACCACATGGGCCCGCTCCACGGCAGTCACGGTGCGGATCACGCTGTATCTTTCAATCTCCTCTTTTACCTTGCCTTTCCGGCGAAGTCCCGCTGTATCGATAAAAATATACTCTTTCCCCTGCCATTTGACCCTTGTATCCACAGCGTCTCTTGTAGTTCCCGCTATATCGGAAACGATCACTCTCTCCTCGCCCAGAAGCCGGTTGATCAGAGAAGATTTTCCCACGTTAGGCTTGCCTACCACGGCGATACGCGGGATATCCTCGTCCTCTTCCGTCTCAGAGTCCTCCGGAAATTCTTTTACCACCTCGTCCAGAAGGTCCCCGATACCGGTTCTGTTGGCGGCCGAAACGGCGATCGGTTCTCCGATGCCAAGATTATAGAATTCGTAGACATCCATCATATATTTCTGAAGGCTGTCCACCTTATTTACCGCAAGAATAACCGGTTTCCGGCTGCGCCGGAGCATATCCGCCACCTTCGCGTCGGCGTCTACCAGCCCCTGACGGACGTCTGTGATAAAAATGATCACATCCGCTGTATCAATGGCAATCTGCGCCTGTTCTCTCATCTGCGAAAGAATGATATCGCTGCTTTCCGGTTCAATTCCTCCCGTATCAATCAGAGTAAAAGAATGATCCAGCCATGTCACATCCGCATAGATACGGTCCCTGGTAACTCCCGGGGTATCTTTTACTATGGAAATCATTTCTCCGGCAAGCACATTAAACAAGGTGGACTTTCCCACGTTAGGCCTGCCCACGATTGCTACTACTGGTTTGCTCATACATCTGTCTCCTTATCTGTTTTTTATGGTCAGGCGGATCCAGCACAGAGGAAACAAGATCCTCTCCGTCCTCATCCACCACTACGATTTCTGTTTTCAGAAAATGTGCCAGTTCCTCCACCGTCACGTCATCCAGGAATACGTCCTCTCCGCTTCTGAGCATATTACAGGGAAGAAGCAGTCTGTCTCCCAGATCGGCGCCCGCAAGCTGTTCCTTCAGATCCTGTCCGGTAATAAGACCCGACACCGTGATCTCCTCTCCAAAAAAGTGGTTGACGATCGTCTTCACCTCTGTACGCACCTGAGGAAACTTCTTCCGGATAAGCTCCATACACTCTTCCAGATATGGCCCGGCAAGCTTTCCCGTAGCAAGAGTCACCCGCAGGGCTCTGTTGTCTCCCCGGCGTTCCTTCACGGCACGGCGCACCTCTGTATCAAGGAGCCGCAGCATCCCCACGCCGTTTTCAAGCTGGATATATCCGTCGTACCTTTCCTCCTCCGGAAGCTTCATTCCAGCCAGAATATACCATTCGTCAGAAGCGTGGACGAAATGAAGCCCATATTTCTGAAACATTTTTTTCTGCCAGCAATGGATCGTCTCAAGCACCTTAATGGCGTCTTCTTTTTCAAAAGGTTCCAGAGGATACAGTCCCTCCCGGAATTTCGTCAGTCCCACAGGAACCACCGATACGCTCCGGAGAACAGGCGCGTAGGCGGACAGCTTTTCAAGACTGTATTCCAGTTCCTTTCCGTCATTGATCCCTTTGCAGAGAACGATCTGTCCGTTCATCGAAATCCCCGCCTCATAAAAACGATCCGCTTTTTTCAGCGCGTCCCCGGCAAAACGGTTATGGAGCATTTCGCAGCGAAGCCTGGGATTCATTGTCTGGAAAGATATATTGATGGGCTCAAGACGGTATTTTATGATACGGTCAATGTCCTCCTGACTCATATTAGTCAGTGTCACATAATTACCCTGAAGGAAGGAAAGTCTGGAATCATCGTCCTTAAAATACAGCGTCTCCCTCATTCCAGGAGGCATCTGGTCGATAAAACAGAAAATACAACGGTTGCTGCAGGAACGGTATTCGTCCATCAGGCCGTTCTCAAATTCCACTCCCAGATCCTCTTCATATTCCTTTTCCACTTCCAGTTCCCACAGTTCGCCCCCGGCCTTTTCAACGGTCAGGGTTACAAATTCGTCATTCATCAGGTACCGGTAGTCAAACACATCTTCCACCGGCTGAGCATTTATCGCTGTCAGGATATCTCCCGGTTCCAGCTCCAGCTCTTCTGCGATGCTCCCCGGGATAACCCTGGAAATCACATGTTTTTTTTCTTTCAATCTCTTTCCTCTCTGTTATATCATCAGAATGATGTTCTTATAAACAGTAACATCATAACAATTTCAGAAGTAAAAATCAATAAATTCCTTGACGTGATTTAGGGCAAATGTTATAAATGTAGTAGGTACCCCCGGCACACAACGCCATAGAAAGGGGACTGCTCATCATTGAAAATAAAATATCCAGGAGGAAAATCATGCCCAATATAGAGTTACTTGAAAAATCACTTCCCGTCGCGCCAATCCGTATCGCTGCCCTTTCCGGGTGTCAGGATCTGGCCAGAGAAGTTGACAAGAAACTTGTAAAATTCCGTAAGGAGCTTGTAGAAAAGAAGCAGCTCAGTATTATCCCTCAGGGTTACAGCGAACCTTCTTTTCTTGTAGAATGCGAGTGTGTACGTTTCGGCACAGGGGAAGGCAAGGGTTATATCAAGGAGTCCGTCCGGGGCGCCGACCTGTTTATTATGGTAGACATTACCAATTACAGCGAAACCTATACGGTCTGCGGCCACGAGAATCATATGTCTCCGGATAATCATTATCAGGATCTGAAAAGAATTATTTCCGCTTCCACCGGCAAGGCTCACCGTATCAACGTGATCATGCCCTTCCTGTACGAAGGCCGCCAGCACCGCCGCTCCAAGAGAGAATCTCTGGACTGCGCCCTTGCTCTGAAGGAATTAAGCGATATGGGTGTATCCAATTTCATCACCTTCGACGCTCACGACCCCCGTGTACAGAACTCCATCCCGCTGAACGGTTTCGATAACTTCTTCCCTACCTATCAGTTTTTGAAGGCGCTGGTAAAGAATGTCCCGGATTTCAAACTGGACAATGATCACCTGATGATCATAAGCCCTGATGAGGGAGCTATGTCAAGAGCCGTATATTTTTCCAATATCCTCGGCGTCGATATGGGAATGTTTTACAAGAGACGTGATTATTCTACTATCGTCAACGGCAAGAATCCCATCGTCGCCCACGAATTTCTCGGCGATTCCGTGGAGGGCAAGGATGTAGTCATCATTGACGACATGATCTCCTCCGGCGAAAGTATGCTGGATGTTGCCAAGCAGTTGAAGGGGCGCAACGCAAAGCGCGTGTTTATCTGCACTACATACGGTCTTTTCACAGACGGCCTTGACAAATTTGACGATTATTATAACAGAGGCTGGATCGATAAGGTTATTACCACAAACCTGAACTACCGTATTCCCGAGCTTCTGACCAAGCCCTATTATATCGAGGCAAACATGAGCAAATATCTGGCGAGCATTATTGACATTATCAATCATGACGTTTCTGTTGAGAAGGTACGTTCCAGCAACGAAAAGATCATGGAACTGATGAGAAAAGTCAAGAAAAACGGTTAAAAGTACAGCCGGCTTCCGCAGCGTGATACTGCGGCGCCGGCTGTTTTTCTATCGTCTTGCTTCCGCTATCCCGAGAAAAGCTCCCAGGTTCCCTCGTTTTCCTTTTGAGGCCCTGTGCGAAAACAGAAATTCCGGATTACAGCAGGTACAGATTCCCGGCAGGGAAATATGCTCCGGCAAAATCCCGGCATCCTCCATGATCCGGCGGTTAGCCTCCCAGAGATTTAACTGGTATTTCCCGTTTTCCTTCCGGTAATATAAATTTTCCCAGTCTTTTTCTTCAAAAACCTTCTGAAATTCAAGAATCACATCCCAGCTGACCTCATAGCACTCCCGGCAGATGGACGGGCCGATGGCGCCGTAAATATCCTCCGGCTTTGAGCCGTAGACCTCTCCCATTCTTTTTACTGTTTCCGCGCCGATCTTTCCCACGGTTCCCCGCCATCCGGAATGGGACAGCCCCACCGCCATCCGGACAGGATCCACAAAATATAGAGGAACACAGTCCGCGTAAAAGGTTGCCAGAATCACTCCCGGCACATTAGTGATCATACCGTCCACATCCTTATAAATTCCCGGCCTCGTCACACCGTTTCCTTTGTCCGCCTCAGTCATAACCCTCACATTGGCGGTATGGGTCTGGCTGGAAGCCACGATATCTTCCGGCGAAAAGCCCAGGGCGCCGGAGATCCTCCGGAAATTTTCCTGTACCGCTTCCTCCCGGTCTCCTCTGGTAAAGCTGAGGTTCATGGAGGAGTAGATTCCCTCGCTGACGCCGCCCAGCCTGGTGCTGAACCCGTGAAGGATTCCCGGAAGCGTTTCCAGCGCCGGAAAGGTAAGATACGTTACCCCTTTTGTTTCATTTATTTTCATATGAGGCCCGGCGTCCTCATGCCATTTAATATCCATCCTCTTGTTTTCTCTCCCGCTTTTTGCTTCTGTTTTTACATTTTTCTTTTGGCGCTTTTTCTGTTCTGCATATCTGTTTTAGTTTCTTCTAAAGATCCGTTTCATTTTTTATTCCTGGACAATGCCCGTTTTTCCAGCAGGAATAAAAATTCTCTCTCTTCTCAAAAACAGTCAAAGGCGTTTTTGATCCAGTGGAGATTTTCCCCATCAAAAGCCACTACGTCGAACCTGCAGTCTGTATTCTCCCCATATCCCCGGCTGAGAAGATAAACTTTTGCCGTACGGCTGATAACGCTTTGTTTCCTTCGATTCACGGCCGAAGCCGCCCTTCCGCTTTCTGAGGTATGCCTGTATTTTACCTCCACAAACACCAGATATGTTCCATCCTTTGCGACCAAATCGATTTCTCCCGTCCTGGACCGGAAGTTTCTCTCTACAACCTGCAGACCCTTCTGCTCCAGAAACGCCGCCGCTCTGTCCTCATAACGGCCGCCTACCCTGCGCTTATTAATTTTTTTCACCTGTTTTCTTTTCTGATGTAGGCTTCTTTTGTGTTCCTGAAATATTTCTCTTCTGATCTCCCTGTGTTTATCGTCCTTTATACACTGACGCTGCTTTTCTGTTTGCAGGAAAAGCCGAAATCATCAAACAAAATGTGTAATAAACGTTTTTCTATGTATCAGGGACGGGCCGTATTGTTTCAGCGCGGCAATATGTTCCGCTGAGCCATACCCCTTATTTGAGGCAAAGCCGTACTCCGGAAGCGTTTCGTCGTATTTCACCATAAGACGGTCCCTTGTTACTTTCGCCACGATGCTGGCCGCCGCGATGGAAGCGCTTTTTGCGTCTCCCTTGATGATAGGAACCTGGGGAATATCGACTCCCGGTATCGTCACAGCGTCGTTTAAAAGAAGCTGGGGCCGTACAGAAAGCCGCGCTACAGCCTGACGCATGGCCTCATAGGTGGCCTGAAGGATGTTGATCTCATCAATACGCTCAGGTCCTGCCATGCCGAGGCCTACAGAAACGGCCTCCTTCATGATCACATCGTAAAGCTCCTCTCTCTTTGCTGCCGTCAGCTTCTTGGAATCATTCAGATAAAGGATCCTGCTGTTCTTTGGCAAAATCACCGCGCAGGCCACTACCGGTCCTGCCAGGGGGCCTCTTCCAACCTCGTCGATGCCGCAGATATATCCAAGATGCTCATATTTCTTTTCATACTGCATCATCTGCTCCATGCGCTGCATTTCCGCTTCCAGCCTGTCTTCTTTTTTCCGGCACTGCTCCAGAAGCTTTCTGACTCCCTGCCTTTCATCTTTCCCGTAGATTTCGTACAGCTCCCTCCATTTTTCCACAGGGGCGCTGTCAAACTCCATTCGTATCTCTTTTACAGTCTTCATGCTTTCTGCTCCTCAGGGGCCCATTCCAAAGTGATCCGCCCTGTCTTTCCGCTGCGAAAATCGTCAAAAATCAGGCCTGCGGCCTTTTCATAATCCAGCTCTTCTCCCCGCTTCAGACAGCCTCTTACCTTTGCGATCGCCTCCAGAACTTTCAAAGGCTCTTTTTCTTCCTCTATCCCGTAGCGCTTTGCCAGGACTCCCGGATACCTTTCTTTCAGGTAGTCTATAAGAAGCAGGGACAGCTCTTCCAGGTTCAGAAGATCATCTTTCACCGAACCAATACAGGCAAGACGCTCTCCGACTTTCTGATCCTCAAACTTCGGCCAGAGAATTCCCGGCGTATCAAGAAGCTCTACGTTTTTGTTCAGGCGGATCCACTGCTTACCTCTTGTAACTCCTGGCTTGTTGCCCGTCTTTGTACAGGCTTTTCCCGCAAAGGTATTGATAAAAGTAGATTTCCCTACATTGGGAATTCCCGCTACCATGGCGCGCACCGGACGGTTTTTGATCCCGCGCCTTCTGTCGCGCTCTGTTTTTTCTCTGCAGGCTTCCTGTATCATAGCCTGCACGCGCTTCATTCCGCCTCCTTTTCTGGAGTCCACCTGAACCACATGAAAACCTTTTTTTATAAAATATTCCGTCCATGCTTCATTCTGTCGCTCATCCGCCAGATCTGCCTTATTCAGGATGATCAGACGGGCTTTGTTCTGCCCCAGACTGTCGATATCCGGATTTCTGCTGGAAAGAGGAACTCTTGCGTCCACCAGCTCTATGATCAGATCGATCAGCTTCAGGTCCTCCTGCATCTGCCGCTTTGCCTTGGTCATATGACCAGGATACCACTGTACGTTCATACGATACCTATCCTTTCATAAGTCCTATCTTCTCAAAAGGAAAACAGGTAAACCAGATTTTTCCTACTATATATCTCTTTTTCACCATTCCGATGTTCGCATACCTGCTGTCCTCGCTGTTGTTCCTGTTGTCCCCCAGCACAAAATATTCTCCTGACTTCAGGCTTACTCCGTTTTCCGCCAGGCCGGGATTGGTAATCTCCGGGAAATCGCGGCTTTCGTCGTACAGTTCTCCGTCGATATAGATCTGGCCGTCCCGAATCTGAACAGTCTCTCCCGGAAGCCCAATCACCCGCCGTATATGCAGAGCCGCATCGTCGCTTGCATTTGTGCGGAATACAATAATATCGCCCCGCTTCGGCGAAGAAAGTTTATAGACGACGCGATTCATAAAGAAACGGTCCCCCACCGACAGAGTAGGCTCCATAGAGCTTTCCTGCATTGTTACAGTCTGGAACATCAGCACCGCTGTCAGCGCGGCAAAGACCAGTGTTACAGCGATTTCAAACACCCAGCGGAGACTTTTCCTAACCTTCTCGTTTTCCAGATGTGATTTCAGTTCCAGAAATTTCGGATGCTCTTTCCAGTTTTTCAGCTTTTTGATATCCATTTCTTATCCTCTCTTCGCGGAAAGGCTCTTTTACCGCCTTGTATCAGCCCCTCTGACACATCCCGCCTTTTCCGTCCGCCCGATATACAAACAGGGACAATAGCTGCCGTTATTGTCCCTGCTTCTGAAACCTTTGAAATTTTCATTATCTTACGCGCTCTTTTACCTTCGCAGCTTTTCCTACACGGTCTCTTAAGTAGTTCAGCTTTGCGCGGCGAACCTTACCGTGACGTACAACTTCTACCTTTACTACATGCGGAGAATGCAGCGGCCATGTCTTCTCAACGCCGATACCGTTGGAAGTCTTTCTTACAGTGAAGGTTTCTCTGGTGCTTCCGCCCTGTCTCTTCAGAACAGTTCCCTCGAAAACCTGAACTCTCTCACGGTTTCCCTCTTTGATCAGCGCATGCACTCTTACTGTGTCTCCTACACGGAACTCCGGTACTTCTGCTTTTAACTGAGCAGCTTCAATGTTTCTGATAATGTCGTTCATTTTTTTCTCTCCTATTCTTCTGGATGTTCTTAATACATAAAATCTGTAACAGAGGACCATCTTTTTTGCAACAGGTTGATTATACTATAGAAAATTCCCCATTGCAAGAAGTTTTTTGGGATTTTATAATTCAAAATCCGCCGCCCGTCCAGGCTTATCCAAGCGCCACATCCAGTATCATCATCAGTACGAAACCAACAGCAAAGGCGATGGTGCCCGTATTGCTGTGTTCGCCCTCGCTGGCTTCAGGGATCAGTTCTTCCACCACCACATAGATCATGGCTCCTGCGGCAAAAGCCAGGAGATAAGGCAAAACCGGGGAGATCCAGGAGGCCACCAACAGCGTAAGGGCCGCCGCCAGAGGCTCCACCACCCCCGACAGGGCTCCGTAGACAAAAGACCTTCTTCTTGATACGCCTGCTCCGCGCAGAGGCATGGAAATAATCGCTCCTTCCGGAAAATTCTGAATAGCGATTCCCAGAGACAGCGTAAGGGCGCCTGCCATAGTCACAGAGGCGTTTCCTGCCGCGGCGCCTGCCAGCACAGCTCCTGCTGAAAGCCCCTCAGGAATATTATGAAGAGTGACGGCGAGGACAAGCATAGTTGTTTTTTTTAAGGCCACCTTCGGCCCCTCCGATTTTTCGCTTCCCAGGTGGAGGTGCGGAACCGCCCTGTCCATCGCCAGCAGGAAGGCGATTCCTCCAAGAAAGCCCACTGCTGCCGGAATAAAGGCAAATTTCCCCATAGACCCGCTCATATCCATAGCTGGAATAAGAAGCGACCATACGGAGGCCGCCACCATCACGCCGGAGGCAAAGCCCAGAAACACCTTCTGTACAAGAGGGCTGAGTTCTTTTTTCATAAAAAACACACAGGCGGAGCCCAGTGTAGTTCCAATAAACGGAATCATGATACCAAGAAATAAATTCATCAGTAAATCCTTTCCCTGCATTCAGGCAAATCGCCGTGCCGCCGCAAGAAGTCTAAGCCGATGCTGTATACAGAAACGGACAGCCATATTTGTCACTGTATAAGTATTCCGCGATTCGCCGTGCATCATCCATGTTATTTCTAATATATGTCTGCGGCCTGTCCGGCGCGCCTTTCTTTTTCGCGCAGGATGCCGAACAGACTATTGCTGCGTACTCTGGTCAGTTTCAGCAGCGGCTTCTCCTGAAGCCTCTGCCGTATCCTTTTCCGCTGCCGGGGAAGCGGACGCTTCTGTCTGGGCTGTTTCAGCGCCGCCCTCCTCCGCTGCGTTCCCCTGGTCACTGCTCATGATTTCGTTCAGCTCTTGGATCATTTCATCGTCTTTAAGCCGGAATTTAACTTCCACTCGCCTGGAAGCGTCCTTATCCACATTTCCCTGAGCGTCCAGAATAGGATTCGCCATGGAGTGGCCGTTTACCGTAAGATAGTCCTGAAGCTCCTGGCTCTGTTCCCCGTTGAGGAAATTTCCCTGGATATCAAGAAGATACTGGGCTACCGCCAGAGAACGCATCTGGGACAGATAAAGATTATAACTGTAATCTCCGTCTGTATCGGTATAGCCGTCGATAATGATCTCCGCCAGATACTGCTTGTAATCATCCTGAAGAAGCACCTGGCAGTAAATAGGAAGAATCTGCTCCAGAACCGCCTTTCCTTCATCTGTAAGCTCCGACTGGTCGTAGTCGAACATTACGTTCGCGTCCAGGGTAAGGGCTCCTGTATTGGCGTCGATATCCACATTTACGTTATTCTTCGCAAATTCTGACTTCAGTGCTTCAATAACATCTGCCTTCACGCCGATGATCTGGTCGATCTGAGCCTGCTGATCCGCCAGAAGAGCCGTCTTTTCATCCAGATCCGCCTGCTGGGCGTTCAGAGTATCCTCCTGATCCTGAAGCTTGGCCGCAAGCTGGGAGAGAAGCTGTTCCTGTTCCTCCAGCTTTTCATCCTGGGTTTTGAGCTGCTGATCCTGATCCTGAAGCTTCCCCTGTTGCTCGTCCAGCTCATTCTGCTTTGCCAGGATCTCAAGGGTGTATTCCTCCTGCATGGCAAGCTTTTCATCCCGTTCCTGAACGCTCTCATTATAGCTTTTCTGCGCCTGGAACAGGGTTACGCACATGATCAGTACAAACAGGAGCAGAACACCTGCCATCATATCGGAATAAGACCGCCAGACATTAAAGCCCTGGTCCTCTGATTTTTTTCTTCTGCGCATGTATTTCTCCTTTTATCTGAATAAACCAAACTTTCCTTTTCCGGAAGCTTTCGCCATCTCTCTGATATTTTTGGACATTTCTTCCAGAATCTCCTGCTGCTGTTCGCTCTGGGCGGTAAGAATCTCCTGTAGCTTTTCCATTGCTTCATTCTGCGCGTTTCTGCCGGCAGAAAGCCGGATTTCTCCTCTGTCTTTTGCCGCCGTAATATCTGACAGGAGCCTGCGCACCTGTTCCATAGTCCGGTAGGATCTCTTCTGATACTCCGCAAATTCCTGCAGTCTGGCGTCAAATTCTTCCACTACCCGCCGGTTGGATTCCATCAGGTCGCTGCCAGCCTTTCCTGCCGCGGATACGCGGTCCATTCCCTGTGCTGCCGCCTCCACATATTTCTGCATTGTCTGATTGCAGGCAACCCAGAATTTGGCGGAAGATGTTTCCGCTTCTTTCAGATAATCTGCAAGATGATGATAATCCGCCTGCTGCTGTTTCTGGATGATCTGATTGTCCTGCACAAGACGGTTGGCCGTATCCAGATACTGTTTCTGGCTTTTTCCGGACTCTTCCAGTATTTTTTTCATGGCGGCTTCATGCTGTACATAGGAATCGCTGAGCTGGCGGCTCATTGCCTGATACAGATTTGTTGTATAATTCGTATTGTCTGTCTGGGCGTCCTTCAGGCGCTCCAGAGCTTTGCCGAAATCGGAAAACTGCGTCTGAAAAGAGTTGTTCATTTCTTTCAGAAAGGCGTCCAGAATCTCCTTCACCGCATCCTCCTGGCATCTCGTCACGGAGGAGACAAGCACGTCCAGAGAATCGTTCATTTTCTTAAAAGTCGGGGTGATCACCTTTTCAAAGCTGTCCGCCATTTTTACGGAAAACTCCTCCGCCATCTGGTTCATGGCAGCCGTCTGGTTCTTCTGGCTGGACACCAGAAGATTCATGGACTCGCTTTCCGCCGTAGGCATTACATATGTATGAAATTTGCTGAGAAATGCCTGCAGTCCCTCCGTCATGGAAGAATACTCGCTCTTCATCCCGTAGCTGTACACAATGGATAAAGAAATTCCGTAAATGGAAGTCAGAAAGGCCACTTTAATTCCGTCTACAAGAGCGGAAACAGAATTTGTCATGGCTTCGTAGTTGGAAGGTTCAAAGTTTTTCAGCCCCCAGACAAGCCCTACAAAAGTTCCCAGGATACCCAGGCTGGTGAAGATATCCGGAGCCATTTCCAGAAGGCGTTTGTGGATATGATTGTCCAGCTCCTCCTCGTTGAAATATTCTTCCACATCCCCGAGCCCTTCTTCGCTCTTTGCAATCTCATCAGTAAAATCGTTCATTCTTTTATCTAGATATCTGTGCTGAAAAATCCCATTCAGGATCTGGATCTTATCGGCCTCTACTTTCCCCGGGGCCTTAAACGCATTGGAAAGCCCTTCTGCGCCATCCCGGAAAGCCCGTGCGAGATCGTTCATGCGGAACATTCCGCCAAACAGGCAGACCACATAGATCACTACCATTACTGCAAGGAAAATGAAATTATAAACCAGAACACTGACCGCCCCCTGGCCCACATAAAGCGTCATTCCTATTCCTGCAGCCAGAACTGCCAGAAACAGCAGTGTGTTTGCTATCTTTTTTCCCATAATCATCCTCCTTAGATGCATAATTTTTGCTTTTTTACCATAATAGCATACCATTTCTGACACTACAAGCTGTCTTTTCTACTTTATCTCTTTTCCACTTTTCCGAGAAAGAAATATCTTTTCACTTCAGAAGAAGGAAACTCACTACTGTACCAGGAAAATGACCTGGGAATCTTTACGGCTCTTTTTCTTGATTTGAAGATTTCAACCGTAAGCTACCCACTGGTTCTACGGTTGTTTTTACAGTTCTGACTCTTTCAACCGTAAGCAAGTCCCTTTCTCTACGGTTCCTTTTCTTGATTTGATAATTTCAACCGTAGACTACCTTCCCCCCGAAACCTGCTTGTCCTTTCGGACAATCAGTATCGAAAATCCCCGGCTCTTCGGCCGGGGATTTTCTTAATAATACACTTTATCTTCTTCGATTAAAACTGCTTCTCCATTCTGGACGTCCACAATATTCACGCCGCAGTTCGGGGGCACGCTTCCATGCCAGAAATTATCCGGATCACGGTATACATTCTGGAGCAGGGCGCGCACTGCGCAGCCGTGGGAAGCAATGAGGACTGTCTTATCTTCAAGCGAGGGATCGTGGATTTTTTCCTCCCAGAAATCTCTTGTTCTGGCAAGGATGTCCTGAATATTCTCTCCATTTTCAGGGCGTTTGAACTTTTGGGGCTCTGAAAAGAAAATTTTCATTTCTTCACTTAGAATCTTTCCGTTTTCATCCTTAAACCTTGTGCCCTCCAGGACGCCAAAATCAATCTCCTGAATTCTTTTATCCGGAATCACCGGAATCCTGTCCGCTTTTTCTCCAAGCACCAGGCGGGCAGTTTCCTCCGCCCTTTTAAGAGGACTTGTAAAACAGATATCAAAAGGCACGTCCTTTAAGGCTTCCCCTGTGATCTTCGCAAGACGGATCCCTTCCGGGGCAAGGGGAATATCCGCCGCCCCCTGAACCTTTTTCAAAGCGTTCCACTCTGTCACCCCATGTCTGATAATATAAAATCTCATCAACTTCTCAGCTCGATTCCAAGAGAAGTAAGACCGTTCAGGATCTTCTTCATCACAGCGGTAATATCCGCTTCTTCCAGAGTTCTGTCATGATCGCGGAACACAATAGAGTATGCCATGGATTTATATCCGGCTTTGATCTGCGCTCCTTCGTATACGTCAAAGAGCTGATAGGATTCCAGGATCTTTCCGCCTCTCTGTTCCAGCATATTCTCAATATCGCCTGCAAGGACATTTTTCGGAACCACCATACTGAGGTCTCTGGTCACTGCCGGGTATTTTGCGATTCCGGTATATTTATGGTCGAAACCGGCAAATTCCAGAATGTCCAGAATATCGATCACGGCGATATATGTTTTTTCTCCGATTCCATAAGTATCGGCAACAAGGGGATGCACCTCTCCCAGATAGCCCACTACACTTCCTTCATAAATAATGTTGGCCTGTCTGCCGGGATGAAGCCAGGTTTTACCGCTGTCCGGAGTATAATGAACCTTCTTTTTCATTCCTGCTTTTTCAAAGAATTCTTCGCAGACGCCTTTCATATCGAAGAAATCTCCGTCCCCGTACATTCCAAGAGTAAAGTGTACCCTCTCCTCCGGAAGCTCAGTAAGCGGAAGAGATTTGGGAAGATATACCTTTCCGATCTCGTAGAGGCGGACGTTTTTGTTTCTTCTGTTGTAGTTGGTAGCCAGGGAGGTGAGCATTCCATTAAGTGTGGTGGTACGCATGATACTGTAATCCTCGCCCAGAGGATTGCTGATGGTAATCACCTTCCTCAGATCGCTTTCTTCCGGGATTCTCAGTTTATCAAATACCTTCGGGCTTTCAAAAGAATAAGTCATTCCTTCAGAGAAACCGCAGTATTCCGCAATGTCTCTTGCCACTTGCTCGATCCGCAGCTTAAAAGGAAGCTTTCCTGTTGTAGACTCGCCCTTTGGAAGAGTAGTAGGAATCTTGTCGTATCCGTAAAATCTTGCCACTTCCTCAGCCACATCCGCGGTACAGTGGATATCCTGGCGGAAAGTCGGGGCCACGATCTCATTTGTCTTTTCGTCGTAAACAAGCTCCACTCTTGCAAGATAGGAGAGCATTTCTTCTTTTGTAAGATCTGTTCCCAGAATATGATTGATTCTTTCCGGTTCAAAAGGAACTCTGGAGGGCTCTCTTGTCTCGCAGCATACATCTACCATGCCGCCGACCACTTCGCCTGCGCCAAGCTCCTCCATTAGCTGGCAGGCGCGGTCGATAGCCGCCTCTGCGTTATTGGGATCAAGACCTTTCTCAAATTTGCCGGAAGCGTCTGTACGCAGGCCGATTCTCTTGGAAGACAGACGGATATTCGTGCCGTTGAAGCAGGCCGCCTCAAAAAGCACTGTCTTCACCTGGTCAGTGATCATAGAATTTTCACCGCCCATGATGCCGCCGATACCTACTGCTTTTTTGCCGTCGCAGATCATAAGAACGTTTTCATCCATGATTCTTTCCTGTCCGTCCAGAGTCACAAACTTCTCTCCTGCCAGTGCGCGGCGTACAATGATCTCCCGTCCTTCGATAGTGTCCAGATCATAGGCGTGCATGGGCTGCCCGTATTCTTCCATCACATAGTTGGTGATATCCACCAGGTTATTGATAGGGCGGATACCATTGGCAGCCAGACATCTCTGCATCCATTTTGGGGAAGGGCCTATTTTTACGTTCTTTACTACTCTTGCGGTATAGCGGGGGCAGAGATCCTGATCCTTCACCGTTACTTTAATATAGTCGGAGGCATCCTCGCCGTTTCCTGTTTTCTTAACAACGGGAGGACAGAATTTTTTTCCGAAGGTAGCGGCAGCCTCTCTGGCAATACCGATAACACTGTAGCAGTCCACACGGTTGGACGTGATCTCATATTCAAATACAACGTCGTCCAGCCCCAGGGCTTTGACGGCGCTTTCGCCTACCTTTGCATCTTCGGGGAAAATGTAGATACCATACTCCGGTGCTTCCGGATACATTTCTCTGGTGCTTCCAAGCTCCTCAATAGAGCACATCATACCGCAGGATTCCACGCCGCGGAGTTTTCCCTTTTTGATCTGGATCCCGCCGGGAGTTTTCTTTCCGTCATGGCCTCCGGCAACCCGACCGCCGTCCAGAACAACCGGAACCTTGTCGCCTTCTTTTACATTTGGCGCCCCGGTTACGATCTGTACTGTTTCTGTTCCAATATCCACCTGGCAGACGATCAGCTTATCTGCGTCAGGATGTTTTTCAATCTTTTTAATCTGTCCGATGACAATTTTGTCCAGATCCGCGTCCAGCTCCTCATAGCCTTCCACCTTTGTTCCGGAAAGCGTCATAGCGTCCGTATATTCCTGCGCTGTCACATCCAGATCCGGTACATACATTTTTATCCAGGACATTGATGTATTCATTTTTTATCCACCTTTCTATCTCTATCTGCATCTGGCCGCATCCTAGCGGAGTATTTTTGTTCCCACAGGAAATCCGGTGCTTTTGCACGCATTAGTATTTCCTGTAAAACAGAGAAACAGTTTTCAGAACTGCTTCAGGAAACGGATATCATTTTCATATAAAAGTCTCATATCGTCGATTTCATATTTCAGGAGAGCAATTCTCTCCAGACCTACGCCGAAAGCAAAGCCCGTGTACTCGTCAGGATCGATGCCGCACATTTTCAGCACATTGGGATGAATGGAACCGCAGCCCAGAATTTCGATCCATCCGGAACCTTTACAGAAACGGCAGCCCTTCCCGCCGCATTTGAAGCAGGAAACGTCTACCTCCGCGCTGGGCTCTGTAAACGGGAAATGATGAGGACGGAATTTCGTCTTTGTCTCCGGTCCGAAAAGTTCTTTCGCGAATTCCTCCAGTGTTCCTTTCAGATCCGCGAAGGTGATGTTTTTGTCGATGACCATTCCCTCGATCTGATGGAAGGAAGGTGAGTGGGTGGCATCCACTTCATCGGAGCGGAACACTCTTCCCGGCGCGATCATACGGATAGGCAGCTTTCCTTTTTCCATAACACGGGCCTGTACCGGAGATGTCTGGGAACGGAGCAGGATAGAATTATTGATGAAAAAAGTATCCTGTTCGTCTCTTGCCGGATGATCCTCCGGGATATTCAGCTTTGTAAAATTATAGTCCGCATATTCTACTTCCGGTCCTTCTACAACCTCGTAGCCCATGCCGATAAAAATACGTTCCACCTCTTCCAGGGCGATGGTATTGGGATGGCGGTGTCCGATCCTGGCCTTCTTTGCAGGAAGGGTTACGTCGATCACTTCCGCTTTCATTTTTTCTTCCCGGACAGCTTCCTCCAGGTTCTTCTTCGTCTCTTCAAGAAGTTCCTCGATCTTTGCTCTTGTCTCATTTACAAGCTGCCCCACCTTGGGACGTTCCTCGGGAGCCACGTCCTTCATTCCTTTCAGGATCGCGGTAAGCTCGCCCTTCTTTCCAAGATAAGCCACTTTAACTTCGTTGAGCTTGTCCGGGCCGTCTGCTTCCTGAATCCGTTTTCTGGCGGTTTCCGCCAGTTCCTGAAGCTTTTCCTTCATACTCATGGTTCATTTCTCCTTTTGATATGCGTTTAAAATTTTAATCAGTTTTTGCTGTTTTTGTGCGCCAGATGCATCTGGTCGCATCCACGCGGAGCGTTTTGTTGTTTCATAGAAATTCAAGATTCTGTCTTGCTGAAATTTTCTATGAAACAACAAAACCGCCCCTCATAGAGGGACGGAATATCCGCGGTACCACCCAGTTTCCCATGTACAGAAATACACAGGCACTCTGTCTCTGCTTAACGCGCAGCCACGTCATCTCCTACTTGGAACCGGAACGCCGGTTACGGTTCAGAAATGAAGCTCCGGCGGGAAAGTAAGGAACTGTCTGAACTTAAAGAAGCTTGCAGCCGGTGACTTCTTCTCTCTGTAAGAAAACAGAACCCTGAAACGCCTTCTCAGCTTTTCGTCTTTAAATAATATGCCATAAGAGCAAAAATCTGTCAAGTTTTTTTCTCCCGGCGCGCCTCTTTTCGTTCCTGCCGGAATTGTCTTCTTTTTCTGGCGATCAGTTTCCAGAAGCTGATCTGGGCCTGCCGGAACTGATTTTCAAAGTATGCGTTGATTTCCGCTCCATAAAGCAGGAGATTCATACAACAGTAAAGCCACAGCATCACCATGATCAGGGTGGAGAGGCTTCCGTACATACTGCTGACATTCGGAAAGAATGCAAAATAAAGTGAAAAGAAATAAGAAAACAAGGACCAGGCTACTGCCGTGAGAAAAGCTCCCGGCACCTGACTTTTCAGTGTTGCCTTTCTGTTTGGAAGATACCGGTACAGTACCAGAAAAACAAGAAACAGCATCACAAAAACAAGGAACGTCTTTGCGCCCAGTATCCTGCCGATCACTCTTCCGAGAAAAGGCACATATTCCATTGCCACCTCATGAATCCTGTTTCCCATAACAAGAAGCAGAAGACTGACGATCAGGGCAATCACAAAAAGAAACATATATAACATGGAGTAGATCCTGTTGACAAGCCAGTTACGTGTCTCTCTTACATGATAAATGGTATTCAGCCCGTTGATCAGCGCCTGCATTCCTTTTCCGGATGACCAGAGCGCCATGATGGCGGATACAGGCAGCACGGCGATACTCTTGGAAAAAACCTCGGCCACAATACTCAGCACAAATCCCTGAAGATTTTCCGGGACGATCCCGATGATCACCTGCCGCACCACCCGGTAGGTCAGTGGCGTATACTGCACAATGGCTGTCAGAAACAATATAAAGGGAATGAAGGACATCATCAGGAAATAGGCCGTCTGCGCGGCGTAGGCGCCTACATGATCCACCCTGATCCTTTCCGCGAATCCCAGGATTAAATGAAGAGAACCTTTTTCTCTTATCTTTTCCATATTTCTTCTCCTGTTTCACTGCGCCACGGCAGTTCATTTTTACAGATTTCCTGTTTATCATACCATGGATCCGCTGCCCTGGCAAGACTTCCGGCTTCCTGCTCACGCCCCTGTTTCACAGAAATCTATTTTATCCGGCCAGAGGAATCGTCCGGATCTCCACGTTATTAAAAAAATAATCCAGGATTTCTTCACAGGTATATCCCTGCGCGGCCATCTGATTGGCTCCATTCTGGCTCATCCCTACTCCGTGGCCATACCCGCCTCCGGTAAGGATAACCGAAGTTCCCGGAACAGTCTCCATCTCAAAATAAGAGCTTGGAAGCAGAGTTCCTCCCTCCGCGGCAGTTCCGTCTTTCTCGGTGATCACACATCCCCGGGGCGACAAAAATTCCCGGATGGCGTACTCCTCTTCCAGAAGAAAAGAGCCCGCCTCCGCAGCCACCTTAAGCCCTGTCACCGCGCCGCTTTCCTCTTTTCTTGTGACGTCCACACTGAAAAGCTCTCCCTCCTTTCCCAGACGATCCGCAGCTCTCTGTTCCAGATTCTCCCAGGGGATTTCCACCTGCCACCAGCTCCAGGGCTCCTGAGCGTCAAAAGAACAGGGGACGCTTTTCAGATAGGACGCCGGCTCATCTGCTCCCCAGATCACATTTGTACTTGTCACCCCCGCTGAGGTGGAAAAATAATATGCTTCCACCGGTTTTCCATTCTGGCAGAGGATCTTTCCCTTTGTCTCTTCTACAGCCCGGGTAGTCGTTTCCTGGGGCTCTATATTCTGATACACCTGATAGTTCACACTGTCGTCCACGTCCGCCCCGTACTCCTTCAATTTTTCCTCCTGCATCTGTTTCCAGGCATACGTCCTGGCACAGACTGCCTGGGCTTTCAGCGCCTCTTTCTCATACCCGGAGGGCATCTCGCTGGGCACCACTGCTTCCAGATAAGTTTCCAGAGGAAGTTCATTGACCAAAAGGAAGCCTTCCTTACGTCTGCTTATCTCAAGACTTCCTTCATATACCGGATTTCCGCTCTGCCGCTGTATGGAAACAACCTGTACGCCGCCTTTCTTCGGCGTGATCTTCACGGGCTCCGCTCCTGTTTCCATGCAGTCAGGGCCGTATGTCATTTCCTGTCCGTCGTAAACCAGTGAGACGGAAGGATGAAAATAGGAGGTATAGCCGGTATCCATCAGAAGCACCCGGATCATGGGTTCCTCCTTTTTTTCCCCATCCGCCTCCTTTCCTGCGGCTCCATCTTCCTCCTCACCGGAATCCGCCGGTTCTCCTTCTTCCTGCCCTGCTGTTTTTTCCGCATCCGTTTCCTGTATCTCCCTCTTCTCCGCTTCCTGTATCCCTGTTTCCTCCGCTTTCCGTATCTCCGTCCCCTTTGTCTCCGTTTCCTGCTTCGCCAGCTTCAGATATTCTTCCTTCTGCTCCCTCCTGGTTTCCATGGCGGAATTGATCAGAACCATACAGCCCAGCAGAATTGCCAGTAAAAAATGATGCACGTAAAAAAATCTGGTTTTCCTCATATAAAGAGTATATGAAGAAAACCAGAAAAAATGGCATCTGTTTATTTTTTCAGGCCAAACCTGTAGATAGTTTCCGAATGATAACGGCTGCCCTTCTTCAGAACAGGGGAATGAAAAGCAGGAACGTTCACCGCGTTGGGCTCTACCTGTGTTTCCAGGCAAAAGCCGTCCCGTTTGCCGTATACATGTCCGTTCTTTCCTTTCTCGTTCTCTACAAAATTCCCGGCATAAAACTGTACGCAGGGGCAGTCGGTGAAAACCTCCATCACAATTCCCGTTTTTTCTGATCTGGCGCAGGCAATTTTCCGGACTTCTCCCGGCTTATATCCTTCCGTCACATAATTATGGTCAAAGCCGCCTGTATATTTCAACTGCCGGAAATCCGCCTCGATATCCTGACCGATCGTCTTTTCTTTGCGGAAATCCATGGGAGTTCCCTCCACCGGCGCATTTTCTCCAAGAGGGATCGAGTCCTCCCTTACCGGCGTATAGGACCGGGCACAGATAGTAAGATACTGGTCAAGAACTTTGCCGCTGCCCTCCCCGTTAAGGTTAAAGTAAGAATGATTCGTCATATTGGCTACTGTGGTCTTGTCGCTGGTTCCCTCATAGACGATCCTGAGAGCGTTCTCCTCTGTAAATTCATATGTAACCGAAACGTGAAACTCTCCCGGAAATCCGTTTTCTCCGTCAGGACTGATCCTGGAAAAAGTAACGCTGTTTTTTTCCCGGGAGATCTTCTCCACCTTCCACATTTTTTTCTCAAAACCCTCCGGACCGCTGTGAAGGTTATTTTCCCCCTCATTTTTCGCCAGAACGACTTCTTTGCCTTCCAGCATGAAACGGCCACCTTCAATACGGTTTCCGCTTCTTCCGATCGTGGCTCCGAAGAAGCAGCCGTTTGTCAGGTATCCTTCTATGGAATCATATCCCAGCACCACGTCTCTCTGTACGCCGTCTCTGTCCGGTACGCACAGCTTTGTTAAAAGAGCCCCGTATTCCAGCACCTCCGCATATGCCCCTGAAGCGTTTTCCAGATGAAAACAGCGGATTTCCCCGCCGGACGGCAGTCTGTCAAAAATCTTTTCTGTTACCATGTTTTTCCCTCCCGCTACTGGTTTCTGCATTTAAAAAAAGAGCCAACAAATGGCTCGCTTTTTCTTCAAAGTCCCAGGATGCCGTTCCCTTCTTTTTGACGCCTAGCCGCCGCTAGGTGGGTGTCCGCAACAAATGATCTGCCTACCACAACGAGAGGTCTGACATCACATTTGCGATGTTGGATTCCCTTCTTGTCAATGTAGGTTCAAAAATGGAAGGGGTCTCGCACATCCCAGGATTTTTGTTACTTGTATTGTACTCTATTATATGCTGTTTTTCAACATTTTATTCTAATATATTTCAATCTCTTTACAAAAAATACAGTTTTATCTGATTCCAAGAATCTTTCGCACTGTGTCCGGCATTTCAGAAGCCGCCACCACTGTGTCATGGAGAACAGGCGCCGTACGGATCTCCTCCACAGCCTTTGGCACTTTGATTCCCGTAAGGGTAGAAAGCGCATCCACAAGAGCAAAATCATCCAGTCCCTGATATCTGTCGGAAACCGCGTCCATCACGCTTCTTGTAAATTTATATGGGCTCGCCGTGGAAGCTATGACTGCAACAGAAGAATCTTCCGTATCCCGGAGATATTTCTGGTAAACTCCTGCCGCCACGGCAGTATGAGGATCGATCACATAACCGGAGCCATAGTAGGTCGCGCTGATAGCTTCCCTTGTCTCTCCTTCGCTGCAGAAATTCCCGTAGAAATCCTCAAGTCCGGCTTTCATCTCCCCGGTGATCGTATACTCTCCTCCCCGGCTTAATGCCTCCATAAGCTCCCGGCACTTTTCTGCGTCCTCACCTGTAAGACGGTAGATCAGACGTTCCAGATTGCTTGAGATCAGGATATCCATGGAGGGTGAGGAAGTCAGGATAAAATCTCTTTTTCTGTCGTAGGTTCCTGTGCGGAAGAAATCAAACAGCACTTTATTTTCGTTTGAGGCGCAGATCAGCTTATTTACCGGAAGCCCCATAAGCTTTGCATAGTAAGCTGCCAGGATATTTCCGAAGTTTCCAGTTGGAACTGCCACGTTGATCTTCTGCCCGGGCTGTATTGCTTTTGATTTTACCAGTTTTCCATAAGCGTATACATAGTATACGATCTGAGGCACCAGACGTCCGATATTGATGGAGTTTGCGGAGGAGAACTGGAATCCCGCCTCAGCCAGCTCTTCTGCCAGCCCCTGGTCGTTGAACATATTCTTCACCGCGCTCTGGGCATCGTCGAAATTCCCGGTGATCCCTACCACATAGGTATTGTTTCCCTTCTGCGTCACCATCTGTTTCTCCTGGATGGGGCTTACTCCATGCTTCGGATAAAATACGATGATCTTCGTCCCGGGAACGTCCGCAAATCCTGCCATAGCGGCTTTGCCGGTATCTCCCGAAGTAGCGGTGAGAATTACGATCTCCTTATCCGCGTGATTCTTCTTGGCCGCTGTAGTCATAAGATGGGGCAGAATGGAAAGCGCCATATCCTTAAAGGCTATCGTAGCGCCGTGGAACAGCTCCAGGAAATACACTCCGTCCGCCTTGTGAAGAGGCGCGATCTCTTCTGTGTCAAATTTGGAATCATATGCCTGTGAAATGCAGCTTTTCAGTTCTTCTTCTGTAAAATCCGTCAGAAAGCGGCTCATTACTTCATAAGCCGTCTCCTGATAGGACATCTGCGCAAGGCGTTCCGCCGGCACGTCCAGGCTTGGGATAACGGTGGGGACAAACAGTCCTCCGTCCTTAGAAAGTCCTTTTAAAATTGCCTGGGAAGCCGTCACTGTTTCTCCGTTTCCTCTGGTGCTTTTATATAATACCTGCATACTGTTCCTGCCTTTCTTATCTTTCTCACATCTGTTCTCTGCTTCATTTTCTTCTGCAACATTGTATCATGTTCTTTTCCAAAATGCCATAGAAAAATAGGAAAACCCTGCTGACGCAGGGTTTTCCTGTTTTTCTTTTTCTCTCCTGTATTTTACGATACCTGGGAAGTATCTGTCTTTATCATCTGTACAAGCTGAGCGTCCTCACCGGAGGAATCCTGTGCGTCTTCTTCTGAAGCTTTTCCGCTCTCTGACGTTTCTTCCGGATATGTATAAAATTCATGGACGCCGTGTTTAAACAATCTCTTCAGGTCTCTTTCAAACCATGCAATATTATGTTTCTCCGCCGCGGATTTCTGGATAAAGAACAGGGCTCCTTCCGAATAATCCACGCCCTCCATAGCCAGTCTGACCGCTTCCTTCGTCTCGTCCGAGATCGTCACTTCATTGATCCGTCCGTCCGCTACAGGAGAAAACTGGGGCACTCCGTTGTCGTATTCCCATATCACGTCTGTAATGTTATCAGGAAATTCCGGATGCTTCACACGGTTCATGATCACATTAGCGATAAGAACCCGTCCCTTGATATCTTCCGTTCCTGCCTCCGCCTCCACGATCTTCAAAAGATTCTCATAATCCGTGTCTGACATCATTGTAGCGGAAGAAGCCAGGGAGATCGCCTGCGAATCAAAATCATCCACCGCGGCGGCCATAGACTCGCTTACGTTGAGCTCCTGCACGCCGCTCTGCACCTCCTGTACCCTCTGGCCCACTACTACATGCTCGCAGGACGTTCCTATCCGGTAGATTTCAGATCCCACTTCCGGAGCGGAGCTTACGCCGGAAGCCACTCCCGCGATCCCGGTTGGAAGATCGTAATCCACACTGCTCACGCTGGCAGAAACAGCCTCAGAGTCAGAAGCGGCGTATACCTGGCTCTTCCTCTCACTTCCGGCAATCCGCAGCCCCAGCGACAGAGTGATTACCGTAACAGCACATACACTCAGCGATACAAATCCATGGATGGATGGATTTCCTTTTCTTTCACTTTTTTCATGGTTGTCCGATAATTTTGCGTTCCTCATAACATTTACTTCCTTGCATTTTTCACATGTTTTTATTTTTTTGTAACATTTTTGTAATGCATAAGAAAATTATATTTAATAAGCGAAGATATGTCAAGCAGTTTTTTCCGACAGGAGCCGCCCCTTTTCTCCCTGGCCGCCTGTTCCATGGCCGGAAAGCTTTTCGTCATAATCACCAGCGAATATTTTCCGCCTTCCTGTTTATATGTATATTTTCTCTGAATTTATTTAATTTTATATTGATTTATTGTGGAAATTGTATGATAATTGTGATATGATTAAGACAAAAGAAAGAGCCGGGAGGGAGGATTTCATATGAGTAAACACATCATTACCATCAACCGTATGTATGGCAGCGGGGGACGTGTCATCGGAAAAGCTCTTGCAGACAAGCTGGGATATGCGTTCTATGACAAAGAGCTGATCGAAATGGCCAGCAAAGAGAAACAGGTTCCTTTTGATGAATTTGCAAAGGTAGATGAAAAAAAGCCCAGCCAGTGGCGTTTTTCTATAGACCATGAAATACAGATCAGTCCTGATTACTATGCGATCCCCATGAACGACGTACTTTACGAGATACAGCGGAATATTATTCTGTCCCTTGGAGACAAAGGAAACTGTGTGATCGTCGGCCGCTGCGCGAACCATATCCTGAAAGATAAGGCGCTCAGTATCTTTATCTACGCTCCCTACGAGCTCCGCGTCCGGAATATCCGGGCCCGCACAGGCCGGGAGGAAAAGAGCGCCCGCAAGATGGTGAAGCGGATGGACAAAGAGCGCCGCGCTTATTATGAGTTTTTCACAGACGAAAAGTGGACGGATCTGACGCAGTACGACCTCTGCATTGACAGCAGCCGCTTTACGGAAGATCAGATCCTGGAGATTCTCACAGAAGCGGCGAGAGATTTCTGAGAACATTCCTTCTGTATAAAACTGCTCTCATTGTCTGGCCGTATCTGTCCGCCGGACAATGAGAGCAGTCTTTTTCTGTCTGCAAAAAATCTTTTATGACTTTTATGATCTGTGGTGTTCCAGAATATAGTTTTTCAGGAAATCATAGATTTCCCCTTCAAGGGGAGGACAGCCTTCCAGGTGACAGCGGAATTTTTTTGTGCAGTGGCCGATTCCCAGTTTTCCTGTTTTTCCCCGGTATCCCTGTCCGATACAGATTTTTTCATGGAGGTTCTGAAGAAGTCCTTCCTGTTTCAGTCTGTCCAGGGCGGGGATCAGGTATCCGTAGCAGGCGCTGCAGGATTCCACTTCCTCCACCGCGTCGGCCAGCTCTACCACTTTGCGGGAACGGGGAAGCTGCTCTCCCATGCTCTCTCCGCAGATACGGATATCCGCCCTCCTGATGTCCGGACATCCCACTCCGAGTTTCCCGGCTAGCTCCACGTAAAGCACGTCGGATACCTGGTAGTGCATCATATGGCAGACATAAGCGTCTATGAGCACCGGATCCCTTCCGGCGAGGATACGGTTCATCACAACCGGATTCCCTCCGTCCTCGAAGTCCAGATCGCCGCAGATATTATCCACTACGATAAAATCCTGCCGGATAGCCGTATTCAGATGAGCTATAGGCTTGTGGAGCCCAAGAGAATGGAATCTTCTCTTTTCAGAATTAGGAATCAGGCCCTTCATATTTTTCAGGGCGCAGGTGATCTTCGTCTGGCAGTGACCTTTCAACACAGGGACATTGATAAGGAAGTCAATATCGCTCACGCTGCTGCAGATATTCAGTTTCATTCCGCCGCAGTCAGTGGAAACGCCCTTATCCTTCTGCGTGTCGTGAAAAGGCACTTCATAACGTTCACATATCTCCTGATAGCCGCAGGCCCGGAAGGCGTCTGCCGTCTTCTCTCCCACCCAGGAGCCTTCCGTGAGAACAATATTCTGAAAACCATGGCCACGCAGGTATTCCATGATACCCGCCAGGATCTCTCTGTGGGTGGTGGCTCCGTTGGACGGATCGGAGGCGGAGACAAGATTGGGCTTGATGGCGATCCGTTTCTTCCTGTCCCCGATCAGTTCCGCAAGGGCGCATTCTTTCAGGAGTTCCATCGTCATTTCCTGATATTCGGTTCCGCATGTAATATAAATCTGATTTCTTTCCATATCCGTTTCTCCATATTCTTTTATGATCACTATTATATCGGCGGCGTAAAAGAAAATCAAGAAACCGGGATTATTTTCAGAACTCCTTCCGTTTTATCACTCTGAGGCTGTAAAGATAAGACAGGACGCCTTCTACCGCCAGCACAGCCAGGAAGCCTAACAGAAGCTGTCCGGCTGTTACCGCATTAATTGTCTCCGCGATCTTATCAAAATAAGAATGATCCGGTATGATCTTTTCCAGCAGATACAGGCCTGCGACTACGCCCAGAACGATCGCGGCAAAAACGCCAAAGAGTACGATCCTGGCGACTTCCGTACCGAACCGGAAATTTATGGGGATCATCAGAAAAACGAGTATGACAGCCGCCAGCATATAAAGAATGCTGAATATTACAAATGGCTCGTCCCCGGAAAAAATACGCTCCCTGTATATGACGGCAGCCAGAATAACAGATAACGCCCACCCGCAGACAATATACATTATACAGAGAAGATATTTTTCTTTTACATAATCGCTTCTTTTAACAGGAAGCGTCATCAGAAATCCTACAGCTCCGTTCTGTTCATCGGAAGTTATGGTCCCCAGACCCACAAATCCGAAAACGACGATCATATAAATACTGCCAAAATAAGATATTTCCCCGCCTTTTACAGTTGTAAACATCCAGACTGCCACGAAAAACAGCACAACCAGATATGTCTTTGCGTTTACGGCCACAAGGGCCAGATCTTTTCTCAGAAGTCCTTTCATAACTCTTCACCTCTCACCATCATGGAAATCACTTCGTCCACAGAGCCCTTTTCCACAGCCACATCAGGATAATTTTCCAGATAAAACTGTCTCTGGTCGGTCAGGCAGCTGTAGCCGAAACTCTCTTTCTTTACCCGGAGAATGGCTCTCCTGTCCAGCTTCTCATAATCGGCGTCGCTTACCTTGACCACGCCGTAGTTCTCCAGTATCCTGTCTGTCTCTTCGTGAAGAACGATCTTCCCCTGGTGGATCATATAGATATCATCGCAGAACTGTTCCAGATCCGCGGATATATGGGAGCTGATCAGGATTCCTCTTCCCGGCGTCTCCACATACTCCCGGAGAAGATCCAGAATGTCCTCTCTGGCCGTCACATCCAGTCCCGCCGTAGGTTCGTCCAGGATCAGAAGCCTCGCTTCGTGGCTTACGGCAAGGAGCACCCTCAGCTTTGCTTTCATGCCGCTGGAAAAATCCTTCACCTTCTTGTCCATGGGGATTTTGAACCGGACGCAGTTCTTTTCAAATTCTCCGGCGCGAAACTTCGGATAAAAATCTTTCATGATCTTCTGTATCTGTTTCGCGGTAAGATACTCTGAGAAACCGCTTCCGCCAAGCACCGTGCCGATGTCCTCTTTATCCTCTGTGGTGATCCCGGAGCTTTCCTTACCGAATATACGGATCTCGCCGCTCTCCGGATAGACAAGTCCCAGAATCGCCTTAAATGTAGTGCTCTTTCCCGCTCCGTTGGCCCCGATCAGTCCGGTGACGCAGTCCTCCCGGACAGCCAGAGAACAGTCAAGCTGAAAATCCTTATATGTTTTCTTTACATGATTTAATTCCGCCAGCATCTTCTACTCCTCCATAATAAGCTGAAACAGTTCACGGATCTCCTCGTCTGTCAGGCCGCCGGAGCGTGCCTTTCTCACCGCCTGTTCCAGATCTTTTTCCAGTTCCTTTCTTCTCTCTTCCATCAGGAGTCCCTGATTTGCCTGGGCGATAAAGCTGCCTTTGCCGTGGACTGTGACCACCAGGCCCTCTTCCTCCAGATAATCGTATGCCTTTTTTACCGTCAGGGCACTGATCTTCAGTTCCCTGGCAAGAGTCCTCACCGAAGGAAGCGCTTCTCCTGCGGGAAGACTGCCGTTGATGACTTCCGCCTTAATCTGGGCTACGATCTGCTCATATATGGGATCCATGGAAGAATGATTGATGATGATATGCATATCCATCCCTCCTGTCACAAACAGTATATAACAGTGCAAAACTGTTGTCAAGTGTTATATACTGTTTATTTTATAAAAGAAAAACTGCCTGCAAAAAACGGCCGCTCTTCAGAAAGCCTCCGCTTTTCACAGACAATTCCCGCCTGGAATATGAAACATCTTTTATTTCTTACTGTACTACTTTAATACCGCGCTTCCTTTGGCCTGTTTTTCAGATAAACCCGCCTGATATACCGCAGCAGTTTTTCTTCGCCGTGATCATTCAGGATGCGGAGCAGACCCTCCAGTTCCTTCTTTGTCTGCGGGTGGATGAACCAGAGCTTTTCCTTGCTCTTCAGAAAATATTCCAGAGGCTGGCTGTCCGTATAGGCGTCTCCCAGATAGTTCCGTGAGGCGCTTATGCGGTCCATTACCATCTCCGCCACATATTTGCGGGGCATCTGCGCGCCCATGATCACATGTTCCTTATCCAGGGAATAATCTACCCAGTGTTCAAAATGATGTTTATTCCTGCCTTTATGGTGAAGCCAGGAGGTAGAAACGCCGATAGCCTCCCTTTCCGCATTATTCGGACTTCTAGTCCCCTGATAATATTTACATCCCACAAGAAATTCAGCAGGAGAATATTTTGACAGATCATGCAGAAGTCCCTGCTTATAAAGTCCTATGCGGAAACAGTACTGCATGACAAGCAGTTTATGCCTTGTAATGGTTTTAAAATGCAGCCAGGGATGCATTTTCTATTCCTCCTTTTTTCTCCCCACCAGAATAACCACCGTCCGGGGATTGATCTCTATATTTTTCTGATAATCTTCCTCCCGTTCCCGGAAACTGTTTTCTTCCGGATCGGAGGTGTCCGCCGTTTTTCTCCATACCATTCCTTCCGGCAGGTTGGGAAGAGCGATTGTTCTGTTCTCCCAGTGAAAATTGCAGGCCACATAGAGGAAATCATCCTCTGTTCCATCAGGTTTCACCGCATAGGCCCCGCAGTACATCACCCCCAGGAGCCGGCAGGTATTCTCTTCATTCAGATACCATGCCCTTTCTCCGTGAAAGGAAATATCCGGGAAGCCTTTTACCAGATAATCCACCCCTTTCGGCTCCCCGCCCATATGGAGAACCGGATGGGCCTTGCGGAATGCAATGGCTTCCTGGACGAAATCCCATATTTTTTTATTCTTTTTAAATGCCCTCCAGTCCGTCCACCCTGTGGGATTGTCCTGGCAGTAAGCGTTGTTGTTGCCATTCTGTGAATTGCAGAACTCATCTCCTCCGTAGATCATGGGAGTTCCCTGGCTTATAAGAAGCATCAAAAAGGCGTTCCGTATCTGCTGCTCTCTCATTTTCCGTACGGCAAGCTTCCGGCTGGGGCCTTCCACCCCGCAGTTCCAGGAATAATTGTATTCGCTTCCGTCAGCGTTGTTTTCTCCGTTGTCCTCGTTGTGGCGGTAATTGTAAGACACCGTATCGAAAAGGGTAAAACCGTCCTGGCAGGCCATATAGTTAATCGTTCCGCCGGAGGGGTTCGCATGACGGATATGATATTCCACCCCGGGGATCATTCCCTCGTCGCTTTTGAGAAAGCGGCGCATATCCTGCAGAAACCCGGACTGGTATTCCGCCGTCGTTTTGTCATCCCCTGAATAAACCGGAAGATTCTGAAACATTTTTTTTGTTCCGTAGAGAAGATGATCCTCCGCGATCAGTTCTCCCGGCACGCCGTCCCCTACAAAGTGGAACCCGTCCACATGATAATAACATTTCCAGAAACAGGCGGCCTTTAAAGCCAGAAGCGGATTCACCTCTTTCGGGAAATAAAATTCCATGATGCACTGGATCCCAGCCCGGTGCATCGCCTTCACCATATCCCGGAATTCTTTTTCCGGTTCCTTTGTGGCGCAGTAGGACCGTTTGGGAGCGAAATAAAAGCCGGAAACATAGCCCCAGTAATTTACCTTTCCCTCCTGTCTTTTCTCAGAGATCATCCCTTTTGTTTTGTCCGAAACGGGAATTTCACAGAATTCATAGGCCGGCATCAGCTCTATGGCGTTGACGCCCAGTTCCTTCCAGTAGGGGATCATCTCCTCAAGTCCCTTAAACGTTCCTTTTAATTTTGGAGAAAGCCTGTACTGTTTTGTATATCCCCGCACATGGACCTTATAAAGAATCATATCTTTATAGGGCATGTCCGGAGATCTGTCCTCCTCCCAGTCGTAGGGCTCATCCGGAAGAAAAGCGCAGCGTATTTTATGCCCGTCCCCGGGTTCTGAAGAAGCGCCGAAGCGTTCTCTCCCCCGGATCCCGTATGCATAAGGATCCTGTACGATCTCTCCGTCAATGCAGAAATTATACTCATACTGGTTTCTGTCCAGTCCGGATACGATTAAAGCGCAGATTTTTCCTGTTCTGGATTCCTCCGGAAAAGGGATTTCCCGCCAGGGAACCCCGGAACCCTTGCGGTAAAGGATCAGGGACGCCTTGGCTCCTTTCGGAACTTCAGCGGCAAAATTCAGCCCTTCCGCGATTTTGTTGGCGCCAAATAAAGCCGGATAGCCGCTGCGGATATTTAATACATTCTGTCTTTTCATAACCAGCTCTCCTTTTTCGGTCGTTTCTTTTATACTGCCGCGTTCTTTCTTCCCCGTCAGAAGTCCAGATCCAACTCTACCGGGCAATGGTCGGAGCCCATGATCTCCGTATGGATCATGGCGTCTCTCAGGTTGTCCTTCAGGGAGGGGGAAACCAGAAAATAGTCGATCCTCCACCCTGCGTTTTTCTCTCTGGCCCTGAACCGGTATGACCACCAGGAGTAAACGCCCTCCAGATCCGGGTAAAAATACCGGAAAGTATCAATAAATCCGCTTTCCAGGGCTCTGGTAAAGCACGCCCTCTCCTCATCGGTAAATCCGGCGTTTCTGCGGTTTGTTTTGGGATTTTTCAGGTCGATCTCCTGATGAGCCACGTTCAGATCACCGCAGCAGATCACCGGTTTATTTTCCTGGAGTTTCAGAAGATAGGAAAGAAAATCTCTTTCCCATTCCATACGGTAGGAAAGGCGTTTCAGCTCTGTCTGGGAATTTGGCGTATATACGGTAACAAGATAAAACCGGTCAAATTCCAGGGTGATCACCCGTCCCTCCTTGTCGTGCTCCTCTATGCCTATTCCGTAAGATACGGACTCCGGTTCTTTTTTTGTAAAAACAGCCGTACCGGAATATCCTCTTCTATTTGCGTAATTCCAGAACTGACGGTAGCCAGGAAGTTCCAGCTTTACCTGACCCTCCTGGCATTTCGTCTCCTGGATGCAGAAGATATCCGCGTCCAGCTTCCGGAAGTTTTCTTCAAATCCTTTTGTCAGGCAGGCCCTGATGCCGTTTACATTCCATGAAACAAATTTCACTTTCTGCCTCCTTCAAATTTTTCTATAATTCATTATAGCATCTTCCCCCCGCATAGCAAATAACTTTTCGCTTTGCCACGACAACTTTTTCGCTTCCATCCGGCAGCTTTTTCGCAGAGATAAGAAGAAACCTCATTGCATTCTCCGGAAATATCTGATAAAATGAGATTCGCGCGGAATTCCGGATTTTTTCGGCTTCCGCCGGACTTTTAAACGCAAAATCAGAGAGGATCATACCATGAGCGAAGAATTCATCAACGCATCCTGCAGTCCCAGCGACTGCGCTTCCTGCGGCATGGAGTGCGGCTCCAGAATGGACGAGGGCCACAATACCATCACTCTGACTCTGGAGGACGATACAGAGGTGGAATGCGCCATTCTCACTATTTATCCGGTAAACAAGAAGGATTATATCGCCCTTCTTCCTCTGGATGAAAACGGCCAGAACCAGAGCGGGGAGGTATATCTTTATTCCTTCTCCCGCACAGAGTCAGGCGACCCGATGCTTTCCAATATTGAAGACGACCAGGAATACGACGCTGCGGCGGAAGCTTTCCAGGCCATTGTGGAAAACGCAAAAAGGGCGGAAGAAAAAGGACAGGCTCCGGAGTAATTCCGGGGTCTTTTTTTCTTCCGCTCTCTTTCCTGCTTTACTTCGCTTTCTTTTCCGTGGTGCTTCCCAGTCCTCCGTTTCGTACGGCGCTGGCGTCGTCGTCTACTGTGATTCCGTATTCTACGAAAATTCCCTGCATAAAGCCTGTTCCCGCAGGAATTTCCACAGTTTTTCCCTCACGGCCGTCGTTTGTCAGTTTCACAAAAATATGCCCCTCGTTGTCTGAATAGAAATAGTCGCTGTCTATGATCCCGACTGTGTTGTTGAGCTGCAGGCGGTATTTAAAACCCAGTCCGCTTCTTGGATAGCATTTCAGCACCCATTCTTCCTGCATTTGCGCCCGGATTCCCGTGGGGATCGTGATTATTTCCCCCGGAGCCAGCGTCACGTCCGCCGGGGCGAAAAAGTCGTACCCGGCGCTTCCTGCCGTGGCTCTTTTCGGCAGGGAGATCCCGTCGTAAATTTCAAGGATTTCTTTTTCGGAAGTTTCCGGAAATTTATCTTTCCAGTCTTTTAAAAAGCGCTCCCTGCTGACTTTGTGGAATTTCGCGATTCTTTTCATTCTGTTCCTCCTTAAAAACGCGACGGTGCACATTCTTCTGTATACCGCCGCGTTCTTTATACTGTATTTTCTTACCGCCTGCTTTACTGCGCGTGAAGCACGATCCTTCCTTCCCGAAGGGTAGCGGGCACATTGATCACTCTCTGGTTGGAAGAGCCCTTCCACTTCAGAGTAACGTCTTTTTTCTCCGCCTCAAACTCACCGTCCACGCAGACGTCCAGATAATTCACGATCTCTTCATACTGGATTTCCTCCCAGAGAGCGCCTGTGTAAAGCCAGATAGTCTTCTGGGGATATTTCTGGCGGATTTTGCGGGCGAGGGCCGTCACTGCCGAAATATTCGACGGATGGAGAGGATCTCCTCCTGAAAAAGTAATCCCGCTGATATAATCCTTGTCAAGTTCCGCGAAAATCTCATTTTCTTCCGCCTCGGTAAAAGGCAGGCCGCCGTTTGGATCCCAGGTAATAGGATTCTGGCATTCTCTGCAGCAGTGGCTGCATCCGGCCACCCACAGCACGACACGCAGTCCGTCGCCGTTGAGCATGTCGTCCTTTGTTATATTGTGATATCTCATAGCTTTACTCTTCTTCCGGCACGTCTTTCATGCTGAAGCTGATGCGTCCCATTTTGTCCTTGCCAAGACAGATTACTTTTACCTTGTCGCCCAGAGTGAGAACGTCCTCCACCCGGTTGATCCTGTGTTTCGCGATCTTGGAAATGTGTACCATTCCCTCTTTGCCCGGTGCGAACTCAATAAATGCGCCGAAATCCTTGATGCTGACTACTGTTCCGGTAAAGATCTGGCCTTCCTCAAAGTCCGTGGTGATCACCTGGATCATATGGGCAGCCTCATCCATCATCTTCTGGTCAACGCCGCAGATAGATACCGCGCCGTCGTCGCTGATATCGATCTGTACTCCGGTACGCTCGATGATGGTATTGATGGTCTTTCCTCTCTGTCCTACCACATCTCCGATCTTCTGGGGATCGATCTGGATCTGGATGATCTTCGGAGCGTATTTGTTCACATGCTCGCGGGGAGCCGGGATACATTTCTCCATAACCTCAGTAAGAATGTATTCTCTCGCTTCTTTTGTCCTTCTGATCGCTTCCTCTACGATCTCTCTTGTCAGGCCGTGGATCTTGATATCCATCTGGATAGCGGTGATTCCGTCGTGGGTTCCCGCAACCTTAAAGTCCATATCTCCGAAAAAATCTTCAAGGCCCTGGATATCGGTAAGAACAATGTAGTCGTCGTCTGTGTCGCCTGTCACCAGACCGCAGGAAATACCGGCCACCGGTTTGCGGATAGGCACTCCCGCCGCCATCAAAGACATAGTGGAAGCACAGATACTTGCCTGGGAAGTGGAGCCGTTGGATTCAAAAGTCTCGGACACGGTACGGATAGCATAAGGAAATTCCTCTGCGGAAGGAAGCACCGGCACAAGAGCTCTCTCTGCCAGGGCTCCATGGCCGATCTCACGGCGTCCCGGTCCTCTGGAGGGCTTCGTCTCGCCTACAGAATAGGACGGGAAATTATAATGATGCATATATCTCTTGGAAGTCTCAAATTCATCCAGTCCGTCCAGTCTCTGGGCATCGGAAAGAGGCGCAAGAGTCGTTACCGTACAGATCTGGGTCTGTCCGCGGGTAAACATTGCTGAACCGTGGACACGGGGAATGATATCAACCTCGGCCGCAAGGGGACGGATCTGTCTGATCTCACGTCCGTCCGGACGTTTGTGATCCTTGAGGATCATCTTGCGGACAGTCTTCTTCTGATACTGGTAAACAGCTTCATCAAGGACCTCAAGCCAGTCCTCATGGTCTGCCAGGGCTTCCGCAAGCTTCTCTGTCACCTGACGGATATTTTCTTCTCTTGTCTGTTTGTCGTCGCTGAATACGGCAACCTCCATTTCTTCCGGAGGCACGATTTCTCTGATCGCCGCAAATAATTCTTCCGGAACGGCGCAGGAAGCGTAAGTGTGCTTTTCTTTTCCGCATTCCGCTACAATCTTGTCGATAAAGGCAATGATCTCCTGGTTTACCTCATGAGCCTTATAGATCGCGTCGATCATCTTGTCTTCCGGAACTTCATTGGCTCCGGCTTCGATCATAATGACTTTTTCTCTTGTAGAGGCAACGGTAAGCTGCAGGTCGGAAATTTCCTTCTGGGCCAGGGACGGATTGATCACATACTCGCCGTCGATCAGTCCCACCTGTGTAGTGGCGCAGGGACCGTCAAAAGGAATGTCGGAAATGCAGGTGGCAATGGATGAACCCAGCATAGCCGGAATCTCCGGATTGCACTCCGGATCCACGGACATTACCATATCCACCAGGGTAACGTCATTTCTGTAATCCTTTGGAAACAGAGGACGCATCGGGCGGTCGATAACACGGGATGTAAGAATGGCGTGTTCGCTCGCCTTACCCTCTCTTTTATTAAATCCACCCGGGATCTTACCCACCGCGTACATTTTCTCTTCATATTCCACACTTAAGGGGAAGAAATCGATGCCTTCTCTGGGCTCTTTGGAGGCGGTTGCCGTGGAAAGCACGGTTGTATCGCCGTAATGCATGAGAACGGCGCCGTTTGCCTGCTTTGCCACCCGTCCTACGTCTACAGTCAGGGTTCTTCCTGCCAGTTCCATAGAATAACTTTTGTACATAGCTTTTCTCCTTTTTCTTTTATTACATCAGACAGGAGTCCGAAACAACTGAAAAAACTGCTTGTCCCGGACAAACAGGCTTTTCAGTAGTCTCGGAAATTACTCCTGCAATGTTTGCTTAAAAATAGGGCGGATGGATATCCGCCCTTCCGCATACTAATTATTTTCTTAAACCTAATTTTTCAATCAGTGCACGGTATCTTTCGATGTCTGTCTTTTTCAGGTAAGCCAGAAGTCCACGTCTCTGACCAACCATTTTCAGAAGACCTCTTCTGGAATGATGATCTTTGTGATGTGTCTGTAAATGCTCGGTAAGCTCCTGGATCCTTGCTGTCAGGACTGCAACCTGTACTTCCGGTGAACCTGTGTCGCCTTCTGTTCTTGCATATTCCTTCATGATCGCCTGTTTCTTTTCTTTTGAAATCATTGTGATTTCCTCCTTATTTCTCTTATTTGATAACCGCCGCACATTAAGAAACGGTTGGAGATTCCAATCTCTGAATGTGGGCTGATTCACACCTCAGATAGTATAGCATAAAAGATATTTCCTGTAAATAATTATTTAGCTCTTCTGAAAAAATTCTCTTCCCTTTGCGATATCCCTGGAAATCTGTTCCTTCAGGGCTTCAAAGGAAGAGAACTTATGCTCCGGTCTCAGAAATTTTTTGAACTGGACGGTACAGCTCTTACCGTAAAGATTCTTTTCACAGTCAAAAAGGTAGGACTCCACTCCGATAAAGTTTTCTCCCACCGTCGGCTTATATCCCACATTGGTAATCCCGGGATATACCTCCTGTCCGAAACTGGACACAGTCACGTATACTCCGTTGGGAGGAAGGAGCTTTTCCGGCATGGGGATCAGGTTCGCTGTAGGAAAGAACGTCCTGTGCCCCATCCCCCTTCCATGCTCCACGATGCCGGACACATAAAAATCGCAGCCAAGAAGAGAGGATACCTTTTCCATATTGCCGCGGTTCAGTTCCTCCCGGATAAAAGTGCTGCTGACTTTTCTCTGTCCGTCCATTTCTTTTGAAAGGATCTCTGTGGAAAATCCGTATTTCTCTCCGAATCTTCTCAGCATCTCCGGAGTTCCTTTTCTTTCAAAACCAAAGCGGAAATCCTCCCCTACAGCCGCGAAAGATGTGTGAAGAGCGCCCACCAGGACCTGGCGGATAAAATTTTCCGCTTTCATATGCCTGAGCCTGCCGTCAAGTGGACATTCCAGAAGAACGTCCACTCCCAGGTGTTCCAGGAGATCCCGTCTTTCCGCTCTTGTAAGAATCATCTTTTTGTCTGAGACAAAGGCCAGCACTACTGCCGCCGCTCCTGTCTCCCTTTTATGCTCCAGTATTTTTTCAATCAGTTTTCTGTGTCCCCGGTGTATTCCGTCAAACTTTCCCATCGTTACCGCACAGTCGTTCATTCTGGGAAACTGGCCGTCAATTATCATATATTCCATAATACTTCTCATGATCTCCTTTGGTCCGCTGTTTTCCGGTTTCCCGCCTCCGTGAGCGGATACCGTCCGTCTACAGGAACATTTTTACAGGACGATAGCTGCGGCTTTCCGGATGCCACTGGTAAACTCCCACAAATCTTCCCGCGCTGGTGTGCATGCGCAGCCATCCCTCTTCTTCCTGTCCGGCGGCGTCCTCCGCGCCCAGAGCGTTTCCGTTCAGAAGAAGCTTGTCGGCCTCTTCGCGGCAGAAAACAGCAGGATAATCTCCCAGAACTTCCTCAATACTATGGATGTGTTCCTCAATGCATCCCTTCTCCACATATTCCTGTATCTCATCCAGCGTAAGGCTTTCTTCCAATGTGAATTGCCCTGACCTGGTGCGCAGAAGCTCTTTCATGCATCCGCCGCACCCAAGTTTCCTGCCTATGTCATGACACAGTGTGCGGATATAGGTTCCCTTACTGCAGGACACAGACAGCTTCACTTCCGGAAGAGACATATCCAGGATCTGTATCTCCCGGAAACAAACGGTTCTCGGCTTCCTTTCCACTGTGACGCCCTCCCGCGCAAGCTGGTAGAGCTTCTTTCCGTTCACCTTAACAGCAGAGTACATGGGAGGGATCTGCTGCTGCTCGCCCAGAAACAGGGCCGCCGCTGCGCGTACCTCCTCTTCCGAAACGGTTACAGGCAGTTCCTTCAGCACGGTTCCTGTCATATCCTCGGTATCCGTTTCGATTCCCAGCCGAAGCACTGTCTGGTATGTTTTTTCTTTGTCTGTCAAAAGCTCCGCCAGTTTTGTAGCCTTTCCCAGAACCACCGGAAGGACGCCCTCGGCTTCCGGATCCAGGGTTCCGGTGTGGCCGATTTTTTTCATGTGGAGAATTCCTCTCAGTCTGGCCACAACGTCGTGAGAGGTATAACCTTTTTCCTTCCGGACTACCAGAACTCCATCCATCATGCTTCCTGCTCCGTGGAGAGCTGACGGTCTATTTCTGCAGAAATATTGTTGATCACATCGTAAACGGAGCCCTGCATATCGCAGCCTGCGGCTCTTACGTGGCCGCCTCCGCCGAAATACACGGCGATCTTGCTGACGTCCACTTTTCCGTTCGATCTCAAAGACACCTTAAATGTCTGAGTTTCAATCTCATAAAGGAACATGGCGACCTCCACGCCCTTTGTCAGACGGAGCTGGCTGACGATCCCGTCCAGATCTTTTCCGTCCACACCGTAGAAATCCAGATCTTTCCTGCGAAGATAACCTACAATAAACTTTCCGTGCTGCAGCATAATGCTTTCCGCCAGCACGCGGCCCATTACCTGATTCTGAAGATAGGTTTTTTCATAAAAGGAATGATCGATGATCTTGCTGAATTCAAATCCAGTCTTCATCAGTTCTCCCGCGATCCGCATCGTCTCCGGAGTTGTGGATGAGTACTGGAACACGCCGGTATCATGGATCATACCCGTATAGATAGCGGCCGCAATGGATCTGTTGATCTTCTCACTGTCAAACAGCCCGTACATTACTTCGCAGCAGGAGCTGATCTCCCCTTCCACATGGTTGATATCCGCAAAGCCCACGTTAGTGGCATGGTGATCAATACAGGCTGTTTTTTTCGCCCTGTCAAAAGATTCACTTACCAGAGCCAGACGCTTCAGCGCGCTGACATCGCAGGTCACAAAAAGGTCAAAACTCACATCGTCGTCCGGCTCCGTGCGGATCTCATCGATCCTGTCAATATGTGAGAACACCGGTCTGGGATGATCCAGATAGACTCTTACGTCAATTTCCGGATAATAAGTCTTTACATACAGGTATAATGCCATGCAGGAACCTACACAGTCGCCGTCCGGACGGATATGGCCGCCGATTCCCATGGTCTTCACTCCCGTAAGTATCTCTGAAATATTCTTCATGTCATTCCTCTTCTTCCAGCTTCCCCTGAGAAGCGTCTTTCTTGGCAACCTCGTCAATAAGCTTCGACATATTTACACCATATTCTATAGATTCATCCAGAATAAATCTGATCTCCGGAGTATTTCTGAGATTCAGGTTTTTTGCCAGCATCCGCCTGATATAGCCTTCTGCGCTGGAAAGTCCCTGGATCGTAGACTTTTTCGCCTCGTCGCTGCCCAGAACACTGATATAGGCCTTGCATGTTTTTAAATCAGGAGCCACTTCCACAGCCATGACGGAAGTCATGGGATGAATACGGGGATCTTTAATCTCGCCGCGGATGATCGCGCTGAGTTCCTTCTGGACTTCTCCGTTGATCCTGGTATTCTTAATGCTGTTTTTTCTCATTTATTATCAACTCCTATCTTGGTACTTCCACCATGACATAAGCTTCTACCTGGTCTTCTTCTTTCAGGTCGTTAAAGCCTTCAAATACAAGACCGCACTCATATCCTGCCTTTACTTCCTTCACATCGTCTTTAAAACGCTTAAGCGACGCCAGCTCGCCCTCGTAGATCTGCTCGCCTTCCCGGGAGATACGCACCTTGCAGTTTCTCTGGAACACGCCGTCCGTCACATAGCTTCCGGCAATAGTTCCCACGCCGGACGCCTTGAAGAGCTGGCGTACTTCCGCATGGCCGATTACTTTTTCCTCGTAAACCGGATCAAGCATACCCTTCATAGCGGACTCCACATCTTCAATAGCCTGGTAAATGACTTTATACAGACGGAGATCTACGCCTTCCTGCTCCGCAAGCTGCTTTGCCATAGCGTCCGGGCGAACGTTAAATCCGATGATGATCGCGTTGGATGTAGCCGCCAGAGAAACGTCTGACTCATTGACAGCGCCTACGCCTCCATGGATCACGCGCACGACAACTTCTTCGTTGGAAAGTTTTGTAAGGCTTTGTTTTACCGCCTCTACAGATCCCTGTACATCCGCTTTGACAATGATCGGCAGTTCCTTAAGATCGCTTGCCTGAATCTGGTCAAAGAGATTATCCAGAGACAGCTTGCCTTTTGTCTCTTCCAGAAGACGGTTTTTGTTTTCTGATACAAAGGCTGCGGAAAAGTTTTTGGCTTCTTTGTCGCTTGCAAAGGACATCAGGATCTCTCCTGCGTTCGGAACGTCTCCAAGGCCGAGGATCTCTACCGGGGTAGAGGGACCCGCTTCTTTTACTCTGCGTCCCTTGTCGTCCATCATCGCCCTGACTTTGCCGCTGCATGCTCCTGCTGCGATAAAGTCTCCCACATGGAGGGTTCCCTTCTGTACAAGTATCGTCGCCACAGGCCCTTTGCCTTTATCCAGCTTGGCCTCGATCACCAGTCCACGCGCGGCCCGGTTCGGATTCGCCTTCAGCTCGCAGACCTCGGCAGAGAGAAGGATCATTTCCAGAAGGGTGTCGATCCCTTCTCCCGTATGGGCAGATACAGGAACGCAAATAGTGCTTCCGCCCCAGTCTTCCGGGATCAGTCCGTATTCGGAAAGCTCCTGTTTTACACGCTCGATATTTGCGCTGGGCTTATCAATCTTATTGACCGCCACGATGATCTCAACGCCTGCCGCTTTCGCATGGCTGATCGCCTCTATAGTCTGAGGCATTACGCCGTCGTCGGCGGCCACTACCAGAACCGCGATATCTGTGGCGTTGGCGCCGCGCATACGCATAGCTGTAAAAGCCTCGTGGCCCGGGGTGTCCAGGAAAGTGATCTTCTGTCCGTTGATCTCCACCACATAAGCCCCGATGTGCTGAGTGATTCCGCCGGCCTCGCCCCGTGTCACGTTCGTATGGCGGATCGCGTCCAGAAGAGAGGTTTTTCCATGGTCAACATGGCCCATAACGCAGACTACCGGAGGTCTTGGAACCATGTCCGCCTCGTCCTCTTCTTCTTCTTTCAGGAGTTCTCCGATCACATCCACCTTTTCTTCCGGCTCTGCAATGATATCGTAGTCCAGAGCGATCTCCTGCGCCTTCTCAAAATCAATCTCATGATTTACCGTCACCATGACGCCCTGCATGAACAGCTTCTTCACGATCACGGAAGGCTGCATCTTCATGGCTTCCGCCAGTTCGCGGATCGTCAGCTTCTCCGGAAGGGTGATTTCTTTTACTTCCGGTTTCTTCTCTTCCTGCTTCGGCTGAGGAGCCGGTTTCTGGAGAGCCTTTGGAAGTCTGGAAAGTGTTTTTCTTCCTCCCTGGTTCGGTCTGTGTCCCGCGCCTGACATTTTATCAAAATCTTTCTTTTTGTTTTTGTTTTCTCTGTCGCGCTCTCTCTTGCTGTCTTTGGAGGTTTTTGTCAGTTCCGGTGTGAATACGGACTCATTTTCATTTCTTCTTCCTCCCGGACGCTGGCCTCCCCGGCTGTCTCTTCCGGCAAACCTTCCGCCTTCTCCTCTTGAGTCAGGTCTTCCCTGGCCTCCCTGAGAACGCCCCTGGCCCCGGGCAGGTCTTGCTCCGCCTTCCCCTGTCCGTGCCGGACGGCCCTCTCCCGGTCTCTGAGAACGGTTTCCGGGTCTTCCGCCCTGCTGGGCGCCTCTTTCAGAGGGTTTTCTCTCTCCGCCTCTGGAATCACGGCCTCTCTCACGGCTGTCTCTTCCGTCTCTTGCCGGACGGTTCTGGTTATTTCTTGCCTGAGACTGTTCCTGGCGCTGAGGCGCTTTTGCCGCGTTCTGTGCAGGCGCTGCCGTCTCCGCTGTCTTTACCTCTGCGGGTTTCGCCTGCTCAGCCGCTTTCTCCACTGTTCTCTTTACTGCTTCCGCCGGTTTCTTTACCGCTTCCGAAAGTTTCTTCGCAGCAGTCTCCGCTGTTCTCTTTGCCGTCTGAGGTCTCTGCTGAGATCTTGCTCCTGATTTTTTATCTGCTGCCGGACGTTTTGGTCTGTTCTTCCCGCCGTCGCTTGCATTCTGCGCGTGATACACGCGGATAATATTTTTTTTCTTTTTGGGAGCCTCTGTCTTTTCTGCTTCAGGCTTCGATGTTACCGTTTTTTCTTCTGTTCTGGAATTTTCCACCTTCGTGATCTGCTCCTTTCCCATCTGTAAAAATTTTTCTTTTATCATTCTGACACAGGGTTCTTCAAGACGGCTCATATGGCTCTTGACGTCCACCCCGTTCGCTTTTAAAACTTCTATTACTTCTCTGTTCTGCCTGCCAAGCTCTTTCGCAAGCTCGCATACCCTAATTTCTGCCATGCAGTTCGCCTCCTTCAGGTCAATGATTTCTCAAGTTCTTTCATCATTGCTTTCGCAAAGTTTTCATCCTGCACGGCAAGGCTGGCGCGAAACTGCTTTCCGCAGAACCTCCCCAGCTCTTCCTTATCAGAAAGGAAGAATACCGGAACACTGTAAAAATCACACATATTCTGGAACTTCTTTTTGGTGTTATCCGAAGCGTCTCCGGCTACGGCCACCAGAAAAGCCTTTCCTGTCTTTACGGACTTTTCTGTTGAAAACTCTCCACTGACAGTTTTACCTGCCTTTGTGGCAAGCCCGATCAGAGATAAAACTTTATGATTGGTGTTTCTCAATCTTTTCAAACTCCTTTTTCAGATCTTCATAGACCTCCGGAGGTATCGCCGTCTTCAGCGATCTCTCAAGCCCGTGGTTTTTCACCGCTTTTTCCAGGCAGTCCATGGAGACGCACAGATAAGCCCCTCTTCCGTTCTTTCTTCCGGTAGTATCCAGAAGGATCTCGTTTTCCGGGGTCTTTAAAATCCGCATCATTTCTTTTTTATTTTTCATTTCCCTGCATCCGGTGCACTGGCGCATGGGAATTTTAGTTTTCGTCTTCATAATCTGGCGCATCTTCCTCCTCTGATGCGTATTCCGGCTCCTCTTCTACCGCTTTCCGCTCCTTCGGCTCTTCGGTTTCCTCTGCGCTCTCCGGGGCATCTTCTACCGCCGCGGCTTCCTCGTCCGCCGCATAGCCGCCGTCCTCTGCGGTTTCTTCATCTGCGGCATATTCTTCTTCCCCTGCTGCTCCTGTGTACTCGTCGTCCTCATATTCATCCTCATAATACTCGTCGTCCTCGTACTCATAGAGTTCGCCGGATTCTCTTGCCTGGGTCTCGCTCTTGATGTCGATCTTGAATCCTGTCAGGCGGGCAGCCAGCCTGGCGTTCTGCCCCTCCTTACCAATGGCAAGGGAAAGCTGGTAGTCCGGAACCACCACAAGAGCCGTTTTTTCATCGGGATCCGCCATAACCGCAATAACTTTCGCCGGGCTTAAAGCGTTCTCGATCAGGATCGCCGGGTTTTCATCCCAGTTGATGATATCTATTTTTTCACCGCGGAGCTCAGAAACAATGGCGTTGACTCTCGCTCCGTTCATACCTACGCATGCGCCTACCGGATCTACGTCAGGATCGTTACTCCAGACAGCGATCTTCGTTCTGGAGCCCGCCTCTCTGGCGATGCTCTTGATCTCTACCGTTCCGTCCTTTACCTCCGCGACCTCAGATTCAAAGAGGCGCTTTACAAGGCCCGGATGTGTTCTGGATAAGAGGATGCGAGGACCCTTTGGCGTATCCTTTACCTCAAGGATATATACCTTGATTCTCTCGGTAGGACGGAATTCCTCGCCTTTCACCTGCTCGTTCTCGCTTAAGATTCCATCCGCTTTTCCAAGGTTGACGCTGACATTTCTGCCCATAACGCGCTGAACGATTCCGGTAACAACTTCCTTTTCTTTTCCATAATACTCGTCATAAAGGACTTTCCGCTCTTCCTCACGGATTTTCTGCAGGATCACGTTCTTGGCGTTCTGTGTGGCGATCCTTCCGAATTCCTTTGACTGGATCTCCACTTTCACAGTATCGCCCAGCTCCGCGTTGGCGTTGATCTTCTGGGCGTCTGTCAGAGAAATCTCCAGAGCGGGATCCTCCACAAATTCTGTCACCACGCGCTCTGCGTACACGCTGAAATCACAGGTGTCCGGATTAATGGTAACATGTACGTTGTCAGCCTTTCCGAAATGGTTTTTACAGGCCTGGATCAGCGACTGCTCAATGGCTCCGAGAAGGGTATCTTTGCTGATATTTTTTTCCTTTTCCAGTATATCCAGGGCTTCCATTAACTCTCTGTTCATCTTTTCTATATTCCTCCTTATTGCGCTGTACCGAAAATTTTTATCAAAACTCAATTTTTAAACGGATAAGGGCAATTTCTTTCCTGTCAAATGCACGCAGGTTTCCGTCTTCATCAATGGTCACACTGTTATCATCATATGCAGTCAGTATCCCGCTGAATTCTTTCTGCTTTTCGATAGGACGGTATGTGCGGATCTCCACTTCCTTTCCCATGCTTCTGGCAAAATCCTTGTCCTTTTTCAGCGGTCTGTCAAGTCCCGGGGAGCTGATCTCCATAATATAGCTGTCCTCGATAAAATCATCTTCATCAAGTCTGTCGCTGAAGATCCTGCTTACCGCTTCACAGTCGTTTACTGTGATTCCTCCCGGCTTGTCTATATAGCCTCTCAGGTACCAGTTTCCTGCTTCCTTCACATACTCCACATCCACAAGCTCGAATCCCGCCTGTTCTACTATAGGCGCAAGCAGAGCTTCCGCTTTCTTTTCATATTCTTCCCGTCTGCTCATATTTCCACCTGCCTTTCATACATCCGGCTACATTGAAAAGAGTGGACCGCGAAGTCCACTCTTATGTTATCCGTTATCATGTTATCACCATCATAGCACCATCCTTCAGGAAAAGCAAGGCTTTTTTCCATATCTGTGGCGCTTCCGCCTCCCAAAAGCGGCTTTTTTTATGATCAGATCCTGGGCTTTACGCCTTTTGTGTCGCGCTTTGCAAGACGCAGCCTGTTCAGGGAATAGGGCTTTTCATGGATGGCGACGGTATATTCCTGATGTCCTCCGAGAAGATAAGCGTGTTCCAGGCAGTCTTCTTTTGAAAGCTTCATTCCCCGTACTCCTACCGCTGTTTTCTTCATGGAAGAGACTTCTGTTTTCAGGAATTTAAGGAAATATCCTTTTTTACTCTGAAGAACCACCTGCTCCATCTCCGACGCGCTTCCCACAAAGACCAGGGAGTCCTCTCCGGAAAGTTTTGTGGAGGCGATCGTTCTCTTGGCCACGTCAAATTCCGCTCCGTCCACAAGCTTGCACATGGACGCCTTTGTGACGAACAAAAGCACATCCTCTTTCAGTCTGCTCACAGGAGCCACATACAGGATCTGCTCCGAGCTGCTGTCATAATTGCTGAGATTGTCCGCCGGAACGCCCTTGTCCCGGAAACGCACCAGGGGAATATCCGTAGCTTTTATGGTATGCATTTTCCCATTGTCGGTAAACAGGCAGATCTTATCTGTATTCATACAGGTAAACAGATATCTGTTCTCATTATGGGCCGCTTCCTTGTTTCGCTCGTAGGCGTTTTTGTCAATCAGCTTCATATATCCGAAACGGTCCATGAGGAAGCAGACTTCTGTCTCTTCCATCTTCTTCTCCTCATATACCGCTTCCTCCGCATTCTCAATGGAGGTGCGGCGTTTCGTTCCGTATTCTTTCCTGATCCCGTCGAGGTCTTTTACGATCACCGCCGCCATGGAATCATAATTATCCAGAATATCTCTGTAAAGCGCGATATTCTTCATTGTTTCCTGATATTCCGCCTGCAGCGCCTGGATCTCCAGTCCGATCAGCTTATAGAGGCGCATATCCAGAATAGCCGTTGCCTGGCGCTCCGTGAATTTCAGCTTTGCAGCCGCTTTCTCGCTTGCTTTACTCTTGAAACGGATTCCTTCCGTCACGCCGTTTACCAGACAGTTCTTCACCTGATCCCTGCTGCGGCTTCCTCTTAATATCTCTATGATCAGGTCGATCACGTCGCAGGCTTTGATCAGGCCTTCCTGTACCTCCTGCTTCTCCGTTTCCCTGTCAAGAAGAGTGCTGTATTTCCTTGTGGTGATCTCAAACAGGAAATCCACATGATACTCGATGATCTGTTTCAGGTTCAGCGTCTCCGGCCTTCCGTCTGCCACGGCAAGCATATTGACGCCGAACGTATCCTCCAGTCTTGTCTTCTTGTAAAGCATGTTGGTGAGGTTTTCCACATCCGTGTCGCGCTTCAGCTCCAGGACGATACGGATTCCTTCCTTGGAGGACTGGTTGGAGATGTCCACAATGTCCGTGGTCTTTTTCGTCTCTACAAGAGAGGCCACGTCGTTGAGGAACTTGCCGATATTCGCTCCCAGCATGGTATAGGGGATCTCCGTTATCACAAGCTGCAGCCTTCCACCTTTGAGCTTCTCCGTCTGCACTCTTCCCCTGAGACGGATCTTGCCGCTGCCCGTCTCATAGATCTCTTTCAGTCCGTCTTTATTCACCACGATCCCGCCTGTGGGGAAATCCGGTCCCTTGAGATAGCGCATCAGGCCCCGTACGCTGATGCTGTTGTCTTTCATGTAGGCTTTCATGGCATCGATAACTTCGCCCAGATTATGAGGAGGAATGCTGGTAGCCATACCTACCGCGATACCATCCGCGCCATTTACCAGGATATTGGGGATTTTTACCGGAAGTACGGAAGGCTCTTTTTCTGTTTCGTCAAAATTCGGCACAAAGTCCACTACATTTTTATCAAGATCGGCCAGGAAAACCTCCTGGGTCAGTTTTTCCAGCCGGGCTTCCGTATATCGCATGGCAGCCGCTCCGTCTCCCTCTATGGAGCCGAAGTTTCCGTGACCGTCCACCAGCGTCTTTCCTTTTTTGAAATCCTGGGCCATTACCACAAGGGCCTCGTAAATGGAGCTGTCGCCGTGGGGGTGGTATTTACCCATGGTATCGCCCACGATACGGGCGCATTTTCGATACGGCCGGTCATATCGTATCCCCAGCTCATACATATCATATAGCGTTCTTCTCTGAACCGGCTTCAGTCCATCCCGCACGTCCGGAAGCGCTCTGGAAATAATAACGCTCATCGCATAGTCAATATAGGATTTCTGCATGATCTCTGAATAATCTGCACGAATTACATTTTCCTGTTTTGTCTCCATAATCTGTTTCCCTCATATCCCGGCGGCCAGACCTGTACAATGCCAGGTCTGTTCTTCATTTCCTGCTGAAAACAGCCGCCGTCTGTATTAAATATCCAGCTCCGCGTCCGCAGCGTGCTCGTAGATAAAAGCTCTTCTGGGCGGGACGTCGCTTCCCATCAGAATTTCTGTGATACTGGAAGCCAGCCTGGCGTCTTCGATCTCTACCCGCTTCATCCGCCTTGTCTCCGGATTCAAAGTGGTTTCCCAGAGCTGCTCTGCATCCATTTCCCCCAGACCTTTATATCTCTGCAGGGTAAAGCTTCCCGGTTTGTGCTTCTTTCTGTATCTCTCAAGAGCCTTGTCATCATAGAGATACTCTTCCGGTCCCTTTTTCGGCATAGCCTTATAAAGAGGCGGCATGGCGATGTATACATGTCCCTCGGTTATAAGATCCGGCATAAACCGGTAAAACAGAGTCAGAAGCAGGGTGGAAATATGGGCGCCGTCCACGTCCGCGTCGGCCATAATCACAATCTTGTCATAGCGCAGTTTGGTAATGTCGAAGTCGTTTCCGTATCCCTCGGAAAATCCGCAGCCGAACGCATTGATCATGGTTTTGATCTCCGCGTTGGCAAGCACTTTGTCTATTGTGGCTTTCTCTACGTTAAGGATCTTTCCCCTGATGGGGAGGATCGCCTGGTAATTCCTGTCTCTGGCAGTCTTTGCGGAACCGCCTGCGGAATCTCCCTCTACAATGAAGATCTCGCACTGGGAGGGATCTTTTTTCTCGCAGTTTGCCAGCTTACCGTTGGAATCAAAGGAATATTTCTGTTTTGTGAGAAGATTGGTCTTCGCCCGCTCTTCTGTCTTACGGATCTTCGCAGCTTTTTCCGCGCAGGAAAGAATCGTTTTCAGCGTTTCAAGGTTGCGGTCGAAATAGAGGACCAGCTGTTCTCCCAGCACTTTGCTCACCGCCTTGGAAGCGTCCTGATTATCAAGCTTTGTCTTGGTCTGTCCCTCAAACCTGGGCGCAGGATGCTTCACAGACACAACCGCGGTCATGCCGTTGCGGATATCCGCGCCTGTAAAGTTGGCGTCCTTTTCCTTCAGCACGCCGATCTCACGGGCATAGGTGTTCATCACCGTCGTAAATGTGGTCTTAAAGCCTGTAAGGTGAGTGCCTCCCTCCGCATTATAGATGTTATTGCAGAAGCCGAGGACATTTTCCCGGAATTCATTGGTGAACTGGAAGGCTGCCTCCACCTGGATCCCCTCCGACTCGCCTTTCAGGCAGATGGGATCATGAAGGGCTTCCGCCTTTTTATTCAGGTCTCTGATATATCCCACGATTCCGTCCGGTTCATGGTATTCTTCTGTTTCCGTAACCTCTCCCCGCCTGTCCTCAAACAGGATGGTAAGTTCCGGATTCAGGTACGCGGTCTCGTGAAGACGGCTTTTTACCTCTGTGGCTGAAAATCTTGTTTTTTCAAAAATCTCCGGATCCGGCAGGAAATTCACGCAGGTCCCGGTCTCTTTTGTCTTCGCCAGTTTCGGCAGAAGACCGTTTTCCAGTTCGATCGTGGGGATTCCTCTCTCATAATGGTCGTGATGCACGTATCCGTCTCTGCTGATCTTAATATCCAGATAGGTGGACAGTGCATTGACTACTGAGGAACCAACGCCGTGAAGGCCGCCGCTTGTCTTGTAGGCGGAATTGTCGAACTTTCCTCCTGCATGGAGGGTGGTAAATACAAGCCGCTCCGCAGACATACCTTTTTCATGAAGATCCACCGGGATCCCGCGGCCGTTATCCGTAACTGTGCAGGAACCGTCACGTTCCAGGATAACGTGGATATGTGTGCAGTATCCCGCAAGATGTTCGTCCACCGCATTGTCCACAATCTCATAGATCAGATGGTTCAGACCCTTTCTGGACACACTTCCTATATACATACCCGGACGCTTTCTGACTGCCTCGAGGCCCTCCAGAACGGAAATACTCCCCGCGTTATAAGCTTCCTTTTTCGCCATGACTGCTTTCCTGCCTTTCCGTATATCTAAACACTTTCTCAAACATTCGTTCTGTATCATAACCTATTCCTGCGCATTTTGCAAGAGTCAAAGTAAAAAGGCAGGATTTCTCCCGCCTTCAAAAACTCTACATATCAAAATATTTTTAGGTATTTTTCATTTTTAACAAAAAAAGAAAAGGTGCAATCAATCTGCTTGATCACACCTTAACAGCCAGTACGGGAATCGAACCCGTGTTTCCGCCGTGAGAGGGCGGCGTCTTAACCCCTTGACCAACTGGCCTTGTCTCAACCGACTTCGTTAGTATACAACAGAATAAAACAAAATGCAAGTACTTTTTTAAATTTTTTTTATTTTTTTATTTTTTTAATTTGTTTATCGTACGCGTGCACGTAATAGCCGACAGGGTTGTATTTTCCTGTCGAATATTGTATACTTTAGCAAGCATCTTCTATTGTCCATGACATGGACAGGAAGACAGATACAGCAGCGCAGATCTCAGGGCAGGCACCTGCTCTTATATTTCTGCACTGGGGATGACAATTACATAAAGGAGGAAAAAACATGCCAGGTCATAAAAAGCGGACAAATCTTCTGCTTCTTTTGATCGCGGTTCTACTGTGTTCAGGGTCTGCCCTGCTCTTTTCTCAGTCTTCTGCAGAACCCTCTATGATCAAAGACGGCACTATCGAACTGTTCGTTCCCAAAGGCATCGATGATTCCAACTCCACATCCGATACAGAAAAGCAGGGGCAGGTTTCTTCTCAGAATGAAAACAGCCAAAAAGAAGTTCCTTCCGTTTCTCCTACGGCAACTCCGACTCCTGTGCCAACAGCAACTGCTTCTCCCGAAGCAGCCTCAGGAATATGGACTTCCAGCGGCAGCAACTGGATGTTTCTCGTAAACGGAACTCCTTATACAGGCTGGCTGACGGATACAGACGGAAAAAGATATTTTTTCAATCAGGACGGAATTATGCACACCGGCTGGCTCGACTATGAGGGAAAAAGGTATTACATGGATCTGGACGGAATCATGCAGACCGGAATTGTCACTGTAGACGGCAAGAGCTATGAGCTTCTGGAAGACGGCTCTCTGAAAGGATACACTCCGGAAAGCCCGACTCCCGCTCCTACACAGTCCCCTGAAGCATCCGCAGCTCCCGCGGAAACATCGACGGCTCCTACGCAGACTGCTGAGGAGCCGTCTGCTGTTCCCTCCGAAACGCCAACACCTTCTCCAGAACCCAAAGAGAAGAAATATGCAGCTCTTACCTTCGACGATGGCCCCAGCTCTTTCACCGGACGTCTGCTGGATTGTCTGGAGAACAACCACGCGAAAGCCACTTTTTTTATGGTTGGAAAAGAAGTGGAATATTTTTCCGAAGAGGTAAAGCGTATGGATGAGATGGGATGCGAACTTGGGAACCATACATATGAGCACACCGATCTTACCACTCTATCGCCGGAGGATATGACGGCAGCCATTGCAGGAACAGACGAACTGCTTCTCAAGCTTACAGGACACGGCGCTACAGTTGTCCGGCCTCCCTATGGAGCTGTAAACGATTCCGTAAAAGCAACGATCGGCACACCAATGATCCTCTGGTCCATCGACACGGAGGACTGGAAGTCCCAGGATCCTCAGCAGATTGTGGATCTGGCTTTATCTCAGATACAGGACGGCTCCATCATTTTGATGCACGATATTTTCAGCACTTCCGTTGACGCAGCGGAAATTCTGATCCCTGAACTGATCAGCCAGGGCTATGAACTGGTAACTGTTCATGAACTTGCAGAAATACGCGGTATCGAGCTTCAGACAGGTACCGTCTATCGTGATCTGAAGCCACAATAGCAGAAAAGACATAGATTAGAATAGGCGCAGGAAAAACTCCTGCGCCTTAATTTCTCTTATTTTTCTTTTGCCAATATTATTCAGAAAACATCCTCACTATTCAAGAAGACTGCTGTGTACATAGCCGGTCTGACCGTCATAGTCAATCTGAACCCATTCACCTTCCACACCGCGACTTTCCACTTCAGTTCCTGCCTCCAGGCCGCCGATGATATCAGCGTCCGTACTTGCTTCCGCCCGGACATTGCATCCCTCTGTAACTGTCATCATCGTTCCGCTGGCTGCTGTCTCAGAAGATCCCGCGTCCTTTCCCAGTCCATCCAGGAACTGAGCAAGAGCCTGATCGTCCTTCTGGGCCTGATCGTAATCTGCCTGTACATCCTCTCTCAGACTCTGAACATCTTCATCAGTCAGAAGAGTATCCATATACTGGGAAATTTCTGTATCCTGATCGGCAGCTCCGAGAATCTGATAGTTGCCGCCGCTGTCCTGCACGACATAAGCATAACCTAATGAAGGTACCGGTGTTGTAATTCCGCTGCAGATATAATTATAACAGGTATAAACTACATAAGAATTATCATCCAACCCCTTTTTCGTATAGACATTACCTACCTGATAGCCTTCAATGTAATCCTTTGCATTTGTAATCCTGGACTCATCGGAAGCCGTCAGATCACTGACTAACGTTCTTAATGTTGTAATATCTCTTTCCCCTAAAGCCTTGTAATAGCTCTGCATGAATGCAGTAATCTCTGCACTGCCCTCTTCCAAGGGATTCGTATCTTCTTCTTTCTTCCCGTCGTTTGCCTCCCCATCATCTTCCGGAGAAGAAGGAACATTTCCCTGGCTGTTGTCCTGAACTGTATTCTGTTCTTCATCAGAAGCACCCTTCCCACTTCCAACACAGGCACGAATGCCGAAGAACAATACAGCTACGATTATCAGAATCACGCCCCCAAGCATAAAATAGCGGAGGTTATCTGATAACCATTCCCTGAAATTATCCAAGTTCTTGTCCTCCTTAAATTACACAGCGCCGAAACCATCCTTTGTTTCGCGCAAACACACCTGAAGGGAATCGAACCCCCGCACATGGTACCGGAAACCACTGCTCTATCCACTGAGCTACAGGTGCACGTCGAAATTTGTGGTGCTGTTACCACTTCGACATCAGATATCATATCACATAATACACGAAAAGTAAAGTTTTTTCTTTTTTATCAAGAATCAAAAAAGTTCAAAAACATATTATCAATATTCATTCAGAAGGGTTACTTCATCTGTTCCCAACTGCGTCATGTAGGTTTTCATAGATTCCCTGCTGTATCCTGTCCGCCATCCCACACTGGCTGACGGATCTTCCGTCATCTTTGTTATCGTAAAATATGCAGTATCATCCACAATATCCAGGTCGGCGACAAAGGTTTCCCCGTTTCCGGAATGGCCGCCAATATCTGTATATCCCAGAGAAGCACCTGCCTCCTTTGAAAGCACCACCTTGTACTGTCCGCTGCTGTCCGTAAGTGTCTGGATACTGCCGTCCATACAGACGATATCCCCGATATCACTTAACACGAAGGAGCTTGGAGCCGTCTCTCCTGTTTCAAGGTTCATACCATAAACATCCTCGGAAACCCATCCGTCCCACGATCCTGCGTTGGAATATCCGTCTCCTGAATAATAGTACAGGGTAGAAACACCATCTGTCTCCTGAATATAAATCTTCGGAAAATTGATCTGCTGCGAACCAGAAGGATCCAGAAGGGTAGCAAAGCTTCCGTCATATCCAATACGATAAACCCCTCCTGCCGAAAAGAAGTTTCCTGTTCCCCCGTAAAAACCACAGGTAAAATAGATTCCATCATTCTGCATCAGCGTATCCCCAATGGAAAGCATCCCAAAATCCCCATAATCCTGGGGCATTACAACACTGCCAACTGCAGTCTGATTATTTCCGTCCAGGCTGATACAGTAAATATCCATACGATTATCCGAAGCAACGCCGTAATACATACTGCCGTCAAAAACACCAATATAAGAGGATTCCGCCGGAGCAAGAACCGTCTCGCTTCCATCAGCGGCAATAACAAGGATTCCTCTGCTGTAATCCTGCGCAATCACCGCTTCCTGCTGCGGAAGAGCTTCAAGAACATTTACAGAATCGTAGGACGTCACCGGTTCGCCGTTCAGCTGGCATACGCCCCAGGAAGAATAGCCTTTTTCATAATAAATCCGACCGCCGGAAATAAACAGCGGACCCGTTCCCGTATCCTGGATTAGCTCTGTCTCTTCTCCGGCAGCATTACGGCAGATCAGCGTGTTGCTGACTCCCTCCACCTGGTTAAAGCTTCCCAGAACACCTGTCTGGGAAATACTGCCCGGCGCAAAACGCCAGTAATAAGTATTGCCGTTACAGCTGACAAAGCGTCCGCCATTGTTTACGACAGCGGCGTCATCTTTCTCTTCCTCCGCAGCAGCCGCCGTCTCGTATCCCCATACAGCGGAAACCGGCGCAGAAGCCACTGTCAGCGCCGCGGCAAAAACCAGAATCCCTGCTTTCTTTAATATTTTTCTTTTCATATGTTTACGCCCCTTCCCTTATTCATTCTCATTTCTGTATATGCAGTTCACAAAAGCCGCTCTTCAAAAGCCCGCTTATCAGACTTCTTTCCAAAATCAAATTACGCAAATAAATTCAGCCTTCCGGAAGAATTTTTTCTCTCATCTCCTGCAGATCCGCCGAAAGCTGCTCTGCAGTGTATGGAGAATCCTGATAAATAGAGCCGTCGTAATTTGTACTGCGGTCGCTGTAAATACGATCGTAATAATCGCTGAAAGCAGACTCATCGATTTCGCTTTCGTTCAGATAGAATTTCATCCCTGTCACATAGACGCCGGACATCAGTTCCTCCGAGCGGAGTTTTAATCCCGAACTGAATGCTCCGTCCTGGAGAGACAGAAGATCCAGATCCACATCTGACCCGGACCATCCGGTCACCAGATAGGTGACGTCATCCAGCGTGGTATACATGCAGTGCCGCCCAATATCGCTCTGGGTAACGATAGCTTCCTCATACAGGCAGACAGGACTTCCGTTATCCAGCGTCCATACATCCAATGCAGGCCATGCGCAGTACTCAATTCCCTGGGGATGCGGAACCGAATATCCGATCACCAGTTCATCTACTCCGTTTCCGTCAAAATCCATGGTCTTCAGAAGGAATACCCCCGTATATTTCGTACTGTAATCATCCTCATAAAACTGGAGAGTTCCGTACTGTTCTTCATACTGTCTGACTACATCCCCATAAGCCGTTACATCGGTCAGGGACGCATTTTCCGCAGCGGCATCCTCAGCGGCCGAATCCCCTCCATCAGCGTCAGCTGTTCCTTCTTCACTCAGAAGCGGAATCATACTTTCACTTGTCTGGCTACTGATCTCTGTAACCTTCCCGCAGCCTTTCTCATCTGTCACACCGCTTTCCGATTTATAAAGAAGCCCTCCGCCCAACGCAGAAGCAGTCACAGCCGCAGCAGCCAGCGGAGCGACAAAAAATGAATACTGTTTTTTCCTGAAAAAACGAACCATAAAGCACCTCCTGAGATTTTGGCAGTTCCGCTACGTCTTCGCCGCCATAAATTCATGATCTTCTCCAACAGATCAGAAAAATGCCTGATCTGCCTGTTATACTTCCACTTTACCATGAAGCCCCAGTGCAGTCAAGTTTGCGGGAAGCTTCCCGCCAATCATTCGAAAAGCATTGCTGTCAAATCAGACCTTTCATCCGGTTTTTCGTTATCGGTAAGATCAAGAATCCAGTCTCTAGCATTGACCCATCGTATCATCCTACTGTGCTTCCGGGTCATCATTGAGTGTCAGGATCATTTTGCTGGAACTGGGTGTTCTTAATCTCCCTATTGACGCCAAATAGGGCAGGCGAGAGCTTTGTGGTATCGCCGCCGATCTCAACCATGATCCCCTGGATCCTTGAAGCCATAGGTGGGCACCTCCGTTTCCGGGCTCAAAAGCCCTCACATATCAGGGGGATTACGATTATCAATGATTTCAATTTTTGTAAATTTTGTATGATTTACCTGATAGAATCGTCCGATTCGTATATAATAAGAATAGGAAAACAGGAAGGAGGAAACCTTATGTCAATTACCGCTACTGAATTAAAGAATAATTTAAGCAAATACCTGCTACTTGTCAGCAAAGAGGACATCTATATTACCCTTAACGGAAAAGTAGTTGCAAAGCTATCGAATCCCTATCAAGATCGGCTGGATGCTGCTGAATCCCTGTTCGGCAGTGCCCTCGCTATCATGACTTTATTCCTGAGGCCGGGTGTGGGCAGAGCCCACGAAAAAGGGATTACAGATGCCGTTATTTGTGCTGCAAAAAATCTTAAAATTCATGTATAACATGAGTCAAATGGGTAATACTATAAACAGATAAGTAATTCGACAGCCAAAAAGCAGAAGTTCCGACAAGGCAATTATACATATCTGTTTCTTATCAAAGAAGAATTTTTCCCATAGACACAGAAAATTTTACGCCCTC